>DASXHD010000057.1:0-84075 GCA_036488725.1 Polyangiaceae bacterium | reverse complement strand
GTGGATTACGCCCAGGGGTCATGTGGATGACTCCCGGGGGTCAAGTGGATTACGCCCAGGGGTCATGTGGATGACTCCCGGGCGTCGGGTGCATGACCCGCGTGCGTCGAGTGGATGACACCCGGGCGTCGACGCGTGGACCTCAGGGGGCGCATCGCAAGCTCGATTGGATTCGATGCCGATCGATCGACCGACATCACGGCGCCGCGTCGAAGATGCCCGGGCGGAGCCGCAAGCTAACCCCGAACGATGGCTCGAACCTCACCTCTTGCGAGCTTCTTCTCGGCAACTTTGAGCACTTTGGATAGAAACTTTCGAAAGAACGCGGCATGACGTCTCGAGCGTCGCGCAGCTCGTCCCGCCGGTCCTCGGGTCGCACGGTGTTTTGCGGGGATTTGCTGCGGCACGCGCATTGCTCGGGTCGCTGCGATGCGGTTTCTTTCTTTGCTGCTCGCGGTCACGGCGTGCGGCGGTGTCGTCATCGATCCCGGACATCGCGGGCTCGTTTTCGATTCCCACACCGGCTTGCAACGCGAAGTGCTCGCACCCGGTCATCACGGCCTCGGCGCCGGCCAGCGCGTCGACGACTTCGACGTCACCTACTCGCGCCGCTCGGTCACGGTGAAGGCCGTCTCCTCGGAGGAGCTGCCCGTCGCGGTCGACGTCTCGGTCGTCTATCGGCCGATCGTCTCCGAGCTTTACGAGCTCGACACCGAAATGGGCCCAACCTACTACGCGAAGGTCATCGACCCTGCGCTGCGCGCGGTCGTGCTCGCGTGCTTGGCGCGACACACGTTCCTCGATCTCACGCGGCTCGGGACGACCCTCGCAGACGAGACCGAATCCGATCTTCGCCAACGTCTTGCGGGACGGCACATCGAGATCGCCGACGTGTCGTTCACCAGCGTCGTGCTTCCGAAGGAAATCGCCGACGCGATCTCACACAAGCTCGCGACGCCGCACTGAGCTCATCGACTGACGTCACTCGCGGGTGACGTGACGAGGCGTGCGTCGTCCGAAAATTCGACGCCGTCTTGGATCCACGTGAGCGCGCCGCTCGGTTGCGTCAGCGCGATGCGCGCCGCGTGTCCCGCGTCGCCGCGGCCGTTCGCGAGGTACGCGACGATCACGTTCCCGCCTGGCTCGACGGCGACGTCGCAAAAGTCGCTCACGTCTTCCGGCAGCATGCCTTTGGCGTTTGCGAGATCGAGCGCGAGGACCGCGAACCAGCGATCGACGGTGCGCGCGGGATTGCAGCCGCACCCAGATGTCGTCCGGCACCATCACCGACGCGCTGCAGTGGCCGCAATTCACCGAGCGCGAGCTCCCGTCGATTCCTCGTCTCGCGGAGCTGGCATCATTTTCGGGGCCTTCGCCGCTTCGCGCCGGACGGACGCCACGTGCCGACGTGGCCGGGGATGCGCCTCGGCGAAGGCGAAAAAGGCGACACGATCGAGTGGATCTTTGTCGACGAGAAAGCAGGTGCCGTCGGTCGGCGACCTGTTTCTTTCCGCGGCGCGCCTGTTCCAGCGTTTTCCGGTCGTGCTCCTCGTCGCGGCGTGACGCGTTCGTCAAAAAGTGCTTCGTCCGCGCCGTCGATCCGCGCACCGGCGATCCGATTCGCACGCTAAGTCGTGGCCACGGAAACATCCGACGCGTCTCGCTGCCATCCCAATCGATCGCGAGCGATCGCACCGTCGCGCACGTCGAGCCAGAGCTCTTCCTCGTCGTCTCTCGCGGGGGACTTCGGCAGCGGCGCGCCGCAGTGGTAGCAGTGAAAGCGCAGCTCCGCCGGCGCGACGCCCTTCGCGACGGTCGCGGCCAGCGTCTCGCCGACGAGGTAAGCGGCAGCCGGGTGAACGCCTTTGAACCAATCGGGCACGCGGCGCGCCGCGCTTTGCTTGCCGCACGAAGTGCAAAACAGCTTGCCGCTCGAGGCCGCGCGGTCGAACGCGTCGGGATCGTACGGCGCCTTGCAGACGCAGCGCGCGTCCTGTTTGCCGACGAGCAGCTTCACCGTGCGGCCGTCCATGATGATGGTCGAAGGTCGCGCCTCGTTCGCGCCGAATCCGACGGCCTCGCCGATCGCGTCGCCGAGCAGCCGCGTCCAAAAGTCGTGCGACGTTTCGTTGGGCGTTTGGCACTTGTCGCAGAGGACGCTCTCGCTCGCGCCGTTCAGCGGAAGGGGCGACTGACAACGCCCGCAAGTCGTCGAGACCTCGATCGCAATTCCTGTGACCGCCATCGCCGCAGGATAAGGCGTTCAATCGGGCGCGACTACGACTCGGTGTTCGCCGGCGGCATCGCCGACGGGCGGACCTTCTTCGGGTCGGGGAGCACGAGCTCCATGTTGCCGAACCCCTCGCACGCTTCCTTGAATCCCAAAAAATACGGGATGGATCGCCACGTCATGCGGAGCCACCCGAAGAACTTCGCGAAGAAGGACGGCCGCACGTCGACGGTGTGCGGACCGGCGAGCGCGTCGAGATCGACGTAAAACGTCCGAGCTTCTCCGAGGCCCTCGAGGTCCTCGGAGATCGCGGTGGCGTTCGCGCCGAGCGCAGGAGCGAGCGCTTCGTGGAGCGGCTCGCTCATGAGGACGTACTCCGAGATGGGCACCGAGTTTTTCAGTAGACGGTGCACCAAGATGACGTCGACGCCCGCGAGCTCGGTGTAGCGCTTCACTTTTTGGAACGCGACCTCGCCGACGTGCGCGACGAATTTCAATTTGAGCTGGCCCGCTTGGACGCAGCCGTCGCACGTGCAGAGACGGTTGATCGCGAGCTCGTCGCGGCGGTGCAGGAACGATTCGCGGATCGCGACGAGCGCGCGCCGCTTGTCGGCCGGGTCGAACGGCTCGGTCGCGTAGAAAAACGCGGCGTCGCCTTCGAGCTTCGCGAGCTTGAACGCGCGGCCCGCGCCGTCGATGACCGCTTCGAGCAAGACCGCGACGATGTGCTGCGCGTGCGCGAGGTTGATGCGATGCACCTTCATGAATCGCGTGTAGCCGCCGATGTCGGCGATGACGAGGATCGCGCGCGCCATCTCAACTGTGCGCGGGCGCGACGTGCGCTTTGCCCCCGAGGCGTTGCTTCGCGCGATCGGTGAGCACGTAGAACGCGGGCACGACGAACAAGCTGAGCGCCGTCGAGAGAATCAAGCCGCCGATGATCGCGTCGGCCATCGGACCGCGCGTCTCGGCGCCCGGTCCGAGCCCGAGCGACGAAGGGACGGCGGCCATGAGCGTCGCCACCGCGGTCATCAAGATCGGCCGCAAGCGCACCGGGCCCGCGCGCTTCATCGACTCGAGCGCGTCGAGATTTTCCTTCTCGCGCACCTCGTTCGCGTAATCGACGAGGATGATCGAGTTCTTCTTCACGATGCCCATCAAGAGGAGCAGGCCGATCATGCTGAAGACGTTGAGCGTCTTGCCCGCCGCGAGGAGCGCGAACATCGCGCCCGCGATCGAGAGCGGCAAAATCGTGAGCACCGTCGTCGGGTGGAGCAGCGAGTTGAACTGCGACGCGAGCACCATGTACGCGACGAGAATGCCGACGAGGAGCGCGAAGAGCAGGCTCGTCATCGAGTCGCCGAACTGCGAGCTCTGACCGCTCAAGACGAGCGCGTAACCGGGCGGCATGTCCTTCTGCAGCGTTTGGACGTACGCGAGCGCCTCGCTCTGTGAGTGACCGGGCGCGACGTTTCCGTAAATGCGGATCGCGCGCTGGCGGTCGGCGTGGTTGATCGACTGGAGCTCCGGCTGCTCGCTCGTGACGACGACCGACGACACCGGCACCAGCGTCGTGTTCGTGCTGCCGGGCGTGGTCGCGACGGTCGGCCGTACGCGGAGGAGACTGAGGTCTTCGGGCCGCGTGCGCTGTTTCGCGAGGAGCCGCAGGCGGATGTCCATGCGCCGCCCCGCGGTCGAGTATTGCCCGACCACGACGCCGCCGACGAGCGCGCTCACGGTGGTCGCGATGTCCGACACGTTCACGTTGACGTCGGCCGCGCGCGCGCGATCGGGCGCGATGGTGAGCTCGGGCGCGCCGATTTGGTAGTCGCTGTCGATGTCGACCGCGAGCCCGGACGCGTTGAGCTTCTGACGAATGTCGGTGGCGGTCTTGACGAGCTGCGTCCAATCGCTGCCGCGCACCGAGACCTCGACCGGGTAGCCGCGCTGCCCCGCGAATCCTTGTTGGGAGAGATCTTGCACGGATGCGCGGACGCCCGGCAGGCTCGAGAGCTCTCTGCGCAAGACCGCCGAGAGCTCGCTCTGCGTCATCTTGCGTTGGCTCGGCGGAACGAGCGTGATCGACAGCTGCGCGCTGCCGATGCTCACGTTCGCGAGGACGCCTTGAATTTCTTTGTGCTTGCCGAGGATCTCTTCGACGCGCTTGGTCAAGCGATCGGTCTCGTCGAGATCGGCGCCGACCGCCGTCGTGAGGCGAATCGCGAGGCGGCTCTGGTCTTGCGAGGGGACGAACTCTTGTTTGAGGCGCGAGGCCGCGAGCCCGGAGAGCCCGAGGATGACGAGCGCGACGACGAGCACGAGGCCGGGGAAACGCATCGCGCGCTCGAGGTTGCGACCGTAGGCGCGCGAGAGCGCGGCGAACGCGCGATCGACCGACCGCTCTTTGACGGTGTGCGCGACGCGGAGCATCTGCGCGCAGCGCGCGGGCGCGAGCGAGATCGCTTCGACGTACGAGATCGCGACGGCGACCGAGAGCGTCACGCCGAATTGCAAAAAGAACTTGCCGATGACGCCCGACATGAACGCGACCGGAAGAAAAATCGCGATGACCGCGATCGTCGCGGCGAGCGCGGCGAACGTGATTTCTTTCGTGCCTTCGCTCGCCGCGGTCATCCCGTCTTTGCCCATCTCGGCGTGACGGAAAATATTTTCCATGACCATGACCGCGTCATCCACGACGAGGCCGACCGCCAGCGACAATCCGAGAAGGGTGAATGTGTTGAGCGTGTAGCCGCAAAAATAAAGCACCGCGATCGTGCCGAGCAGCGACATCGGGATCGCGAAGAGGACGTTCATCGTCGCCGAGAGCGAGCCGAGGAAGAGCCAGCAGACGCCGGCGGTCAGCACGACGGCGAGCACGAGCTCGATCGCGATTTCGTCGACCGACTCTTCGATGAAGCCGGTCGTGTCGAAGAGGACGTCGACCTTCATGCCGTCGGGGAGCGTTTTTTGGACGTCGGCGAGCGCGGCGCGCACGGCCTTGGCGACGCCGACCGCGTTCGAGCCAGGCTGTTTCAAGATGCCCATCGCTTGAACGGGGACGCCGTTCGAGCGCGCGACGTTGGTCACGTCTTGGAAGCCGTCTTCGACGAGCGCGACGTCGCCGAGCCGGACCTCGCTGTCGCCGACTTTGCGAATGACGATGTTGCGGAGCGTGTCGAGGTCGGCGGCTTCGCCGAGCACGCGAACGTCGAGCGCGCGCTGGCCGTTGGACATCTGTCCGCCGGACGACGTGACGTGCTGCTTGGTGAGCGCGTTGGTGATGTCGGTGACCACCGTGCCGGTCGCGACGAGCTTGTCGGCGTCGACCCAGATGCGCACGTTGCGGTCGAGGTAACCCATCATCGTGACCTGGCCGACGCCGGGCACGGTTTGAAGTCGATCTTCGATTTGGTAGCGCGCGATGTCGGCGAGGAGCTGCCGCGCGAACGGACCGGAGACGCCGACCGTGATGATCGGTTGATCGTCGGGATTGCTCTTCGAGACGACGGGCGGGTCGACGCTCGTCGGGAGCTTGCGCGCGGTCTGCGCGATTTTGGCTTGGATGTCTTGGAGCGCGAGGTCGATGTTGCGCGAGATGTCGAACGTCGCGGTGATGCGCGCCGAGCCTTGTTTGGCCTGCGAGGTGATTTCTTGAACGCCGGTGACTTGAGAGATCGCGTCCTCGACCGGGTTGATGATGCCGGTCTCGACGTCCTCGGGCGATGCGCCGGTCCACGTGACGCTCACGGTGACGGTCGGGTTGTCGACGTCGGGGAATTGACTGACGCCGATCCGCGTGACGGCGAGGATGCCGAAGAGGACCGTGCCCGCCATGATCATCCAGGCGAAGACCGGACGACGAAGGCAGATGTCTGTAATGTTAATGAGAGCCTCCGTGGTGCGGAGCACCGGACCCGGAGGGTGACGGCGTCGCGCCCGTGGGGACTGCGCCGCCATCGTGCAGCGCGTCGAGCGTCGTGTGGTCGGTGATCTTCACGGGCGCGCCCTCGGTGAGCGGCTCGATGCCGCGCACGACGATCGGCTCGCCCTCCTCGACGCCGCGCGTGACCTCGACGTTTCCGTCGGGCGTGTGCATGCCGAGCTCGACCACTTTGGCGTGCGCGATGTTCTTCGCGTCGACGACGTAGACCACGTTTCCTTTTTCGGTCGGCTGCACCGCCATCGTCGGCACGACGATCGAGTCGCGCGCGGTGCCGATCGGAACGTTGACCTCGCAGAACGCGCCGGGCCGGAGCCAATATTGGTGATCGGTTTGATCGATTTGCGCCGTGACGGGCACGAGCCGCGTCTGACTGTCGGCCGCGCCGCCGACGAGGGTGATCGTCGCGGTGTACTGGCGAGGGCTCTCGCGGAGCGTGATCGTCGCTTGCATTCCGGCTTTGAGACGCGGCGCGTCTTGCTCGCTCACCGAAAAACGGAGGAGCATCGGGTCGCGCTGGAGGATGGTCGCGAGCACCGCGCCGGGCTGGAGGAACTGCCCCGTCTGCACGGTGCGCGTCTGCACGACGCCCGCGATCGGCGCGCGCACGTACGAGTCGCGCAAGTTGAGGAGGGCGACGCGCAGCGCTTGGTTCGCCGACGCGACGTCCGCCTTGGCCGTCTCGACGCTCGTTTGGTGCTGCTCGATTTCTTCGCCGGGGATGAGACCCGGGTTCGTTTTCTGCGTCGCCTCGCGGCGATCGAGCTCGGCTTGCTGCGACTTCTGCGTCGCCTCGGCTTTCGAGACCGCGGCCTTCGCCTGGTCGACCGCGACTTGATAGCGGTCGCTCTCGATCGTCGCGAGGACGTCGCCTTCTTTGACGTTCTGACCTTCGACGAACGACACGCGATCGACCGCGCCCGCGACGCGCGCGGTGATTTGCACTTGCTGGAAGGCGTCGATGCTGCCGGGCGCAGTGACGGCGTATTGCACGTGACGTTTCTCGAGCGGCGCGACCTGCACCGGGTACTCGAGCTTTCGGCCCGGGCCGCCGGCTTTCGGATCGGCCTTCGAGCAACCCACCGCGAGCATGAGCCCGAGGACGACGGCGTATCTCATCGCAGCTCCGTTCCGATCGGGTCGAGCCCGATCGCTTCGCGCAACGCGAGGTACGCGAGACCGACGGCGTACTCGGCCGTCACGTAGGTGACCTCCGCGAGGAAGCGCTCGTCGTTCGCGTCGACGAGCTCGATCGCCTTGGCGAGGTTCTGCTTGTAGAGGACCTCGGTCTCCGCGGCGCTCTTCTTGGCAGCATCGAGCGCTTGCGACGCGGCGGTGAGCGCGGTCTGCGCCGAGGCGAGCGAGATCGCCGCCGAGCGAACTTGCTCGTCGACGGTGCGCTCGAGCTCGGTCGTCGTCCAGTCGGCGATCGACGCTTGCGCGTCGCGCGATTTCTTGTCCGCGTAGCGGACGCCCGCGTCGAACAGCGGCCAGCTCACGGTCACCTGCAGTGACTCGTTGTTGTAGAAGCCGTGCCCGAGCAGCGTCTCGTCGCTCGAGAGCGAGAAGTTCCCGCTGAGGCCGATCGTCGGCACGAGGCGCAGCAGCGGCTCGGCGGCGAAATCGTGCGCGGCCTCGGCGCTCTTGTGATGCGCGAGCAAATCGGCGCGGCGCGAAAAGGCGAGCTGCACGAGGCCGGTCGCGGTCGGGACCGGCGCTTTGCCCGCCGCGAGGATCGCCTCCGGTCGTTCGAGCTTCGCGGGGATCGGCGCGTTGATCGTGAACGCGAGCGCGACGTACGCGACTTGCGCCTGGCCTTTGTCGACCTCGACGTCGTGGATCGCGTTGGCGTAGTCGATCGTCGCGCGCGTCTCGTCGTTGGTGCTCACGTACTGGCCGATGACGCGCTCGTGGGTGTCGGCGAGGTTGGCCTTCGCGGTGTCGAGCCGCGTGTTGGCGGCGGCGAGCACCGCGTCCGACGAGAGCGCGACGAAGAACGCGCGCGCCGCGTCGAAGCCGAGCGTGCGTTTGTCGTCGACCGTCTGCGCCTCTTGCGCCTCGAGGTTGCGCTTGGCCTCGGCGTAGAGCGGAAAAGCCGACGCGTTCAAAACCGGCTGCGTGACGGTGACCGACGCGAGCGCGTTGTACGAGTTCTTGCCCGCCGCGACGACGTCGTCCGGGTGCTGCGTGTACGTGCCGCCGACGCCGACCGTCGGGAAAAAAGCGGTGCGCGCGCGGTCGAGCGCGGCGTCGGCGACTTTGACGTTCAGGTCGGTGATTTTCGCGCGCTCGTTTCGCGCGACCGCGAGCGAGACCGCGTCCTCGATCCGGAGCGGCGTCTGCGTTTGATCCGCGCGCGCCTGCGCCACGAGCGACAGCAGAAGCGAACCGGCGAGCAACCCCACGAAGCGTCGGCGTTCAGTCAACGAAGGTCACCGGCGCCCATGGTCGGCGCCGCGCGCTCAGGAATCAACTCGTTTTACACCTTGCAAGAGGCGGCCGTTGACACGATCGCCCGCCGTGGTACACACGCCTGCGCCAAAAACAGGCGGGAGTAACTCAGTGGTAGAGTGCCACCTTGCCAAGGTGGACGTCGAGGGTTCGAATCCCTTCTCCCGCTCTTCGTCGCTTCGCTCCGGAGCGGATCACGTCTCTTCCGGTGACGGGGACCAGCGAAATTCCGCGAGCTGATCGTTCAGCTCGGTGTGCGTCAGGTGGTTGGCGTAGTTCGTCAGGATCTTGAGCGTCACACCGAGGACGACCTCGAGCGCGTGACGCGGCGCGAAGCCTGCCGCCAAGAACGCCGCGACCTCCGCGTCCGAGACGAATCCCTTCGAGTGAATCATCGCGCGCACGAACGCTGCCATCGCAGCGTCTTCGGCGTCCTCCGGCCTCGCGCGGTCTCGTATCGCGGCGATCGACTGTCGCGACACGCCTCCGGCGATCGCGCCGCGCGTGTGTGCCGCGACACAGAACGTGCACACGTTCTCGACGCTCGAGGTGAGCAAGAGCACGTGACGCTGCCGCTCGCTCAACGAGGTTCGCCCGAAAATCGTCGAGAGCTCCGAGAGCGCCTCGAGCGCCGCCGGCGCTTCGGCGAGATGCGCGTACACGTTCGGCAAAAATCCAAAACGCTTCGTGATCCGCGCGAGCATCTCCTTCGCGTCGGACGGTGCAGTCTCGAGTGTGTGAAGCGGGAACGGGTTCATGGAAGGCTCCTATTTTCGTTTGGAGAAGACAGCGCCCACGACGCGACGACGAGCGACGCGAGAAGAAGCGGGGGCGTCACGCCCGCGGCTCCGTCGCCCATGACCGCGCGCGAAATCGCGGCGCCGGTCAGATCGAAGATCATCCCCGCGTACGCCCACTCCTTCGGGCGTCGAAGCCCCGGGACGGCGATCGCGATCGCGCCGAGCACCTTCCACGCGCCGAGGATGCTCGAGAAGTAACGGGGGTATCCGAGATGAGCCATGTCGCGCGCGATGTGAGGGACGTGCGCGAGGTTCGCGACGCCCGACACCGCGAACGCGAGACAAACCGGGATCGTCGCGACCCAGAAGGCGAGACGCCGCCACGTCATAGCTCTCTCCCGGATTCGCCAGCGCCGAGCGCTTTGCGCGCGAACGTCTTGCCGATCATCTCGCCCATCATCCGCGTCGCGACCGCGCGCGGCATGAGACGCGCGGCGACCCGATTCATGCGGCCGGCGATGTGCGTCGCTCGATTTCGCGACAGGGCCGCGAGTCCTTCCGCGGCGCAGCGTTCGGCGGTCATCGGCTTCATCGGCATGTCGGCCGGGTCGACGCCCATCTTCGCCATGGACTCGGTCAGCGTCGGCCCGGGCATCAGCACGGTGACGTGAACGCCGCGACGTTCGAGCTCGACGTGCAGCCCTTCGCCGAGGTTGAGCACGTACGCTTCGACGCCCGCCGTGTTCGCCACGTACGGAACGCCGGCGAGCCCGCCGATCGACGAAACGAGCAAAATGCCGCCTCTTCCGCGTGCGACGAGACGCCGCCCAAAGTGATGAACGAGGGTGAGGTTCGCGTCGACCTTGATGCGGACGCCGCGCAAGAGCTCCTCGCGCTCGATCGAGAGCAGCTCGCCCGGGCTCGCGAAACCCGCGTTCCCGACGAGGGTGCCGACGTCGAGGTCTCTCGTCGCGCGCTCGATCCGTTCGAAAAACGACGGCTCGGTCAGATCGGCCTTCACGACGCGGTAGTCGACGCCGAACTCGCGCGCGATTTCCTCTCCGACGGCCGCGAGACGATCCTCGCGCCGCGCCACCAGCACCACGTTGACTCCGCTCGACGCGAGGTGCCGCGCGATCGCTCGCCCGATACCCGACGACGAGCCAGTCACGACCGCCCACGGTCCGAATTTCTCTTGGTTCAATTTCGGGGTCACGCCAGCAATGTGCGGCCCGGGACGGCATGCGTCGAATCGATACATTTCATGATCGACATGGTAAATTTCGATGAAAATGATCGACGCCCTCGACGCTTCGAATCTCGTCGGCCTGCACGTCCTCCTCGAGGAACGCAGCGTCACGCGCGCGGCTCGCCGGCTCGGGATTACGCAATCCTCCATGAGTCATCGGCTGGCGCGCCTGCGTGACGTCTTCCGCGATCCGCTGTTCGTGGGCTCGGCACATGGATTCTTGCCGACGCCGCGCGCGCGCGCGCTCGCCGCTCCGCTCGCCGCCGCCCTCCGCGAGATCGATGCTCTCGTCGCGCCGTCGAGGCCCTTCGACGTCAAAACGACGGCTTACACGCTTTCGATCGCGTTGCCGGACGCTCTCGCGCCGCTCGTGCCGCGTCTCATCTCCGCGTTTTCGACGGACGCGCCGCTCTTCGATCTTCGCGTGACGCCGGTCGTGCCGTCTCTCTCAGAAGCGCTCGCCGCGGGTGAGCCCGGTTTGGCGCTCGCGCCGTCTCGCTTCGTGAGCGGACGGGTCATCACGCGCCCGCTCGGAGAGGTTCGCTTCGGCGTGGTCGGCAGAAAAGGACACCCGGCGTTCCGCGGAAAGCTCACCACCAAGCGATGGCTCGCCCACGGACACGTCGTCCCTCGTTTCGGCAACGAGCAGGGCAACGCGATCGAAGCGGAGCTCGCGCGCCACGGCCTTCGTCGAAGAGTCGGCCTCGAAGTGCCTTCGTTTTTGGCGGGGCTGTTCGTTCTACCGAGCTCGGACTTGCTGATGAACGGTCCGATTCAGCTCGTGCGCGAGGCGGCCGCGCAATTGAAGCTGACGACGCGCGAAGCGCCGATTCGACTTCCGCGGATCGCGATCTCGGTCTGCTGGCACGAACGCTTCCAACACGATCCGGCTCACCGTTGGGCGCGCGAGCGCGTGCTCCAGGTGGCAGCGCCGGCTTTTCGCGGCCCGCCGTGAGACAGCGGTCACGCGACGTGCTCGGGGCGGAGCCCGATTCCGATGAGGCGTCCTGGGATCGAACGAAGGCGCGGGAAGCGTTCGAGCATGAGGAGGGTGGGGGACGGTTTCATGCGATCGGCGCCGGCGCGGCGGAGGCCATCGCGCGCGAGGACGCGGTTTTGGATGAAGGCTTGCACTTCTTGCGTGAGCCGCGCGGGGAGCATGCGACGGCGCTGCAGCGCTTCGAGATGCGCGTTGCCGAGCGTGCGATTTTTCAGCGGCTCGGCGAGGACGTTCGCGGCGGCGACCGCGTCTTGAATCGCGAGGTTGATGCCGACGCCGCCGATCGGCGACATTGCGTGCGCCGCGTCGCCGATGCAGAGCAGGCCGGGGCGCCACCAGCGCACGAGTCGATCGATGCGCGCATCGAGCTGCTTCACGTCGCTCCACGACCGAATTTCGCTCGTGCGGTCCGAGGCGAACGGCGCGACGCGCGCGAGCTCGTCACGTAGCGCACCGATGCCGCGCTCGCGAATCGACGCGAGCTCGCCTTGTCGCGCGACCATGCCGCACTCCCAATGCGAGCCGCGGTCGAGCGTGATGCAGAGCCGCCCGAAGTCGAAGTAGCCGAGCGTCTGCTGCGGATCGCCGTCGCGCTTGGAGAGGCGCGTCCACAGGACGTCGATCGCCGGCGCGACCTCCTCGACCTCGAGACCGGCGCGTCCGCGGAGCGTCGAGTGGCGGCCGTCGCACGCGACGACGAGATCGGCGCGCACCTCGAGCGGTCCGCTCGGCGTCTGGGCGCGCACGCCGGTGACGAACGCTTGCTCGACGAGCCCGGTGACCTCCGCCTGCATCATCGAATGGAAGCCGGCGTATCGGCGCGAGCGCTCGACGAGAAACGAGAGAAACTCCGACTGCGGCATGAACACCATGAACTGACAGCGCGCCCCGGTCCGCGCGAAGTCGGCGAGGAGCACGTCGCGCGTGCCGACGCGCGCGCGGATCTCGCGGAGCTCGGCGTGACGAAGCGCGAGAAATTCTTCGAGCAAGCCGAGCTCGTGGAGCACGTCGAGCGTCGACGGGTGAACCGTGTCGCCGCGGAAGTCGCGACGGAAGTCTTCGTGCTTCTCGAGCACGACGACGTCGACGCCCGCGCGCGCGAGCAAGTGTCCGAGCATGACGCCGGCGGGTCCTCCGCCGACGATGCAGCAGCGCGTCTCGAGGGTTTGCATGAGGGGACGACGCGCATCCAAACCGCGTGCCCGGAGCGCAAATGCGCCTCTCTCGTGCGGCCGTGTCACGCGCTCGGAAATGCTACGTGACGATTCGTCACGTTCGTCGCGTCATTGCGTGATGGGCGTGTGCGCGCAGTTCTGCTGATGGAAATTGATGCGCGTGCCGCCGTCGACCATGTCGAAGTCGCTCGGCTGGAGCGCGCTCAGCGCGTGCGTGTCGATGACGTCGGTGATGTCGGTCGTCGCCGAGACGAAGAAGCCGCCGCCGTCGTCCATGAACATGCCGTATTTCTGCAGCGCGACGGCGATCGCTTGCGCTTCGGGCGTCGCGAGCGAGCCCACGTTGAACGTGGATTTCAGCCTGAATCGCGCGCCGTACGGAATCGTCACGTTGGGCGTGCCGCTCCCGCCGAGGTGCGTCGCCGGGTGCACGTAGTACGTGTTGTCGATCACCGAGTTCGAGATCGTGAAGCGCATCGCGTGGTTGATTTGGTGCGCGGCGATCTCGGCCTTCTTCAAGAGGAGCGGCGCGATCGGAACGTCCGCGGCGTCGGCGCCGTTGCACCCGTCGCCGCGCGAGTACGGCGAGCCCGGTTGCCAGTAGTCGTGCGTGAGATCCCAAACGACCTCGCACGACGTCGTGAACGTGCCGCCGCTCGCTTGCCCGCCTGTGATGCTGCCTTGATAGAGCTCGTAGAGGCGCGTGCCTTGGTAGATGAGCATGTGGCAGTCGTCGCCGGTCGCGCAGAAGTAGTCGTTCTCGCCTTCGATCTTTCCGCCGGGCGGAACCGGAACCGGCGCGTCGTCGCAGTCGGGCTCGGCGCTCGGATCTTGCGTGACCGGGCGCGGCGAGACGCTCGAGTCGGCGTAGTTGATGTTGAACGACGGATCGAGCTGGAAGGGGTTGCCCCAGCCGCCCGCGAGCGACGTCGTGTAGATCGTGTTCCAGTTGGGGTCGGGTTGCGCCTTCGAGATGTCTTGGTAGAAGATCGAGCTCGCCGGAAAATCGTTCGAGCCCGTCGTGCTGCCGTCGCCGCCGGTGGACGAATCGTTTTTCGTGGCGCCGTCGCCCGGCGTCGCCCCGTCGTTTTGCGTCGAGCCATCCGGGCCGCCGTCGGCGGTGCCGGAAGAGTCGTCGCCGCACGCCCACATCGCGGAGATCACGCACAGACCCACGCCCCAAAGCGCTCGCTTCAGCATCTATGCAGTATACGCGTTAATTACTTGTTCGCGGCGGCGTCACCTACCATCATCGCTCTCGAATGACGACCGAACGACGGACGGATGCGCGCGGCAAAGCCATCGCGCGGGTGACGTTCACCGACGCGACGAGCGACAAGCCGGTCGAAGGCGAGCTGCGCGACATTGGGCGCGGCGGGATGTTCGTGTCGACTGCGACGCCGGTGCCGGTCGGGAAACGTCTCGACTTCGAGGTGCACCTCGCGACGGGCGGGACGATCGCCGGAATGGCGCGCGTCGTCTGGACGCGCGACAAGGCGGACGGCGAGCTCCCTGCCGGGATGGGCATCAAGTACATCGACGTCGACAACGACGCGCTCGCGGCGATCGATCGGCTCGTCGGCTTGAAGAAGAACGTTCGCGAGCGCACCGTGCTCGGCGTCGCGCCGCCTGCGCCCGCGGCCGCACCCGCGCCGAAGCCGGAGCCGAAACCCGAGCCGAAGCCCGAGCCCAAATCGGAGCCGAAGATCGAGGCGCCGCGTCCGGCCGCTACGCCCGTCGTGAAATCGCGCGAGCGCACGGTGCTCGGCATCGCGCCGCCGACTTCGCCTCGAGAAAAAGAGCTCTCGTGGCCCGACGAGGTGCCGACCGCGCCGGTCGAGGCCAAGATCGAGTCTCCGAAAGAAGAACCGAAGCCCGCGCCCGCGCCGGTGAAAGAGCCCGAGCCGCCTGCGCCGGAGAAGATCGCGGTCGCAGAAGCCGTCGAAGTGCCCGTCGTGAAATCGGAGCCGGAGCCCGCGCCGAAGCCCGAGCCCAAGCCCGAGAAAAAAGCGGCGAAGCCGGAGAAGTCCGAGCCGCCGGAGCCGCGCGAGCTGCCGAAGCGGAGCGGCGGTGGCGGCGGGTGGATGCTGCTTCTCTTCTTGCTCGTCGTCGCTGGCGTCGCGGGTTACATGTTTCGCGATCGGATCACCGCGTGGCTGAATCCGCCGCCGCCCGCGCCGCCGCCGAGCGCGTCGGTGTCGGCCGAGCCGAGCGCGAGCGCCGCGCCGTCGACGCCCGCGAGCGAGTCGGCCGCACCAACCGCGAGCGCCGTCGAAGAAGCGCACGACGCAGCGGTCGTCGTCGAAACGAACGACGCGTCCGCCGAGTCGACCGCGCTCGACGCGGGCCATGACGGCGGTCATCACCATCACGACGCGGGCGTGCATCACCCGAAGGCCCCGAAGCCGCCGCCGACGCCGGCCGGCGGCGGCAACGACAACCCCTACTGATTCATCGCGTCACGCGACGCCGAGCGCGCGCAGCAGATCGCGCGCGGCCTCGGGCGTGAGCGAGCCGTCGGCGACGCGCTCGAGGATGCGCTCGATCTCTTCGTCGTGCCTTTCGCGCGCGGGAGCCGCGGTCGGCGTGCGGTAGGGCCCGCCGGCGACGACGGCGGCGCCGTCCCACGTGCGGCTCGATTCGACGACGCGGATCGCGCCGAGGTCGGCCTCGACGTCGAGCACGGCGGGCGCGTCCTCGCGCGTCGGAAAATCGATCCGCGTCGCACCCATCGTGGTGCGCGCGACGACACGGACCGGCATGCCGCGCGCGAGCTCGAGCCGAACCGCGCCGACGTTCGTGCGAATGCGATGCGTGCCCGGCGCGAGCGAGAGCACGTCCGCCGTCACGGCGCCCGCGCTCGTCGCGATGTCGAGCGAGCCGGCGATGCGACGCGCATCGATGCGCCCCGCGTCGGTCGCGAGCCGAAGCACGCCCGAGCAATCTTCGATTTGCAGCGAGCCCGCGTCGGTGCCGATGGCGAGATCGCATCCCGCGAGCCCGGCGACCGTGACCTTCGCGGCGCTCGACTGGATTTTGCCGGCGACGTTCGGCGGAAGATGCGCGACGACGTTCACGCGGAAGCCTTTCTTCCAAAATGATTTCTCCCACCACGGCCCGCTCCACCAGCTCGGATCTCCCGCCCACGTGCCCGCGATGCGCACGCGCGTGGTGCCGCGCGATCCTTCGACCTCGACCGGCGGCGCCGCGTGCGCATGATCCGGCGTGACCTCGAGAAACGCCGCTTCGCCCGGCGCGGTCGGCACCACGTGGACGCGCGCGATGTCGGTCTGCAAGTCGAGGCGCGGGTGCTCCGCGAGCGGCAGCGACCAGCGCGCGCGATGATGACGTTGGGGATGATGCGTGTGCGGTTCGTTCATGACTTCCTCTTCAGACGCTTGGCTGCTTCGGCCGGCGAAATTTCTTTGCGCGCCAGGGCGCCGAGCACTTCATCGACGTGACCCGCGGCGTGCGGCGCGCGCGCCGGCGTGCCGAGCGCTTCGACGACTTGCTCGAGCCGCGCGACGACGGTCGGGTACGAGAGGCCGAGCCGCTCTTCGACGTCTTTGATCTTTCCGCGAGACTCGAGAAACACTTCGACGAACGCGATTTGCTCGCGCGTGAGCCGCCCGAGTCGGCCTGCATCGAACTCGCCCTCGATCGCCGTATGGCAGGCGTCGCACTCGAGCCGAGCAATTCGCAGGGCATCGCCGCAAACCGGACAATTCGAAGGTGCCTGCCGCCTCACCCGTTCCTTTATGCAGTCACATATTCATAAAATCAAGTCTCACATTGAATAAATCAATGTCCGGATCCGAACGATTCCGGCGTCTCCAAAGGAGCGCGGGAGTAGCTCAGTGGTAGAGCGCCACCTTGCCAAGGTGGAAGTCGAGGGTTCGAAACCCTTCTCCCGCTCAATCGTAAAAGGCGACTGCGGCGTGGCTGACGATGCTGCCGTCGTCCGGGTCGACGTTTTGTTCGTAATGGAGGAGCTCGCCGCGGGCCGCGCTCGGTAGCACGTCGACGAGCGAAAAAATCGGCGCGAGGCCGCACACGCGGCGCTGATCCAGATCGGCCGCGACGTGCTCCCAAAACGCGGGCGCGTCGACACTCGTCGCGAGCTCGAGCGACGCGCGATCGGTTTTCTCGAGCGCGAGCCGCTTCTTTCCGTCGTGCGGCGTCGCGTCTCCGAATCGTGGGCCGACGTGCGCCATGTCCGCGCCGGCGACGATGACGACGCGTCCGTTTCGTTTTTCGATCCCCGAGCGGAGCGCGTCGAGAAACCGCGCGACCGCGGCCGTCGTGCGCGGCGCCTTGCCCGACGACTGCTCTTCGCCGAGCCCCGCCAAAATGGGAACGATGCGCGCCGCGCGACCGCCGAGGACATGCCGCAAAAAAACCGCCTGGAACTCGATCGAATGCTCGCGTTTGTGATTGAGCTCGTCGGCGTACGGATCGAAATCAGAAGCGGCGGCGAGCTCGGCGAGAAACGCTTCGTCGACGGGCATCTCGCCGAGCGGCGTGTCGTAGCCTTTGCTGCAGAGCGCGAACGGCTCGCGCATCGGCGCGTGCGACGTCCCGAGCAAGACGAACGTGTCGGCGCTCTCGTCCTTCGCGAGCGACGCCGCGAGCGCGCCGTACGCGTGTCCGTAGCCGACCGCGCCGCGCCACGGATCGATGTGCGGCGACACGAGCGCGCGCACGCGGCCCTCCCGCTTTTTGCGGGGACCTGCCGCGTCGAAGCAGGAACGATTGATGTATTCTGCAAGCTCTGCGCGCTCGCCGGGATACGCGCCGCCCGCGTGCGATGCGGGCCGAGCCGGGAGCCCGACGAACTCGGCGCGAACCGCGTCGAGCGCGCGCTCGAACGTCTCGCCTTCGAGGAACAAACCCTCGTCGAGCTGCTCCACGAGCCGTTCGACCGCGTCGACTGGAACTTCACCGCCGAGCTCGCGCGACGCTTCCTTCGCGATCTGCGCGCACGTGAGCCGCCCGTTCATGCGCGCGACCATCGGCACGAGCTGCGGCGGAATCACCGCGTGACCTTTCGCGACGCCCTGCGTGTCGCGAAGGACGATCACTTTTCCGTGACGCGGATCGGGAACGACGATGGTCTCGACGGGACGAAGACGCGGGCGCAGCACGTTAGAGGTATCGCACGTCCCACGCGCGGGCGCTCATCGCGGCGAGCACGACCGCGTCGCCGACGATCGGCGCGAAGACGTAGCGACGTCTGCCGTTCCACGAAAAGCCGAGCCCGGCCCACTCGGCGGTCGCGAGCTCGTCACCGAGCCGCGCGACGTCGCGGCTGCGCTTGGCCAGCGCGAGCGCGAAGCCGGTCGCGGATGGGCTCGCGCCGAAAACGAGCGGCCCCGAGTCGACGTCGCCGCTGCCCGTGCAATCGGGATTTTCGCAGAGCGCGTCGAAGAGCCCGAGCACGTGCGTGTCGAAGTGCTGCGCGAGCGCCTTGCCTTGCTCGAGCGCGAGCGGCTCGTCGACGTAGCCGAGCATCATCGCCGTGAGCGCCGCGCCCGACGCGCGCGGCCGCGCGCGATCGCCCGGCCCGAAGACGAAGATGCCCGTCTGCGCGTCGACGAGGTTTTTTCTCCACGTCGCGAGCGTGCTCTCGAGGAGCGCCGCGTGCGGGCCCGCGTGACGCGCGTCGCCCGACGCGTGCACGCCGCGACCGACGTCGGCGAGCGCGATCGCCGCGAGCGCGACCGCGTTGTCGGCGACGTACGTCTCGTTCGGGTACGTCGGCACCAGCGCGCCGGGTGCGCCGCGCAGTTTGTCTGCGAGCGCGCCGATCACTTTCGGCTCGAGCGCCGCGAGCTCGGCGTCGCGTCCGCCGAGCAACCGATTCGCCTCGAGGATCAACGCGAGGTGCCCGAGGTAACCGAGATGCGAGCTCGCGCCGTTCATCGCGTCGATCGGATCGTCGCCCCAACGCTGGGCGTCGAACGCGCGCACGCTCGGCCTCCGCGCGATCTCGGCGCAGCGCCCAACTAGCTCGAGATCCGCCGGCACGGTGCTCGAATATTCGAATCCGACGTTCGCCGCGCCGAGCGCGGTCATCGACAGCGTCACGAGCGACTGCTCACCCGCGAACTGATCGTGCTTGCCCTCGAGTGAGTGCGCCGCATCTTCCACGTGCGCCGCGAGGAAGTCGCGTCGCGCGACGAGATCGCTTTCGGCGCGTCCGTCGGCGACCGCCTCGGCGTCGTCGCGCTGCGTGAAATGCCAGAGCACGCGGCAGAGCACGAGCGCGCCCAGGGCGATCGCGATTCGCCCGGCGACGTTCCGGACGCGCCGCAAACGGCCGGAAATCGTGGGTTTCACCGCACCAATCATACGCCTCTTGCATCCCAGTCGGATTTTTTCGATAAGGACGGCGCATGCAGCAGCCGTTCGCCGACCTGGGGGAGCTCGAGCTCGCGAGCGCGTGCCGGCAGGCGTACATGCGCCTCGTCGTCGGCGCGCACGTCGGCTGGGGCAAGGTCGAGCTCGCGCGCTGGCTCACCGGTCCGTACAAGGAGCTCGCCGTTCGCTCCGCGACTTGGAGCGAGCCGCCGCCGTCGCTCGCGGTGACCAACGACACGTCGCTCACCGACGATCGCATCTCAGCCGTCCTCGAAGGGATGCGCAGAGACGTGCTCGTCGTTCTCCGGGAGCTGATGCATCCCGCTGGGGTCTCCGCGCTCGCGAAGCTCGCGTTCGACACCGGTCTCGTCGCGCAAGGCGGCGATCTCGTCCTTCCGCTCGCGCGCGCGCGCATGACGCTCGTCGATCGCGCGCTCTCGCTCGTGGCGGTCGACGCCATCACGCGGCCCGAAGACTTCGAGCACTCGCTCTTCGTCTGCGAGCGCTGCGGCCAGCCGACGTTCGACGTCGCAGCGCGTCCGCGCGGCGTCTGCCGCGTTCACGTGAGCGGCGTCAGCCGGCCGTGAAGCCGACGCTGCGCTTCGACGGGGGAACCATCGAAGTGCGCGGGCTTGCGGCCGACGTGGCTCTGCCCGCGTTCGTGCGGTGGGACCCGCGCGCCGCGGCGCATCGCGCGCCGGCCGTGGCCTACGCCGATCTCGTGCGATGGCTCGTGCGCGAGAAAATCGCGTTCGAGGACACGGCGCGATCCTACGGGGACCTGCCGCACGGCGCGCGCATCCACCGCGAGCCGCGCCCGTACCAACGCGAAGCCGTCGACGCGTGGAGCAAAGCGCGCGGCCGCGGCGTCGTCGTTCTCCCGACCGGCGCCGGCAAGACGCACGTCGCGGTGATGGCCATCGAAGAAAAAAAACGAAGCGCGCTCGTCGTCGCGCCGACGCTCGATCTCGTCCGGCAGTGGTACGACCTCCTCTCCGCCACGTTCGATTGCGAAGTGGGCGTCGTCGGTGGCGGCGACTACGAGCTTCGCACGCTCACGGTGACGACCTACGACTCGGCGCACCTCTACATGGAGCGCTTCGGCGCGAAATTCGGCATCGTCGTTTTCGACGAGTGTCACCACTTGCCGAGCGAGGCCTACGCGACCGCGGCGCGCGCGTGTCTCGCGCCGTATCGCCTCGGACTCACCGCGACGCCCGAGCGCACCGACGGTCGCGACGCGCTCCTCGCCGATCTCGTCGGGCCGACGGTCTACCGCCGTGACATCGTCGAGCTCGCCGGCACTTATCTCGCCGACTACGACACCGAGCGCGTCGAGGTCGACCTCTCGCCCGGCGAGCGCGAAGAGTACGAACGCGAGCGCGCCGCGTACCTCGACTTCGTGCGGCGAAACGGCATCCGCATGAGCGACCCGCGCGGCTGGGGCGAGTTCGTGATGCTCTCTTCGCGCTCGCGCGACGGCCGCGCGGCGATGGCCTCGTATCGCAGGCAGCGCGAGCTCGCGTTCACCGCGCCGGCGAAGCTCGCCTTCCTCGAGCACTTGCTCGCCGAGCACGCGCGCGATCGCGCGATCCTCTTTTCACAAGACAACGCGACCGCCTACGCCGTCTCGCGCCGGTTTCTCCTGCCGTGCATCACGCATCAAACCAAGGTGAAAGAGCGAAGCGCGATCTTGCGCGGCCTCTCGGACGGAACCTACGGCGCCGTCGTCACGTCGCGCGTCCTCAACGAGGGCGTGGACGTGCCCGACGCGAACGTCGCGGTCGTCCTCTCGGGCAGCGGCTCGGTGCGCGAGCACGTGCAGCGCCTCGGCCGGGTCCTCCGCCGCCGCGAGGGCAAGCGCGCCATCCTCTACGAGCTCGTCACGCGCGACACCGTCGAGACGCGCACGAGCGAGCGCCGCCGCGACCACTCGGCGTATCGATGAATCTCAAAGGTACGGCGACTGCTTCGGCCACGGCGCGTCGGGCGTCGTGATGCGGCGTGCCGCTTGCTCTTCGATTGCGGCGGCACGGGCGCGGATCGCACGCGGGTCGTTGCGTCGAAGGATGCCCGTGACGCTGAGAATCAGCAGTCCGAGCGGCCCCGGGACGGTATAGACGGCGTCGCGACCGAACGCTTCGAACATGCCGTAGTAGACGAACGCGACGAAGCCGCACATGACGGCGACGGCGATCCGAAGCGGCCAGCGCGAACGCGGCTTGAAGAAAATTTCCTCGTCGCGGTCGACCGAGTTTTGACGAAAGGGATTCATGGTCACACCCGATACGAGACGCCGGCCGCGCCGTAGCGCGCGTCGCGCGCGTCCAAGTCGTTGACGAGATTCGAATACGTCGCGCCGCCCTTGTCGTGCGCCCAGGTCATTGCGTCGAACCCTTGTTGGAAGGCGACGTCGCTCGCGTAACGTTTGGCGACCTCGGGGTGCGCGACGAAAAACGCGACCTTGCTCGCGCCGTCCTCGCACATCGACTTCGCCGCGTTCATTCCTTGATCGCAGTGGAGCTGGACGACGGCGGCGAGCGCGTGGTCTTGGCCGTGCATCTGCCCGGTCATCCGTTGCATCGGCGCGGCGAACGTCTTGCCCAGGTGTGAGAACTTGGCGAGCTCGCCTTGCACGAATTCCTGCGGGAGGGCGAGATTGGTGAGCATCGCGGCGCGTTGCTCGTCGCGGGCGAGCGCGGTGTTGAGCTCGTGTCCGCGCGCGTTCGCTTCGGCGAGCTTGTACATTCCCAAACCGAGCGCGACGAGCGGCGCGGCGATAACCAGCGCGGCGCCGCTGCCGGTAATCGCGGTCCCTTCTTCGGCCACGTCCCCGAGCTCCATACCGACCTCGGCCGCGTGCACGTGAGCTTCGGCGAGCTCGGCCTTGCCTCCGCCGGTGCTCTTGTATTCGGCGACGAGCTCGTCGTATGTCTTGTCGCCGCCGTGGAGCAGTGCGCTGGGTTTTCCGCCGTTGGCGTCTTGCGCGATTTTCCCCATCGCCGACGTCGTGGAGATGTCTTCGTAGCCGCGCAGCGCCGCCGCATCATTTTTCCAGGTCGTGTCGTTCGTGATGGGCATGTTGGATTTCCTTTGGCGGCTCCTCGGTACGGCGTCGATGGATGTTGCGTGAAATGACGAGGCGCCTCGTCTGGGTCGGGCTCGCGCTCGCGGCGTGCTCGAAACACGCACCGCCGACCGCGGCCGTCGCATCCGCGACGCCGGTGGAAGCGTCGGTTGCGATCGATCTCGACGCGCAAGCTGCAGCCGATCGCGCGAAACGAATCGCTCGAGCGCGCGCGGATTTGGACGCCGGTGCGTGGACCGGGCCCGAGCTCTACGCGACCTCGATTCGCACCTCGGTGATGAACGTGCCTGCGTGGCCGCCGGATGCCGATGCGGGCGCGCCTTCGGGCGACGTTTATCGGCTCGGCTACATCCGGCACGGCGCGCACGTGCCGGTTTTTGCGGATCGCATCGTCAACGAGGCGTGCCCCGAGGGGTGGCTCGAGCTCCTCGAGGGAGGATTCGTCTGCGGCAAGTATGCGTCGCTCGATCCGAAGGATCCGGCGGTGAAGTTCGCGGCCAACCCGCCGGATCTCACCGCGCCCATGCCGTATCGCTACGGTTTGGCGCTCGTCGACAACACGCCCGTCTATCGGCGCGTGCTCTCGCTCGCGGATCGAATCAAGTACGAGCCGTGGCTCGCGCCGCACGATGACGACGCAGAAGACGCCGGCGCCGACGAGCCCGACGACGCGGGGCCGAAGGAGATCGTGAAGCTGCACGATCTCAAAGGTCGCGGGGTGCTCGCGCGCAAAATGATGAAAGGCTTCTGCGTCGCGATCGATCGCGATTTCAAAGCGGCGAAGGCGCGCTGGTGGCGGACGGCCGAGGGGTTCGCGATTCCGTACGAGCGGCTGATGATTCAGAATTGGACGCCGAGCTTTCATGGCTCGTGGGTCATGAAGAGCGACGACGCGTCGGACGCGGGGACGATGGAGGAAAGCGGCGCGGCGGCGCTCGTCAGGACCGCGGTCGCCGTGCGTTACCGCGAAAACGACAAAGGGAAGCTTGCCTATTACGGCGCGCCGCTCGCGAAGTGGACGGCGCTCGAGCTCGCGGGCGATCCGCGCACCGAGGGCGGCGTCGTTTATCGCGGGACGACCGCGGGGTTTTTCGTGCGCGAATCGGATTTATTGCTCGCGACGCCGGCGCCGCCGGGCGATCTCGCGGACGGCGAGAAATGGATCGACGTCGATCTCGACAAGCAGATGCTCGTCGCGTTCGAGGGCAAGCGACCCGTCTACGCGACGCGCGTGTCGTCGGGCAAGAGTTGGTCGTGGGACCCCGACCACAATTACGCGACGCCGACCGGAACGTTTCGCATCAACGCGAAGCACGTCTCGGTCACCATGGACGGCGACATCGCAGCCGACGGTCCGTACTCGATCGAGGACGTGCCTTGGGTGATGTACTTCCAGGGGAGCTACGCGCTGCACGGAGCGTTCTGGCACAACTTCTTCGGCACGACGCGCAGTCACGGATGCGTGAACCTCTCGCCGACCGACGCGCACGAGCTCTTCTTCTGGACCGAGCCGCGGTTGCCGCGGGGTTGGCACGGCGTGTTCGAGACGCCGGACCATCCGGGCACGCGCGTGGTCATTCACCAGCTGCCGAAGCCAAAAAAATGATTTTCGCGACTTCGGGGTAATCTGGCCTCGATGGGCGAGGAGGCGAGGAGCTCGCTGCGAAAGCCGCTCGAGAACGCGATCGACGTCGAGCTTCGGCGCGTCGAGCGGTCGATCGCGCGCGCTTGGGTCGTTCTCGCCGCGGCGGCGACCGTCTTGTCGCTCGTCGTCGCCGCGACCATCGCGCGGCGGCTCGGGCTCGTGATGGCGGCGATCAACGCGGGGCTCACCGTGGTGTTCGTGGGGGCAGCGCGCTGGGTCGATCGGCGGCCGGTCGATCGTCGGACGCCGCTCGTCGTCGTCGCGTTCGAGGGCGCGATGCCTTGGGTTTTTTTCGTCGCGCTCGCGTTCACGCAGGGCGCGCCGTATGCGCTCGCGTCGTGGATCCCGCCGCTCGTCTTCGCGGCGCTCGTCGTTGCGTGGGTCGCGCGGCTCCGGCCGTGGCCGCCGGTGGTGGTTTCGATCGCGTCGGGCGTGGCGTACCTCGCGGCGTATTTCGTTTTCGTGCGGCCGCGCGTGCCGCTCGGGCCGACGCATTTGATTTTGTACGACCCGCCGATGCAGATCTCTCGCGCGTTCTCGCTCGTGCTCGGTGGCGTGATGGGTGCGTTCGTCGCGCGGCAGCTCCGTCGAGCGATCGCGCGCGCCGACAGCGTCGTTCGGAGCGAAGAGCTCTTCGGAAAATATCGAATCGTTCGCAAGCTCGGCGCCGGCGCGAGCGGCTCGGTGCACGAAGCTCTCTATTGTCCCGAGGGCGGGTTCGAGCGGCGCGTCGCCATCAAACAGCTCCACGCGGCGCTCGCGTCCGACGAGGCGCTCGTTCGCGCGTTTCGTGCGGAGGCCGAGCTCGGCGCGCGGCTGGCGCACCCGAACGTGATCACGATTCACGATTTCGGTCGACACGCCGACACGTTCTTTCTCGCGATGGAGTTCGTCGACGGCGTTTCGCTCGCGCGGATCGCGCTGCGCTCGCAGCGCGAGGGGCTCGCCCTTCCGACCGACATCGTCGCGCACGTGCTTCGTTGCGTCTTGCGCGGGCTCGAGCACGCTCACGCGGCGCGCGTCCTCCATCGCGATGTTTGCCCACAAAACGTGCTCATTTCACGCGCAGGGGAGGTCAAGCTCGGCGACTTCGGAATCGCGCGCGTGCTCGACGCGAGCGGCGAGGGCGCGAGCACGCGAACGATCGCGGGTCACGAGGCCTACATGGCGCCCGAACAAATCGAAGGAGGCACGCTCGCGAAGGCGACCGATCTGTTCGCGCTCGGCGTGATCGGCTGGGAGCTCTTGACCGGCAGGCGTCTCTTCGTGCGCGACAACCCGGCGGCGACGCTCCTCGCGGTGACGCGCGCACCGGTCGCCGCGGTCAGCATGATTCGTCCCGAGCTCGGGCCGGCGTGGGACGATTTCATTTCGCGCGCGCTCGAGCGGCCCATCGATCGCCGCTTTGGATCGGCGCGCGCGATGCTCGATGCGCTCGACGCGTTCGAGCCGGTGCACTCCGAGACCGACGCCGCGCTCGGCGCGCTCGCCGTCCGATTCGCGAGCGGCGAGGACACGAGCAAGCGCCTCGTCGACGACGAGGCCACCATGCGGGAGGCCCCGCCGCGCGACGCATCGATCGAGACCTGATCACTCGACCGAGACGTCACCGCCGCACGGGACGTCCACCGACTGCGTCTTGCCGTGGCTGCCGATGCGGACGACGTGCGCGCCGCATGCGAGGTCGAGCGGCTTGCTGCCGTCGCCGGCGACGTGATGATCGACGTAGACGCGGTGCTCTTTCGCCCACGCGGGGAAGACGATGCGCCCGCGACGGGACGTGATCTCTGGCGCCGGCGGAGGCTCCGCGGTCGTCGCAGGCGGCTCGGTGGGCGCGGCGGCGACCGTCGATGTCGTCGCGACCGCCGCGACTGGCGTGCCGGGCGCGATCGTCGATGCCGTCGGCGCGAGCTTCAGCGGAGCGCTCGCGGCGTGCGCGTGCGTGCGCACGAAGATGGCCGCCCCGAAGACGCACGCCGCGGCGATCCACATCCCGATCGTCAGCACGAGCAGCCCGCGCGCGCGGCGACCTGCGACCCTCCGTTTCGAGATGGGCGGCGCTGGCTCGGGCTCGCGCGCGAAATCGAGCACGATCGCGTTGGGCGTCGCGGGCGGCTCGGGCGCGATCGGCTCGAGCGCCGGCAGCGGCGGCGGCGGCATGGGCGGCGGCGGCGGAGCCTCGGGATCCGGATCGGGCGCGAGCGAGGTGATCGAGATCGGCGCTTCGGCGGCCGGAGAAACCTCCGGCGGCGGGGGCGCGACCGAAGGCTCCGGCTGCGTCGCCTTCACCGCGGCGAGGAGCTCGACGAGCTCGGCGCGCGCCGCGTCCGTGTTCACCGCGGCGCGCAGCACGTCGCGAATGCGGGCCGCGTCGACGTAGCGCCGCTTCGGATCCGACTCGAGACCCGCGCGCACTGCGTAGCGCACCGGCGCCGTGAGATCGTGACGAATCTTTTCGAGCGGCGTCAAATTCGGCGTGGCCATCGCCTTGAGCAGCTCGACGTCCGGCAGCGACTGTCGCTCGATGCCTTTGCGTCCGGCGAGAAGCTCCCAGAGAACGAGCGTCGCCGAGTACACGTCGCTGTACGTGCTGGGCGTCTCGAGCCTCACTTGCTCCGGCGCGAAATAACCGTAGCTGCCCCACGTGACGCCGGGGTTCGAGTCTCGCAGGACGCGCACGCTCTGAGCGATGTTGAAGTTGCCGAGCTTCACCGCGCCGTCCCAAGCGAGCAGCACGTTCGACGGGTTGACGCCGCGGTGAATGACCGGCGCGGATTTTCCTTGCGGGTCCTTCGCGCCGTGCGCTTCCGCGAGCGCGGCGAACACGCCGTGCATCACGTAGAGCCAGCACGCGTCGGGCACCGCGCGGCCGATGCGCTCGAGCGCCGCGCGAACATACGAGAGCGGCGCGCCGTCGACGTACTCGAGCGCGATGACGAACTGCCCGTCCGCCGAGAACATGTCGACGACCTTGACGATGTTCGCGTGAGCGAGCCGCGCGTAGGCGCTCGCTTCGTCGGCGATCTTCGGATCGAAGAGCCCTTGATTGCGCTGCGGCGCGCCGAACACTTTGAGCACGACCTCGTGACCGTCCTCGGCGCGCGCGAGGAACACTTCGCGCGAGCTCGCGGGGAGCCGGCGCAAAATGCGGAATGCCCCCATTCCGCGAGGCTGCTCGGCCTCGGTGACGTCCACTCGTTCGACGATAGAGCCATCGCGAGAAGGCCGGAAGCCCTCCTGCGAAAAGAGTCGGCTCGTGTGCTCCAAGCGCTTACAGGCAACGGCGCCTGCCACTCAGCGGGCGATGGCCTTCGTCAACGCTTCGAGGGCGGCGCGGTCGAGAGCGCCGCCTTCGAAGACGGTGCGGCCCATGGCGTCGATCACGAGCGTCGCCGGCACGCGTCGGTGACCGATGTCGGCGAACGCGCCCGTGTCGAGCACGCGCGGGTAGGCGAGTGGACCGGCGACGTCCTCGGCGCGCGCGTCGATCGCGATCGAGACGAGCACGAAATCGCCGCGTTCGTGCGCGAGATGGCTGAGCCGCAAGAGCGCCGGCTCTTCCTGCCGACATCCTTCGCACCACGGCGCCCAGAGCGACGCGACGACGACGCGACCGTTCGCGAGCGCGGCGAGGCTGGTCGTCTTGCCGGCCGCGTCGAGGACCGGAACGTGCGTGAGGTCCGCGGTCGGAAGCGCGCGCGGAGGAGCTTCGCTCGCGCAAGCGAAAGCGAATGCGATCAAAACAAGACTGCGGTGGAACATGTGAAGACGTTGGCGGCGAGGTCGTTCGAGCGGACGTAGCGTTCGTAGGCGAGGTCGAAGTGCAGCGTACCTTCGTTTCCGCGCGGCACGTCGATTCCGACGCGTCCGGTGATCGAATCGGAGTCGAGCGGCGCGAGATCGCTGTCGGCGGTCCGAAACGGCATCGAGAAATTGGCGCGCGTCGTGAAGAAGCTCGCGCCGGTTTGCGTGTGATGGCGGTAACCGGCGCCGACATAGAGCCGCTTGCCGAGGTGCTGGAGGTACTGCGCCTCGAACGTGTGCGCGACGATCGACCAGTCGTCGAAATAAAAACGGTAGTAGCCCTTGAGCACGGCGTTCCACGGGAGGGCTTGCGCGATGCGGCCGACGACCGACTGACGGAGGCGCGAGCCTGGGAGGAGCTCGTGGTCGACCGTGCCGTCTTCGAGCGGGACGATGTTCCAGGTGTTGCCGAGCTCGCCGGCTTGAATCGTGACGCCGTAGCTCGCTTCGACGAGCGTCGTCGGCGACAGCACCTGCGTGAGCGAGAGCGAGCCCGTGTTCGAGCTGCGGCGCGCGATGCCGTAGCGCGAGCCGTCGAGGTTGAAGTGATCGAACCAATCGAGGTCCGACAGGATGCCGAGCGTGAGCACCGTGTTTTGCTCGAAGAAGCCCTGGCTCACCGACATGCCGACGACCCACGCGCGAAATTCTTCTTCGAGGTGCGCGGCGCTGCGAAAGGAGATCTGCGTCGTCGGGGTTGCTTTGTAATCGACGGTCCAATCGATGCTGCCGGCCTCGTTCTGGCGCGACGCGTTGCTGATGACGTCGGGCGTGGCGCCGCGATCGATCGCGTTGGCCGACGCCGACGTCACGACGTCGATGGGCACCCAGATGCGGTGCGTGATGCGGTCGCCCTGCGTCGCGCGCACTTCGAGCTGGGGCTCGAAGACGGTGAGACGCTCCGAGCCGGGACCGCCGATCGGGCCGGCCTTCGACTGGTAGCCGTGACCGTCTTGCTCGTAGGCGGTCAAACGAATCGCGGCCGACGTGATGCGGATGGCGTCGCTCGGCAGGCCCAAAATTCGCGCGACGTCGATCGCGTCGTCTGCGCGCGCGAGGCTCGCGAACGAGCAGAGGGCGAGCGCGAGAAGAAAGCGCGTCATTGGCAGCTGCAGCCTCCGCCGGCGCTCGCGCCGTCGCCGCCCGCGGCGCCTTCGCGCGTCGTGTAGACTTTTTGGCGGCGATAGCCGTCGAGCGGGTCGTCGCGCAGGTTCATGAGCGGATCGGCGAGACGGCCGCGGCGATTCTGCGGAACGATGACGCAGCCCGTGAGCGCGAAAGCGAGAAGGGCGAGGGCGCCGGCGCGTGCGAGGGTCAAAACGATCCTCCGAGGACGAGCCCGGCGCCCGTTCGTGAGACCGTCGGCGTGACGCGAACGCCGCTCTTCGGATGAAACGCGACGGCGTCGACGAGCCCGATGATCGAGCCGAGCAGCCCGACGCACGTGAACACGTAGACGAGGCGCTGGTCTTGATTGAGCGGCGTGAGATCGATCGTTTGCGTCGACGAGGAATAGAGAACGGCGGCGTTGCCGATCGTCGCCGCGAGCGGAACGGCCGAGAAAATCGCGCCGCGCGCCCACTCGCCCGCCATCGCGTGGGCCACGAACGGACCGAGCGCGAGCCCGGCGCTGAACGTCACCCAACCCGCGCGCGCTTGATCGAAGCCGGGCGGATCCGACCCGACGAGGGCGACGCCGACCGCGAAGGCCACCGCGTCGATCGCCGCGCCGACCGCGAACGCGAGCGCATGGTTCGGCGACGGCCGAGGTGGCGGGGGCTCGGCGAGGGCCGCACCCGAGAGCGCGACGACGAACAAGTGAGAAAGCATGGTGCGACGAAGCTACTCCACCGTACTCTCGAAATCGTGGGGAACGATGACCCGACGTTGATGCAAGCGCCGCCGCCCGCGACGTCGTCCACGTCGATCGTGACGCACGACTCGACGTCGACGGTGGTCCCGAGCCCCGAGACCGTCCTCCACGGCGCCGAGATCGAACAGAGCCGGCGCATGGCCATCACCGGGGTCGCGTTCAACTTGTTCGCGATCGCGACCTCGCCGCTCTACGGCGGCGATCACACGGCGAAGCTCGTCGCGCTGATTTCGTTCGGCGCGGCGACGCTCGACAACGCGTGGCTCTGGTACGCCGCGTCGAGCTCGCGTCGCTATACGCAGAAGAAGGTCCTCCTCTACTTCGTCGTCGCGTCGCTTCTCAACACCGGCATCATCTACTTCCTCGGCGTCTTCGGTCCGATCCTCGCGATGTTCGTGCTCAACGTCTACACGGCGTGCCTGGGTTACGACCGGCGCGTCGCGTTCGTCACGTTGATCGGGAGCATCGCGCCGTTCGCCGGGCTCTCGATTCCGATCGCCGCGGGTTGGCTCGTCGATCGCGGCGTTCTCTCGGCGACGCGTTACGTCGGCACGATGGGGCTCGCGGTCCTCATCGTCGCGTTCATCGGTTTTTTGTGTCTCGTCTACTCGCAGGCACGTCGCACGCGGGAGGTCATCGTCACGTCGCTCGCCGAGCGCGACGCCGCCGTTCGCACCGCGTCGCATCGCGAAGCGCTCTTCCTCGAGGCGCGTCGCGATCTCGAGAACGCGCTCCAAGCGGGCGGCCTCGGTCGCTTCACGGATCAAACGCTCGGCTCGTTCAAGCTCGGCGCCATTCTCGCGCGCGGCGGGATGGGCGAGGTCTACGACGCCGTCCACGTGAAGGACGGGACGCCCGCGGCGGTGAAGATGCTCTTGCCCGAGGTGCTCGCGCGCGCGGATTTCGTGCGCCGATTCTTGCGCGAGGTGCGCATCGCGGCGTCGCTCGAGTCGCCGCACGTCGTCAAGGTGCTCGAGGTCGGCGACGAGTCGGCGCCGCTTCCGTATCTCGCGATGGAGCGTCTCGAAGGCGAGGACCTCGCGCACATCCTCCGAAAAAAAGAGCGGCTCGCGCCGCCGGAGGTCGTCGAGCTCGCGCGCCAGGTCGGTCGCGGTCTTCGCGTGGCGCACGCCGCCGGCATCGTTCACCGCGACCTCAAACCGCAGAACGTCTTTCGCTCGGCAGGTCCCGACGGATCGGTGACGTGGAAGATCCTCGACTTCGGAATTTCGAAGCTCGGCGATCAAGCGAGCACGCTCACCGAAGGAGCCGCGGTCGGCACGCCGCAGTACATGGCGCCCGAGCAAGCGCGCAACGGCGACGTCACCGCGGCGGCGGACATGTACGGGCTGGGCGCGGTCGCGTACCGCGCGCTCACGGGTTGCCAACCGTTCAGCGGCGCGGACGTCGCGCAGGTTCTCGTGTCGGTGATGGTGTCGACGCCCGTTCGGCCGACGGCGCTCGCCGATCTTCCGCGCGAGGTCGATCTCGTTCTCGCGATCGCGCTCGCGAAAGATCCGAAGGATCGCTTCGCCTCCGGCGAGGCGCTCGCTGACGCGCTCGAGGCCGCGACGACGCGCCGGCTCGAGGGCAAGCTGCGGCGCCGCGCGACGCGGTTGCTCGAGTCGTCGCCGTGGAGCGAACGGTTGGCGACCGCATAGAAAGCGCGGGCGATTCGCGTCATCGGTGGTACTTTTTGTGAATGGCCTACGCGCAGGGGAAATGGGCGGGCGTGGCGCTGATTCTTCTCGCCGCGTGCGGCGACGACGTCACGTTCGCCGACGGCGGGCCCGACGCGACGAGCGATGCGACAGAGCAGGACTCCGCCACCAAAGACGCGACCGCGAGCGACACGGGCTCCGACGCGCAGCCGAGCGACGCCGGAGTCGACGGCGAAGGCGGCGTCGTCCCGCTCGATTGCGACGCGTACTGCAACACGATCACGACGCTCTGCACTGGGGGCAACACGCAATTCATCGACAAGGCGACGTGCCTCGCCGTGTGCGCGACGATCCCGAACGACGCCGGCGCCGACGCATCGAGCGGAAACTCGCTCGCGTGCCGGGGCCACTTCCTCGCGCTCGCCGCGACCGACGCCGGCGGCAACTGCGCGCACGCAGGAGCGTACGGCTTCGGCGCGTGCGGGAGCATCTGCGAGGATTTCTGTGCGATCTACGGTCACCCGTGCGACGTCGACGCAGGCTGGGGCGGCGAGTCGGCGTGCGTGACCGAGTGCGGCACCATTCCCGGCGCGACCGATCCGACAGGCCCGTGGACCGATGCGGGGCCCGACGACGACAACCCCGACATGCCGTGCCGCGAGTTCTGGCTCGAGAGCGCGTTCGGCGACGCGGGCGCGTGCGATACGTCCAGCCAATTTCCGTTCAGCGGCTGCGTGCAGCTATGAGAGCGCTCGTGGTCGCCGCGCTTTTGAGCGTGACCGCGTGCGGAAGCAATCGCTTCGACGGCGACGCCGGCGCGTCGACCGACTCAGGCACCGTCTTCGACGCGCCCGCATTTCCGGACGCCGGCGCGGAGGCGGGTTGCGGCCTCACGTGCGAGGTCGTCGCCTGCGACGGCGGCGCGCACACGACGATCTCCGGCACGGTCTACGATCCCGGCGGCAACAACCCGCTCTACGACGCGCTCGTCTACATCCCGAAGTTTCCGAACGATCCGCTTCCCGTGATCAAGCACGGCCCGAGCTGCGACGTCTGCGCGGCCACGATCAGCAACGTCGTCGCCGTGACGCTCAGCGACGCGAACGGCAAATTCACGCTGACCGACGTGCCCGTTGGACAAGACATTCCGCTGGTCGTCCAAATCGGAAAGTGGCGGCGCGCGTACACGATGCCGTCGCCGGTCGTCGCGTGTCAGGACAATCCGTTCCCGAATTCGGCGACGCCGAGCGATCGACTTCGCTTGCCGGCCAAGCAGAGCGAAGGCGACATGCCGCGCATCGCGCTCTCGACCGGTTGCGACCCAATGAACGATCTGTTCGCGAAGGTCGGCATCGACCCGACCGAGTTTACCTCGTCGAGCGGGAGCGGCGCGGTGCACGTCTATCAAGGCAAGCAATCCGATTTTCCGCTCACTGGCTCGACCGACGCGTACGCGTTTTGGGACGACGCCAACGCGATGAGCCAGTACGACATCCTCATCAACTCGTGCGAGTGCGGCCCGTATCCGCGAGGGAACACCGCGCACACGAATCTCGACGCGTATCTGAACGCCGGCGGACGCTTCTTCGGGTCGCACTATCAAATCAATTTTTTCGACGGCCTGCTCGACGAGGGCGCGACCGAGCCCGCCGCGGCGGACATGAAAAACGCCGCGAACTGGGCGAGCGATTGGGGGATCCCCGGGCCGGGACCGTGGGCGATCGACACGTCGTTTCCGAAAGGCAAGGCGATGGCCGATTGGATGCACGGCGTCTTTCCGAGCGACGCGTACGGCAGCGTGCCGATCGATCCGGCGACGAGCATCGTCGAGGACATCGCGAGCACGAAGCCGGGGCTGTCGCAGCAGTGGATTTACGATTCGAGCGATCAGATCCCTGCGTACATTTCGATCAACACGCCGACGACGGCCGATCCCGACAAGCGTTGCGGCCGCGCGGTGCTCGCCGACCTTCACGTCGGAAGCACCTCGACGCTGAGCCTCACCGAGCAAGAAGCATCGCTCGAGTTCATGTTCTTCGACCTCGCAGCGTGCGTCATCGACGACGCCAAGCCACCGCCGGTTCCGCAGCCGAACTGACGCGGCCGCTCGTCGCGCCGACCGCGCCGCTCGTCGCACGTCCGTGGCGCGAGCGCGAGCGACGGCGTTTAGTCCGCGCATGAAGAATCGATTCGCCGTCGCCGTGGTTCTCGGAACGTTGGCTCTCGGATCGTCTGCCCGCGCGGAGGACACGGCGCCCGTCGTGCACGTCGACTCGGGCTCCGACGTCGTCTTGAAGCGCGTCGAGCCCGGCGGTCGCGCGACCGAAGTTTGCCGCGCGCCGTGCGACCGCGCGCTCTCGACGAGCAACCGATACGAGCTCGACGGCGACGGCCTGCGCGCGTCGAACGCGTTTCATCTGCCGGCCACCCGAGCCGCGACCGTCACGGTGAAGCGACGCACGGCGGGCGGCTACGTGAGCGGGCTCGTGCTCATGATCGTGAGCGGCGTCTTGACGACCGGCGCGGCGTTCTTGGCGGGTGGCGCCGTCGCCGCTGGCTCGGGCGATTTTGGAATCGGCGGCGCGCTCCTCGGGCTCGCGGGAATCGTGTCGGCGACGGGCGGATTGGCGACGGGCATTCCGGCGATCGTGATCTTGTCGAACAACGTCCAGTCGCGCGCGGCTGTGTTCGCGACGACCGAGCGCGCGGCGCTGCCGGCTGTGCCGATTTCTCCGATTTTCACGGCTGCGTTCTGAAGCACCGCGCGGAGTGCTAGCGTGAAGCTGCTCCGCGGATGTTCATCACACTCATGGTCGTAGGCCTCGCGGGCCTGTTCTTCATGGCGATGCCGGCCTTCGGGCGACACGGCCACGGACACCATGCTCATGCGCACGGCGGACGCATGCTCGGTCGCGGCGCGAAACTCGTGGCGCGTGGCGGCGGTGGAAAATCCGCGATGGTCACCGACGCGAGCGGCGTCGCCGGGGCCGCGAGCGCCGGAGACAAGAGCCTCGCCGCCGAGACGCCGATCGAGCGCGTGCTCTTGTTCGTTCCGTCGCCGCGCGCGATCTGCAGCGTGCTCGCGCTCTACGGCGCGTTCGGAAACGCGCTCGTCCACGCGGGTCACATGCGCGTGCTTTCCGCGGCGCTCCTCGCGGCGCTGCCTGCGCTCCTCGTCGAGCGTTTTCTCGTGCGGCCGGTCTGGAACCTTCTCTTCCGTTTCGAAGGTCAGCCGAGCTCGCCGCTCGAGCACATCCTCATGACCGAGGCGAAAGCCGTGGTGCCGTTTCGCAACGGGCGCGGTCTCGTGTCGGTCGTGCGCGACGGACGCGTCGTCCAGCTTTCGGCGACGCTCCGCCAAGATCAATCCAACTTGCCCGTTCGCGTGGGCGATCGCGTGCGCGTCGAAGAAGTCGATGCTCCGCGCGAGCGCGTCATCGTGACGGTCCTCGACATTTCCCAGGAGAAACCATGCCCGAGCTCTCGTTGATCATCGCAGGCGTCGTCGTCCTCGTCGTCGTCCTCTTGACGATGGTGATGATCACCACGTTTCTTCGCAGCGTCGACGCCGGCGAGATCCTTCTCGCCAGCCGCGGCCGAAACCTGCGCATCTATCGCGGTCCGTGCAAGGCGCTGATCGTGCCGGTCATCACGCAGATACGGACCATCCCGGCGCAAGCGATCAACGTCGACATCGAGATCACCGACCAGACGGCGGACATCGATCCCAACGGGCGCTCCGCGCCAGTGAAGGTCACCGTGCGCGCGTCGGCGATCGTGAGCGTGGGCGAAGACGAAGCGATGGTGAACACCGCCGCCAACAAATTTTTCTCGAAGTCGCAGGGCGAGCAGCTCTCGACCTTGACCGACGTGCTCTCGTCGGCCGGTCGCCGCGCGATCAACTTGCTCAAGCACGATCAGCTCTTCAACGTGCGAACGACCATCGCGCCGCCGCCAAGCGCGGCGCTCGCAGTCGCGCAGTCGAGCGACCTCGCGGTGGTGCCGCGCGGCGAGGACGACGAGCTCGCGGTCATCATCAAAGACGCGTGCTCGCGCGAGCTCATGGATCTCGGGCTCTCGTTCAACAGCTTGAACATCAAAGCGGTGCTCAGCGAGGTCGCCGAGGCGCGGCGGCGCGAGTCGGCGGCGCGCGCGAAAGCGGACGCCGACGTCGTCCAAGCGCAAGAGGAGCAGCGCGCTCGCATCGCGCAGCTCGAAGCGGCGCAGAAAGTGAACGACCAGGAGCGCGCGCTCAACATGCAAATTGCATCGAACGCCGCGTCGGTCGCGAAGGCCGAAGCCGAGAAGCAAGCGGCGGTTCGCCAAAAACGCGAGGCCGAGCTCAACGCGTCGCAGATCACGCAGGCGCGCGCCGACGCGGAGCAAAACCTCATCGCGCAAGAGGCCGAAGGTCGCGCGCAGGCCGCGCGCATTCGCTCGATCGCCGAAGCGGAGGCCGAGGCGATTCGGCGGAAGGCGATCGCGCTCGTCGAAGCGGGCGGCGCGTATCTCGATCTGCGGCGACTCGAGCTCGCGCCCGAGCTCACGCAGCAGGTCGCGGCGGCGCTCTCGAACAGCCAGTTCGTCAACTTCGGGACGAGCGGCGGAAACGGCGAGCACAGCGCGGTGGCGACGGCGTCCGACGACGTGCTGCGCGTCGTTCAGACGCTCATGGCGGCGAAGGTGATCACGTCCGGTCCGATGGTGCAGCAGGAGCCCGCGCCCGCGGCGCCGACGCAGGCGCTTCCGCCCGCGCGTCCTCGCGGCACGTGAGTCGGCGTTAGAGATCTGACGGCCGCACGATTTTTCCCGAGCGACGCGCAGGGCACGCAAGTTGCTGAGCTCGAGGCGATGGGCCTTGGTCGATGCTTCGTGGCGGCGTTCGCGGTGCTCGCGGTTGCGTGCGGAGGATCTTCGGCGGAGCCCGGTGACGCTGCGACGCCGCAAATCCCGGCGGTCACTTTCTTCGACGTGTCCGGCTCGTCGCCGGTCGCGGTCACGCAGATGCTTTGGGCCGACGCGCTCGACATTCGCGTGACCGGGCTCGCGCCGCTCGCGCAAGCGACGGTCACTGCGCGATTCACCGGTTGGGGCGCGAGCGCGACGTTCGCGGCCGATGAAAACGGGGGCGTCGATCTCGCGACGAGCGCGCCGCTCTCCGGCAGCTACGCGGGCGCCGACGCCGACGGAATCGTCTGGTCGATGACACCTTCGACCTCGCCCGACGATCCGAAAGACGATCCGTTCGCGCTTCGCCTGAGCGTCGACGTGGACGGCGCGACGGTCGCGACCGGTCAGCTCGAACGGCTCGCGGTGACCGGCGACGTCACGTGCCGCGACGTCACCGATGGCGGTCTCGTCGGTTATTACTGCGCGAAGAGCGGCGCGCCGCGCGGTGCGATCGTGACGTTCGGCGGGTCGGAGGGCGGTCTCTCGAGCGGCAAGTCGCAAGCGATGTACTTCGCGTCGCTCGGCTATCCGTCGCTCGGTCTCGCGTATTTCGGCGCGAAAGGGTTGCCCTCGACGCTCGACGAAGTCCCGCTCGAATATTTTTCGACGGCGTTCGATTGGGTCGCGGCGCAGCCCGAGGTCGCGCCGGGAAAGCTCGCGGTCGTCGGCGGATCTCGCGGCGGCGAGCTCGCGCTCCTGCTCGGCGCGACGTTTTCGAACGTGACGGCGGTCGTCGCCGAGCTCCCGAGCGGCATCGTCTGGCCCGGATGGTCCGACTGGGCAATCGCGCCGGCGTGGACGTATCAGGGCCAGCCGATCGCGTATCTGCCGTCGAGCTCGATGGCCGAGAGCAACGTGACCGAGCCGGACGGCGTCGTCGCGATGTCCGAGCGCGCGGCATTCGTCGCCGACATCGCGGCCGCGAGCCCGGCCGATCTCGACGCGGCGACGACGCGCGTCGAAAAAACCAACGGGCCGATTTTGATGTTCGGCGGCGCGAGCGACGAGCTATGGCCGTCGTGCGATCTCGCCGGCTACGCGAAGACGCGTCTCGACGCCGCCGGTCACACCTCGAAATACGGCGACACGCTCGTCTGCTATCCCGACGCCGGGCACGACGTCTACGCGTTCAACGTCGGCGTGCCGACGACGAGCGCGATGCACGTTCTCGACGGCACGTCGCAGCTCGCGCTCGGCGGCACGGCGGCAGGCATCTCGCACGCCGCGCGCGACGCAGACGACCGCGAGCGCGCCTTCTTCGCGGCGAATCTCTGATTCACGCCGGAATGAGGAGCGCGAGGCTCGCGAGCTGGGCGATCGCGGCGCGCACGAGATCGCCGGGCTCGCCGAGGGCGCTGGCCACGTCGTCGGCGGTGCGCGTTCCATCGAGCGCCGCGAGCACACGACGCGTGATCTCGTCGCGAAAGACGATCTCGTGGTGCCAGCGGTTCGTGATCGGTCCGCCGCGGCCGGCGTGCCACCGCGCCACCGGGCACGCGCGAGGACGCGTCGCGGAGCCATCGTCGAGCGGCGGTGCATGGAGGTGCAGATCGATCGCGCGCGTGACGAGCCATAGATCGAAGAGCTCCTGCGACCAAGTCGGATCGATCGCGGCCGCCCGAGGAGCAGCACGCGCGATCGCGGCGAGCGCTGGACGCGCCGCGTCGGTGATTTGAACCGTGAGGTCGCCGGCGATCACCTCGTCGGGAGCGTGGCCCGGCCGGAGCCGGCTCGTCGCGGTCATCGCGTCGAGGGCGGCCGCGTCGAGCGACGGCGCAAAGCTCCCGCCTGCATCGGCGCGTACGAGGAGCGCGCGTCGAAACGCCGTCGCGCGCGCGAAATCGACGAGCTGCTGCGCGTCCCGCACGCCCGCCTTCGCGGCGCGCTCGAACAGCTCGGGCGGTGCGAGCTCGAGCGCGGTGTCTTGCGCGATCGCGTCGCCGAGATATCGCAGGCCGGCGGCGCCCGCCTCGTCGAGAAATTCGCCGACGGTCGCCGGGTGATGCGCCGACGAAAAATACTCGTGCGTGACGTACGCCTCGTCGGTCTCGGCGATGCGCGCCGCCACGCGCGCGAGCGAGGCTTTGTACGCGGCCTCTTCGGGCCAGACGAGCGCGATGAGATCGCCGAGCGCCTTCTTCGCGGTCGCCGGCGTTGCGAAAGCGCGCAAATAATCTCGCGCAGCGAGACGCTCGTACCACCCGGGTAGCACGTTGAAGCTCACGTACGCGATGCCGTGCGGCGCGAGCACGCTCGCGATCACGCGGAAGAGCGCGCGCCTCGCATCGAGCGAGATCCACGACCACAGCCCGTGCGCGATGACGTAATCGAACGGCTCGCTCGGCGCGATCGTCTCGAAGTCGGCCGCGCGAAACGTCACGTGCTCGAGCCCGGTCGCGCGCGCCACCGCGCTCGCTTCTTCGATCTGCCGCGTGGAGCGATCGGCGCCGACGAACGTCGCGCGCGGCATGCCCGCGGCCATCGGAATCAGGTTGCCGCCGCGGCCGCACGCGATCTCGAGCACGCGCGCCGACTCGAGCGCCGGCGGCTCGAAGCGATTCAGCCGCGCGACGACCGCGAGCCGATCGGGGTGACTCTCGGCGTAAGCGTGATTGGTGTACGGAACGACGTCGTAAGGCTCGACCATGGCGTCACGCGCCAACATACGACGTTTGGCGCGTCATCCGCGAAGCGGCCGCGCGAGGAGCGTCTTGGCGCGCTCGGCGACGGCGCGCGCGCTCATCGTGCCCTTGTAGACGTAGAGCGCGGCGGGCACGTCTTCCGGAAGCGCCTCTTCGCTCACGCGCAATCGCGAGCTCACGCAAAATACGACGCGCGCGCCGAGCCCGCGCTGCGCGAGCTCGATGCGCCGCCAAACCGCGTCGCGGCTCCAAAACCCGAGGACCTCCACGTACGCGACGCGCCCGCCCTCGCCCGCGAGCTCCAGATCGGGCACGCACGTGCCGACGCCGGGCAGCGTGAGGATCGCGTCGCTTCGCTTCACCGTGAGCGCGAAGTCGCCGCGGGCGAGCGCGCTCCGCAGCGCTTCGACTTCTTCCGGCAGCGGCGGCTCCGCTTCGTCGGCGCGCCCGGCGAGCCGATGCTCGTGACGAAAGACGAGCTCGGTCCTCTCCTTGCCCCAGCGCACGATCGCTTCGAGCTCGAGCGAGTCGCACGCTTCGAGCGCGCGGAGCGCCATCGCGAGACGAGGCCCGTATTTCGTGCCCGATTCGAAGAGACTCATCGGCCCGTCGATGGAAATGACGTGCGCGTCGCCGTCGCGGAGCGCGGTGAACAAGAGCCGATGGAACTTGAGCGCACGAAAGAGCGCGCGGAGCGCGCCGGGCGACCGACACACGACGCGCGCGACGACGCGCTCCGCCCGGAGCAGCACGGCCTGCGCCTGCCCCGAGACGAGCTCTTCGGCGAGCGCGTGCGGCGCGGCCTCGACCGCAACGACGCGATGCGCGCCTTTGAGATCCGCGTAGAGCGCGCGTTCGAGCACGTCGGGCGGCATCGACTTTTCTTCGGCCACGCGGAGCAAGAGCGCGTCGCGATCGACCCGCCCGTGCTCGCGCCGCACGGCCGCCGCGCGCGTGAAAATCTCGGCGCGCAGCTCCTCCGGCGGCATCGGCGGCTCCGACTCGAACGTGCATCGATCGAGGAGCAGCTTCGTGAGCCCCGCTCGGATCTTCACCTCGGCGTTGCCCGCGTCGACCGCCGCGAGCGCAGTCTCGAGCTCGGCGCGCGGCGCGCCGAGGTGGCTCTTGGCGATCGCGACGAGCTCGCCGGCCATCGACTCGGCGCGCGCACGCATCTTCGCGTCGAACGCCCGAAGGACGAGCTTGCCGTCACGCCGCTGCGCGAGGACATGCTCGGAGAGCAGCATCAAAAACCGACGAGCTGCGCGAGCCGAGCCTGGCCGCTGACGGCTTTCGCGTGATCTTCGATCGGCGAAACGACGCCGCCCGCGTCGATCGCGGCGTCCGGTGCGACCGGAGCCGTCGTTTCGCAGCCGAGCGCGAAGGCGACGGCGACGAGCGCCGCCTTCGTCACGCCCGCCTCCCGAAGATGAGCTCGCGCCCCGCCGCCCACAAAATCATCGTGAGGATCGCGAACGGAATGAGCGAGAGCAAATCAGCGTGCGCGCCCGCGAACAGCGGATTGTGCGCGCTCGCCCACGCGTCGATCTTCGCTTGCAGGCCCGACGTCACGCCCGCGAAAAACGCGATGACGATGCCCGCGATCGCGCCGCCCGCGATGTAGCCCGACGCCATCAAGACGCCCGGGCTCTTGTCGCCCTCGGCCGAAACCTCGTCGGGCGTCGCCGTGGGCGGAAGTTTTTTCCGCGTGTGCTTGTCGACGAGCCAGCGCACTGCGCCGCCCACCAAAATCGGCGTCGACGACGAGAGCGGCAAATACACGCCGACCGCGAACGCGAGCGACGGAATGCCGCTCATCTCGAGCACGACCGAGATCATCACGCCGAGCAGCACGAGCCCCCACGGGAGCTGCCGGTTCAAAATCCCTTTGATGATGTAGCTCATCAAAGTCGCCTTCGGCGCGTCGAATTTGGTGACCTTCGTGCCGTCGGGTCGCGTCGCGTGCGTGCCGTTGATGCCTGGGTCGACGAGATACTTCGGCGTGCCGTCGTCGCCGACGAAGTATTTCGCGGGAGGACCCTGCGATTCGTCTTGGTTGTTCCAAACCAAGTAAGCGTGCGTGTCGCCCGCGGCTTGCGGGCCGGTCAATCGCTCGCGCACGTCGAGCGTCTTCGGGTCGACGTGCATCGTCTTCGGAAACGCGTCGGCCGGCTTACCGTCGACCATTTCGACTTGCGGCACGTAAACCGTCGCCGCGTCGTTCAGCTTCAACAAGATCGGCCCGAGCGCGATCGCCGACGCGAGCGCGCCGACGAGGATCGCGATCTGCTGCGCGCGCGGTGTGGCGCCGATCAAAAATCCGGTCTTCAAATCTTGCGACGTCGTTCCGCCGTTCGATGCCGCGATGCACACGATCGCGCCGACCGAGAGCGCCGTCACGTAATACGTCGGCCCCGTCCAGCCGATGACGAGGAAGATGAGGCACGTGAGGAGCAGCGTCGCGACCGTCATGCCGGAGATCGGATTCGACGACGATCCGATTTCGCCGGTGAGACGCGAGCTCACCGTGACGAACAAAAATCCGAAGAGCACGATCAGGACCGCGCCGGCGATGTTCATGCGGAGCGGCGTCGCGAGGACGATCGCGATGACGAGCGCGAGCGATCCCCAGAGCACGACTTTGATCGGCAGGTCCCGCTCGGTTCGCGGCACTTCGCGGTTGGTCGCGGCTTTCGCCTCGCCCTGACCGCGCCGCAAATCTCCGAGGCCGGCGCGGAGCCCGTGCCAGATCGTGGGCAGCGATCGCCCGAGCGAAATGATGCCGCCCGCGGCGACCGCGCCCGCCCCGATGTAGAGGACGTAAGCGCCACGAATCTCGTCCGGGCCCATCTTCGAAATCAATTCGTGCCCCGGCGCGAGCGGCATCGGCAGCGCGTCGCCGAAGAATTTGATCATCGGGATGAGCACGAGGTACGCGAGCACGCCGCCCGCGCACATGATCGAAGCGATGCGCGGCCCGATGATGTACCCGACGCCGAGAAGCTCCGGCGAAATCTCGGCGCTGACCGACGCGCCTGCGTAAGGCGCACCGAAGACCTTTTCGGGAATGTCCTTCCACGACTTGAAGGCTTCCATCGCGGCCTTGTAGACGAGGCCGATCCCGAACCCGGCGAAGATCGCTCCCGCACCCATTTCGTGTTCGGGGGCTTCGGGTGGGGCTTTTTCAAGATCGGTTTTGTCTTGTTCGAGGGGCGTTCGCCCCTCGAGCTCCCCATGCTCCTGCGGGATGAGGCCTTCGAAGTGCGCTTTGCGGGATTCTTCGGAGGCTCCCGCTTTGAGCACTTCGGCGCAGGCGGTGCCTTCGGGATATTTCAGCTCTTCGTGCTGATCGACGATGAGCGCGCGGCGCAGCGGGATCATCATCAAGATGCCGAGCAGGCCGCCGAGCACCGCGACGAGCGCGACGCGCGTGATCTCGAGATCGAACCCGAGGATCATGATCGCCGGCATCGTCACGCCGATGCCGAACGCGATCGATTCGCCGGCGGACCCCGCCGTCTGCACGATGTTGTCCTCGAGGATCGTCGCGTCGCGAAGCCCGAGCTTTTTGAAAATGCGAAACAGCGTGATCGAGATGACCGCGACCGGAATCGACGCGCTCACCGTGAGCCCCACTTTGAGGACGAGATAGAGCGACGACGCGCCGAAGATCACGCCGAGCAGCGTGCCGAGGACGAGCGGCGCCGGCGTGAGCTCGCGGAGCGTTTTCTCCGCCGGAATGTACGGGCGCGGCGTCACGTCATTTCATTGGTCGCCGGCGTCGGCGCCGGGGCCGCCGACTCCGAAGTAGCAGTCTTGCCACTTCGCGAACTGATCGCCGCACGTGCCGTTCGTGATCGTGAGATCGGTGACGCCGCTCGACGTGCACGTTTGGTTGCTTTGATAACAAGCGAGGTAATCGTTGTAGAGGCCGCCGCACTTCGATTCGTCTTTGCGATTTTGGCAGAGCGTCGTGTCGTTCGCCGTGGCGGCCGGATCGTTCGGGCACTTGCTCACGTAGTCGCACGAGCCGTTGTTGCAACCGACGACGAGCACGCTCGATACCGAGCTCACTGCGAAAAGCACCGCGAAGACGACCTTTTTCATGGCGCGCGACACTAGAACAAAACTGCCCGATCGGCCAGGCTGACACGCGCCGCGAGGCCCTTACGTTCGAACCATGGATGGTTCGGATTTTTCTGAGAACGCTGCATTGGATGCGTACTCGCGCGCGGTCATCGGTGCGGTCGACGCGGTATCGCCCTCGGTCGTGAGTCTGTCGGTCGGCCGAAGACGCTTTGGGCAAGGAGCCGGCAGCGGCTTCGTGATCGCGCCCGACGGTTACATTTTGACCAACGCGCACGTGGTCGACGGGGCAGGGCGCGTCGAGGTGACGTTCGGCGACGGCCGCAGCCTGGAGGCGCGCGCGGTCGGCGGCGATCGCGCGACCGATCTCGCGGTCGTCCGCGTCGGCGCGTCGGATCTGCCGCACGTGAAGATGGGCGCCGACGAAGGGCCTCGGCGGGGTCAGCTCGTCGTCGCGATCGGAAATCCGCTCGGCTTCGACGGAGCAGTCTCCGCCGGCGTCGTCAGCGCGACGGGCCGCTCGCTCCGACGTCACGATGGCCGCCTCGTCGAAAATCTCGTTCAGCACACCGCGCCGCTCAACCCTGGAAATTCCGGCGGACCGCTCGTCGACTTCCGCGGACACTTGGTCGGCGTCAACACGGCGATCATCGCCTTCGCGCAGGGCATGAGCTTCGCGATCCCGTCGGAGACGGTGAGCTGGGTCGTGCCGCGTCTCCTCGCCGACGGCCGCGTGCGCCGCGCGTACCTCGGCATCCAAGGACAGACCGTCCGCAACGCGAAGAACAAAGGAACGGGCGTGCTCGTCGTCTCGGTCGAGCGCAACAGCCCGGCGGAGGACGCGGGACTCTTGCAAGGCGACATCATCCTCGAGGCCGACGGAAAATCGGTGACGTCGATCGATGCGCTCCTTCGCGCGCTCGCGCGTCACGTGTCGGGCGCGCCGCTCGACCTCCAGATCAAACGCGCCGGCGACCCGCGATCGGTCAGCGCCAAGACACGCGAGGCGGCATAGGCCGGGCGCACGAGAGAGACGGAACGCAGCCGCAAACGTAAGCTCGAAACATCACCTATGGAAATCAAAGCCACAGTGATCGGATTGAGCCTCCCGACGAAAAAGGTCGCGGCCGCGTTTCCCAATGGCGACGCGCGCAAGCTGACGCCATCGCCAAGAAGCTCGCGACCAAGCTCGCGGTGATCGAGGTCGAGGTCGAGGTCGAGACGGGGACGCGCGAACGAGATCTTCGAGGGTAGCGGCGCTCGCCATCGCGTGGACGGTGGCCGAAGGCGCCGGCGCTGCAGCTCGCAAGCTCGCGAAAAGCGAATGAAGTCCGCCTCAGGGGGAAGCTGAGAGCGCGCTCCAACGAGGAGAGCTACACACTCAGTTGGCCGTGCAGCTTCCCGGAATGTCCGGAATGTGGCCCAGCTCGCAAGCGTAACCCTTCGGGCACTCGTGCGGGTTCATCGTGAAGCCACCGCACGCGATGTCGTCGATCGCGACCATCTCGCACTTTTGCGTGCCGGTGTTGCACTCGGCGACCCGCGTGTCGTCGATGACGTAGAGCGGGCAGATCTTCTGCTCGTGGCATTCGTGCGAAGCCTCGTACGACTTCACGTGCTTCTTGTTCACCGCGACGTTCCAGCCGTTGGGGCAGCAGCCGCCCTTCGAGATCGCGACGCAGTCGCTGTCGACCTTGCACGCGTACGTCCCGCTCTTGATGTCCTCGTCGCTCTGCGCGGTGTCGTCGACGCCGGAGCAGGCCGTGCCGAGCGCGGCGAACGTCGAGACCACGGCAAACACTGAAAAGTACTTGAAGATTTTCATGGTTCCCTACACCTGAGGTCCGTGTAGGTATACCGGCGCACACGTGCGCGCAACCGAAAACCGTCACCGCTCGGTTTTTTGGACGAGAGCCAGCTGCAGCGCGCGCTCGCGCGACCTCTCAGCACAGTCCGCCGCCGGCGAAGCCACCGCGACCGAATCATCCTTCGAGGTCCACGAATCCGCTGAGCGTTCGCGACTCGAGCTTGCAGTCGTCCGTGGTGCTGCGGCCAGCGCCCGCTTCGCCGGCGGTCTCGCTCTTCTTTCCGCATGCAGAGAGCAGGAGAGCGATCGCGATCGCGCAGGTGAGGACTCGCGTGGCCGCGCATCCTACACGCACGAGCGCTCGTCCGATCGCGATCCTCTCGGCGGACATCGCGATTTTGCGAAACCCGATCGCGGCCGGAGCCGAGGGGAGGGCGCAGACACGGGAGAAGATCGTCATGTCCAAGAAGAACACCCAGTCCACCCGCCGCGATCTCGCGCGGGTCCGCGTCGCCGCTGCGACGAAGTACTTCGCCAAGCGCTCGGTTCTGATCGACGGGGTCGATCTCTCGGGCGACGATCTCGCGGCCGTCTTTCAACGGGTGCTCGACTCCGAAGACGCGATCGATTCGCTCCGCGCATTGCTGCGTGAGGCGCTCGACGCTCGCGACGTCGCGGGCGACAAAGCCGCGCACATCGCCAAGGCGCTCGAAGGCATCGTCGGCGCGGCGTACGGCACGACGAGCTCGGCCTTCTCCGAATTCGGGTTCGCGCCGCGCAAGGTGGCGACGAAGAGCGCCGAAACCAAAGCACTCGCGGTCGAAAAGGTCCGAGCCACGCGCGCCGCGCGCCACACGCTGGGGCCGCGTCAGAAAGCCAGGATTTTCGGAGCTCCGGTCGATCCCGACGCAAACGAGAACGTCGGATTCAGGTCGACCCCGACGTGAACGAGAACGTGAGGTCGTAGGGTGAGCCGTTCACCGTGCCCGTCACGTGCACCGTGTACGTCGTGTTCTTGGAGAGCACGTTGTTCGGGATCAAATAGATCTGCGACTGCGGGATGAGCCCGGTCGAGTCGCTCGACGACGTGATCACGATGTGCGCAACCGCCGCGCTGTTCGCCGTGATGTCGTGCGTCGCCAGCGTGAGCGTCGAGCCGCCGATGATCGTGATCGGATAACCGGCGACTTGCTGATTCGGCAGCGGGTTCGGAATTTCGTACGAGTTGTGGAACGTCGTCCAGATGCCCGTGTCGCCGTTCGCGGGCCACGTCGTCATCGACGTCTTGCTCGGCGCGCTGCTCCCGCTGCCGAAGTCGGTCGTCGACGTCGCGCCGCCGTTGCCGCTCGCCGCGCCGAACCCGAAGTCCTTCGTCGAGTACGCGACGAACGGGATGCGGTGATACAGCGTGTTGATCCAGCCGTTTTGACCGGTGATCGCCGCGTGCGCGTCGCTCACCGAGTGGACGACCTCGAACTCCGGGCTGCCGCTGTAGCCCGCGGCCGCCATGCGATCCCAAAAGTTCACGCCCGTGAAACCAGGACTGCCCGACGACTCGGTGTGCGTGAGCGTCCAGCCGTTGTCGCCGATGTAATTCGAGTGATTGCGCGCGGCCTGCATGATCGTGTCGACGCAGTTCATCGCGGGGAGTTGCGCTTTGCCGCGCACGATCGCGATCTCGTCGGTCGCCGTCGACTCGTTCGCGTCGGCGCCGGTGCATTTCGCGCCGTAGACCGGACCGGGCGGCGCGACCGGGCCCGAATCTTTTGCCGCGTCGACGCTCGCGGCGTCGGCGTCGCTGCCGAGCGAGCCGTCGGTCGCCGGCGAGCCGTCGCTCGTCGCGCCGCCGTCGTCGCCGGGCGAGCCGTCGAGATCGACGCCGTCGCCGCCCGAGCACGCCCAAAAAAAAGATGACGCCAGAAGTGCCGCGGCGCACGCGGCGAGCCTCGCCCTCATTCACCCATTCTATCTCAGGCATGCTGTAATCGAAAAACGATGATTCGCCCGAACGCTCTCTGCTTGGCCCTCGCCACCGCGTGCGTGCTCGCGTGCGGCGACGACTCGAGCACGCCTCCCGACGGCGCCGCGCCCGACGCATCGACCCTCGACTCGAGCGTGACCGATGGCGGCGGAGGCGACTCGGGCCCGCAGACGTCGACCGCGTCGGTGCTTCAGTTCCACAAAAACGGATCGCGCGACGGCGTCTACCTCGACCCGCTGATGACGGCCGCGAAGGCCGGCGCGCTCCACCGCGACGCGACCTTCTCCGCGACGCTCACGGGCCAAGTCTACGCGCAGCCGCTCTGGGTCGAGCAAGGCCCGAATGGAAACGAAGCGTTCATCGTCGCGACCGAGAGCAACCACGTGACGGCGATCGACGCGACGGGCACGGTGATTTGGGACAAGGCGTTCGGCAACGCAGCGAGCGGGGGCCTCCCGTGCGGAAACATCGCGTCCGGCGGCGCGTCACTCGGTATCACCGGCACGCCCGTGATGGACGCGAGCTCGCGCACCATCTACTTCGACGCGATGACCAACACCGGCGGCAACACCAACCGCCATTTGATCCACGCCATCTCGCTCGACGACGGCACCGAGCGAAGCGGCGGCTGGCCCATCGACGTGAGCACCGCGGTCTCCGGCTTCGACTCGCCGCACCAGAATCAGCGCGGCGCGCTCGCGCTGGTCGGCGGCACGCTCTACGTCCCTTACGGCGGTCACTACGGCGACTGCCTCCAATATTACGGTTGGGTCGTTGGCGTGAACGTCGCGTCGCCCACGACGGTGAAGACCTGGCGCTCCGCCGGCTCGCCGACGTGGACCACGTCGCCGCCGATCGGCGCGGCCGGCATCTGGGCGACCGGCGGCCTCGCGACCGACGGCACGAGCCTATTCGCGACGACCGGCAACTCGATGAACGGCGGCTTCGCATCGCCGCCCTCGTGGGTCGGTGGCGACGCGGTGTTCCGGATCGGCGCGGGCCCGAGCTTCACGCTCCAATCGAGCGACTACTACGTGCCCTCGAACTGGGCGCAGATGGACGACGGCGACGTCGATCTCGGCGGCGCGAACCCGGTCGTCTTCGACATGCCGAGCGCGCCGGTGCCGCACCTCGTGGCGGCGCTCGGCAAAGACGGCAATTTGTATTTGCTGAATCGCGACAACCTCGGCGGGCAGGGCGGCGAGCTCTCGGTCAGCCAAGTCTCCGACAACGAGATCAACAGCGGCGCTGCGGTCTACACGACGTCGAAAGGCACGTACGTCGCGTTCCGCGCGTTCGGCGGCGCGCATGGCTGCTCGAACGGCGGCAACCTCGGCGTCGCGAAGATCACCGCGGCCAATCCGCCGACCGCGTCGGTCGTATGGTGCTCGAAAGGCACGAGCAACCTCGGCTCGCCGATCGTCACGACCGACGGCCAATCGAGCGTCATCGTCTGGGACGCGAACAACCATCTCTTCGGTTACGACGGCGACACCGGCGCGCTCGTCTACGACGGAACCGCGACCGCCGCCGACGCGCTGCCGGCGACGATGCACTACTTCAACGCGCCGATCGACGCGAAGGGGCGCATCGCCGTCGCGACGTGCGGCAACTGCGGCAGCGGCACCGGCAACGGCAAGCTCGTCTCGTTCAAGTGAAGGTCAGTCGCGCGGCCGTCGCAAGAGCGCGAACGATTTCGAAACGAGCGTGAGCGCTTCGTGCGGCCGAACGCGGCGCATCACCGGGATCTTCGCGGTCGCCGTGTCGACGACGACCTCCCACGGCGTCTCGGGCTCGTGCGCTTCGGGCACGAGAAAATTCACGCTCGCGTCGCTCGCGTTGAGCGCGAGAAAGAACGTGTCGTCGATCAGCGGATGACCGAGATCGCTCTTTCCTTCGATCTCGTCGCCCGAGAGCAAGAGCCCGACGGCGCGCCGCGTCGCGTCGCTCCAATCTTTGCCGCTCATCTCCGCGCCGGCCTCGGTGAGCCACACGATGTCGCGCCCGCCGTCGCGCGCGCGCTCGCCTCGAAAAAAAGTCTTTCGCTGGAACGCCGGGTGGGCACGCCGAAAATGAACGAGCTTGCGCACGAAGTCGAAGAGCTCGCGCGCGTCGGGCGTGAGCGTCCAATCGAGCCATGAAATCGGATTGTCCTGCACGTAGGCGTTGTTGTTCCCGCGCTGCGTCTTTCCGATTTCGTCGCCGCTCGTGATCATCGGAACGCCCTGCGAGAGGAGCAGCGTCGCAAAAAAATTCCGAGCCTCGCGCGCGCGCTTCTCGAGAATTCGTTCGTCGTGCGTGTCCCCCTCGACGCCGCAGTTGAAGCTCGTCGCGTCGTTCGATCCGTCGCGATTCTCTTCGCCGTTTCCTTCGTTGTGCTTTTTTTCGTACGAAACGAGATCGCGCATCGTGAACCCGTCGTGCGCCGTCACGAAGTTGATGCTCGCGCCCGGGTGCCGCCCGTCGTCCTGAAAGAGATCGCTCGACCCGGTGAGGCGAAATCCGAGATCGCCGAGCTGCCCGGGGTCACCGCGCCAGAACCGCCGAACGGTGTCGCGGAACTTTCCGTTCCACTCGGTCCAGTGCACGGGAAAATTCCCGACTTGATAGCCGCCCTCGCCGACGTCCCACGGCTCGGCGACGAGCTTCACCGTGGAGAGCACGGGGTCTTGATAAATGATGTCGAAGAACGTCGCGAGCCGCGTCATCGCGCCTTGCTCGCGGCCGAGCGCGCTCGCGAGGTCGAAGCGAAACCCGTCGACGTGCATCTCGGTCACCCAGTAACGCAAGCTGTCCATCACGAGCTTGAGCGACTGCGGGTGCATCATGTCGAGCGTGTTGCCGCACCCGGTGAAATCTTCGTAGCGATCGAGCGCGTCCTTCTCGAGCCGGTAATAAACCGCGTTGTCGATGCCGCGAAGGCACACCGTCGGGCCGGTGTGATCCCCCTCGCACGTATGGTTGTAAACTACATCTATTAGGACCTCGAGGCCTTCGCGGTGGAGCGCGCGCACCATCTCCTTGAACTCGCGCACTTGCGACCCCGGGCGGCTCGCGTAGCGCTGATCGGGCGCGAAATAGCCGAGCGTCGAGTAGCCCCAGTAGTTGGTCATCCGGCGGGCGAGGAGCTGGGTCTCGTCCATGCACTCGTGCACCGGCATGAGCTCGACCGCGGTCACCCCGAGCGACGCGAGGTGCGAGACGATCGGCTCGCTCGCGAGCCCCGCGTACGTCCCGCGGAGCTCGCGCGGCACGCCCTCGTGCATCTTCGACATGCCCTTCACGTGGAGCTCGTAGACGACGGTCTCCGACCATGGCGTCTTCGGCGGCGCGTCGCCCTCCCAATCGAAGCGCCCGTCGACGACCACGCTCTTCGGCACGCCCCACGCGTCGTCGCGCGGGTCGGGCTCGTCGCCTTTGGAGAACCCGAAGATCGGCGCCCGCGGATCGACCTTCCCGTCGAACGCGCGCGCGTACGGATCGACGACGAGCTTCTGCGCGTTGAAGCGATGTCCGCGCTTGGGCGCATACGGGCCCGCGACGCGAAACCCGTAGCGCGTCCCCGGATGCACGCCGGGCAAATACCCGTGCCACACGAACGCCGTCCGCTCCTCGAGCGGCACGCGCGTCTCGGCGCCGAGCTCGTCGAAGAGACACAGCGTGACCGCCGTCGCGTTCTCCGAATAGATCGCGAAGTTCGTCCCTTCGCCGTCCCACGTGGCGCCTTGAGGAAAAGGGCTTCCGGGCAGCACGCGCGTCATGGGATTCGCGAGTATACTTCGACACGGAGGACTTCATGCGGCAGCTTCTCTTCATCGCGCTCGCGCTCTTTCCGCTCGCGTGCGGAAGCACCGACGACAACTTCGGCGGCGTCGACGCGGGCGTCGACTCGTCCGTCAAGACCGACGGCGGCTTCACCTTCGGCGACGGCGGCGGGTCGGACGCGTCCACGGGTTGCGTGAACCTCCAGTGCCAAGTCGTCCAGTGCGGCGGCGGCCAGTCGACGACCGTGAGCGGAACGGTCGTCACCGCGACGCCCGCGCAATACGGCGCGCCGGACCCGATCTACAACGCGATCGTGTACGTGCCGAACGCGCCGCTCGATCCGTTTCCGCCCGGCGTCGCGTGCGACAAGTGCGGCACGCCCGTCTCGGGCAACCCGGTCGCGCTCACGCTCAGCGACGTGAAGGGACACTTCACGCTGAAAGACGTGCCGGTCGGAACCAACATCCCGCTCGTCGTCCAGATCGGCCGCTGGCGCCGCCAGACGACGATCTCCACCGTGAACAAGTGCGTCGACAACCCGGTCGACACGTCGCTCACGCGCATCCCGCGCGATCACACCGAAGGCGACATCCCGCACATCGCGATCGCGACGAGCACCTTCGACGCCGAAGAGTGCATCTTGCTCAAGATGGGCGTCGCCGTGAGCGAGTTCACAGCGTCGACCGGCACCGGCCGTATCCACCTTTATCACGGCACCGGCGCGACGCTCCCGGGCGTGCAGGACATGAGCGCGCTCTGGGCGAGCGATAAGGTCATGGATCAATACGACGTCGCGCTCTTTCCGTGCGAGTCGGTGCCGGCGATCGGCTCGAGCCCCGGCGCCGCGGGCCAAGTGCTGCTCGACTTCTTGAACGCGGGCGGCCGCGCCTTCGCGACCGACCTCAGTTACTCCTGGTACAAAGACGGCCCCGCGCCGCTCCCGAGCTCGGCGCAATGGACGACGTGGGGCGGCTTCTACGATCCGCTGCCCGCGATCATCGACCAGAGCTTCCCGAAAGGCCAAGCGCTCGCCGAGTGGTTGCAGTACCTCGGCGAAACGACCACGCAAGGCAACATCGATCTCCACGAGACCTATCACGTCGTCGACGGCGTCAACGCGCCGACCTCGCGCTGGCTCTACTCGACGAGCCCGGCGACCGTGCAGACGATCTCCTTCAACACGCCGATCGGCAAGCAGCCCGCCGACCAGTGCGGTCGCGCCGTCTACTCGAACTTTCACATCGCCAACGGCCAGTCGAGCAGCGGCACCACGTTTCCCTCGGCGTGCGATCCGAACCCGCTCACCGGGCAGGAGAAGATCATGGAGTTCATGCTCTTCGATCTCTCGTCCTGCGTGCAGGACGACACGAAGCCGCCGATCCCGCCCGTCAACTGAGCGCAGTCGCGCACGCGATGACGGCGCACACGAGGCCGACCAACAAGGCGTCGCGCTTGATCGACGCGGCGACCTTGCGGCTCGCGGCGACCTCGGCGTCGTCCGCCTTCGTCGTCGAAAAATCGTCGTGCTCGAACGTGCCCTCCGCCGCGCGTGCGATGCACGTGTGGCGGGTGGCCTGAAGAAATCCAATCGCCGAGAGCGCCGCCGGAAAGAACACGACCGCGCGCACGTACCACGGCCAATGAAGCGCGACGCCCGTCACGAGGAGCGCGACGCTCGCGACGACGCCCCCATACCCGACGCGCATCCGCCGCCGTCGCCCCGCGGCCGAGATGTTCGGCTTGCAGACTTCGTTCATTCGTACATCACGTACTCGGGAAGCGGCGTCAGCGCCATGACCTCTTTGGGCGCCATGATCCGTCCGCCGTAACGCACGTCCTCGTCGAAGAAGAGTTTGAATCCCGGGTGCACCACCGCGGGCATCGATTTGACGAGGTAATGATACGTCTCGATCTTCGAGCGCGTGAACCCGAGCCCGTCGACGCTCTTGATGACCGCGACGCCCGGATGCGCCGTGATCGCTTGCTCGTCCTTCAGCACGTGCCCGTTCACTTGATGGAAGACGAGCGCCTTCTCCGGCAAGTGATTGTCGCGCACGAGGCCGGACAAATATCCGCCGACCTCGTCGATGACCTCGCCGGTCGTCTGCCCGTAAACCGACCCGGGCTTCTGATCCGGTTTCCACATTTGCCACTCGGGGTCGAGCGCGACGCCGACGTCCGGCTCGCGAAGAAAGCGCTCGAACGCTTTCACCTCGGTGACGAAATCGGAGTGACCGGGCTGGATGTTCAGAAGGAGAATCGCTTTGTTCTCGCGCGCGGCGGCGAGGTAATCCTCGACGACCGAATCCGGCACGCGACGCCGCCAAGTTTTGTCCGGGCCCGGCGCGCCCATCACGAGCACCGCGATGAGCTCGAAGACGGGCATCACTTCGCGGTCGCCGCCGTATTGATCGGCGAGCTTCGTGAGCTCCTTCGCACGCGAGCGGATGTTGCCGGTGAGCTCGCCCAAGTTCGGCGCGCCCGGCGTGCCGCAAAAACCGACGAGCCGATAACGCGGAAAGAGCGCGCGCCCGCCGCGCGGCAGCTCGGGGCCCGGCGGCTCGGCCGGAATCGCCGCGGCGTTCGTCGCGACCGGCGCGGCCCTCGGCGTCGGTGCGCTCGCGACCGGCGCAACGCGAACGCTCGTCGCACACGCCGCGAGCGACACGAGAGCGAGCGCCAAAATGCGCGACCGATGCACGCGCGCATTCTGCTCTCGCTCACGCCGAGATCACAAGCTTTCGAAGACCACGTCGTCCACGAAAACGCGCGTCGCGTTCGATTGCCCGGGATTTGCGGTTTGATACGAAATCCCCGCGAAGACGAAGGTGCTCGGCCCCGCGAGCGTCGGGTGGATGGGCGTCGGCGCGACGACGAACGGAAGGGAAGCATCGGGCGGCGTCGCCGGATCGGTCTCCGCGAGCGACACGGTGCCCGCCGCAAAGTCGACGTCGAGGACGATGCGCGTCCACGTCCGAAGAGGAATCGCAAAACCGGAGGCGGCCGCGTTGCTCGTGCCTCCGCCATCGCTCAAGTCGCCGAGCCCGTCCTCGATGAGCTTGTTGCCGTTGGCGTTCACGTAGAGCACGACGCCGTAGTACTGCGTCGACATCGACGTCCCCAAGTAGACGCCGCCGATCGCCGCCGAGCGATCGCCGACCTGGTCGAGGTAGATGTCGTACGAGCTTCGCACGTGCTTCGTCGCGATGCCGTTTCGCGGGTAGACGAGGCCGGCGCCGTATTCGAGCACCGAGCCGCCCGAATCGGGCGCGTCGGGCGTCTGCGAGAGAAGCGCAGTGGGCGGCGAGACTGCCTGCTCGCCGCTGATCGACACGCTGGCTCCGCCGTATTCGTTCTTCGTCCAAACGGGGGACCACCCGTCGGCGAAGTCGTCGCAGAGGAACGCGAGCGGATATCCCGGGCAGCTCACGCTCGCATCCGTCGGCTGCACGTCGTTCGCGATGGCATCGGTCGCCGAGCCGTCGCCGCCATCGACGCCGCCGTCGCCAGCATCGCCGGCATCGCCGTCGAGCGAGCTCAAATCGGTCACCAGGCTGCAGCTCGCCGCGAGCGCGGCAAAGAGGGCGAGAACGCCCACCGTTCGCATGACTCCGTTTTACACCCGAATCAACGAAAGAGCTGCCGTTCGCGTCGGCATTGCTCGACGACCTTCGCGAGCGCGTCACGATTACGCTCGAGCCGCTTCTCGGAATATTTCGGCACGCCGACGGTGCCTCGTGAGGCGGCAGAGCCGGCCCATCGCGGTCGTCTTCGCGTGCACGAGGATGATGATCACGAGGCCGACCAACGCGAGCAGCCGGCCCCGCGAGCAAACGGGGATCGATCTCGCTGGCGCAGATCCCGGTCGAAGCGAGCTAGACGCTCACGGGTCGTACGCGATGCGCTCTTTGGCGTCGGCGATCACGTCGGCCTTCTGAATCCACACCGGGCGGTTCTGGTTTCGGCGCCAGCGCTCGGCTTCGTCGCGGAAGTGCGGGCTCGCGTTGTCCCAGACCTCGCCGCCGGGAAGGGCGTTCTTCGAGACCGGCGCGGGAGACTGAACGTCGGCGACGAAGCGTTGCGTCGGGCCTTCGCCGTACGTGAAGTCGACGGCCGAGAGCGTCGCGGGGTGGGAGCCGTAGTTCGCGACGTCGACGGTGTGCAGGTCCCCGTGTCGCGGAAAGCCCTTCGGGAAGACCGCGTCGCCGGCCGGCGGAATCGACAGCGAGCCCCACAGCGGAACGAGCGCGGCGAACGTGAGCGTGTGCGGCACGCCCCAGCGCCACTTCGAGCGGTCGGTGCCGAAGGTGGTGTTCAAATAATCGAGCGAGTCGAGGAGCGCTTGCACCGCGAGCTCTTCGCTCGTCTCGGTGACGGTCGTGGTCGACATGTCGTCGAAGAGCGCGCTCTCGCCGGTCGCCGCGTCGTAGGTCGCGAGCTTGGTGGGGTCGGGCGCAGTCCAGATGTACGCGAGAATTCGCTGCACCTCGGGGACGCCTTGGCCGCTGCCGAGGGCTTTGATCTCGTCGTCGAACGTGAGCTGCCCCATGCGAACGAGCCACGTCTCGAAGAGGAGCGTGGCTTGTGCGGGCGTCATCGTCGCGTCGGTGAGGAGCGAGCCATCGTCGGCGTTCACGCCGGACTCGGCGGCGTAGTCGTCGCCGGCCCACGCGGTGAGCCATTGTTGGACTTCGCTCACGTTCGCCGCGGCATAGCGCGAGTCGGCGACGACCGAAGTGAGATCGGGGTGCGTGCCGGGCGTCGTGCGCTCGGCTTCGGCGGCGGTGAGCGCGGCGGCGAGCTTGGGCGCGAGGAGCGCGCCGTACGGCGAGTGCACGTCGGCTTGGATGCTCGCCATGTCGTCGGGCGTCGCCGGGTGGCCGAGGCTCTTGATTCGCTGCGTGATGCGACCGACGCGGAACCCGAGATCGAAATCGCCGCCGATGTAGACGGGCGTGCCGTTGGGGAGCGTGTCGTTCGAAGGATCGTTGTCGAGCGTGACGCCGACTTGATCCGCGTTGGCGGTCGCGACGAAATTCTGCGGCGGGTTCTTGATGTGCGGAATGAACGCTTCGTCGAGATCGGTCGTCCACTCGGCGGTGCCGTCGCCGGGCAGCACGAACATCGGGAGCGTGCCTTGGTATTTGCTCGCATCCCACGCGACCGCGCCCGGCATGCGCTGCGGAACGCGCGACTGCGACGTGTAGAAGATGTTGCCCTGGTCGTCGGCGCTGACCCAGTTTTGCGCGCCGACGCCGAAGTCGCGCATCGCGGTGCGTACGTCTTCGACCGAGGTCGCGCGCTGGAGGTTGTCGATCGCGGTGACTTCCTTCGACGGGTCGAGGCCGGTCCAGCGGTACGAGAGCGCGCCCTGCGCGGGATCCGGCGGAACGATGGCGTGATTGACGATCGTCGGAATGATCGGGCCGTGATGGGGAACGACGAGGACGTCGTATTCGATGGGGCTGCCGTTCGCGACGTTGATCGTCTCGTGGATTTTTTGCAGGGGGACCTGCTGGCCGTTGAACGTGACGCTCGAGCCGTCGGACGAGAGCGTCTCTTTGTAGACGTCGGTCACGTCGTAGCCAGCGACGGTCGCGCCCCACGCGACGTGCTGGTTCTCGCCGAGGATGACGACCGGGATGCCGGGGAAAGCGAGACCGGCGACCTCGAGATCTTGCGATGCGTCTTGTCCGGGCGGCGCGTGCACCGAGAGGTGGACCATCCAGAAGACCGACGGCGCGGTGAGCGAGAGGTGCGGGTCGCTCGAGACGAGCGGGTGACCGTCGGCGGTGAGGCTCGGGCCGAGGATCCAGTTGTTCGAGCCGCGCGTGAAGTTGCTCGCGAAGACTTGATCGACGCGATGCTCGGCCTGGCGCCAGCCCTGCGTGCGCGCGAGGAGATCCGGCGACAAGACGACGCGCTGCGGAATTTTTTTGACGTGGGGCTTGCCGCCCGGCGCGAACGCTTCGGTGTGCGCCACGTCGTTCGGGAAGCCGCCGGGCATGACGAGCGTCGGGTCGAGCGGCGCGAAGCGGAGCATGTCGCGCTCGAGACCGACGCGTTTCACGATTTCGGGATCGGCCGAGCTCGCGACGAATTTCGTCTGCGCCGAATCGAGGAAGGCTTGGCGATCGATGTCGCTGCCGGCGTCGAACGAGAGCGCCTCGGATTGGTAGCGCGCGATCGCGAGCGAGTCGGCGCACGTCCACGGCGTGAGGAGCGCCTGCGGAAAATCGACGATGCCGCGCGGCAGCGCTTCGTCGCCGGATTGGACGCGCGCGTAATATTGCGAGACGCCGTCCGCGTACGCGTCGAGCGAGGCTTTTTCCGGGCCGTTCGGGTCGAGCTGATCGCACATCTCTTGCGCGACGCGCGTGAGGCCGATCGTGCGCGCGTTGATGTCGTCGTCGATGAGGCTCGGCGAGAGATCGCCGAACGCTTCGGCCATGCGACCCTCGGCCACGCGTCGAAGGAGCTCGAGCTGGACGTGGCGGTCGCGGCCCATTTGGTAACCCATGACGCGCATCGCGTCGGTCTCGCTGGTCGCGTAGATGTGGACCATCCCGAATTCGTCGCGCACGGCGTCGACGGGGCCGCTGAGATTTTTCAGCTGCACGTTGTCGGTGATGGGCACGCTGTCGTCGCCGAGCGGGCGCGCGGACGCGGGAGGCGAGCCCGAGTCACAAGCGAGCGGAACGAGAATGGCGGAAGCAAGAACCCCGAAGAATGCGGCGCGTCTCATGGCGGGCGCGCAACTTATCACGTCGGATGAGCTGGCGCGCGGCCCGAGTCGCGCAGCATCGCGCCAAAAAGATGCAGCCGCGCGCCAAGACGCGCGTCGGCTTCGAGCCGCTCGACGGCCGCCGGGATTCGGTACGACCAGTTGTGCGCGCCGACCGAGCTCGGCGTGTTGATGCGCGTGCGCTCGCCGAAAATTTCGGTGACGAGGACCATCGTGAGCGCCGAGCGCGACGAAAAAAGAAGCGAGAGCAGCGCGCGCTCGCGCTCGGGTTCGGGGGCGTCCTCGCTCGTTTTGGCGAGGGCGACGAGCGAAGCGCGGTCGCGCGCCGGAAGCGAATCGTAGAACGCGAGCAGCGGCGGCGTGTCGTGCGTCGAATACGACGCGACCGAAATCTCCGGGAATTCAGCCGGATTTCGCATCGTCTCGTCCGGCTCTTTTTCCCACGGAATGATTTTGTAACCGGGCAAGCTCATGTCGCCGAGCGTGCGGCGAACGAACTGCGGGATGACGCCGAGGTCCTCGACGATGATCTCGGCGTTCTGCGCCGCGCCGCGCATCGCGGTGAGCACGCGACGGCCGTGCGATTCTTGATCGCGCTCGTCTTTGGGATCGAAGTCGCCGAGCGCTTCGCCCTTGCGCACGTACTGGCGAAAATATCCGACGACGTGATCGAGCCGAAAGCCGTGATAGAGACGCGCGGCGTGCGCGGCGCGCGCGCGGAGCCACGCGTGCTGCTCGGCCTCGAGCGCGTTCCAATCGTACGGCGGCAGGCCCCACGACTGGCCGACGTCCGAAAACTCGTCCGGCGGCGCGCCGAGATCGAGATCGCTCCGGAACAAACGCGAGCACGACCAAACGTCCGAGCTCTCGCGGCCCACGACGAACGGCAGGTCCCCGTAGAGCATCACGCCTTCTTCGCGCACCGCCGCCCGCGCGCTCTCCCATTGCTCGAAGAGCTGCCACTGCAAATACTGATGAAAGCGAATTCGCGGCGCGAGTCGCGCGCGCGCTTCGTCGAGCGTCGCGGGATCGCGCGTGCGCTCGGGCGTCGGCCACGTCGACCAGCCGGTGCCGCCGTGCTCTTCGCGGAGCGCGACGTAGAGCGCGAGGTCTTGCTCCCACATTTCTTCGCGCCCGACGAAGCCGCGCAGACGCGCCGTGCGCGCCGTGTCTTTTTTCCACTCGCGCTCTTCGAAGTTTCGAAACGCCGCCTCGAGCGCGCGCATCTTGAGCGCGCGGACGCGGCCGTAGTCGACGTGCGCCAGAGCGCGCAGCGCGTCGCGCTCGCGCAGGCCCTCCTCGCCGAGCGCGCGCTCGAGCTCGCCGTCGCCGAGGTCGACGATCGAGCCGACCGACGCGTAAATGGGATCGAGCCCGAAGCCCGTGCGCGCGCCGTACGGCGACGTCTCGCCGAGCGCGAGCTCGTGCGGCGGAAGGAGCTGCACCACCGAAAAGCCGTGGCGGCGAAGCAGGCGCGCGCACGCCGGCAGATCCGCGATCTCGCCGATGCCCCAGTCGCGCTCGCTCCGCAACGAGAAGAGCGGCAGCGTGACGCCAGCGATGCGAGGCCTCGAAACGAGCATGCAAAAGCGTAACTCTGATCTGAGTTACTATCAAGGTGTGATAGGACCTCGCGCATGCCCGTCACGTACCGGCAAGCTGGGGTGGACATCGACGCCGGCGACGCGCTCGTCGATCGCATCAAGCCGCTCGCGAGGCGGACGCGCATCGCAGAGGTGCTCGCCGACGTCGGAGGCTTCGCGGGGATGTGTCGCGTGCCAGGCGGTGTGGACGAGCCGGTGCTCGTGAGCGGAACGGACGGGGTAGGGACGAAGCTCAAGGTCGCGTTTGCGACCGGCGTGCACGACACGATCGGAATCGACCTCGTCGCGATGAGCGTCAACGACGTCGTCACGACGGGCGCGCGGCCGCTCTTTTTTCTCGATTACTTCGCGACGAGCAAGCTCGACGTCGCGGTCGCCGAAAAAGTCGTCTCGGGGATCGCGCGCGGGTGCGAAGAGTCCGGGTGCGCGCTCCTCGGCGGCGAGACCGCGGAGCTGCCGGGGCTCTACGCCGAAGGCGAATACGATCTCGCTGGGTTTTGCGTCGGCGTGGTCGCGCGCGCGCGCATCGTGGACGGGTCGCGCGTCGGCGAGGGCGACGCGATCGTCGCGCTTCCGAGCTCGGGCTTGCACTCGAACGGGTATTCGCTCGCGCGGAAGGTGCTCGCCGATTTGAGCGAGCGGCCGCGAGAGCTCGGCGAGTCGGTCGGCGATGCGCTCCTTCGTCCGACGCGGCTCTACGCGAAGGTCGTTCAAGCCGTGCTCGCCGCGGGTCACGACGTCCGCGCGATGTGCCACGTGACCGGCGGCGGCTTGCCCGGAAATTTTCCGCGCGTCTTGCCGGAGGGTCTCGGCGCGAGCGTGCGAGACGACTTCGCGCGGGCGCCGATCTTCGATCTCGTCGCAACGCGCGGACCGGTCGAGGTCGGCGAGATGCGGCGCACGTTCAACCTCGGCGTCGGTTTCGTCTTCGTCGTGCCCGCCGCGGAAGAGCGCGCGCTCGTCGAGACGCTGCGCGGTCTCGGCGAATCGCCGGTGGAACTGGGCCGCGTCGTCGCGATGCCCGAGGGCACACCGTTCGAAGAGCGTGTGCGGTACGATCGCCGGACATGACCTCACCGCTCGCGAGCACGCGCTCCGTGCCGCCGCCGCGCTCGAAGCAGCTGCGGCTCGGCGTGCTCCTGTCGGGCAGCGGCACCAACTTCCAAGCCATCCTCGACGCGATCGATCAGAAGCGGCTCGACGCGAAGCTGAGCGTCGTCGTCTCCAACGTCGCGAGCGCCGGCGGCATCGACCGCGCGAAGGCGCGCGACATTCCGGCGATCGTCATCGATCACCGCCGCTACGGAAATCGCAAAGACTTCGACTCGGCGGTGCTCGAGGTGCTCGAAGGCCACCAAGTCGACTACGTCGTCCTCGCCGGGTTCATGCGCGTGCTCACGAGCGTGCTGCTCGATGCGTTTCCGATGCGCGTGGTCAACATTCATCCCGCGCTCTTGCCCGCGTTTCCCGGGTTGAACGCGCAGTCGCAAGCGTTCACGTATGGCGTGAAGCTCTCGGGTTGCACGGTGCACTTCGTCGACGCGGGCACCGACACCGGGCCGATCATCGCGCAAGCGGTCGTGCCGGTTCGCGACGGAGACGACGACGAGAGTCTGCGCGCGCGCATCTTGCGAGCGGAGCACCACTTGTTCCCGCTTGTCCTGCAGTGGATCGCCGAGGGCCGCGTGACGGCGAAGCCGGGCGCGAAGCCGAACGACCGCGCGCGTGTCGTGCTCGAGGGCGTCGAGGGCGCGTTCGTTCACGACATCCCGATGCACGAGCTGATCGATCGCTGACAGCCGTCAGCTCACCCCAATTCCACTTTGCTCCACATTTCGCGGCGCATTCGTTCCTTCTTTCGGTCGGTGCGCGTGATGATGCGGGCGACGCTCCATGCGGCGAGGAGCTCGCCTTCTTGGCCGAGCGCGGGCATGACCGATTTGCCGACGAGGAAGGTGTTGCCGAGCGGGCCGCGGAGCATTTCGCCGGCGAGGCCGTCGAGCGAATCGGGCTCGATCGCGTAGACGGGTTGCATCGGCTCGGGATCCGGCGACGCACCGGCGCGGCGCAAGAGCGCGCGATCGACGAGCTCGCGTTTGCCGCCGCGATGGTCCCAGAGCGGCAGGCCGTCGTGCGGCGAGTCTGCGACGAGGAGGTGACGCTCGTAGAAGGGGAGAAAACGTTCGAGTGTTTTCATCACGCCGGCTCGCGCGGTCTCGAGCGCTTCGTCGAGGTCGCGCGGCGTCTCGGCGCCGAGGATCGTTTCGGCGACGAGGAGCGACGTCCCCGCGGGCGCATCGCGCGGCGCGGTGCGCTGGAGATGAATCGCGCCGTCGAGTGATTGTGGCGAGGCGACGATGAACGACTCTTGGCCGAGCGCGGTCGGCAGACCTTCGTCGCGAACGAGCATCGAGACGACGAAGCGGCGCGACGCGGCGCGCACGATCGGCAGCGACGCCAGCGCGCGACGTGGCGGGTCCCACGACTGCGCGAGCTCGAGGAGCGAGGTCGCCGTGTCGTCGGTGACGACGAACTGGACGCCCGCGGTCGAGTCTTCGCCAAACTGGACGACGCCGCTCGCGCGGCCGCCGCGTACGACGATTTTTTCCGCGCGCTCGGAGAGCATCACCTCGCCGCCGTGCGCCTTGATGCGGTCGACGAGAAAATCCGCGAGCTCGTCTTCGCCGCCGAGCAAGCACGAGAGCCCGCGCGTCCACGCTCCGTGCAAACGCGCGACCGAAAACGACGAGAGCTCGCCGGCGCGGTCGGCCGAGAAGCGCGCCGTCACGTCGACCACGGTGCGAAACGGATGCTCGCGCGGAAACTCCGCGAGCAGCTCGCGTCGTCCCTCGGCGGCGGCGAGGTGCGGCAGCCTCGCGAGCGCGCGCGCAGTCTCGCGCCGCTCCCAAAAACCGCCGGGCGGCCAAACGATGTCGCGCTCGAAGACCGCGTCGGCCGCCGCGTTGGTCTGCGCGAGGTCGGCGTAGAGCTCGTCGACGACGCGCCGCACCTCGGGAAACTCGCGATCGATTTCGCGCGCGAACAAATCGTTGGCCGGCGGCATCTCGATGCGGCGGTCCGGCATCATCACCTGCAGCATCGGGTCGACCGCGTGCATGCGGCGACGAAACGTCTGCGACTGCGCGAGCTCGACGAGCACGCGACCGAACGCCGGCGACGCGCCCGCGAGCAGCGTGAACGGTCGCCGCGCGAGCGGTAGGCCGTCGAACACGTAACGCGCCGGCCGATGACCTTGCCCGAGCACCAAGACGCGCCACGACCGGCGCGCGAGGAGCGCGGCCGCCACGAGCGCGCCGACTCCCGCGCCGAGCACGACCACGTCGTAGTGCTTCGACATCGCCCAACCCTTAGCAAACTTGGCCCACGGTCGAACCGGCGAACTACGATTTCACCCATCGGCGCGCGAGCGCCGGACCAGGAAACCAGACTACGGAGGTGTCGATTGACGCCCGACGAAGTGCTCGCCTCCCTCGTGGAGCTCGCGAAGCGCACGGGGATCCGTGTGCGCTTCGACGAACAAATGACAGCAGACGGAGGCTTGTGCATGGTCCGCGGCGCGCCGCTGGTCGTGCTCGACGTGCGGACGCCGCCGGCCGCGCAAGCCGAGATACTCGCCGCGGCGCTGGCTCGTTTCGGCGTCTTGCCGATCTACCTGCCGCGCGCGCGGCCCAAGCGTTTCGCCTTGCGTCATTGAGGCGGATCGACGACGCTCTTAGGACCTTTCGCCCGATTTTTCTCGAATGTCCGAACCGACCCGGAGCCCCTCCCCGATCGTCACCGGAACGGTGATCAACGATCGGTACGAGATCCGACAGAGCCTCGGCAAGGGAGGCATGGGCGAAGTGTTTCTCGCGTACGACCGGACGACGCAGCTGCCCGTCGCGCTGAAGATCGTGCGCGAAGAATCGCGCATGCCGGGCGACGACGAAGCGCTCCGCCAAGAGCTGCTCCACGCGCGTTCGGTCAGCCACCCGAATGTGTGTAGAGTACACGACTTGGTGCCCTCGAAATACGGGCCCATCTTGGTGATGGAGTACATCACCGGGCAGACGCTCCATACGCACATCCGTCGGAAGAAAGCGCAAGGCGGGTACACGTCGGACGAGTTTCGGCGGCTCGCGAGCGAGATCTGCGCGGGCGTCGCGGCGATTCACGCGCAGGGTCTCGTGCACGGCGATCTGAAGCCGGGCAACGTGATGGTGACCGCGACGCCGGACGGCGGGCTCGGCAAAGCGGTCGTTCTGGATTTTGGTTTCGCGAAAGAGCGCGCGCGCGTTTCGGCGCGAAGGCCCGGCGCTCCTCCCGATGGCGGAACGCCGAACTACATGGCGCCCGAGCGCATTCGAAGCGGCGGCGCTTCGGCCGAGGACGACGTCTATGCGCTTGGCCTCACGCTCTGGGAAATGTGGACCTGCCGCGTGCCCGAGCCCGGTTACAAACCGCGCGCCAAACCGATGCGCGCGCAGATCATGTTCGACGTGCCCGCGGGACTTTCGATCGACGAGATCAAACAAGTCTTCCGCTGTCTCGCCGACGACGCGCAAGCGCGCTTGCCCGCGCGGCATCTTCGATTCTTCAACCCGACGACGCTCACGACCAATCCGCTTCAGGTCGCGCGCGAGCGTTTGGACCCGGGTCCTCCGCCCGGACGCAACGCGACCGCGCAGTTCGCGCCGGGGCAGCAAGCGCTGCTCGCGACCTTCGCGTCGAACGCGACCGAGTACGTCGGCGAGCTCATCTCGCTCGACGCCGCCGAGCTCACCATCGGCCGCCGCGCCGACAACGAAGTGCCCGTGCCCGAGCCGACCGTCAGCGGCCAGCACGCCGTGCTCCGCTGGCAAAACGGCACGTGGAACATCGAAGACAAAGGCTCGACCAACGGAACCTATGCCGAGCACACGTACGAGCGCCGCCACACGGTTTCGCTGATGCACGGCGGCGAGGTTCAGTTCGGCGAGCTCCGCTACAAGCTCGTGTCGTTCACGCGCGAGAGCCCTCATCACAAACGCGCGCGCACGTATCTCTCGAAGCGCGACGGCCTCACCGGTTTGCTGACGCGCGACATGCTGCTCAAAGCGATCGACGAAGAGGCCGCGTTCGCCGAGTGGGTCGACGCGCCGCTCCACATCGCGCGCTACGAAATTCGCGGGCCCAATCGTCTCGTCTCGGACCGGCCGACCATCCTCGAGATGCTCGCGCTCCGCCGCGCCGCGACGCGCGTCATCGAGCTCACCGACATGCTGCTCTTGTCGATCGTCGCCGCCACCGCGGGAAAGAGCGGGCCGCTCCGCTTCGCGGTCGCGATGGTCGGCCCCGGCCCGCAAGAGGCGCGCAACCTCGTCGAGCAAGTCGTCGGCCAGGTGCAAGGTTTGTTGCCCGAAGGTTTGGACCTCGTCGCGTCGATCGCACGCTGCGAGAGCGCAGCCACGGTGCGGCAGCTCGTCGATCCCTGACGAACGTTGCATCTTGCAACCGGCGCCGTGACCCAATAAATCTGCGGCTCGCAGCATGGCCGACTCGACACCGCCTTCACGCGCGCCACATTCCTGGTCCGGTGGCACTGGCGCCGATGGCGATCACGAGTCGTCGGCCGAGCCGGCGCCGTCGCGTCCGTCGGGGCACAGTCGGCCGCTTCGGTTGATCGACGCGCCGCGCGCTTCGTCGCCGTCGCTCTCGGGCGCGTCGCATCCGCCGAGCGAGCCGCGTCCGATTCCGGGGCGACCGGGCGCCGACGCTGGGCCGGATCGACCGGCGCGCGTGCAGCTCATCGCGGCGCTTCTCCTCTTGCTCGTGCTCGTCGTCGTGCCGCTCTATTTGTGGAGGCGTCCGCGCGCGGCGCAGAACGAGGAGCCGAAGCCCGCGCCGTCCGCGCTCGCGGCGACGCCGACGAGCACGGCGACCGCCGAGCCTCCGCCGCACGCGAAGAACGGCGTCACCGTCGCCGACGCGAAGGTCATCGGCTGCCACGATCCCGGCTCGAAGCGCACGCCGTCGGATCAATGCGACAGCCTCCCGAGCTTCGCCGCGGCGTTCTCTAAAGCGATCCTCGACGCGTCGTCGTGCGCTCCGCAAGGAACGCCAGCGGGCGAAATCGCGTTCGTCGCCGACGCGAGCTTCGGGCGCCACAGGGCGCCGGTGCGCATCCACCATCGCCGCGAGGACACGACGATGCCGGCGAAGGTCGTCTCGGCCTGCGTCGCCGAGGTGCGAAAATCGCTCGCCTCGACGTCGCTCGATTCGACGCACGCGCACGCACGCTACGAGATCGAGATCGACGCGACGTACGGCGCGAAGAACTGATGCGCCTGCCGACGCTGACGCTCGCGCTCGCCGCGCTCCTCGCGTGCGCGTCGGGCGACGAGACCGGCGCGTCGTCGTCCGCGGTCGTCGGCGGATATTTCGATCAAAGCGCGGGCCCGACCGTCGCCGTTTTTCGGTGCGACGGAGCGTGTGCATTTTCCCCGTTTCTCAACGCGCTCGAAATCTGCAGCGGAACGCTCATCGCGCCGAACCTCGTGCTCACCGCGCGCCACTGCGTCGCGCAAGAGGTCGGCAGCGATCAAGGCGTGCTGTGCTCCTCGTCGACGTTCGGCGACGTGCAGCCCGCGGACAACTACATCATCACGCCGTCGGACAGCGCGTTCGCCGGCGGCCCGTGGATCATCGCGAACGAAGTCGACGTCGCCGGGAGCCCGGGCGATCTCGAGTGCGGCAACGACGTCGCGGTCCTTCACCTGCGGCAGTCGTACGTCGGCGCGCAGCCCGCGTCGGTGCGCATCGCGTCGCCGCCGGTGAAAGGCGAGACGTACTCCGCCGTCGGCTACGGCGACGATGAGGACGGCGGCCTCGGTTATCGCCATCGCCGCGACGGGCTGAAAGTTCAGTGCGTCGGCACGCAGTGCAAGTTCGTCGGCACCGATGGCGCGCCGGTCGTCGCGCCGAGCGAGCTGCTCGGACAAACCGGTTTGTGCGGCGGAGACTCGGGCGGCCCCGCGCTCGACACGAACGGAATCGTGATCGGCGTGACGTCGCGCGCGGCCGGTGGATGCACCACCCCCGTTTATTCGCGCGTCGACGCGCACGCCGCGTGGCTCCAAGCGCAAGCCGTCGCCGCCGCGAGCGCCGGCAATTATCCGCTCCCCGCGTGGGCGTATGCGACGCTCCCGAGCGACGCCGGAACCGACGCGGCCGCGATCGACGCGAGCGCCCCGATCGATGCGTCGCCGCCCGCCGAGGACGCCGCGACGACCGCGGCGGGTCAAGCGGTCGGCGGTTGCGGCGTCGCGGAAGGCGAGGGAAACGCGCTGGTCGCGTTCTTGCTCCTCGGCCTCTTGCGTTTCTCGCGAAGGAGTTCAAAATCCAAGTCATGAAGCACGCCGTCCCTGCCTTCTTCGCAGCTCTGCTCGCGCCCACCGTCGCGCTCGCATGTCCCGGCGCGTGCAGCACGTGCACGAGCTTCGGCAGCTACGTCTCGACGATCAGCATCGGCGTGCTCATCGGCGTCGCCTCGGTCGGCGTGGAAAACATGCTAAGACGCCGTCGGTGAGCCGACTTCGTCATCTGCCCGTCTTGAGCTCGCGCGACGAGCTCGACGATCATTTTCGCGACGAGTGCGGCGTCTTCGGCATTTTTGGTCACGCCGAAGCGTCGAACCTCACGTACCTCGGCCTTCACGCGCTGCAGCACCGCGGGCAAGAGTCGGCGGGCATCGTCTCGAGCGACGGCGAGCAGCTGCACCTTCACCGCGCGATGGGTCTCGTGCAAGACGCGTTCGGCGAGCAGCACTTGGCGCAGCTGCCGGGCCGCGTCGCGATCGGCCACGTGCGTTACTCGACCGCCGGCGGCTCGCACCTCAAGAACGCCCAGCCGTTCGCGGTCGACTACGCGAAGGGCTCGCTCGCGGTCTGCCACAACGGCAACCTGACGAACGCCGACGAGGTGCGCGAAGAGCTCGAGCAGCGCGGCTCGATCTTCCAATCGTCGGCCGACACCGAGGTGCTCGTTCACCTCGTCGCGATGAGCCAAGAAATATCGATCGAAGATCGCATCACGACGGCGCTCGCGCGCGTGCAGGGCGCCTACTCGCTCCTCTTCATGACCGAAGACACGATGGTCGCGGTCCGCGATCCGATGGGCATCCGTCCGCTCTGCCTCGGCATCCTGCCCGGCAATCGCGAGGCGCACGTCGTCGCGAGCGAGCCGACGTCGTTCGACCTCATCGGCGCCGAGTACGTGCGCGACGTCGAGCCCGGCGAGATGATCATCATCGACGCCGCCGGCCTTCGCTCGACGCGCCTGCCGACGAAAGCGGACCCGCATTTTTGCGTGTTCGAATACGTGTATTTTGCAAGGCCGGACTCCCACTTCGGCGGGCGCAGCGTCTACGACGTTCGCAAATCGCTGGGCGTGGAGCTCGCGGTCGAGCACGGCATCGACGCCGACGTCGTCATCCCGGTGCCCGACTCGGGCGTGCCGGCGGCGATCGGCTACGCGGCGGCGAAGAAGATCCCGTTCGAGATGGGCCTCATTCGTTCGCACTACGTCGGCCGCACGTTCATCGAGCCGCAGCAGTCGATTCGACACTTTGGCGTTCGCTTGAAGCTCAATCCGGTCGAGCCCGCGCTGAAAGGCAAGCGCGTGGTCGTCATCGACGACTCGATCGTCCGCGGCACGACCTCGCGAAAAATCGTGAAGATGGTGCGCGACGCGGGCGCGCGCGAGGTGCACCTTCGCATCTCGTCGCCGCCGACGCAGTGGCCTTGCTATTACGGCATCGACACGCCGACGCGCCGCGAGCTCATCGCGTCGAGCCACACGCCCGCCGAGATCGCGCGCTACGTGACGGCCGACACGCTCGGGTATCTCTCGCTCGAGGGCATGCTCAAAGCGGTCGCGGGGCCCGGCAAAGAGCCGCGCGGCTTCTGTCACGCCTGTTTTTCGGGCGAATACGCGATACCGTTCAAGACCTCGAACGGCGCCGCGAAGAAGCAGATGCGGCTCGTCGGCGTGTAGTGCGCGTCGCGATCGTCGGGCTCGGGACGGCGGGCGCGGCGAGCGCGCTCTTTCTCGCGCGCGCCGGACACGCGGTAACGCTCTTCGAACGTGTGGCGTCGCCGGGGCCGGCCGGCGCGGGAATCATGATGCAGCCGTCGGGGCTTCTCGTGCTCGAGCGCCTCGGGTGCGCTGCGCCGATCCTCGCGCGCGGCTCGCGCGTCGACGCGCTCGTCGCGCACACGACCTCGGGAAGACGCGTGCTCGATCTTCGCTACGACGATCTCGATTCCGATTTGTTCGGCGTCGGGCTTCATCGCGGCGTCCTCTTCGAGACGCTCTTCGACGCGGTGCTCGCGAGCGGCGTCGCGCTGCGGCTCGGCGTCGAGGTCACCGGGCTTCGCGACCGATGCGTGACCGACGCCCGCGGCGGCGAACATGGCCCGTTCGATCTGGTCATCGTTTGCGACGGCGCGCGGTCGCGCGTGCGCGACGCGCTCTTTGGGCTCACCAAGAGCGTTCGTCCGTATGCGTGGGGCGCGCTTTGGTTCATCGGCGAGTCGCGTCGGGCGTCGCGCGAGCTCGTGCAGTTCCTCGATGGGACGGGGCGAATGGTCGGCGTTCTCCCGACCGGCCACGGCATCGCGAGCCTATTTTTCAGCGTCGCCGCCGCTCGGCGCGATCCCGTGATCGCCGAGGGGCTGGGCGCGTGGAAGAAAGAAACGCTCCGCGTCGCGCCCGCCGCGCAAGAGCTCGTCGATCAAATCAAGACGTTCGATCAGCTCACCTTCGCGTCGTACTACGACGTGACGATGCCGCGCTGGCACGCGTTCGTCCGTGGCTCGCACGTCGTCGTCCTCGGCGACGCGGCGCACGCGACGAGCCCTCAGCTCGGTCAGGGCTGCAACCTCGCGCTGTGCGACGCAGCCGCGCTCGCCGACGCGCTCGTGCCAGCGCGACCGCTCGCCGACGCGCTCGCCGACTACACGCGCGCGCGCCGCGACCACCTCGCGTTCTATCAGCTCGCGACGCGCGCGCTGACGCCGCTCTTCCAAAGCGATCTCGAGCCGCTCGCCCTCGCGCGCGATCTCCTCACGCCGCTCGCGACGCGTTTGCCGTTCGTGCGCCGCGAAATGATCCGCGCGATGTCCGGCACCAAAACCGGTTGGCTCTGGGGCGCGCGCGAAACGCGCATGCCGCGCTGATCACTCGCAAGTCGCGGGGTCGACGATCGTGCAGACTTTGTTCAAGCAGAGTGCGGGCGGCGTGCAGAAGGGGCCGGCCGCGGGATCGCACGCGGCGTTGTCCGCGGCGGGCGCCGCGCACGTGCCTTTGCCGGTCGTCTTGTCGATGTTCATGCACGCGCCGAGGAGGCCGCCGCCGGCGCCGCCGCCGCTGCACGCGGTGAGGTCGCCGGTCGTCGCGTCGTAGCCGCACGTTTGGTTCGGCCCCGCGAATTTCACGGCGACGCAGCGCGTGCCTTTCGGCGTGCACCAGTAACCGCCGACGCCGTCGCAGAGCGACTTGGTCGGGTCGCACGCCGAGCCGGCGGCGAGCGGCGTTTGGCATTTTGTGCCGTCGCAGATCAAACCTTCTTGGCACGGAATGATCGGCAGCGCGGTCGAGCACGTCGCGCCGGCGCCGACCGGTGCGATGCAGACCGCGCCCGATTGCGACGCCGCCGCGCACACGAGCCCGCTCTGACAGTCGCCGTTCGACTGACACGCTTGTCCGCTCGCGACCGGCTCGATGCATTTTCCGCAGCCGGTCGTGCCGTCGACTTGGCAATCGCCGCTCGCGCACTGGCCGGCCGTGCCGCATGCGCTCCCGTCGGCGACTTTGCCGAAGGTCGTGCGCTTGCACGCCGCCGGCGGATCGTTGTCGCCCGCCTCGCCGCAGCTCAGCGTGGCGTACGACTGCGCGCATTTTTCGGCGAAGTCGGGCGTGTCGGCGGTGTCTTTCAATGCGAGCGCTTGCTCGCACGACGCGATCGCGCGCGACGTGCACGTCGCTGCGTCGCCGTAGACTTCGTCGAACGCGCCCGGCGCGCACTCGGCGGCCTTGTTGCAGATGGCGGTCGACAGATCGGTGCAAGCCTCCGTCGGGCTCACCGAGGAGCACGCGACCACGAGTGCGCCCGCCGCCGTCGCGAGCCAAGCCAAGACGTTTTTCGAGCCCATGTTCAGATCTCCGAATAGACGCGCAGCGAGCGAGCGAGCCCGCTGTCCCCCCGCTGAAGCACGAGCAGCCCGAGCCGCGAGCCGCCGCCTTCGAACGTCACTTCGAGCGCGCAAGTCTGACCGTTGTCGGCCACGCCGGTCGCCGTCATCGCGCGCGTGAGGACGCGCGTCGTCGCTTCGCGCGGATGTTCGCCGCCGAGCGCGTCGCGAATGCCGATGCTCTCCTGCTCGAAGCAGGCCGTCGCCGCGGCCGCGTCACGCTTCGCGACGGCCACGAGCAAATCGGCCGCAAAAGAGGGCACCGCGCCGACCGGCGTCGCGCTCGCGCTCGGACCGCGCGCCTCGACACCGAGCGCGCTCGCCGCGCAAAAGACACGCAGCGCGACCTCGCGCTCGCGCCGCCGCTCCATCAAGAGCGCGATCGGCAGCGAGCGATGCTGCTCGTGATCGCGCAGCTCGAGCGTCCCCTCGGTCACGTCGCGGTCGGCGCCGACCACGGTGATCGTCCGGTCGTAGCGCGCGTCGCGCTCGGCCAGAAAACGCGTCCACTCGATGAGCCGCTCGCGCAGCGGGTCCATGCCCGCCACTCTCCCGAAGATCGGGTCGTCGAGCTCGGCCTTGTCGCCGAGTCGCCGCATCAGCGGGTCGATCATCTCGCCGAGAAGCGCCGAAAAGAACACCTCGCACAGCCGGCCGCGCAGGCTCGACGGCGGAAGCTCTTGGTCGTCCCCGTTTTTTGCCCCGTGCCGCATGTCGACCTCGACGATAACATGGAGTCCCATGCTGCAAGTACCTCCGGAAGTCAGCGTCTACGAAGTCTCGCCCCGCGACGGCCTGCAGAACGAAAAAGCCACGGTGCCGCTCGGCGAAAAGCTCCGGTTGATCGAGGCGCTCACGGCCGCCGGCCTGCGGCGAATCGAGGCGACGAGCTTCGTCTCGCCCAAGTGGATCCCGCAGCTCGCCGACGCCGACGACGTCGCGCGCGCGCTGACCCGCATCGCGGCCGGACGCGCCATCGCCTACTCGGCGCTCGTCCCGAACGCCCGCGGCCTCGAGCGCGCCAAAGCCGCCGGAATGAGCGAAATCGCCGTTTTTCTCAGCGCCAGCGAGACCCACAACCAAAAGAACGTGAACAAGTCGATCGCCGAGACCCTCACCGCGTTCGAGCACACGATCGGCCCCGCGCGCGCCGCGGGCATGCGCGTCCGGGGCTACGTCTCCACGGTCTGGGGCTGCCCCTACGAAGGCGCCGTCGACCCGAAAAAAGCGCTCGCGATCGCGCAAAAGCTCCTCGCGATGGGCTGCTACCAAATCTCCCTCGGCGACACGATCGGCGTCGGCACGCCGCTCCAGACGCAGAAAATCGTCTCGATGATGCTCGCCGAAATCCCGCGCGAGGCCCTCGCGCTCCACATGCACGACACCCGCGGCACCGCGCTCGCGAACATCCTCGCCGGGCTCGACCTCGGCATTCGCGACTTCGATTCGTCGGTCGGCGGCCTCGGCGGCTGCCCGTACGCGCCCGGAGCGGCAGGCAACGTCGCGACCGAAGATTTGGTGTACATGCTTCACGGCATGGGCATCGCGACGGGCATCGACCTCGAGCGTCTGGTCGAGGCCGGCCGAGCCGCCGAGAGCATCGTCGGCCGTCCGCTTCCGGGAAAAGTTCATCAAGCCGGCGTCCGCAGCCTTCGAGCGTGAGCCCGAATTTTCGAAAATGAAAATCGCCGCTGCACTGACCTTGCAGAAATGAAAGCGCTTTACGCGGAAAACACGAGATTTTCGTTGGCACGCTCCTCGCTAATGACTGTTCGTAGGCATCGTGCAGGACGGCTCTCCCCCCCGGGCCACTGCGCGATGCCACTTTTCTTTTGTGCCTTCGTGATCGCGTGCAACCACGCGCCCGAAGAGCCGCGGCCCGATCCGGTTCACGTCGCAGCCGCCACGCCGACGGCGCCCGTCAGCACGACGAGCGCGACCGCAGCTCCGCCGCCGAAGTGCGTGGTCCCGCTCGCCGGCGCCGCACCGGCCGTTCCGCCGGCCGCGGGCGCGCGCTGCCCGGTCGATTCGCAAGGTCGCTTCAAGCTCGCGCGCGCGCGTGTGACGTTTCCCGATGCCGGCGCTTCGGTCGACGCCGAGCTCGCCCGGAGCGACGCCGAGAACGAGCGCGGCCTCATGTTCCGCAAAGAGATGGGCGAGGACGAGGGCATGTTCTTCTTCCTCGACGAGCGGCGCGTCCAGACGTTTTGGATGCATAATACATGTATCCCGCTCGACATGATCTTCATCGACGACGACGGCACGATCGTCGGCATCGTCGAGAGCGCGCCGGTGCTCGACGACGGCGCGCGCCAGGTCGACTGTCCTTCGCGCTTCGTGCTCGAGGTGAACGCCGGCTGGTCGCGCCGTCATCACGTCCAGCCCGGCCAGCACGTCGTCGTTCCGACCTGAGAAAGAAATCTGCTAATGCTGCGCGGCATGAAACGCCGCGTTCTTTTGCTCGCGTGCCTCGTCCTTTCGTGCCGCACCGAAGCTGCGCCCGAGCCGCGCCCCGATCCGCAGACGCAGACGCAAGTCGGATCGGCGGGCCTCGCGCCGCCGCCGCAATCGGCGACCCCGTGCGACGGCAATGCGCAGCCCGCGCAGGTCCCCGTCTCGCCCGACGATCCGATTCACGGTCAGTTCAGCTTGAGCGACGCGACGCAGGGCCTGCCCCCGACCGGAAAGCTCAAGGCGACGATCGAAACGTCGCACGGCACGCTCACGTGCACGCTGCTCGACGACAAGGCGCCGATCACGGTCGCGAACTTCGTCGGCCTCGCGCGCGGCACGCGACCTTGGAAAGATCCGAAATCACAGCAGTGGATGCGCAAGCCCGCGTACGACGGCACGACGTTCCACCGCATCATCAAGGGCTTCATGATTCAGGGCGGCGACCAAGCGGGCAACGGAACGGGCGAGCCCGGCTACGTCATCCCCGATGAAAAATGGCCGTGCGCGCACCACGACAAGGCGGGGCTCTTGTGCATGGCGAACCGCGGACCGAACACCAACGGCGCGCAGTTCTTCATCACCGACGCCGCCGCGCCGCACCTCGACAGCGGCTACACGATTTTCGGCGAGTGCGGGCCCGAGTCGGTGATCCACATGATCGCCGGGGTCCCCACGGGAGCGCAGGATCGTCCAGTCTCGCCCGTCACCATCAAGAAGGTGACGATCACGCGAGCGCCCTAATGCTGGAACGTGCCGACGAGCTCGCCTGACGCGAGCACGTGGCCGGCCATCGCTTTGTCGAGGTCGGCGCGCTTGGCGTCTTGTTTGAGCGCGACGGTCGTGTCGAGGCCGTACACGCGGAAGTGATAGTGATGCAGGCTGCCCTTGGGCGGGCACGGGCCGCTGTAGCCGACGTGATCGAAATCGTTCGTGCCCGACATCCCGCCTGCGAGGCCGCCGTTTCCGCCGCCGCCGAGCGAACGTGTCGACGGCAGGATGTTCCACACGATCCAGTGCGTGAAGGTCCCGTGCGGCGCGTCCGGATCCTCGACGACGATCGCGATCGACTTCGTCGAGTCGGGCACCGACGTCCACGACAGATCCGGGCTCTGATCGGCGCCGTCGCATGTGTTGAGCGCGGGGATCCCCGAGCCCTGCGGAAACGCCGACGACGTGACGACGACCGCTTGCGGCGTCGTTCCGGGGACCGGCGAAGGCGAGACGCTCGCCGTCTTGCACGCGAGCGCCGAGGTCGCGATGAGCGCCGTCAGGACGAGCTTCTTCATTTCCGTTCTCCTTCGAGCGCGTCGAGCTCGTACTTCGAGTGCGCGCAGAAGAGCCGCACGTCGCCGTGGCCCGCTTTGAGCTCGCGCAAACGATCTTGATTGCGTCGTCGCGCGTCGTCGTCGACGGCGATGAGCTTTTGGAAGACCTCGAGCCCGAACGGCGCGCGTTTCTTTTCGGTCATCTCTTCGTGGTGGAAGTATGCGTCGCCGCAGTGAAGGAGCCAGCCGCTCTCGGTGCGAACGCCGACCGCCGCGTGTCCGCGCGTGTGCCCTTCGAGCGGCACGAGCAGAAGGTCCGGCTCGTCCGCGGCGAGCGCGCGCACGGCGGCGAAGCCCTTCCATGTGTCGCCGCCCGCGTCGTGCGTCGTCCATTCGACGTCGCCGCTGAAGTGCGCAGGCACGTAGCGGCGGCGCTCGTTCATCGTGCGGCGCGCGCGAACGGCTTCACGCTCGGCCGTCATCACGTGAACCTTCGCGCTCGGAAAATCGGAGATGCCGCCCGCGTGGTCCACGTCGAGGTGCGTGCAGACGACGTGCCGAACGTCGCTCGCGCGATAGCCGAGCCGCTCGAGCTGACGAGCCGCCGTCGCGTCCTTGGAGCGCGGCGGCCTCATGAACGCGAGGAACGCTCCGGGCGCGCGCATCGTCGCAAAATCCGCCTCGGCGAAGAGCCCGGTGTCGACGAGCACGAGCCCATGCTTCGTCTCGACGATCATGCAGTGACAAACCATCTCGGTCGCATCGCCGAGCGTGAACGCCGCGCGCGGACAGAAGCTGATGGCGTTGAAGTGCTTCGCGATCATGGTCAGTCTTCTTGATAGAGAATCCGCTGCGACGCGTCGCGGAAGTAGAAGCGATCGAAGTTCGAGTGGTCGAACGTGATCGCGCCAAAGAGGTTCCACGCCAGGCCCCAGGCCGCCAGCGTCTTGAACGTGCGCGTGAGCGGGCGCGCGCCGAGGGCGAGGGCGATGAAGAGGAGCGGCGCGTAGTCGTTCGAGAAGCGGTAGCTGAACTGCCGCCAACCGCTGTTCTGGTAGAGCAAGTCCATCATCGCCGGACCGAGCGCCGCGAGGAGGGCCGCGTCGTGCCAGAAGCTCCGCTTCTTCGGCCAGAGCAAATAGAAATAAATCGGCGTCACGAACCAGAGCGCGAGACCGTGCTCGTTGATCTGGAACGGCGCGCTCCCCGGAGGCGCGTCTTTCGGCGCCAAAAACGGCAAAATCGTGAAGACGACGCCGAGGTTCTTCGGGAAGTAGTGGTAGCCGAAGATTCCCCAGCGGTGCATGCGCGCGTGCCACGCGACCGTGAGGTACTCGTGGCCGAACGCCGTCGGGCTCAGGCGCCCGTACTTTTCGAAGTTCATCCACGACGAGAACGCCATGCACGCGGCGAGCGGGATCGCGAAGACGAAGAGCTTCTTCGCGAGCGCCTCTTTGTCGACCCGCGCCCACGTGCGCTCGATGCGCTCCACGAGCGTGCCTTCGGTCGCGAGCCCTTCGTTGCAAGATACACGTATCGCCTCGAGCCCGAAGAAGAGCGACGCGAGAATCACGTGCGGTCGCGTGAGGAACATGAAGCCCATCATCAGCCCGCAGACCCACGGCTTGTCGGCGTCGATCGCGAAGAGGAGATAGATGCAGAGGAGGGCGGACGCGACGATGTGGTGCGCGAACCAAGTCGTGCCCTCGACCGCGGTGAAGAAGTAGACGGTGCCGAACGCGTAGAGGAGCGACAAGAAAATGTTCTCGCGCTCGCTGCGCGACGAGATGGTCTTGCGCCGGAATTTCTCGAGCACGAGAAAGAGCACCGCGGGCGCGACGCCCGAGAGCCAAATCATGAACTGCCCGTCCTGAAAATTCTCCGCGCTGCCGGCGAGCGCGACGAACGGGAACATCAGCATCGCCGTGAACGGCGGGAACGAGATGTACCACTTGGCGTTCGGCGAATTCGGCGGGAAGCGCGCGAAGTCGTTCATCTGCGAGTAAGGCGCGGGGCCTTTGTAGAGATCTTGGTGGCCGTGCGCCCACGCGTCGGCGAGCTGCGCGTAGTGGTTGTAAGGCGTGTGCTGCGTGAGCCGCTGGGGCCCGGCGACGATCGCCATGATGACGACGACCACGAGATAGATGCCGAGCGCGACCAAGAGCCGCCGGCGCTTCGTCTCCGGCGCGAGCCAATTCTTCTTCGGTTTCTCGTCCGGCATTCGCGCGAGACCCTACTACAATCTTCGCGGACGGTTCGAAGCGCGAACGCGCCTACGCGTCTCGCGCGGAGATTGGAAACGCGCTTACGCACGATCACCCGTAAAACCCGGGTTTTTCGCGTGTGACAGCGTGGCATGTATGTTGTACGAGGCAGGGCACACCGATGGCGATGAGCATCCCTACGAGCCTCGAGCCCAGCAGCAGTCGCGATCCGCGCACGCACCAGATTCTCGCGAAGAGCATCTACAAGGAGCTGCGCGCCAATGGGTACGACGAGCAGGCGGTCCTCGCGATCGCGAGCGAACTGCTCGGAATGGTCGCTTCGGATGTCCGCGCGAAGCGCGGATGAGTAAAAGATCGCAGTTACATTGACACTGCGCCGAGAAGCCCTTCACAATCGCGCGTGAATCGTCCACCGGCTCGCCTCGAGCGAGCATGAGGGTGCATGTTCACGATCGTCATCAGCGAGAAAGGGGGAGCCGAGCGGAGGGAGACGTTCGACAAGAACGAGATCAACGTCGGGCGCGTGCAGGGTAACGACCTGATGCTCCCGAAGGGGAACGTCTCCAAACATCACGCGCGGCTTCTCTATCGCGACGGGCGCTTCATCGTCACCGACCTCAAGAGCACGAACGGCACGTACGTCAACGGCCGGAAGATCGCGCAAGCGACGATCGTGCGCGAGGGCGACAAGATTTACATCGGCGATTTCATTTTGCGGATCGACGGAGGCGCGGCCGCGGGGACCGAAGCCGAGCCGCCGCCGCCGGATCAAGCGGGCATGCCGCAGCAGCAGCCGATGATGGCGCCGCAGCAAGGTTTCGCGCCGCCGCCGCAGCAGGGTTTTGCCCAGCAAGGGGCGGCGCCGATGCCGCCGGCGCCGATGCCGGTCGCGCCGACTGGGACGCCGCTCGGGCCGCCGGTCATCGCGCCGATTGCGCCGCAGCCGATGATGACGTCGCCCGCGCCGCCGCCGCCGATGCCGGTGGGCATGCCGCCGCTTCCGCAAGCAGGTCAGATCGGGCAGATGGCGACGCCGGGCGTGCCGATGCAGCCGCAGCGATTTCCGGGCGGGATGCCGCCCCTTCCGCAACAGCCGCAGCCGTTCCCGATGCAGCAGCAGCAGCAACAGCCGCCGCGCGCGGGCGAGTCGCAAGGCGTGAGCCATTATCCGCTCGAGCGCGATCCGGACGAGTCGGACGCGGGCCAGCAGCAGAGCGCGCAGCAAGCTGGCGCGCGCGTGCCGGCGCCGCCGCGCGTTCCGACGCTCGGCAGCGCGGGCTTGCGCGGGACGCTCGCGATGGGGCAGTCGCCCGTCGCGAACGCTTCGCCCGCCGCACCGCAAGTGCAGCTCCAGCGTCCGCCGTCGATGCCGCCGCAGCCGGCGCCGCCGGCGCGCACCTCGCAGCCCGCGTCGGCGCCTTCTCGGCTTCCGCCGCGTGAGACTCCGGCTCAAGCGGGTCGCAGGCTCGCGCTCGGGTCGCTCGTCGACAACGTCGTCGAGGCGCTCGGCGACGCGTCGATCGTTCGCGGCGCGCAGATGCCGCCCGACGTCGTCTCGCGCATCGAGAAGCTCACGAACGAAAATGCGAAGTCGATGAAGGACGGCGGCGAAGTGCCCGACGGCGTCGACATCGAAGCGGTCAAGGCCGACGCGATGCGCGAGCTCACCGGGCTCGGCGGCATCGGGCCGCTGCTCGAGGACGACGAGGTCGCGGAGATTTATTGTCTGCGACACGATCAGCTCGTCGCGGTTCGCGCGGGCGCGGTCGTGCTCGCCGAGGCGAGCTACACGAGCGATGCGGCGCTGGGGCGCGCAATCGAGCGCCTCGCGGCGACCTCGGGTCAGCCGGTTCGGCCGGACGAAGCGTTCATCGATCGGCGCGTCGCGAAGGGCGCGCACATGCTCGCGTTCCGTCCGCCGGCTTCGGCGGCCAACGCGGTCGTCGTGCGCAAGCGGCGCAAGGTCGAGATGTCGCTCGAGGATTTCGTGCGTCTGTCGGCGGTGTCGCGCGCGATGGCGACCTTCATCGAGGGCTGCTTGCAAGCGCGCGCGAACATTCTCGTGTGCGGCTCGACGCCGAGCGCTTCGTCGATGTTCGTCGGCGCGCTCGTCGCTGCGGGCACGCCGGGCGATCGCGTCGCGGTGCTGCAAGACGAAGAAGAGTTCGGCATCTCGAATGGTCAGGTGCTGCGGCTCGCGCCGTCGACGGGCATGAACGCCGACGCGCAGATTCGCGCCGCGGCGCGCATGCGCCCCGAGCGTCTCGTCGCGTCGAGCATGGGCGGCGCGCTCGCGGTCGCGGTGCTCGAAGCGATCGGCGAAGGCGCGGAGGGCGTGATCGCCGCCGTCAACGCGCCGTCGCTTCGTCAGGGTCTCTCGCGTTTGAGCGGACAGCTCATGATGGCGCGGCCCGGGCTCGCGAGCGACGCCGCGCGCGAGCTACTCGGCGAGGCGTTCGACATCGCCGTCGAGATTCACATGCTGCCCGACGGCCGTCACCGCGTCGCGCGCGTGGCGGAGCTCGCCGGCGCGGATCCGAAGGGCATCGTTTCGCGCGACATCTTCGTCGCGTCCGATGGCGCCGGCGGCGAGAGCCACGCGGCGACCGGGGTCGTGCCTCGCGTCGTCAACGAGTTCGCGATGCGCGGCGTCCGCGTCGACACCAACCTGTTCAAGAAAACGCGTTAGCGCGCTTCGACGTAGAGCGTTTGCAGCGCGTGACCGATCGTGCCGCGCGTGTCGAAGATTCGTGCGCGGGTCGTGCCGACGCCGCCGCTCGCGATTTGGGTTTCGGCGCGCATGCCGACCCACTCGCCTTCGGGCATGCGCATGAGCGACACGGTGAGGTTTACCGGAACGAAGAGGAACTGCCGCACGTCGAGCTCGGCACTGATGCCGTTGGCCGAATCGATCATCGCGAGGACGCGCGCGAGCTGCGTCGGCGCTTCGCCGTCGACGATGGCGACGCGGAGCTTGGTCCACACGGCCGCGGGGCCGAGCTCGGCGAAGTGACCCTCGGCGAAGCGCCACTCGAGCGCGTCGCCGTAACCGAATCGCGGAACCGCTTCGAAGTAAGTCGACGTCGCGGTCTCGGGGATGGGCGGAACGGGCTCGTCGATTCGCGCGTCGCGCGCGCGGCCTTCGGTCGTCGAGACGAGCCACGCTGACGCTCGAACGCGCGGCTTTCCGTCGACCGACGCGACGGCGGAGCGGAGCTCGATTTTCTTCCCGGGTCGATCGAGCGACGTCGTGACGTCGAGTGTCGCGACCGGCACCGGGCCGAGAAAATCCATCGTGAAGTGCGCGACGCGAAGCTCCGAGGCCCCGGACAAGCGCGTCGCGAGGAGCGAAGCGACCGGGCTCCCGTGCTGCAGCTTGGGATCCCACGGACCGACGGTCGCCGGCGTCGCGACGAAGCGCTCGCCGTCGCGCGTGTAGAACGCGCTCAATCTGCGGTCGCCGAGTCTTCGGCGCGTTTGACCATCTTGCGGTGGGTCATCCGCTTCTTCAGCGGGCCCATGTGATCGATCATGAGGACGCCCTGGAGGTGGTCGTACTCGTGCTGGATCGCGACCGCGAGCAGTCCCTCGGCTTCGAGCTCGAACGTCTTTCCGCTTCGGTCTTGCGCGCGCACGCGCACGTGGGCGGCGCGGTCGATCTCTTCGTTCACGCCCGGGAAGCTGAGGCAGCCTTCGCTCCAGGTGAGCTCGCCGGTGCGCTCGAGGATCTCGGGGTTGATGAAGACGCGGAAATCGCTCGGCGCGCCTTCCTCTGCCGTGTCGACGACGAAGATTTGAACCGCTTCTCCGATTTGCGTCGCCGCGAGGCCGACGCCGGGCGCCGCGTACATCGTCTCGGCCATGTCGTCGACGAGCGCCTTCACCTCGTCCGTGACGACGTCGATGCGCTTGCCCTTCTCGCGAAGGCGCGCGTCCGGGTAGTGGAGAATCGTGCGGATCACGACCTAGAATCTAACTCATTCTTCCGGGTAAACCAGCCGGCCAAAGACGTGGGCGTCGTTGCCGGTGACCTCCCAGGTCGGGTTTTCGATGCGCGGCGCCTGAGTCGGCGCGTCGGGGCCGGCCCAGTCGACCGCGCCGGGGCGGCCGCGCGGGCCCAGCAGAATCGGCGCGATGAACGCGTGGAGCTCGTCCACGAGGCGCGCCGCGAGCACACTCCCGGCGAGCTCGGCGCCGCCTTCGATCATGAGCCAGACGATGCCGCGCTGCGCGATGGCGATCATCGCCGCGTTTGCGTCGATGCGGCCCTCGGCCGTGACCGGCGCGCGCATGACGTCGACGCCGTGCGCGACCAGCTCCTGCTCGAGATCGTTCGGCGCGTCCGGTGAAGCGAGGATGATCGTCGGCGTGTCGCGCGCGGTTTGAACGAGCCGCGAGGCGAGCGGCGTGCGGAGCTGCGTGTCGAAGACGATGCGCGTGGGTGACGTGCCGGGGATGTCGCGCACCGTGAGGCGCGGATCGTCCGAGAGCACGGTGCCGATGCCGATGGCGACCGCGTCCGCCGCGGCGCGGAGGGCGTGGACGCGCGCGCGCGAATCGGGGCCCGTGATCCAGCGCGATTGGCCGGTGCGCGTCGCGATGCGCCCGTCGAGCGAGAGCGCGAGCTTGAGCGTCACGTAGGGAAGGCCCTTGGTGACGAACTTTTTCCACGGCGCGATGATCGCCTCGCACTCGTCTTTGCGAATGCCGCTGACGATCTCGACGCCGGCCGCGCGGAGCTTGTCGTTGCCGCCGCCCTCGACGTGCGGGTTCGGATCGTCGGTGCCGACGACGACGCGCGTGATGCCGGCCTTGACGATCGCTTCGGTGCACGGCGGCGTGCGGCCGACGTGATTGCACGGCTCGAGCGTCACGTAGAGGGTCGCGCCTTTCGTCTTTCCCTTTGCCGCCGCGATGGCGACCGCCTCGGCGTGGTCGAGGCCGGCGCGCTCGTGGAAACCTTCGCCGACGATCTCGCCGTTTTTCACGACGACGGCGCCGACGTGCGGATTCGGAGACGGGTGCCCGCCGCGCGCGAGCACCGCGGCGCGCGCCATGAAATCGTCGTCCCCCTTCGGGGACTTCGCAGCATCGTCTGTCTTGCCTCGAGTCATGACGGCGGCTTGTCACTCTTGATGCGGTCGAGCTCTTTTTGGAACTCGGCGATGTCGCGGAACGAACGATACACGCTCGCGAAGCGCACGTACGCGACCTCGTCGAGCTCGCGCAAACGCACCATGACTTTTTCGCCGAGCAAATCGGCCGAAACTTCGCGCTCGCCGCTCTCCATGAGCTCTTGCTCGATCGAGTCGACGGTTTGCTCGATACGCTCGCGGCTGATCGCGCGCTTGTCGCACGCTTTGCGAATCCCGCCGAGGAGCTTCTGGCGATCGAATGGCTCGCGTCGCATGTCCTTCTTCACGACGAGCGGCAGGACGTCCTCGACGCGCTCGTAGGTCGTGAAGCGGCGCGCGCACTTCTCGCATTCGCGCCGCCGTCTCGTGACGTCACCCGCGGCGCCGAGCCGCGAGTCGATCACCTTGCTCTCCAAGTGGGAGCAGAACGGGCACTTCATTCGAAGCGGGAGAGCACCAGCGAACAGTTCGTCCCGCCGAAGCCGAACGAGTTGTTGACGACGTGAGTCAGCTTGCGCTCGCGCGCCTCGTGGGGAACGTAGTCGAGCGCGCAGCTCGGGTCGGGGTCGTCGAGGTTGATCGTCGGCGGGATTTTTCCGTCGTGGATCGCGAGCGCGCAGATCGCGCTCTCGAGCGCACCGGCCGCGCCGAGGAGATGACCGGTCATCGATTTGGTCGAGCTGACCCAAAGCTTCTTGCTGCGCGCGTGCTCGCCGAAGACGCCTTCGATGGCGCGCGTCTCTTCCACGTCGCCGACCGGGGTCGACGTGCCGTGCGCGTTGACGTAGTCGACCTGCTCCGGGTTGATGCCGGCGTCGGCGAGCGCCATGCGCATCGAACGCTGCGCGCCTTCGCCGTTCGGCGCCGGTTGCGTCAGGTGATGCGCGTCGCTCGATGCGCCGTAGCCCGTGATTTCCGCGTAAATCTTCGCGCCGCGTTTCTTGGCGCGCGTGAGCGACTCGAGCACGACGACGCCCGAGCCTTCGCCGCAGACGAAGCCGTCTCGGCCTTTGTCCCAGGGACGCGATGCTTTTTCGGGCGCGTCGTTGCGCTTGCTGAGCGCCATCATCGCTTCGAAGCTGCCGACGCCGACCGGCGTGACCGTCGCTTCGGCGCCGCCGGCGACCATGACGTCGCACTTGCCGCGGCGAATCCACTCGGCTGCTTCGCCGAGCGCGTGCGCGCCGCTCGAGCACGCGCTGGTGTTGCAATACGACGGACCGCGGAGGCCATGCGCCATCGAGACTTGGCCCGCGGCCATGTTCGAGATGAGCCCGGGGATCGAGTACGGCGAAATCCGTCCCGGACCTTTCTCGAGCTGCGTCTGCTTCGCGCGCTCGAGCGTGGCGAGGCCGCCGATGCCCGAGCCGATGAAGCAGCCCGCGCGATTCTTGTCCTCGTCGCCCGGAAGCTCGAGCCCGGAGTCTTGGATCGCCATCTTCGCCGCGCCGAGCGCGAGCTCGATGAAGCGATCCATCTCCTTGAGCTTCTTCTTCTCGATGAAGCGGAGCGGATCCCAGCTCTTCACCTCGCCGGCGATCTTCACGCGGAAAAGCGTGGTGTCGAACAGCGTGATGAGCGCGATGCCGCTCTTGCCCGAAAGAAGAGCCTGCCAGGTCTCGTCACGACCGATGCCTAGGGGTGTGACGAGCCCGATGCCGGTGATGACGACGCGTTCCATGGGGAACTACTTTTTCTTGGCGTTCTTCTCGATGTAGTCAACCGCGTCCTGGACGGTTCGGATCTTTTCCGTGTCCTCGTCCGGGATGTCGATCTCGAAGGCCTCTTCGAAGGCGAGCACGAGCTCGACGAGACCGAGCGAATCTGCGCCCAGGTCGTCGATGAACGTCGACTCCGGTTTGATGTCCTTTTCGTCGACGTCGAGCTGCTCTTTGATGATGCGCTTGACTTCGCTGGCGATGTCCTGAGCCATTCGTGCCTCGTATCAGGTTCCTGTTCAAACGTACATGCCACCGTTGACCCGAAGGACTTGCCCGGTGACGTAAGCGGCTTCGTCGCTCGCGAGGTAAACGCATGCGGCGGCGATTTCGCGAGCGGTGCCGGTGCGGCCGAGTGGGATCATCCCGAGGACGGCGGTTTTCATTTCGTCGTTCATCGACTGGGTCATCTCGGTGTCGATGAAGCCCGGAGCGATGGCGTTGACGGTGACGTTGCGCGACGCGTACTCGCGCGCGATCGACTTGGTGGCGCCGAGGAGCGCGGCCTTCGTGATGGCGTAGCCCGTCTGGCCGATGTTGCCCATCTCGCCGATGACCGACGACATGAAGACGATGCGACCGGCTTTGCTGCGCATCATGCTCTTCATCGCGACGCGCGCGCACGTGACCGCGCCTCGCACGTTGGTTTCGAAGAGGCGCTGGAGGTCTTCGTCTTTGAGGCGCAAGAGCAGGCCGTCGATCGCGATGCCGGCGTTGGCGATGAGGATGTCGATCTTGCCGTGTTTTTTGATCACGCCGTCGAGCGCGGTTTCGGTGGCCGCGGTGTTGGCGACGTCGAAGCCCGCGGTTTCGGCCTTGCCGCCCTTCGCGACGATGCCGTCCGCGACCTCGCGTGCGGCGGCTTCGCCTTTGACGTAGTTGACGACGACGGTCGCGCCTTGCTCGGCAAGCGCCTCGGCACACGCGCGGCCGATGCCGCGTGAGCCGCCAGTGACGAGCGCGATTTTTCCGTCGAGTCGAAACATGCGTCTTTGCGGGCGCATCTTCTACAAGGGAAACACAGGCCCGGCAAGCACACGCGACGGAATCCTCCACCATCCGCGCTCCACGAGGCGAACCGCCACGCAACCCCGCAGGGCACACGAGTGCGTCGAGGTCGAAACTCCCGGTGCAAAAACGCAGTCGAGTGAGTCTCGCCCCACCGGGCGACTTGCAAAACGCAAAGCTGAGAAACGGTAGTCCTGGCCGACTGCGAGCAAATTTGTAACGCGGCACCCTCGTTCAGGC
>DASXHD010000041.1:0-3488 GCA_036488725.1 Polyangiaceae bacterium | reverse complement strand
CGCGAACGTGGCCTCCGGAAACGGCGGACCCGGCCTGGCAAAGGTTTCCGACGCCGCATGCTCAAACTCTGGCGTGTTCTCTAGGACTGGTCGTCCTCGTACCATGTGCCCGTGACCTCCGAGCTCCTCTCCGCCCATAGCGCTCGCGGGCGCTGGGTTCTCGCTGCGACGGTGCTCGGCTCCGCGCTCGCGAGCCTCGACGCGACGGTCGTCAACATCGCGCTTCCCGCCATCGGGCACGACCTCGGCGGTGGCGTGGCGGACCTCCAGTGGGTGGTGGATGGCTACGCGCTCACGCTCGCGGCCTTCGTGCTCATCGCGGGTGCGCTCGGCGATCGCTACGGCCGCAAGCGCGTGTTCTTGGTCGGCGTCGTGTGGTTCATGCTCGCGTCGGTCGCGTGCGGGCTCGCGCCGACGGCAACGCTTCTCACCATCGCACGCGTGCTGCAGGGTGTCGGCGCCGCGCTCCTCAGCCCCGGCAGCCTCGCCATTCTCGAAGCCAGCTTCCAAAAGGAAGATCGCGCGGCGGTGATCGGCGCGTGGAGCGGTCTCGGCGGCGTCGCGCTCGCGCTCGGCCCGTTCGTCGGCGGGTATCTCGTCGGCGCGGGCTCATGGCGCCTCGTCTTCTTCATCAACGTTCCGGTCGCTTTCGCGACGATCTGGATGCTCGTCCGCTTCGTCCCCGAGACGCGCGATCCGAAAGCCCCGGCGCGGATCGACGTCGCGGGGGCTGCGCTCGCGGCGCTCGGCCTCGGCGGGATCACCTACGCGCTGATCGAGTCGAGCACCGCGTCACGCGGCGTGCTCATCGCGTTGGCGGGCGCCGGCGTCGCGGCGCTCGTCGGTTGCTACGTCGTCGAACGACTCGGCTCGGCGCCGATGGTCGACCTCGCTCTATTTCACGACCGCCAGTTCACCGCCGCGAACGTCGCCACCGTGCTCACGTACGCCGGCCTCGGCGGCGCGCTTTTTTTCTTGCCGATTCGCCTCCAGCACGGGCTCGGGTATTCGCCGATCGTCGCCGGTGCGGCGCTCTTACCGGCGACGATCATGATGCTCTTGTTCTCGTCGATCGTCGGTCGCCTCTCGGAGCGATTCGGTCCGCGCGTCTTCATGACGATCGGACCGCTACTCATCGCGGGCGGGTTCTTGCTCCTGCGATTCGTCAGCACGAGCTTCGTGAGCACGCTGCCGGGCGGCTTGCTCTTCGGTTGCGGGCTGGCGCTCAACGTCGCGCCGCTCACGGCCACCGTCCTCGCCGCGGCACCTGCCGAGAAAGCCGGCGTCGCTTCGGCGATCAGCTACTGCGTTGCGCGGACCGGTGGGCTCTTCGCCGTCGCGATCCTGCCCACGCTCGCGAGCATGGGCGGTCTCGGTCCCGCATTTGGCGCCGAGACCTACGAGCGCGGAATGACGATCGCCGCGGCGCTCGCGGCCGCGGGCAGCGTGCTCGCGCTCGTCGGAATTCGGAACCCGGCTCGCGCCGTCGGTGTGCCTTCCGGTCCGCAGTGTCCCATCGACGCGCCCCCGCTCAGTCGGCGAACGTGAGCCAGTTCGCGGACCGCGCATCTCGACGGTGTCACCGGGCAGGCCGATGATCCGCTTGTCGGACTCCATCGACGGGACCTCAGGAAGCCGAGAGGATAACGACGCCGTCGTCAGATGCCGCTCGCGTGCTCGGCCGACCCAATCGAAGCGCGGACCGATGATCAAGCGGGACCGCTCATACCCTCGCGAATCCTGAAACGGGTTGCACCCCGTCACGTGGGTGTAGCCGTTACCGTGCGTGATGCACCGATCGGGTCCGGCCATGATTTGCGCGAGGGCCGTGGCGTCCCACTGCGGGAAAGACGTCTCGCTCGCGCCGCACGTCACCTGATTCGGTAGCGCGTGCACGTGCCGCGGGTGACGCAGCAACATGCCCGTCGCCAGCTTTGCACGAGCTCGCGCCGCCGTCGACGCCGACCGAGCATGAGCACGTCGACTCGCATCTCGCGATGCGCACCAAAGCTCCGCTACGGCTCGCCAACCTGAAGCGTGGTAGGAGATGCTACCGTGCGCGCGCGCGTTTTAGTTTTCGTCCTAATCGCGGCGTGTGCGTCGCACGTCGCGCCGCCGCCGAGCGTGGGCCGCCTCGAGCGCGACGCGTTCGAGCTCCATCGCGTCGCGCAACGAAGCGGTCGGCGCGCGGACTTCGATCGCGCGATCGCGGCGTACGAGGAGCTTCGCCGCGCGCATCCGAGCTCGCCGCACGCGTTCGAGATCCTCTACTTCGACGGCGAGGCTCGCTACGCGATCGAAGACTGGGCGGGCGCGGCCGATTGTTACGCGCGCGCGCTCGCGCGGCGTCCGTACGACGCGCGTTCGGTGGAGGCCGCGTACGCCTACGTGCTCGCGGTTCGTCGCGCGCACGGGTTCGTCGAAAAAGATCCGGACCCCGCGTGCGGCGCGCCCGCCGCGGCCCCCATCCTCGAGGCCTACGACGAGTACCTCGGTCTCGTCGCCGAGTCGCCCGATCGACCGTTGATTCTCTTCGCCAAGGCGAAGATGCTTTACGCGTGCGGACGCTTCGCGGACGCGGAGCCGGTGCTCGCCGAAATCGTCGACCACGCGGCGAGCTCGCGGGTCGCGGCGCCGGCAGCAGCGATGCTGCTCGACGCGCTCGAGCAGCAGGGGAAACGCGCCGAGCTGCTCGCGCGCGTGCAGTCTTTGACCGCGAGCCCGCTCGCGCACGATCCGCTGCTCACCGAGACGCTCGGCGCGCTTCGCAGCGCGCAAGCACCCGCGCGCGAGCCCTAGCGTTTCAGTACGCATGGTCTACGAGCGGCGACTAGATTCGGCATACGGCGGCCGCCGTGAATCCAAACGACGCCAGGCTGCTTATTCCGATATGTGACCCCTTTGATCCGATATACGTCCAGCTTCGAGACTGGCTCGAGATATTGCGTATAAGGAATATTGGAGATCTTTTCGATGTCAGCCGGAACTAAGGTGATTGTCCGGACAGGGCTCGCGAGCTAGACCGCGTCCCAGCACAGGAGAAGAGGGGCGCCCTGGAGGATTGCTCCGCGAAGGGTGAGCGATAGAGCCGAACGTATGCAAGCTCGAGCTCGGCTCGCTCTTCGAGTGATGCGCCGGCCGGGCTTCAGCGCGCGCGGCGCACGAGCGCGACGATGGCGTCGATGATCCGCGGCCGCGCGGCGCGCGGAAGATCGTGGGCCATTCCTTCTATGAGGAGCAGCTCTGCGCCCGGGATGGCGGCTGCCGTGGCTCGCCCGCCGCTCACGTCGCACATCGGGTCGGCTGTTCCGTGCACGACGAGGGTCGGAAGGGTCAACCGCCGGAGCTGCTCGGTGCGGTCGCCGGACGCAACGGATGCAACGGCCTGCCGCGCGATTCCGAGCGGGTCGTGGTCGCGGTCCCAGGCGCGAGCGGAACGCTCACGAATGAGATCGAAATCGTGCTCGAAGCCAGGCGAGCCGAGGGTG
>DASXHD010000010.1:0-167409 GCA_036488725.1 Polyangiaceae bacterium | reverse complement strand
CGGACTGCCGTATGCCTTGGCGGAGGCGGCCGGTGGCGCGATCGCCACAAGCGTCAACTGTGACGGCGGGGAAATGCGATAATGAAAATTGTTGGTCAAGAAAGGCGTATTCGACGGACCATATTTGGGTTTCACGTCAGTTGTACGGATGAAGGCGGGACAGCATGCAACCAATTCGCTCTCGGCGCGGATCAGCCATCGTCGCGTGAATGCGATGATTCGACGAATTGCCCGCTTGGCGATGTCTGTTGCGCGCACTCTAATAAAGGCGGCGCTTTCTGGGTTTGTGCGACGCCTTCGGATTGCCTTCCAGGAAGCACTGCGCCGCCCCGCAATGGTCAGCCGTATGGCGATTCGTTAGACCAGGTGTGTCGTCGGGATTGCGACTGTTCGGTTGGCGTCTGCGGCGACGCTGGATTCTGCCAATAGGTGTCTAGCGCGCAGCAAACATCAGTGCATTGCGCGTCAACCAAAAGACGCCTGACTCGGTGGCGAGGACGGCCAGCGGTAAATCAAGTGGGGACGCGATCTGGAATGGTGTGCTGCAGTCGGGCGCGGTGCATTCAAACACGGATCCGACGTAGGGACCTGGCGTGGTAATGGAGGTCCAATAGATGTTCTCTTGCCAAGTTGTTATGCCGGCCGGACGACCAGGGTCGACTGCAACGACCGTCGGCTGCGAGCCACATCCGGAAGTGCTGCACGTCATAATTGCCGTGCTCGTTGTCCAATAGAGGTAATTGCCACTTGAGGCTACCGCGTTGATCTGTGCCTGGTTTGTGGCAAGCGTCGTTGGTCCGTTCACGCACCCAGATTTCGGACAAGTGAAGATGGTGCTCGTGGTTGTACCCGCGCTCCAATAAACGTTGACGTTATCCACAGCGAGGTTTCGGGGCGACACACCAGCGTCCGCAATGACCGTGGTCGCCGCAGAGCATCCTACGGCGGGACAACTGATGACCTCGCCGCTCAAACCCGTCGTGCTGCGGAACCACCAGAGCCGGTCGCCGTCAGCGACGAGGTCCAGCCCGATTGCGCCGGTGACAACTTGTTGGGCGGTGTCGCAACCGCTCGTCGGGCAAGACCCGATGACCCCGTTACATTCGTCCAGCCAGTAGACAACGTCATCGGAGATTGCGACGGCTCCAACGCCGATCTGCGCTGAAGCAACGGTTTCGACTGGGCCCGCGCCGGACGCCGCCACTTTCATGACGTTGCCGTTTTCGCAGTAGCCGCAGCGACTTGTCCAGTACACGTTCGTGCCGTCAGAAGTGAGCGCGAGCGGGCACTCGCCGCTTGCTAACGTCCACTTTCCAGAGGCGCCGGCATCCGCGCCTGCGTCTGTGGAGTCTGCGTCGGTAGGCCCCGCGCCATCGCTCCCGCAAGCCGATAGGAGCGGCGCAAGCAACATGAGCGAAGCTAAAGCGGGCAGCGTCTGCGAAAAAGCCAATGAGCGATTGTTCCACGTTTGCCGGTGTTTCGCACGTAGCGAGGTCGCTGACCGTTAGACCGGAGTGACGACGCTGGTGGCGTTCTAAACCGCGCCGAAGCGGCGCGACGTTCGCCCCTCGAGCTCGTGCGCGATCGTTTTCAATCCAATTTGTCGGCCTATCGCGGCCGAAAGAAAACGCCATCGTCATTGGCCCAAAAGACATGCGTAGCGTCGACCGTGAACAGCCGGACGTGGGTATCCAGGACGTCGAGAGTGGCGCTGCCAGCCTCATGCACTCCCGTTGCGTCATTCCAAAAAATCGCACCGGCCTCAGGTGAAACTAGCGTACTCGGAAATACCCCCGACCCTGGCGCAGAACGGAGGGGCAATTGGCCAGCTACGATCTGCGGCGCGCAAGGCACTGTCGTGTCGCAGTCCATGATGTCGCCCAAGGCGGCCGTTGGATTTCCGCCGAATGAGCCATCGCCCGCGCCGAGGTCGAGCCAAAATAGCTGCGAACCATGCACCGCGGTAGCAATCGGTCTTTCCTGGCTGGAAGCGATTGTCGAAACGTCGCCGGTGTCCTCGGTTGCTGCAATGATCAGGTCGTTCGCATGACTCAAGTCGCTCGTTGCCGGCATGTAAATCGCGTGGCCGTCGGATGCAACTTCACGAATGTTCCAAGCATCCGCGCTTGTGCTTGCCTCTCCCAGAAGGCGCGACGTGCCACCTTGTTTAGAGACCGCAATAATACCGTCTGAGCGGGTGTACATCAGCGGGCCGACGTCCAGATAGACGTCATTCACCCCGATTGTGACGGCTGTTATCCATAACGCATTCCCGAGATCGAGCAGCGTGTCAGCGCTTCCGCCCGTCAAAGGGACCCGCAAGAGATGGCCGTTGATTGGCACATACGCGAAACTGCTATCGATCTCGAATGGGACCAGTTCGTCGTCGGTGGGACCTTGCTCGAGGGCCGCGAGCTTCATTGTAGCGCGGTCGGCGACGCGCACGCGCCACAGCTCCAGCGGACCTCCCGTCGGGTCGACCATGTAATACAGAAATTGACCATCGGACCGCAGCGCGCCGACTACCTGAACTCCGACGAGCTCATCGTCCGGTAGTTGGCCTTGGCCCGAACAACTAATCGCGAAACACGCAAGCAGTGCTAGTTTTCGCACGAGTGAATGGTATGCGCCGTCGACCTTTTCGCAAGCTGCGCGACTCGTCCGGCCGATGTCTTGTGGTGCGTGAAGGGCCGTTTGGCTTTTTAGCAGTACTTCTTTTTTTCCTCCCGGCATGCACCGACGGCGCAGGTGACTGCGACGCGGGCGCGGGGGTTCAGTTCGTCGCACCAGCAGGCTGCTTGCTGAGCGCTGGCTATGGGTGCCTTCCGCTGAAAGGGGGACCGATCGTGGGGACGCTTCCTGTCGTCGCTTGCGACGCTTCCGTTGGTCCGAGCGCGCCGGTCGCCTCGATGAAATTGTCCGATCCGTACCAATGCACGATGTACTTCGGCTGCGCGAATGGACGGCAAGAGGAGATCGATGTGGACTTCGGGTACTACGGGTCCGATCATCAGTGCGTATTGCCGCAGAGCTCCAAAGTGATGGTCTGCGCGACGGACGGCGGCGCTGATCAGTAGCTCGTCGCCTACGGGCTAAACCGCTCCCGGACGATCTCCCCGGCGGCGTTCCAACCGGTGATCAGCACCGACTTCACATGGAGGAACCCCAGAAAGAGATGCACGTTGAAGACGCGCGCGAGAAGCCCGCTGATCGTCATCTCCGCGCTCCCGGCGCACGTGCCGTTCGGGTCGCGGCGGACGTGGATCGTGATCTGGCGGGCGGGTAGACCGCGCAGGGTGACTTGCACAGTGTCGCCGTGGACTTCTTGGTGGCCGATGCCGTAGCCGCGCTGCTCGCGCGAGAGGAGCGGCTCGGTCACGTTCGGGCCTTTTTCGAGCATGAGCCAATAGGCGTAGACCGGCGCGGCGCCCGAAGGGATGCACGACGGGTCGATGTGGGCGCCGTAGTGCACTTGGTTTTTGTTCTCGCTCTTCGAGATGAACATCACCGACGAGAGATCGAGCGCGATGAAGAGAGCGAGGGTGGGCATCATGGCGCGGCGTGCAAGGGCATGGGCTCGCGCGTGGGTTTGCGCGGCGCCCAGAGCTCGGGGTGCTCGGATTGGACGATGCGGAGCGAGCCGTCGGCGGGCGAGAGCACGTCGTCGATGCTCGCGCGGCCGAGCACCTGCTGCGCGGCGATGACGCCCGAGATCGCGGCGCCGCCGACGCCGTGGCTCAGCGTGCTCGCGCCGCAGTTGAAGAGGTTGCGGACCGAAGACTTCGTCTGGAACGAGAACGGTCCGAGCTGGAACGGCGTCTTGGCGGTGCCGAGCGCGGCGCCGCGGTGGGACGCGCAATAGAACTCGTTGGTGACCGGCGTCCCGATTTCGAGAAAGCGGAGCGACTTGCGCAAGCCGGGGACGACGTTCTCGGCGGCGCGGAGGAGCTTGTCGGCGAGGGCGCGTTTTGAAGCGCTCGTATTCTTCGCCGCGCGCGCCTTGGAGGCCGCCGCGCCACTTTTCGAAGGGCGCATACGGGACGTACGTGAAGATTTCGAGCGTGTGGTGGCCGCGGAGCTCTTCCGGGTTCTTGAGCGTCGTCGCGGTGACGAAGAGACCTTCGACGTCGCCCTCGGGGAGCGCGCGCTCCATGCGCTCGTAGACGCCGCCGACGTCGCGCGTGCGAAACCACCAGTAGTTGCCCGAGTCGAGGCCGAGCGCGCGCAGATCGAGGTCGACTGCGCAGAAGCAGCTCACCATGCTGACCGAGTACTCCATCTTCAGCGCGCGCTTTCGCTCGGGCGCGCCGTCGCCGCTCTTCATCAGCTTGCCGTAGGTGACGGCCGGGTCGGCGTTCGAGATGACGTGCTCGCTCTCGATGCGCTCGCCGTCCTCGGTGACGACGCCGCACGCGCCGCCGTTCTCGACGAGGATCTCGGCGACCGCCGTTCGCGTGCGGATCTTTCCGCCGTGACGGCGGAGCTCTTTGATGAGCGCGCTCGGGATCGCCTTCGCGCCGCCGCGCGGATAAAAGCCGCCGTTGAAATAATGTTCGATCATGACCGCGTGCGGCGGGATCGAGACGCGCGAGGGCGCGAGGCCGTGGTTGCCGCACGGCGCGGTGAGGATGACCTCGCTAGGCGCCATAGCGACTCGCGTACCAGCGCCCACGCGCGGGTCGTTTCGCACACCTAGCGATCGGCTCTTCCAGGAGTCCGAGCACACGTTCGAGGCGAGATGCGCGTGTCGATCAGGCGCGCGCGCGCTTGGAACAGGGCATGATGCGCGTCCGAGAAGTCATGGTCGGAAACTATCCCTTCGCGTTCGTCGCCGGATTCGCGATGGCGTTTTTCGGCTCGATGCCGCCGGTCGGACCGATCGCCGTGCTCTTGCTCGAGCGTGGCGTGTCCGGGCGCGACCAGGAGGGTCGGCAAATTGCGCACGGCGCGGCGATCGCCGAGACGATTTACTGCGCGCTCGCGATGGCGGGCGTGAGCGAGCTCATGAGTCGCTATCCGGTCGTCGAGACCGGCGCGCGCGTGGTCGGCGTCGTCATTCTGATCGTCCTCGGCGTTCACTTCGCACGGTTGAAGATCAAGCCCCCCGAGACGCACGTCGACGCGCCGCGCGGCAAACCGTTCGTGCTCGGCTTCACGATCTCGGCGGCGAATCCCGTCTTGATCATCACGTGGTCCGGATCGATCGCGACGCTGCTCTCGTTCTCGCGCGTCGAGCTCGACGTCGCTCAGCGAGCGGTCTTCGTGCTCGCCGTCTTCTTGGGCATGCTCGGCTGGTTCCACCTTTTCTTGTGGATGCTCCGCCGATGGCGCGATCGAATCACGCTCCGCGCGGCGCAGGGGGCGGTGCGCGTGGCGGGCGTCGCGATGATCGCGATTGCGCTGTGGGGCGCGCGACTGTTTTTTCTTCGGTGAACGCCGTCACGGAACGGACGCGGGCGCGAGCACTTCGATCGTCGCGGGCTGACCGCCGCCCTGGGGCGAGGCGACGAACAGCCGATCGAGATCGCTCGACCAAAATCCGGTGCGCGCGCCTGCGCGCGTCGCGATGTGCGCGAGACGCGCGTAGTGACCCGCCGGCGATGCGTCGAACACGTCGACGTAGCCTTGTCCGCCGATGACGTACACGCGGTCACGGCGCGCGTCGTAATAAAGATCGTCGGTGTCGCCGACGCACGTGACGGCCGCGACCCGTTGCAGCGTCGTCGTGTCGAAGACGAGGAGCCGCGCGGGGCTCCGCGCTCCGACGAACATGCGATGACCGCGATCGTCGAGCGACATGGGGTAGTTGTCGGCGAAGCCCGCGAGCGCGACGTGACCGACGACCGCGCGGCGCGCGCGATCGACGACCACCACTTCGTGTGCGGGCGGCAAGTTGACGAAGATGCGCGCACTGCCCGCCTCGAGCTGGAACGACTCGGGGTGCCCGCCGAGCGGAATGTCCGCGACGATCGTCATCGTCGCGGGATCGATGACCGCGAGCGCGCCGTCGCCGTGGCCGAGATAAAGGAGCCCCGTCGCGGCGTCGAGCCGGAGATTGTCCGCGTCGTGCAGGTTCCCGAGCGTCCCGACGGCGCGATAGCTCACGCCGTCGAACGCGGTCACCGTGCCGCCCGCGCGCGTCGCGACGACGATGCGATGCAGCGACGGAACGTACGCGACGCCTTGCGGCTCGTTCAGCCCGGCGAGGCTCGTGATGCGCCTGCCCGCGGCGGCGTCGAGCACTTCGAGCGTGTGGTTTCCGAGCGCCGACACGAAGAGGCGCCGGCCCGCGGCGTCGATCGCGAAGTGATCGATGCGGTGCTGCACGCCTGGCAGCGCGTCGGTTCGCACGACGACGAGCGGGGAGGGCGGCGTGTCCGCGCGCGCCAGCGCCTCGAACATCACGAGCAGCAGGGCCAAGCGGCGCATCGGATTGAAGCGTGACCGCACGGCGCCGACTCTACAAGCTCGGCTTTCATGTGTGATACGACGCGGCGTCGATGCGCATCGGCGTTGCTGCAGCTTTGGTCTTGCTCGCATCGGCGCGCCCGGCAGTCGCAGGCCCCGAGACCGCGCTCCGCGAATTTGCGGGTGGCCAGGTCAAGAAGGGCGTGCGCACGATCGGCATGGGCGGCGACGGCGCGACCACGGGCAACTACGCGCTCGTCTACCGCGACGCGGGCGGCGCGATCTTCGACGAAGGCGTCGTCCACTTTCAGGACACCGGCAACACGCTCTGGTTCAGCGCCGTCGGCTTCACGACGCCCACGTTTTGGAAGGACGCAGCGTTCTACGTCATCGCGCTAGGGCAAACCGGAACTGGAATACGCGTTTGGGATCTGACCGTGCCGAGCCCCGCAAAACCGCCGTCGATCGGAAACCTCTCGGATACTTCGATATTCATCAAATTCGCCAAACCGATCAGCAAAACACTCAGCATCGGGTTGATGGGCGCGTTCGAGCTCTCGCAAGCGACGCTCATGCCCGACGGCGGCGGGCCGCCGATTCAATTCACGACTTCGTATTTGCCGTCGGGCGGTTTCGGGCTCCACTGGCACCCGGACGAGCATTGGCAGGTCGGCGCGCGCGTGATCCTCAATCACGATCAAGAGACGCGCACGCAAGGCGCGAGCGTCGCGACCGGGCTCTTGCGGGCTTATGAATATCGACTCGGGGCCGCGTGGTCGCCGCGGAAAGGAACGCTCTTCGACCTCGGCGCGGTCGCGCTCGATCGATCCAACGACGTCGACAAGACGACCACGTTCGTCGTGAACCCGACGATTGGCGCGGAGCAAATGCTGGTCCGCAAGCACGTCTGGGTTCGCGCCGGGCTCGACGAGACCACCTGGACGACCGGAATGAGCGTCGCGGCCGGCCCGTTCAAAATCGATCTCGCGTATCTCTACGATCTCGCGGCAGCGCGCACGGGCGACGTATTCGGAAAACGAAATACGAGCCTCATCGGCACGCTCAATTTCAATTACGAAAAGCTTTTAGCGCAGCGCCTGCGCTGACGCGCCGTGAACCCGATGCTTACGTTTTCCGAGTGAAAGACGTCGTTGGCTGGACCGCATCGATTTTGGTGGTCGTCACCCTCGTCGCGCAGATCGTCAAACAGTGGAAGAGCGATACGAGCCGCGGCGTCTCGCCCTGGCTCTTCGTCGGAGAGATCGCGTCGGCGGTGCTCTTCCTTTGGTACGCGATCATGATTCACAACGCCGTCTACATCACGACGAACATCTTGATGGCGATCGCTTCCTGCGTCGGGCTGGGGATCGTCGCGTGGCATCGCCATCGCGCGCGGTGAACGACGACCACGCGTGCGAGAGACGCGCGATGCCTTCGGCGAGGAGCGACTCGCTGGCGTTCGAGTAGCAGACGCGGAGCTCCATCGTCTCGTGCGGGCGCGCGCGGAACGCACTGCCGGGGTCGAAGCTCACGCCGTGCGCGCTCGCGGCCGCGAGGAGCGCGACGTCGTCGCCGGGCGTGCACGTGTCGACGAAGATCGAAAAACCGCCCTGGGGCTCGCGGAATTTCCACGCGGGAAAATGCGCGCGAATCGCGTCGGCGAGGGCGCTCGCGCGGCGCGCGTAGACTGCGCGCACGCGCGCGAGGTGAGCGTCGTAGTCGAAGCAGCGGAGGAGCTCGACGAGCGCAGCTTGTCCGACGCCGCTCGCTTGGAGATCCGCGTCGCGCTTCAATCGAAGCGCCCGCGCGCGATGCTCGCGCGGCGGAACGAGACACCCGATGCGCAGCCCCGGGCAGAGCGTCTTCGCGAACGTGGCGACGCGCCAAACCGTATCGAACGGCCGACGCGTGCGCGCGCCGTCGAAGCGGAGCTCGGCGTAAGCGTCGTCGGCGATGATCGGCGCGTGCGCGGCGCGAGGTCGCGCGGCCAACGCTTCGTCGATCGGGAGGCCCTCTGGGTTTCCGATCTCAGGCGTCAGATAAAAGACGCTCGCGCGCGCGCAGTCGGTGAGCGCGAGGCCGCGCGTGCGAAAGAGGTCGAGCGCGGCTGGGTAGCTCGCGGGCGCGACGCCGACGCTCGCGCCGCGCTCGGCGAGCACGTCGATGGCGATCGCGATCGCTTGCTGCGCGCCGGCCGTGACGATGACGTCGCTCGCGTCGAGCGGGCACGACTCGGTCGAGAGACGCGCGGCGAGCCATGCGCGGAGCGACGGATCGCCCTCGGGCCAGCTGTATTGCAGCGCCGCGAGCTTCGGGTCATGCATCACCGCGGCGAGCGCCGATTGCATCGCCTCGCGCGGAAAGAGCGACGGATCGGGCAAGCCGCCGGCGAGCCCGATCACGTCGCTCCGCGCCGCGCACGCGCGCTGGAGCGCATCGATTCGCGCTTCGCGCACGTCACCGACAGCGCAGCGCGCTCGCACAAGCATTCACTGACTTCATGTCGCGAGCGTCTTCGCATCGCGCATCGCGGATGGCTTGGACGCAGGTTTGCGCCGCGCCCGGATCGAAGCCGTCCTTGCACTGACGTCCGATGAGGTTGTCGCGCACGTGCAAGCGAACCTTGCTCATGCACGTGCCGTAGTCGGCCCACCGGCCGTTCGTGCCGATCTCGCCGCACGAATACGCGCGTGCGCATCGCGCTTGCGTCGCCTCGAGCGTCACTTGCTCGATCGCGCTCGCATCGACCTGGGCGGAAGTCGTGCTCGGCCCACCGACGTCGGTGCTGGCCGACATGCTCGCCTGACAAGCCGCGACGCCGAACGCGGCAAACGCCGCACACAAGAGCTTCTTCGCTAGCATGACGAACTCCTTCTTGGCGGTGCATGCGAAGCATCGCGCGCGCCACGCCCGTGCGCTGCGAGCACATGCGTGCATGATGCAAGCATGCGCAACCCCATGAATGACACGTGGCACGAGGCTTGATGGAACCGCGCGTCATGAAGAACCTCGCGATCGTGATCGGCGTACCGGTGCTCGCCTTCGGCGTTGCAGTTGGATGCGCTCGACCTCCTCAAGCACCCGGCGGCAACGCCGACCAAGTTGCCCAGGGCGCGCCGCTCTACGTCGCGCACTGTGCGGGATGCCACGGGCCGACTGGCGCCGGTGGGCCTCATACGCCGGAAGTCGTCGGCAAGAACGCGCTCCCGGTCGAGCCGCGTCCCTGGCAGAAGCGGACGACCGAGTTCTACACGGCGAAGGACGTGTACGACTTCATTCGTCAGCACATGCCGGCGAACAACCCCGGCAGCTTGAGCGACACGCAGTACGCGGACATCCTCGCGTTCGACTTGAAGCTCAACGGGTACAACCTGCATCACGAGCGCGTGAACGAAGAGAACGCGTCGAACTTCTTGCTCCACCCGGAGCAGACGCGCGTCACCTCGGGCACGATCAAGAAGTGAGCGATGGCTTCCACGGCCTCGCGGCGCCCGTTCGCCCTTGCCCATGATGGCGAACGTCCGAGCGCCGCTGCGCGCACCGCAGAGCGGGTCCTCCCGCTCGCGGGGCGCATCCTCTATTCGCTCGTCTTTCTCGCGTCGACGCCGGGTCACTTCTCGGCGAAAGACGTCGCGTCCGCGGCTCACGCGGGCGTGCCGATCCCGCACGTGCTCGTCCCCATCGCCGGAATTCTGGCGCTGGTCGGCGGGCTCAGCGTGCTCTTCGGATTCAAGACCAAGATCGGCGCGTGGCTGCTGATCGCGTTCCTCGTGCCGGTCACACTCTGGATGCACCGTTTTTGGGGTGTCGCCGATCCGCACCTCGCGCAAATGCAAATGATCAACTTCATGAAGAACACGGCGCTCATCGGCGCGGCGCTCTACATGGCGTTCTTCGGCGCTGGACCGCTCAGCATCGACCATCGAAGCTCGCGCTAACATGAAGCTGTGCAGCGTTTCGTTCTGACGTGCTCGTGCGCGGCGGGGATCGTCTTCGCCGCGTGCTTCACCGGCGGAACGCCGAGCGTGCCCGACGCGGGCGACGCAGGCGACGACGCTTCGGACGGCGGCGTCGCGTCGCTCTTCTCGGCCAAGTGCGGGCTCATCGGCTGTCACGCCGGGCCCGACGCGCCGCTCGGCCTCGATCTCACGGTCGGAGGTTACATGCCGAGCCTCGTCGGCGTTCCGGCGGCCGAGGTGCTCGGCGAGCTGCGCGTCGCGCCAGGTCTCGCGACCGACACGCAGAGTTACTTGCTTTGCAAAATCGATCCCGAGTGCGCCATCACCGGTCAGCGCATGCCGCTCGGCGGCGCGCTCGATGCGGACGAAATCGCGCTCGTGCGCGCGTGGGTCGCGTCGCTCCCGATCGATCCCGACGCCGGCCCGCCGCCCACGGGCATCGACGCCACGCCGCCGAAGTTCGCGGGCGCGACCAGCGCGACGGCGGGCCCGAGCTCGATCACGCTCGCGTGGACCGCGGCGACCGACGACACCGACGCGCCGAGCGATCTCGTTTATCTCGTCTACGAAGGCTCGAGCGCCGGAGCGGAGGACTTCGGCGCGCCCGCGCTCGTCACGCCGCCCGGTGCGACCGGGGTCGCGATCGGAAAGCTTTCGAATTCGTCGACGCGCTGGTTCGTCGTGCGCGCCGAGGATCTCGCCGGAAATGTCGATGCGAACACGATCGAGGTGAGCGCGACGACGCCGGCGATCGCCGACGCGACGCCGCCCACGTTCGGCGGCGCGACGAGCGCGACGACGCAATCGGCCGGTTCGATCGCGCTCGCATGGGCCGCGGCGACCGACGACGTTTCGGCTCCGCCGGCGATCGGTTATCTCGTCTACGCATCGACGACGAGCGGCGGCGAGAGCTTTGCGACGCCGGATCTCGTGACGCTCGCGGGCGCGACCGGCGCGACCGTTTCGGGTCTCGGCGGCGACACGAAGTACTGGTTCGTCGTTCGCGCGATCGACGCCGCTGGAAACGTCGACGCCAACGTCGCCGAGGTGAGCGCGACGACCGCGCACGTGAGCTTCGCGGGTGACGTCGCGCCGATTTTCGGGGCGACCTGCGCTTCCGCCGGGTGCCACGTTCAGCCGAATCCGGCGGAAAATCTCGATCTCGCGACGCCCGCCGCCGCGTACGCCGCGCTCGTCGGCGGCGTGTCGGACGAGTGCAGCGCGATGTCGCTCGTCGCGCCCGGGGCGCCGAAGACGAGCTACTTGCTCCAAAAGCTCCGAGGCTACGGCTCGTGTTTCACCGGCACGCGGATGCCCGAACAGGCGCCCGCTTTGGACGCGCCCGCGCTCGACCTCGTGAGCGCCTGGATCGGCAAGGGCGCGCCGAACGATTGACGCCACGCGAAGACTGCGGTTATCCCCGCTGCGTGCAGCTCGGAATCGATTTCGGAACGACGCGCACCGTCGTCGCGTTCGCCGATCGCGGCAATTATCCGGTCGTCGACTTCGTCGATCATCACGGCGACGCCATCGGCTGGATCCCGTCGATGGTCGCCGCGCGTGGCGACGAGCTACGCTTCGGCTTCGACGCCGCGGCGGTCGCGGGCGACGCGTCGTTCACGACGCTGCACTCGTTCAAGCGGCTGCTCTCGGATCCGCACGCAGGTCCCGGGCGCGAGGTGCGCATCGGCGACGCCACGTTTCCGCTCGGCGAAATCCTGTCGGGCTTTCTCGGCTACGTGCGCGAAGCGATCCTCGTGCGCCTTCGGAAAAAAAAGACGAGCCTCGCGACGGCGATCGCGGTGCCCGCGAACGCGCTCGGCGCGCAGCGGCTGACGACCGTCGACGCGTTTCGGCGCGCCGGGTTCGAGGTCGGCGCGATGCTCAACGAGCCGTCGGCCGCCGGCTTCGAGTACACGCATCGTCACCGGAGCACGCTCTCCGCACGTCGCGATCTCGTCGTGGTTTACGATCTCGGCGGCGGCACGTTCGACGCGTCGGCGGTTCGCATGTCCGGCGCGCGCCACGAGGTGCTCGCGACCGGCGGCATCGCGAAGCTCGGCGGCGACGACTTCGACGAGGTGCTCGCGCGAACGGCGCTCTTGCCGCTCGATCTCGATTTCGAAGCGCTCCCATCGAGCGCCGCGCGCGCGCTCCTGCTCCAGTGCCGCGAGGCCAAGGAGCGGCTCCATCCGAGCTCGCGAAAAATCGTGATCGATCTCGACGCAGCGCTCGGCCCGCTCGCGCCGCGTCCGGAGATCGTCGTTCAAACGGCCGATTTTTACGAGGCGTGCGCGCCGCTCGTCGCGCGAACGATCGACGCGATGACGCCGGTGATGACGCGCTTCGAAGGCGAAGCGCGCGATTTCGACGACGTCGCTGGCATCTACGTCGTGGGCGGCGCGAGCGAGCTTCCCATCGTCGCGCGCACGCTGCGCGATCGCTTCGGGCGCCGCGTGCATCGCTCGCCGCATCCTTCGGCGGCGGTCGCGATCGGTCTCGCCATCGCCCAAGATCGCACGGCCGAGTACGCGCTCGTCGATCGCTACGCGCGCACCTTCGGCGTCTTTCGCGAAGGCGACGGCGGACGCGAGATCGTCTTCGACGCCATCTTCGATCCCGAGACCGAGCTTCCCGCGCGCGACGCCGCGCCGCTCACGCGAACGCGCGAGTACCGCGCCGCGCACAACGTCGGTCACTACCGCTTCTTCGAGTGCGCCGCCCTCGACGCGAAGGGCTTACCGCGCGGCGACATGACCGTCTTCGGCGACGTCCGTTTTCCATTCGAGGCACCGGTCGTCAACGCGTCGGCGATCCCGATCGAGCGTCGCGCGGCAGGTCCCCGCATCGAAGAGAGCTACTCGCTCGACGCGCGCGGCATCGTGCAAGTCGTCATTCGTAACCTCGATGCCGGTTACGAGCAGGCCTATCATTTCGGCGCGGCCCAAACGGTGCCGTCGCCGAGGTTGCTCCAGTAGACGCACGACTCGTCGACCGCGACCGAGTACGGCCGCGCCTGACCGTCGGCGACGACGACCGACGCGCCTCCCCCGACCGGCATCTTGCGCACCTGGCCTTCGCCGGTGAAGTAGAGCGTCGCGCCGTCGGTCGCGAGGCCCGCGAGGCACGTGCCGACGAGGCCGCTGTCCTCGGAGCAGTCGGACGAAAAGAGCGTCGTCGCCGCGCCGCCGCCCGCGGGCACCGAGCCGATCGTCGTCGCCGAGGACGAGGTCTCGCCGAAGTAGAGGCTCGCTCCGTCGGTCGCGATCGCGAAAGGCGGCGTCGTCCCGCCGTTGACGATCGTGCTCCGCGCGCCGGACGTCGCGTCGTAACGCTCGACCGATTTTTTTTCGAACGAGATCCAAAAAACGAGCGACCCGGCGCTCGCGATGTCCGAAAACGGTTGCTTCGCTTTGTCGAGCTGCGTCGACTTTCCTTCGTCGATGCGCGAGACGGTGCAGCTGCGAAAAGTCGTCCAATAAATGGTGCTTCCCGAGAGCGTGATGTCGTAAGCGCCGTCTTGCTTCGCGGCGATCGTCGTGATGGCGCCGCCGCCGGCCGCGGGCGTCGACGCGACCATGTTGCCGTTGAACTCGGTCCAGTAGACGGTGCCGTCTTTCGCGGCGACGCCCGATGGGTTCTCGCGTCCGGCGGCGAGCACGCGCGCCTCGCCGCCGCCTTTCGCGACGGCCGAGACCGTGCCGAGGGCGAAGTCGGTCCAGAAGACGTCGTCGTCATCGAGCCCGACGAATTGAATTTCTTTTCCGCCGCTCGCGAGGATCGTCGGCGCGGTCACGCGACACGGCGGAGGCGGCGGCCCGGCGTCGCCAAAATCCGCGTCGCCCGCGTCGCCCGCGTCGCTCGCGAGGCCCGCGTCACCGAGCTTGCTCTTGCCGCCGAGATCGGTGCGCGCCCCGCACGCAGCGATGACGAGACAGGTTGCGATCCCGGCGCGGCGCACGCGCGCATCCTAAAGCAACGTCCTCGGCGACGCCTGGGCAACCGTCGATCCGTCGCGCGAACGCGCGTCTCGGCGCGCGACGGCTCGCGAGCGCGTTCGCGAGCACCCGCGGGGACGACGACAAAACCGCGGTAAACCCCTGCGATTTGCGTTGGCCCGACCATTGCGGAGGGAACGCGCCATGCGCTCATGGCTCACCTTGGTCGCCGCGGTTTTCGTCGTCGCGTGCGGAGCGGCCGACAGCGGCGAGGACATCGCCGGCTCGTCGAGCGAGGCGCTCACGGGTAGCGACGTCCAGAAGCTCGCGAGCGCAAACGTCGGCACGAGCGCCTGCGGCACCAACAGCCTCGGAGGCAAAGGCTTCGACTCGAGCTGCACCGGCAACGGCGGCTTACCGGAGTATTGGTGCGCCGACTTCGCGCGCTGGGTCTGGGAAAAAACCGGCGCTGGGAGCACGAGCGAGCTCACCGCGGCGGCCGGCAGCTTCTACGTCTACGGACAAAAGCACGGCACCCTCCACAACACGCCGAAGCTCGGCGACGCGGTCGTCTTCAACTACGCGGGCAACGGCTACGCCGATCACGTCGCGATCGTCACGCAAGTGAACGGCAACGGCACCATCGAGACTGTGAGCGGCGACTGGAACGGCCAGAGCGGCACCGAAGCGCACTTCGCGAGCACCTCGCACACCGTCCTCAACGCGCCCGCGTACGCCGGCACCGTCGGCACCGCGCCCGGCATCATGGGGATGACGATCAGCGGGTTCATCTCGCCCGTCGGTCTCGACGTGCCGTACGCCGCTTCGTACGTGAGCCAGTCGTTTCCGCTCGCGTCGAGCGCGCTCACGATGGTCGAAGGTCAAACCATTCCTTCGTACATCGAGCTGAAGAACGCGGGCACGAAGACGTGGGACTCGAGCACCAAGCTCGGCACGACGCAGCCGCGCGATCGCAAGAGCGACTTCGCCGATTCGTCGTGGCTCGCGCCGAATCGGCCGGCCGCGGTGAGCGGCACGGTCGCGCCGGGCGGCACGTACAAATTCAAATTCGATCTGCACGCGCCCGACAAGGCCGGCACCTATTACGAATATTTCGGCGTCGTCCAAGAGGGCGTCGCGTGGTTCAGCGACCCGGGGCAGGGCGGGCCGGCGGACGACGTGCTCGAAGTGCAGATCAAAGTCATCGAGCCGGAGTATCGCGGCGATCTGAAGCAGCAGTCGTTCGCCGACACCGTGACCGTGCATCAGGGCGACGTCGCCGACGGCTTCATCGAGCTCACCAACAGCGGCACGAAGTCGTGGACCGCGGGCACGACCAAGCTCGCGACGACGCCGCGCGATCAAGACTCGCCGTTCGCCGATCCGTCGTGGCTCTCGAAGACGCGCGTCTCGACCGTCGCGCAAGACGTCGCGCCGGGCGATGTCGGTCACTTCGACGTGAAGCTCGACGCGAGCCAAGTCGGAGATTTCCAAGTCACGTTCGGGCTCGTGCAAGAGGGCGTCACGTGGTTCGCCGATCCGACGCTCGGCGGCGGGCCGGAGGATGGCGTCTTGAAGGTTCACCTCGTCGTCGTGCCGCAAGGCGCGCCGCTGGACGCGGGTGCGCCCGGCGATTCGGACGCGGGGCCGAGCGCGGTCGATCCTCCGGCGGGCGCCGGCGGATGCGCGGTGTCGAGCGGTCACACGAGCTCGGGCGGCGCGGACATCCTCGCGCTCGTCGCGCTCGCGCTCGTTCGTCGTCGTCGCGTCAAGGATCGAGCGTGAGCGCGAGCTCGATCGCCGGGCATGGCGATTCGAGCGGCGGCCCACCGCGCGCGTCGAGATCGCATCGTCGCGCGCTGAAGTCGATCGTCTGACCGGCCTGCGGCTCGAGCCCGATCGACGCGAGCGGGACGTTGAGCTCGATGACCCACTCCTCGTCGGCCTCGGCGGGGCGATCGACCGTGCCTTCGTCCATGTCGAGCGCGACGCGCGCGCCGCTCTGCCAGCCGTACGTCCACGCGCCCCCGCTCTTGCGCTCGCCGTCGGTCAACACCGGGCCGTGCGCCGTCGGGCCGATGTCGAACGAGTGCTCGACGCCGTTCTTCGCGAAGACGAGATGAAACGAGTCGCCGCGCCACACGGGGCCGTCGGGCTCGACGCCGGCGGAGACGATGTTCTTGTCCGACGCGTAAAGGCCGACGTGGAGAACGCCGTCTCGGCTCCACAAGAAACGAACCTCGGAGTAAGGGCGCGCGTCTTTTCCGTCGCCGCCGAGGAAGCGCGTGACCGGAGCCGTGTGCCAGCTCGTTTCGGTGAGCTCGCCGTCGAGCGTGAGCGACTCGCTCGTGCTCGGGATGTGCACGGCGCGGCCGCTCGGGCGCGCGGTCGCCGCGTGCGAGATCGCGTGATGCCGGCGGAGGAGGACGCCACCTGCGACCGTGACGCCGACGATGACGATGCCGATCTTCGTGAGCGTCTTCACGTCAATTGGGCGGCGGAACGGTGATCGTCGCGCTCGTCGTGACGCCCGCGCCCGACCATCCGTCGGTGAAGCTGAAATTCGACGACACGACGGTCGCTTGCCCGGTCGTCGGGCTGATCGTGAGCAGCAGCGGCGTCACGTTGGCGGTGGTCTTGCGCGCGAACGCGAAGACGTTGCCTTCCCAAGCGCCGAGCCCGAACAAGTCGCCGTAGCCGGTGCCCGGTCCGTCGGCCGACGCGGATCCGCCGTAAATTCCCTTCAAAAGTGACGCAGCCGGCGTCGACGATTTGTAGGCCGTCGCGAGCGCGGCCATGTCGACTGCGACGAGGTAGTCGTTGCCGGTCATGCAGGTCGACGATTTCGGTTTGCACGGGCGCACGGTCGCGAGGCCCGTCGGGTTGCCCTGCGCGTCGGAATAGAAAACGAGATCGCCCGACAGCGCGAAGTCGTACGTGCTGTGGCTCGGGTCGGCGCCGAAGTTTCCGAGATCGCGCGTCGCGCCGCTCGAGGTGTCGATCGAGAAGAGCTCGCCGTTGCCGTCGCCGCCGATGAGGATCTCGCTCGGGTCGAGCGAACCCGCGGGCGTGAACGCGAGCGCGTAGAAATATTGCCCCGATTTCACGGCGATCGACGCGATCTTGGTGAGCTGAACTTTGCCGGGGCTGGCCGGCACCGCCGCCTTGTAGACGACGCTCTCGGTGTTGACGTAGACGTCGCCCGCCGAGTTGACGGCGAGATCGGTGACGTTGGTGTCGCTGCTCGAGCCGCCGACGCCGGCGAAATCGCCGACCATCGTGACCGCGTTGTTTTGCGGGTTGAGCGTGTAGAGCGTCGTGTCGGTGTTGGCGTAAACCGTCGTCACGCCGGGCGGGCCGCCGTCGCCGGGCGGGCTGCTGTCGCCGAATCCGCCGTCGCCGGACGGAAGAAATCCATCGGGCGAGGCGCCGTCGCCGGACCCTCCGTCGTCGAAGCCGCTTCCGTGCGCCGAGCAACCGACCGCGACCAAAATTCCAAAAGCAAACGACAAGCGCGATTTCATCTTCTCCCACCAGCGTACATCATGGCGACACGTTGAACTCGAATTTCGAGTCCTTGGCGTTGGTCGTGTAGTCGTACATGTCGACTTGAATGTTGCCGTTCGTCAGTTGCTGGACGAGGGCGTAACCGTAATTTTGATTGGTCGAGATCGGCGCGCCGCCGTTTCCGACGACGACCTCGCGCGATCCGGACGAGTGATAATACTCGTGGCTGTGGCCGACGATGGCGAGCGTGTACGGGTATTTTGCCATGATCGTCTCGGAGGGCGAAACGCCCGGCGCCGTGCTCGCCGAGGCCGGCTCGTGCCGGACGATGAACGTGTACGTCGTCTTCTGCGCGAGCGTCGAAGAGAGCCAGCTCGATTGAGTGGAGTCCCACGCATTGCCCGCAATGAAAACGAACTTTGCAGTCCAGGAGCTGTCGGGCGCGTTTACGTTGATTACGTAATAAGGTTTTGTCTTTTGTAGCGGGCCGAGCATCAGGCTCATGAATGCCGAGTAGTTGCTCGTGATTCCGTCGGTGTTGCCGGAGCCGCAGTTGCTCGCCGTCGCGCCGGTGCACTCGTGATTTCCCATCGCTGGGAATTGAACGCCAGCGTACGAGCCGCGCGCGGAGAGATATTTGTTCAGCTGAGCCGTCGCCTGCGAGCCGTTCGGATTCGAAAACTGATAATCGCCCGTCGAGACGACGAACGGCGGCGCCGGGCTCACCTTCGCGAGGTCGGAGAAGATCGTGCTGATGATGGCCGTCGGGTAGTTGCTCGTGTCGTCTTCGTTCGCGGGGCGCGTGTCGCCGACGATCGCGAAGTACAAACGCGATTCGGTGCCGCCGTTCGCGCCGACCGAGCCGGTGACGCCGCCGTCGTAGACTTCGGGCGGACCGGCGTCGGGCGTGCTGCTCGTGCAATTTTGCGGCGCCGATTGGCATTTGTCGGTGCTCGTGTTGCACCACCAGCCGCCAAAGCAGCCGTTGGGCTGGCAGCCGCTCGACCCTTGTTTGCAGGACGAGCAAGCGGCGGACGTCGTCGGATCGGCGAAGCCGGGGCAACCCGAAGGCGGCGGCGCGCTCGCGTCGTCGGGCGGCTGCTGCTGGCCGGGATTGAGACCGCATTGCGCGCTCGAGGTGTCGACGCAGACGCGCGCTTGGTCTCCGGCGACGCTCGCGACCGACGTGCATTGCTCGCCGCTCGCGCAGTCGCTCGCGCCCGAGCAAGGCTGGGCGCAATACGAATCACCGCCGAGCTGCGCGCAGACGCCGCCGCCGGTGCAGTCGGAGTCGATCACGCAGGCGACGCACGCGCCTCCGCTGCTCGCGTCGAGCGACGAGCCCGCGTCGGTTCCGTCATCGTCGCTCGCGCCGTTTCGCGCGCACGCCACCGCGAGACACGCGAGCATCAGGAAGATTCGAGCTTTCATGTCGGCGCCTATGGATGTTGGCGTCGCGCGCATTCGATCATCGGAGGGGGAAAAAGGGCCTCCGTGCCGCGCCGGCGTCGCGCCTCACCGGAAATGCGCAGTGGCGCTGCGTGTCGTGATCGAAATCGCGCGGGTGCGACATTGCCTCCGCGTGATGCTTCGAACCCTCGTCTTCACGCTGACGCTGTGCGGGTGCGCCGTCGGCGTCGGCAGTCTCGGCGAGCCGAGCCCCGACGGCGGCACGTCGACGCCGGGAAGCGACACGTCGTCGTGCGACGGCTGGGCCGACCCGGATACGGCGGCGGGCTGTCACGCGTGCACCGCGGGCAGCGCGAGCTGTCAGAGCAACGGCTGCTACGGCGGATATTGGTGCGACACGAGCGCGATGAAATGCCACGCGACGGCGCCGTCCGGCTGCTGACTCAGTGTGCGGCGCGCGCCGCCCGGCTCGGAAAAGCAAAGATGCAGAATGCAATGATCGCGAGCAGCGCGCCCGACGCGAGATAACGGCTGAGCGCGAGACCGCCTTGCGCGTGCGGCTTGTCGAGAAAATCGCCGACCACCGCGCCGAGAGGCCGCGTGAGGATGAACGCCGCCCAGAACGTGAACGTGCGGCTGATGCGCGTCGCGAAGTGGAGCGCCGCGACGACGAGGAGCAGACCGCCGAAGACGAGCGCGCTGCCGCGATAGCCGAGGCCCGCCGAGTCCGCCGTCCAGTCTCCGAGCGCGGTGCCGAGCGTCTGCGAGAACATGATCGTGACCCAGTAAAAAATCTCGGCGCGTGGCGTGCGCACGCTCGCGATCGCGACGGTACCGCAGACGAGCCGCCACACGACCAGCGACACGACGAGGAGCGCGAGCAGCAAGCTCGAGCCGCCCGCGTAGCCGATGCCGAGCGAGCGATCCGCGAAGTCTGCGAGCGTCGTCCCGACCGTGGTCGTCGCGATGATCGTGAGCCAGTAGACGACCGGGCGAAATCGCTTCGCGCGAATCTGAATCGCCACCATGACGAGGAAGAGCCCCGCGAAGAGCGCGGTCGCGACGAGGTAGCCGAGGTTCATCGACATCGAGACGGCGTCCCCGCCGGTCTCGCCGAGCGTCGTCGCGGCGACTTTGACGATCCAAAAGAGGAGCGTCACCTCGGGCACTTTGCTCGCGCTACGCTCCGTCGCCATGCGAGAGAGCTTTATGGAAAAAGCCAAAAGCGCAAGAGACGCGTCACGCGCGGCATGATCACCCAGGTCATCAGCGTGATCATCACGATGCACCCGACGAGCGAGCGCGCGGGTGCCGGCACGGCCGCGAGCCATCGCGCGAGCAACGTCGAGAGACCGAGCGAAAGCGGATAGACGACCGCGGCCGTGACGATTGCCATCTTGTACGCGGGCGGCGGCGCGAGGCCCGGCTTCGTCGGCAACGTGAACCATCGCTCGAGCCCGGTGAGCACGGTCTCTTTGAATTCGTCGAGCACGAGGGGTTTCACGCGGTCGAGCCACACGCGGCGCTCGTCCGACTCGGTCCACGCGCGCATGTGCGGATAGCCGTCGAACTTGAAGACGACGACGTATTCGGGCTGGTCGTGATCGCGCGGCCGCGTGACGCGACGCCAGAGGTAGCCCGGATACTTCGCGGCAGCTTGGCCGATGCCTTCGAGCCAAACCTCGAAGTCGGCTTCGCGACCCGGCTTGACGCGACGGGAGGTGACGACCGTCACGCTCCCGTCGTCATCGTGCGCGCTCATCGGAACGCGGCGGCGTTCGCTTGGATGAACGCTTCGAACGTCGACGGCGCGCGGCCGAGGAGCTTGCCGAGGGTCGGGTCCGGTTCGATGCGGCCGAGGCCGCGGAGCATCTTCACCAAATCGATCATCGCGTCGGCGTAGTCGGGCGGCATGCCCGCGTCGACCATCGACTTGCGCGCGGCTTCGTCCGGCACGTTGACGTACGCGAGCTTGCGGCCGAGCACTTTGCCGACGATCGCGACTTGCTGCGCGGTCGTGAGCGTCTCGGGGCCGGTGAGATCGTACGCTTTGCCCTCGTGGCCCGACTCGGTGAGAACCTTTTCGGCGACCGCAGCGATGTCCTCGGGATCGATCACCGCGAGCGACGCTTCGCCGAACGGACCGTACACCGTGTCGCCGCCTTTCAGCATGCCGGCCCAACCGAGCGCGTTCGACGCGAAGGAGCCCGGTCGCAAGAACGTCCATGGGACGCCCGAAGCTTCGACGCGCTTCTCGCTCGAGCGATGTGCCTTCGGAATGATCGCCGCTTCGTATTGCGCGCCTTGGACCGAGTGCTTGACGAGGTGCTTCACTTTTTCGGCGGCGGCGGCGTCGATCACGTTGGCCTCGAGCGCGGCGCCGTTCGTGCCCGCGGTGAGCAGGTAGACCTTCGAGACGCCTTTCATCGCCGTGCGCACGCGCTCACGATCGGCGAGATCGCCTTCGAACGCTTCGACGCCGGCGGCGGTCGGTTTTGGATCCGACGGACGGACGAACGCGCGCACGGCGACGCCGCGCGCGGCGAGGCGACGAACGACGCGAGAACCCACATTTCCAGCTGCACCCGTGACGAGAACGAGAGACATGGTCGGCTCCTTCGGTGATTGGCGGACCGTCACTATGTGCGTCGCCGCGGCCGCTCCACAACGCGGTCCGGTGGAAATGAGTGTCCCATTGACGGGACAATCAGTAGACCTATCTTTGCTCGATGGGTTCGCTCGGGCCTTCGGCGGAGGACATGCTCGTCTTTGCGGCGGTGGCGCGCGCGGGCGGCGTGCGGCGGGGCGCGCAGGCGCTCGGCATCCCGCGCTCGACCGCGAGCCGGCACCTCGCGTCTCTCGAGCGCGCGGTCTCGGCGCGTCTCGTCGCGCGCTCGACGCGTCAGTTCGTCCTCACCGACGTGGGGCGCACGATGCTGGAGCAGTGCGTGCGGCTCGAGGACGTGATGCGCTCGACCGAGGGCGTCGTGGCGCGCACCGCGACCGAGCCTTCGGGAACGCTGCGCGTCGCGACGTCGCCGGTCATCGCCGAAGATCTCTTGCCGAAGGTCCTCGCCGAATATCTCGCGCGGTATCCGAACGTGCGGGCGCAGGTCGACGTCGCCGTCGACTTCGTCGATTTGCGTCGCGCGGGAATCGACGTCGCCGTGCGGACCGGACCGATCGCCGACGCGAGCGATCTCTGGGCGACGCGCCTCGGCAACTCGCCGAAGGGCCATTACGTGAGCCCTGCTTACGCGAAAAAGCACGGCGTGCCGAAGACGCCTGACGCGCTCGCCGAGCATTCGTGCATCGTCATCGGCGCGCATCGCGAAGCGCTCTGGACGTTTCGCGGGAGCGGGCGGCGTCTGCATCAAGTCGTGAGCGGCGCCCTCCAGACCGACAATTATCGCCTCGCGCGCGCGGCGGCGGCGGCGGGCATCGGCGTCGCGCGGCTCCCGCATGTCTTCGCCGAGCCGCTCGTCGCGAGCGGCGAGCTCGTGCCCGTCCTCGAGAAATATTCGGAGACGATGGTGCTCTACGCCGTGCACGCGGCGGGGTCGCCGGCGCCGCCGAAAATACGCGCGTTCATCGAGATGCTGCGCGCCGCGTTCGCGCGCAAGCTCCGAGGTTAGGGCGCGAGCGCGAATCGGAGGCCGAAGCTCAGCGCGAAATTCGGGCCGGCCATCCACATCACGTTCGGCTCGACGAACGCGCACGCCGTCGTGTGCGGGCCGAGACACGCTTGAACGTCGCCGAGGAGAGCGAACCCGTCTGAGCCGGCGTCGACCGACGTCGTGATGTGACCGTCGGTCGCGGTGCCGGAGGTGTCGAGCCGGACATACGCCGGACGAAGCGCGAGCGAGACGTGATCGCCGAATCGCCAGCCGAGGCCGGGCAGAAACATTTCGGTGTAGATGAGCGTGTCGAGCGTCGTCGTGACGTTGTCGCCGTTCGCGATCGACGCGTGAAAATCCGAGATACCGAAGCGGAAGCCGAAGAGCGGGATGAACCACGACTCGCCTTTGGGACCTGCGCGCACGTCGATGCCGCCGCCGCCGAACCACGTCGCGCCGCCCGCGGGGACGCTCGCGCCGCGGAGCGCGTTGAACGTCGTGCCCGAGTCGGTGCCGAGGTCGAGCGCCGGCGTTTGCGCGACCCACGTCGCGCCGCCGTCGACCGAGAATTGGAACCAACCGTTGCCGCGCGCGAGCGCGTTGTCGGAGACGAGCGCGAACGCGACGATGAAGAGCGAGCGTGTCAGCGCGTGCATTTCGTCGCATCAAAGCAACGGGCGCGCCGAGGCTCATTTCAGCGGCGATCGTGATGCGCCGCGAAGAGCGCCGGGTACGCACGTCCCGTTCGCGGGCGCCGCGCGGGACCAGCGGTCACTGGTAGAACGAGCTCACGGCCGTCGCGAAAGTTTGATTCCACACGGCGCACCCCGTGGGATTCGGATGCACGTCCCCGTCGTCGTAGTATTCGGAGTGCCCGACGGTCGCCTCGTAGAGCGGCACCGCCGGCGGCAATCCGTTCGCCGAGACGAGCGCGTCGACCGCCGCGTTGAACGACGGCCCGTTGTCCGAGCAGTAGGAGCTATTGTCGTTGCCCCAAATCGGGTGAACGAGGATCGGCACCGCGCCCGCGGCCTTCACCGCGTCGATCCAAGTCTGCGCGTACGCGGCGTACGCGTCGGCGCCCGCGCAGAGATCGTTGGTGCCCATCGTCAGAAACCAGTGCTTCACCGGGCGAAACAGCGTGAGGTACGTGCCGATCTCGGCGACCGCGTCCGACGCGTGCTGCCCGCTGATGCCGCCGCCGACTTGCAGCGGAAAGTGATCCGCGTGCGCCGCGTGGACGTCGGCTTGGAACGACGGCTGCTCCGACCAGCGGTCCTCGGTGCCGCGCAGGTTCGCGCAGCGGTGCGTGATGCTGTCGCCGTGGAAGAAGAAGCTGTCACCGTTCGTCGTCGACGCGTCCCAGAGATCGAGCTCGTCGATCTCGTTCGCGGTCGAGGCCGTGATCGCCATCTTGATCCACGAGTCGCCCGCGAACGATACGAGCGCGGAGCGATGGATGAGTGTGTTCGCGCCGACGGTCGCCGGGTGATTGGTGAGCGGATCGGTCGCGGCGGTCCAAGTGCCGTCGGCGCCGTTCGTCGAATCGGGGCTCACGAAAAATTCGTAGTCGGCGATCGTCTGTCCGCCGTACGCGAGCGTGTCGAAGTCGCCCTGGCCGTCTTCGAACGACCAATCGACGAGGAGGCGCGACGGCCCGGCGCCGACTTTCACCGCCGCCCAGCACGGCGTCGCCGGCGAGCAGTGCGAGGGATCGAAGGTCCACGCGTTCGGGTTTCGATACGCGCCGTCGGTGAGGAGCGTCGGGTCGCCTTCGCTCGCGAACGCGGTCTTGCCGATCGAGACGTGCGGCATGCCGGTCGTCTGCGAGAGCGTGTAGACCTCGACCGTCGCCGTCGCGTTCTTCGTCGGATCGGTTGCGCTGGTCGCGACGACGTGGCACGTCGCGGTCGCGGTCGGCGCGGCGTAATCGCCCTTGGGCGTGATCGTCCCGCACGCGCTTTCGACCACGGTCCAGCTGACGTCGGTGTCGCTCGACCCGGCCAGCTTGGCCGCGAAGTGCTGCGTCGCCCCGGTCACGACCGAAGCACGAGCCGGCGCGACCGTGATGGCGCCGCCGCTGAGCATCGCGACCTGCGGAGAAGGGACGAGCCGTCCATCTCGAGGCGGGATGTTGCCGTTACCAGAGTCGCCGCCGCAGGCCGCGATCACGAGGACCAGCCAAGCACGACGAGCGAGAGCATGATTAAAGGGTTGGGTCGCCATTGCGCTTCAGGCGACCAGTGCATCGGCCGTTCCACGAGGACGGATCAGCCGCCGCGAATGAGCTCTTCCAATTGCGTGATGCGATCGCCGTAGACCTTGCCGAGCGAGCCCGCGGTGACGTCGTCGAGCTTTCCGAGCGCAGCATGCCAGCGACCGAGGATCGCTTGTGCTTCGGCCATCACGCGCTCGTGCGATTTGCCGCGCGTGCCGTGAGCGAGCAGCTCGGCCGCGTCCGTTTGCGCGCGGTCCGCGTCACGCTTGGCGAGGTAGCTCGTCACGATCGGCGTGTCTTCGCCGACCGCCGCGAAGCCTTTCGCTCGAGCTTCGGCGACGCGATCGTCGAACGACTCGCGCGCCTCGGCCTCGCTTCCGCCAAAGACGTACGTCCGCACGTCGGCGTCGGTGAGCGCGCGCGATCCCTTCGCGACGTGCACGCGCGCCCCTTCGAGCACGATCTCGAGGAAGCTCTGATCCTTCTCGAACCTCACGATTGGATCTTAGTCGAGTTGCGCGGCGTCGCGAGCTCAGCCAGGCGTCGAGCACGCGAGCGGCGGGAACAACCAACTCCCGATGACGCACGCTCGAATCGTTGGCTCCGGCGCGTTCTCGGTCGCAGGCGGATCGCGCACCGGAACGCCGTCTTTTCCGAGCGTCCAGCTCGCGCCGCTTCCGTCCGAGTCGACGAGATGCGCGCCTTCGAAGCGCGCGCGACCTTTCCAAATCGTCATCATGGATGGAACGCGAGCGATGAGGAGCGAGCCGTCGGAGGTCGCGAGCGCGAGCGCGGAGTCTCCGGCGACGAACGTCGGCATCGTGTCTTGCAGATCGTCGTCGATGCCGGCCGACGGTCGCACCTCCGCCGAGCACGCGACGCGCCTCAGCTGCGGCGCTTCGAGCAAGCACCCTTTGCGGAGATCGCCGACCGCGAGCCACTTGCCGGCGAACGCGAAGCCGCTCGGAAAGCTCGACGCGTGCGACGTCGCGACGACGCGCTTGGCTCGCCGGTCGAAGAGATGCGTCGTTCCGATCCTCGGCGTGTGATCGAAATCGATCGTGCCGTACGCGACGAATCGTCCGTCGCGCGAGAACCCCGGTCCGCGCGCGACGAGCGGCGCGCCCGCGTAAGACAGAATCTCGTCGCCGGTCGCGACGTCCCAGACGCTCACGTTCTGGCCCCCGGCGAAGACCGCGCTCTCGTCCTCGCTGAGGCCCGCGAACATCAGCGTTTGGACCGACGAATCATGGAACGTGCGAAGTCGCGCGCGCGTCGCCGCGTCCCACACTTCGCCGGTGAAGCCGCCGGCGCTGCCGTAGAGGAAGAACCGCGATTTTCCGCGCGCGACGACGACGCCGTTCTCGGTCGCGAGCCGCGCGACGATCGCACCGCTCGTCATGTCGACGAGAGCGATTTCGCTCGTCGTCGTGATCGCGACGAGCCCCGGCGCGGCGACGTCGGCTTGATACGCGTCCGGCAGCTCGACGAATCGATCGAACGCGTGCTTGCGCACGTCGCCGAGGAGCACGCCGGTTTCGGTGATCGCGACGGTGCGATCGCCCGCGTCCTTGTCCCGACCCACTTCCGACATGACGATCGTCAGCGGGATGCGCGTTCGCCGTCGCGGATTCGGATCGCCGTTCACGAGGAGCGTCCCGACGACGTAACGAAACGCCCGGAGCGCGTCTTCGCGTTTGCCGGCGAGCCACCAAGTCCAGCCGGCGGCGTAGGCGGCGCCCGGCTCGCGCGGGATCTCGAGCACGTCCGGCGTGGCCGCGCGAGGCGCCACCGGGAGCGCGACGTGCAACGCCGGCGCCGGCGGCGCGGCGCACGCGATCGCGAGGACGAAAAGAAACGTAAAGCGATCGCGCATGCCCCATCGTCGCTCGAAACGGCTCGAGTGTGACCGCTGGGGCTCGGGCCCCAGCGCGCGTTCACGCGCCGCCGCATCCGCGCGTCCACGCCGCCACGCGATTGTCGCGTAAAATAGGCCAATCGCGAGAGCACGACGTTTGCAGAATGCACCGATCATGAAGCGCACCCTCGTCGTCCTCCTGCTCGCCGCGACCGGCTGCGGCGCCCACTACGCGTTCGTTCCAGTCTCGCCACCGGCGCACGTCGTCCCGGCGTTCAATCGTGACGCGGCGTACTACGCGATCCCGGAGCAGGATCCGCACGGCGACTTGCGCGTCCTCTCGTACGGTCTCGAAAAGCTCACCGAGGGCGATCCCGACGCGCCGGCGCTCGGCGACTCCGACATCCAAACGCTCCACCTCCGGGTCATCGTCGAGAACACCGGGTCCAAGCCGTGGAGCTTCGACACCCGCGCGCAACAAATCGTGGTCGACGGCTTCGGCGCCGAGTCGCCCGCCTTCGCGGTTTCGGATCGCGCGGGCGACGGCAGCATGCCGCCGGTCGTGAACCTCGGCTTCGGTTGGACGCGCATCATCGACCTCTTTTATCCGGTGCCGAGCGGCGCCGGCGCGATGCCCGCGTTTCGCGCGGTCACCGAGGTGCAGACCGACGAGGGCGCCGCCGCCGAGACGACGGCGTTCGAGCGTCTCGAAGTGGGAGTCTTCTCGCCGTACATGCAGCCCGACGTCGTCGCCGAGGGCGATTACGATTATCTCGACGAGCCGTTCTGGACCAACGCCGGCGGGGTGGCGTTCGGCGGCGCGCGTCACCCGTTCCGCGGAAACATCTACTCGCACGGGCACGGCATCGGTGGTTCGTCGTCGTCGGGATCCTCGTCGCACACGCGCTTGCATGGCGGCGGCGGTCGCGGGCGCGGAACCGTGCGGCGCGGCGGCGGCGGCGGCGGAAGGGGCGGCGGGTCCTCCGGCGGCGGACGGCACCGCTGAGACGCTACTTTGCTATCTTCGCGACCATCGACCCGCTCGGACCGGTGATGAAGTAGACGCTCGCGTCGTCGACGGCGACGCCCGCGATGGTCGCGCCGGTGCACGCGAGCGACGTCGGTTGCGACGAGCCGTCCGGCGCGAGCTTGCCGACCTCGCCGTCTTGCGTGCCGTAATAAAGCTGGCCGCTCGCGGCGTCGAACGCGAGCGCGCTCACCGATTTCGACGTCACGATCGGCGTGACGGCGCCCGACGGGTCGATGCGCACGACGTCCGATTGCGGCGCGCGCGCGACGTACACGTTCGTTCCGTCGCTCGCGATTTGCTGCGCGCTCGCCGTTCGATCGAGGCCGGTCAAGAGCACCGTCGGCTCGCCGAAGCACGGCGCGGAGACGCCGCACGAGAGGAGCGACACGCTCGTGAGCGACGCGTCGTCGGCGAGCACGAAGACTCGGCTCGCGTCGGCGACGACGCCGTAGGTTCCGCCGCCGAGGCCCATGATCCACGGCGTCGACCCGGTCGCGCCGCACCCGACGCACTCGACCGTCGCGGGCGTGTCGTCGACCGCGAACGAGTCGTGCGCCCAGAACGTGCGCGCGCCCGACGTGGCCACGTAGTCCGGATAAACCGCGCTCGCGAAGAGCGACGTGTCGCCGCTTCCGTCGAGACCCACCGAGCGCACCTCGCCGCCGAGCGTGCCGTCGTCGCCGAGAATTTGCGTCGTGTACGTGACGCTTTGCCCGAACGTCGCGCTCACGAACGCGTCGCTCGAGACGACCGGCGATGGTCCGGTGCATCCGGTCGTCGCGCAACGCTCGACACCCGACGACGGCACCTCGACGTAGACGAATCCATCTTCGACCGAGATGGCGTCGTACGCGTCGAGCCCCTCGAAGACCGTGGTGACTTTTCCGCCCGACGCGCTGCAAACGGGCGCGTCATCTCCGGAGTCGGCCGGGGCCGAGCACGCGAGCGACATGAGCGAGCCGAGGGCGACGAGCGCGAGCGTTTTCATTGACCTGCCGTTCCCGTCGACCAGACGGCGTTGGAGCTCGCGTCGTAAAGAACGATGTTGCCGTCGTCTTGAAAGTCGAGACGCACGCCACCTTTGCCGTTCGTATGCGACGCCCATAATGCGTTTTGATAATGCCCATACAAGACGAGATTGCCGTCGGTTTGAAAGACAGCTGCATAACCGTCGCGGCCCGAAGTATTCGTCGCCCAAATCGCTCGTCCGTTTTGCGCTTGGTCGCGCCAGACGAGGTTGCCGTCGGTTTGCAGCGTGAGGACGTACCGTCCGCTGCAGCTCGCGTAGCTGTTGCCGACGAGCATGCCTTCGCCCGGACCCACTTCGCCGCAGGGCGCGCTCGGCGCGGCGGGCGTCGCGGTCGTCGGGCCTTTTCCGGCTGGGTTTCCGACGTGCGCGCCGGCGATGCAGTCGGCGTGCATGAAGCCGAACGCCGTGCATCCGCCTTTGATCGTGCACGGGCGCTTGGTGTCTTTGATCTCGACCGCGTCGCTGTCCGCGGTCACGAAGCGCGTGCCGAATCCGCTGTAGCCGGCGTTCGCCGTGATTTGCGGAACTCCATAATGGTCATTTCCATAAATGGTTCCGCGACCCGCCATTTCGTATCCATCGGCGTCCCAGAACGTGTGAGTCGCCGGATCGTAATTCGCATAAACGGTGAAATCGGAGCACGTGGGCAAGACGACCGCGGGCTGCACGCAGCCGTTGCATTCGGTCCAGCTGCCGCCGCGAAATCCCGTGGGTCCTCCCGAGTGGGGCGCGAGGCTGAAGTCGTTGTCCGGCGAGGGGCACACGTCGGCGACGGGCGAGTGAAAGCCGCTCCCGTGGAGGTGCTTGAGCGAAACCCATCCGCAGTGGTGACCGTGATCCCACGCGCCGTAGTGGCTGTTCGTGATGAGACCGTAGACCGAGTCTTCGCGAACGACCTTGGCGTAGATGCGCGCGCCCGGCTCCATGTAACCGAGGACGTAGCCCCACTCGTGCTCCCAGTCGCCGATGTAGCCGCCGCTCGCGAGCGTCTTGGACTTCGAGACGTAGACGCCCACGCCGAGATCCTCACTGCTCGAATCGGTCGTCTCGGCGGGGCCGCACGCGAGGACGACGAGCGCGACGAAAACGAGGAGCGCTTTGGCTTTCACGCGACATAGCGAGTGCACCCCGCGTGCCGTGGCGCCGGGCGCGAATTTTCGCGTGATTCAGCGAAAAAACGGCTCGCGGACGATCCGAGTGGGTGACCGAAGCCGAGTGGGGGTCGAGCCCCATGGTGGGGGAGCGTCTATTCGCGCTCGAAGCGAACGACGGCGGACCACATCGCCTTGCCCGGGTTGCGCGGGTCGGGGTCGGGCACGAACGCGAAGAGGCGCATCCAGAGTGGCAAGCGGCGCCAGCGAAGCGCGTGGCGCCAAACCGAGCCGACGTCTTTCGCTTTCCACCCGAGGCGCTCGAAATAGGCGACGCCGTCGCGCGGCGCGAAGTGCATCGGCGCGCTCGCGAGCTCGGAGCCGAGTCGCTTCTGCATCCGGTCGAGGATCGCGCGCGACGCGATGTCGACCATCCACCATTGGATGCTCTTGCGCTCCAAAAAGTCGCGCGCGAGGGCGTCGACGGCGCTCGCCTCGAGATAAACGAGCAGGCCCTCGGTGATGACGAGGGTCTTTTTGCCGTCGCGCGTTGCTTCGTCGAGAAACGCGCGCCGCGCGGCGTCGTCGGCGAGATCGACGCGCTCGCGCCGCAGGTTGCAGCGAGGTTTTTCGCCGGCGAGGAGCTTTTCTTTTTCGTCGATCATCGGCCCGAGATCCGCCTCGACCCATTCGAGCGACTCGGGCAGCGCCATTCGGTACGGTCGCGTGTCGAGGCCGGCGGCGAGATTGAGGACGCGCTCGCATCCTTCGGCGATCGACTTCATGACGAGATCGTCGATGAGCTTGGTTCGCACGACCATCCACCAGCCCTGGCCGGTGCGGCGCGTGACGCGGTCGACGATCGCTTGGCCGCGGTCGCCTGCGAGACGCGCGGCGAACGGATCGTGAAAGAGCGCGTCCGAGCGGGCGCTCTCCTGCGCGCGATAGACCGCGACCCATTTCGCCGTATCGGAGACGTTTCGAACCAGCGGCTCGTTTGCCATGCGGCGCGGATGGTAAATCAGTGCGCGACGACGCGCACGTCCCGGCCGAGCGGGAGCGAGCCGATGCGCGCGAGCGGGCGGCGCGTGACCTTCGTCGGCGCGTCGTCCGATAGGTCGAAGGTCGCGTCGCGTCGCCAGAGCTCGACCGCGTCTGCCTCGCGAACGGCGTAGAAACACGCGATCTCGTCGACGTGCGGATCGTCGCCGCACGCGAGCGACGCGACCGTCCCGCGAGGTGCTTCGTCGCAGGTCTCGCGAACCATCGGCGACGCGCGCGCCGGCGTCGTGCACACGCCCATCGCGGTGCCGCCCACAAGGCGCCGTGCGCCGGCTACGAGCGTGACCGTCGGCGAGGCGTCGTCGATGTCGCGTCCGTCGGGCGTCGTCGTCGGTCGCTCGACGTCGAATGAAACGCTCGTCGAGGTCGCGCCGCCGCAAGCCGAGAGGACCAGCGCGAGCAGCGCGGCTCTCACGGTTTTTTTGCCGTCTCCGCGACGCGGAGATCGGCTGCGGTCGTGCACGCTTCGGCGTTGCCCGTCGCGCAGAGCTGGCGGAGCAGCGCGTCGGCGATCGCGAGCCAATGGGCGGCGCGCGTCGCGTCGCGCGCGACGCCGGTGCCGCTCTTGTAAGCGTCGGCGAGCGACAAGCACGATTGCGCGTCGCCGCCGTTGCAACCCTTCTCGAAGAAGGTCGCGGCGAGCGCATCGTCCTTCGGCACGGCGTCGCCGCGCGCGTGGAGCGTCCCGAGCGCGCCGCAGCCCGGCGCGTTCCCGGCCTCGCATCCTTGCTCGAAGAGCTTTGCCGCGCGTGCGAGATCGCGCGCGACGCCGCGACCGTCGGCGTACATGACGGCGAGGTTGGTGCAGCTCGGCGCGTTGCCCGCTTTGCAACCTTGATCGAAGAGCACGACCGCGCGCCGCAAGTCGACCGGGACGCCGTTGCCGGTCACGTAGAGCGCGCCGAGGTTCGCGCAGGCGAGCGCCGAGCCCGCGTCGCACGCGCGTCGATAGAGCGTCCCGGCGCGCGCGTCGTCGTGCGCGATGCCGCGTCCGAACTGAGCCGCGACGCCGAGGTTGTTGCATCCTTCGGCTTCGCCGCCGGCGCACGCTTTGGCGTAGAGACTCGCGGCGCGGACGAGATCGAGCGGCGCGCCGTCGCCCTGCGCGGCGAGCAAGCCGAGGTCGTTGCACGCGGTCGCGTCGTCGTGATCGCAAGCGAGCGTGTAGAGCTTCGCGGCGCGCGCCGAATCCTTCGCGACGCCCGCGCCCGTTCCGTACGCGAAGCCGAGCGCGGTGCACGACGGCACCGACCCGCGCTCGCATCCGCGCTCGAAGAGCGACGCCGCGCGCGGAAGATCTTGCGGCACGCCGGTGCCGTGAGCGTAAAGGCGAGCGAGGTCGTCGCAGCCGAGGGCGACGTCGCGCGTGCACCCGGTCTCGTAGAGGCTCGCCGCGCGCGGCACGTCGACCGCGACGCCTTTTCCATTTTGATAGAAGGCGCCGAGGTTCACGCACGCTTCGCCCGATCCGGCCTCGCACGCTTTCGTGTAGCCCGCGATGCGCTCGGGGTCGGTCGTCGCGAGAAACGCGGCGTTGTAGCAGCCGTTCGCGTTGCCCGCGTCGCACGCGCGCCGCAGCAAAGCGAGCCCGCGCGCGACGTCTTTCGGTCGCCCGAGGCCGACGGCGTACGAGAGCCCGAGGTTGTCGCACGCGGCTTCGGTGAGCTTGCAGCTTCGCTCGAAGTAATCGACCGAACGCACGACGTCGCGCGCGCTGCGTGTCTCCGGCACGATCGCGAACGCGCTCGCGATCTCGCACCCCGCGCGATTGCCGAGCGTGCACGCGCGCGAGCCGAGCTCTTCGGCGCGATGCAGGTCCGCCTTCGCGGCGATGCCGCATCCGGTTTGCATCGCCGCCTTCACGCAGCCGTTGCCATCGCCGCCGTCGCACGCTTTTCGAAAGAGCGCGAGCGTCTCGGCGTCGCCCTTCGTGTCGCGGCATGCCATCGCGAGACGCGCGGCGTCACTCGCGATCACGTTGCGTGCGTCGGGGCCGAGCGCCGCATCCGCCGAGGCAGCGTGGACCACCGGCGCGTGGGCGGCGCACCCCGCGAGCCCGACGACGACGACCGCAAAACCAAGCGCGAAGAGGCGAGACTTCATCATTTCGCGCAGCATACGTACGCGCCTGGAAAACCTTCCCGCACCGAGCATGCCGCGCCGTTCGCAACGCGCGTGCCGTCACTTTTTCTTGCCGAGCGCTCCGCTCTTGGCGAGGAGCTCGCCGAACGTGCCGAGCGCGGCCGGCGCGGAGGCTTTGTCCTTGTGCGCTTCGAACTCGGCGCGCTCGGCCGCGTCTTTCGCGCCGCGCACCGAGAGCTTCAATCGGCCGTCGCCGGTCTCGAGGATCTTCGCGGTGAGCGTCTTGCCCTCGGGGAACGCCTTGCGCAAATCCGTGCCGCGCGGAACGTCGAGCTCCGATACGGGGATGAGCCCGCGACCCGCGCGCCCCTCGGTGCCGGCGACTTGAACGAAGACGCCGTAAGTCTCGATGCGAACGACGCGTCCTTCGACGACCGCGCCGATCGACAGCGCAGGTCCCGCCACTTTTTTCGGCGCGCCTTCGGGCGACGCGCTCGTCTCGAGCGAGAGCGTGATGCGCTTGTGGCCCTTGTCGTCGTCCTTCATGTCGACGACCTTCACCTCCACCGATTCGCCGGCGGTGACGCGCGCGGCGCCCGGGATCAATCCTTCGACGCCGCCGAGATCGACGAACGCCCCGAAATCACGGACCGCGGTGACCGTGCCGCGAACGACGCGACCGATCTCGAGCGAGCGAATCGCGGCCTCGCGCTCCTCGCGTGCCTCGGCTTCGAGCGCGCGTCGGCGCGAGAGCACGATGTTGCGTCCGCCGTCCTTGATCTCGGTCACCATGAAGCGAAGGAGCTGACCGACGAGTGAGCTCGGCTCGACCGCGGCGCCGCGCGTCGCGATTTGGCTCGTCGGACAAAACCCGCGGAGGCCCTTGCCGAGATCGATCTCGAGCCCGCCTTTGTTGACGCCGCTGACTTTGCCTTCGACCGCGACGCCCGCGGCGTGCGCTTGCTCGATCTGCGCGGCGTCGCCGGACTTGCCGAACGACCGCACGAGCCGCACCGCGCCCGACTGCGGGTCGACCGAGCCGACGCGCGCGCGCACGGTGTCGCCCACCTTCACGTCGAGCGTTCCGTCGGCCGCTCGCATTTCGGCGACGTCGAGCATCGCCTGTCGCTTCGCGTCGAGCTCGACGAAGATCGTGTCGCGATCGATCGCGACTACGACCGCTTCGATCATCTCCCCGACGTGCACCTCGCGGTGGCCCTTTTGCTGCTCGGCGGACTGAGCCGCGAACAGCGTCGCAAACGAATCGCCCATGGCCGTGCCTACCACGGCTCGCGTCCGGAAATCACGCGCGTGATACCGTCGAGCTCATGCCGCGAGAAATCGACTGGAATGCGCTCGACGCGAGCGGCCTTCCCGCCGAAAAACGCGCGGTCGTCGCCGCGACGTGGAAAGAGCGCGCGCGCCAGGAGCACCTCGCGGTCGGCGCGTTCGCCCTGGTCGCGCAGGAGCTCGCGCGCGAAGGGTGCGACCCGGTCGTCCTCGCGCTCGCGACGAAAGCTTCGTGGGACGAAGTCCGTCACACCGACGTCTGTCGCAAGATGGCCGCCGCGCTCGGCGAGAAAGTCCCCGTGGCGTATCGCGGTTTGCCCAAGGTCCCGATGCACGCGGGCGCGAGCGATCGCCTGCGCGTGCTCCTTCACGTGGTCGAGATGTGCTGCTTCAGCGAGACCATCACCGGCGTGTATTTCAACGAGATGCAACGTCGTGCGACGAATCCCGTCGCGCGCTCGGTCATCGCATCGCTCCTCGAGGACGAGCTCGACCACGGGCGGCTCGGGTGGGCCTACCTCGCGACGCGAAGGCGCGACGGCACGCTCGACGATCTCGCGCCGGCGCTGCCCGCGATCCTCGAACGCACCGCGCTTCGCGCGCTCGCGCCGCGCCCGGGCGGCGACGACGATCCGGCGATGGAGGCGTTCGGCTTCCTCGGCAACACGGCAGCGCGCGAGACAGTCGTTCGCGCGCTCGACGACGTCATCGTCCCCGGCTTCGCGACGTTCGACGTGCAGGTCGAGCGACGCTGGTAGTCAGTCGGTGCCGGCGTCGATCGGCGTCGGAAGCTCCGACGGAAATTCTTCGGGCGCGTCCTTCGCCGAGACGTCTTGCACGCCGGCGTCGACGTAGACCGGCAGCTCGGACGGAAATTCTTCGGCCGCGTCGTTGCCCGCGTCGCCGGGGCTCGTTTGGCCGCCGCACGCTTCGTGCGACACGAGCGCGAGCCCGCCGAGGACGATCGCGCGAAACAGCTTGTCGGGCGCTGGGCTCATGCCTCGAGCGTACCATCTGTGGCGAGATGGTCCCAACGAAGGCGTCATGTTTTGCCACGTTGTAGCTCGTCGTTCGGACGCTAGACTTTTCGAAGGATGCTCGGAGTTCACGGCGTGTTTCCGCTCGAACGAACGCCCGACGAAGCGGCGTTCGGCTTCTACGCCGATCTCCTGCCGACCGGCGAATGCGCGCTCGTCGCGCGACTTCCGAGCGGCCTCATGATCGTGAAAGCGCTCGTCGATGGCTGCGTGCGCTATGTGATCTGCGACGGCTTCACGCCGCTCTATCTGGAAGCGTGCTCGATCGAAGAGCTTCGTATGCGGTTCGGGCTTCCGCAAGCGAGCTGATCAGGCGCAGTCGTCGGCGTCGGCGGTCGCCAAGAGAAAAGACGCGCCCGGACGCAGCGCGATCTCCGGCGGGTTCGCGCGAGTCGCGGGTCCGACGACGTCGACGCGCACGAGGCCTCCGGGTGCGGGCTGCAGGCTCTCGACGCGCGTGCCGGCGAGCACGACGCCGACGCGCTCGATGCGCCCGTCGAGCTCGATGAAGAGCGGATGCTCGCGCGTAAAACATGTGCTTGCCGCGCGCGTAACGGCACGAGCTCGGCGCGCGCGCGCGTCGTGAGCCGAACGCCACGCACTTCGAGCTCGAGCGTCGGCTCGGGGCCGAGCGTCAGTGTCACGTCATCGGCCGAATGGACCTCGGCGAAGACCGCGCCCGAGCGCATCGCGAGCCGCATCGGCGTGTCGGGATCGAACGAGCTTTCATGGATCGCGCACACGCCGGCCGGTGGCGGCGCGGCACGACGAAGCCGTGCGGCGCGCCCGTGGCGAGCGGGGAACGGCGCACGACGCTTCCGAGCTCGTCGGGTCGAGGTCGACGTAGACCGGGCCGAGAGTAGCATCGGTTCTGTGGGACCCAAACCGAACGCCGCGCGCTTGCTCGCCGTGGCGACGCTACTTTTTTCCGGCCGGGCGCTCGCCGCGGATCTGAACGCGACGCCGGCGACGCTCGATTCGATCCTCCCGACGCTCGCGCCGGGCGACACCGTTCACCTCGCGCCCGGCCACTACGCGCATTTCTCGATCGCGAGCCTCAACGGGACTTCGAGCGCGTGGATCACGATCACCTCCGACACCCCGCAGGCCGCGATCATCGACGCCGACCCGGGCCCCTGCTGCAACACGATCGACATTTCGCAATCGAGCTTCGTCGCGATTCAAAACCTGATGATCGACGGCCACGACGTCGACGGCGCGTTCGGCGTCAGCGCCGGCGGCGGGGTCACGGCGTCGCCGACGCACGACATCCGCATCGAAGGAAACGTCTTCGTCAACCACCACGGCTCGCAGCAGCACGACGCCATCTCGACCAAGACGCCGACCTGGGGATGGATCATCCGAGGCAATCGCATCACGTCCGCCGGCACCGGCCTCTATTTGGGAAACTCCGACGGCTCCGATCCGTTCGTCGCTGGCGTCATCGAGAACAACATCGTCGAATTTCCGATCGGCTACTGCATGGAAATCAAATTCCAGAACGCGTGGCCGAGCATCGCCGGAATGCCGACGGGAGCGACGACGACGATCATTCGCGGCAACACCTTCGTCAAGAACGACGACCCGAGCCCCGACGGCGATCGGCCGAACCTACTCGTCGGCGGTTTTCCGGCGAGCGGACCCGGCTCGCAGAACCGATACGAGATTTACGGCAACACCTTCGCCCACAATCCTCGCGAATCGCTCTTCCAAGCTTCGGGTCGCGTGACCGTGCACGACAACGTTTTCGTCGACGCGGCGACCACGCGCGCGATGCTCTTTCAAGATCACGATCTGCCGCTCGAGCAGGCGTATGCGTACAACAACACGCTTTACGACGTGGGCTCGGGCATCGTCTTCGGAAACGCGGCGCCGCAAGGCGACGGCGTCGCCGGGAATCTCATTTTTTCCCCGAGCCCGATCAGCGGACCGATTCAAGATCAGCGCGACAACTTGACCGACGCGGTCGCCAACGCCGCGAGCTACGTCGTCGCGCCCGGCGACGCGCTCGGGAGCTTCGATTTTCACCCGGGCGCCGGTGCGTGCACGGGCAGCGCGATCGACGAATCCAAGTTCGCGAACGATACGGATTACGCGGTCGATTTCGCGGGCGCTTCGAAAGGCACGTTCACCTTCCGCGGCGCGTTTGCCGGGGGATCCGCCGACGCAGGCGTGGACAGCGGAGCCGGCGCGGACGCGAGCGCCGGCGGAGACGGGGGAGCTGTCGGCACCGGCGGACCGTCGAGCGGCTGCGGCTGCGGCGTTGCGTCGCGCGCGAATGGATTCGCCGGCCTCATCGGTCTTGCCCTCGCGGCCCTGGCGATCGTTCGGAAGCGAGGAAATCGCAGTACCAGATTGCCCGTGTCCCAAATACGAACTTCGTATAATGGGCAATCGCGCCTCGAACGCTGACCCGAAACTGACCGTGCCAATTTAAACGCGTTTACATCGACTAAACACTCTTGCTCCCACCGTTGCTCGCGCTAAAGCGGCTGAGCCGTACAGGCAGTCGCAAAAAACGCAGCACCAACGTATTTAAAAAAAGGGGGCTCGAGATGCACGAGAGTCGTCGGGCACGATACGAGAGTATGTCGCGTGGTGATTTGATCAACGCGCTGGTGGCGCTCGATGGACCGAGCCCAGCCGAGCGCGAAGAGCTTGCACGGTTGCGCGCCGCGGAACGCGCCGTCGCCGGCGAGCGCGATCGATTTCTCGATCTCTTTCGCGAAGCGCCGATCCCTTACGTCGTGCTCGATCAGAAAGCGACGGTGCTCGCGGCCAACGTCGCCGCGGCGATGCTCTTCCAACGCGCCGCCGACGCGCTCGTCGGCGTGCCGCTCACGCACATCATGTCGTTCGTCGAGAAGCAGCCGTTCGAGGACCACGTCACGCGAAGCTTCTTCGAGCGCAAGCGCGCGAGCGTCGACCTCCACGTGCGCATGCGCGGTCGGGACGCTTGGCTTCGCATGGCGACGACGCCTCTCGGCGACGAAGAAGACGTGCTCTGCGGCGCGACGTTCGCCGACATCACACGAAGCCGCCAGGAGCGCGACGAGCTGCGCTACTTGGCGGAAGCCGACGAAGAGGTCGCGGCCGCGATGGATCTGCGCTCGACGCTCGCGGCGATCGTTCGCGCGTATCGACCGCGCCTCGCTGACGTTTGCTTCGTCGATCTCCTCGCGGACGACGGCACGCTCGAGCGCGTGGAGACCGGCGGCGCGAGCGCACAGGTTCGCGCCGCGCTGCGCCGTCACGCAGCGAGCGATCCCTGGCAAAGATACGGTCGCCGCTTGCTCGAGACGCTGACGCCGATCTACGAGCCGACGAGCGCGGGTGCGCTCGGGGGAGAATGCGAAAAGACGATCGGCGCGTGCGCGGTCGTCGTCGTGCCGCTCGTCGCGGGAGGTCGCGGCACCGGGCTCGTCGGCGCGGTGATGGGCCCGTCCGGTCGTGGCTATGCGCTCGCCGATTTCGAGCTGGCGCAAGAGATCGCCCGGCCCGCAGCGTACGCCCTCGAGAAGGCGATGGCGCTCGAGCGCGCGCGCAACGCGGTCGCCGCGTGCGAGCAAATGCGCGGCATGCTCACGCCGGACTTCACGAGCGCGCTCGACTCGCTCATCGCCGGCATGGGCACGACCGAAGCCGCGAACGCGCGCAACGCATTGAAGGACCTATCGTGCGTTTGGCTCCGGGCCCCGCGGGCGGAAGAGCAAAGCGACGGCGGCGACGGCTGAAACCACGTATAAGGAAGGACATGCGTATTCTTTCCTTTGCTTGGTTCGCGGCGATCATCGTCGCCTGCGGTGGAACGACGACCGACATCGACGGCGGGGCGGACGCCGCAGCGGACGCGACGAAATCCGATTCGAGCACCGAAGCGGGAGCGGACGGCAGCGCGTCGGACGCGACCGCCGACGTCGTCGGAGTGGACGCGGCCGCGTGCACGCCGCCCGACACGACGTGCGCGACGCCGTGCCCGTCCGGCACGTATTGTTTGAAAGCGAGCGGCCCGCAGGAGCACGATCTCGGCTGCACGCCGATTCCTGCGGCGTGCAACGGCACGGCGACGTGCGACTGCATGAAGGACTGCTTCTGCGCGGGGAACGCGATCGACACGTGCACCGCAGGGAGCGACTACCTCATTTGCAACAACGGGACGATTTCGCGCCGCGCCTTCAAGAAAGACATCGATTACGTCACCGAGAACGAACGCGAAGACCTCGCACGGCAAACGCTCGAAGTGCCGCTCGCGCGTTATCGCTACAAGACCGAGCCCGAGTCGCAGCAGCGGCACCTCGGGTTCATCATCGACGATCAACCGCCGTCGAGCCCCGCGGTCGCCAGCGACGGCACGCACGTCGACCTCTACGGATACACGTCGATGCTCCTCGCGACCGTGCAGGAGCAACAAAAACAAATCGACGCGCTCCGCACGCAAGTCGACGATCTGCGCGGCGCCTGCCGGTAACCGTCACGGCAAGACGTCGACTTCGTGCGTCCAGACGCCGCCGTCGCCGTCGTGCATCTCGACGCCGTGTCCGGTCGCGGGGTCGATCGCGATCTCCGGATGTCGTCCGTCGTCGTAATCGTACGACGCCGTCCACGTGACGGCGCCTCGGCTGTCGATCTTTCCGGTTCGCATCGTGAGCTTCGAGGCGTGCTGCTGGACGTCGACGACCGTGTCGCGGAAACGATGCGACGACGCGACGAGGCCGAGCCGCGCCAGCACCTCGGCCCGCGAGCCGTGAGGCGAACGCGCGTGCCAGATCATCACGGGAAAGCTCGCCTGCGACTCTGCCGATGACGGGTAACGCGTGTCGTCCGCCCATTCCATCGCGAAGAGGCACACGCCGTCGTCGGCTGTGTCGAGCTCGATTTCGTTCACGCCCGAGTCGAGCGCTCCCGGCGGCACGTCGAAGTACGCCTCGTGGTTTTCGCCTGCCTGGAGCTTCACGCGCTCCCACGCCGAGCGGTGTCCGAAGAACGAGCGCGAATCCACAGTGAGCGCGGTCGCTCGCTTGGCGGCGTACGAGATGCGCGTGCGCGTCACGACCGGCCACTGAAGTGAAAGCACGACGGACGCGTGACGCCCGACGAAGCACGCGCCGCGGTCCGCGTGCTCGGGGTCGACGCGAAGCCCTCGCGAGAGCAACCGACCCTCGTCGGTCGTGAACGAGAAATCGTCCGCCGTGTACTCGAGCGTCTGGTGGCTTCGCTGGTACCACTGCGGATGGACCGCCCATCCGAACGCGACTGGCGGAAGCCCATAGCGCGCCGCGAATATCCATGCCGCCGGCAGCGCGGTGAGCGGACCAATGGACTTCTCCGCGGTGTCGAGCGCGGCCGCTTGCCCTTCGCCGAAGCGTCCGCCCAAGCCGACGGGCCGGTCCCAGGGAATGCGCTGGGCGCGGTACCCGACGCACACGCTCGCATTGGCCCAAGTCACCGCCGCGACGGCCGCCGCGCCGAGGGCGTACGCCAGGCGGTCGCGGTCTCGGCGAAGCCATCGCGCGATCGGCGTGACGAGCACCGCGAGCGAGAGCGCGCCGAGCGGCGTGAGGTTCGTCAAGCGGCGTCCGCCCTCCCAATCGAGCGCGGCCGACGACACGTAGAGCTCGAACGCGCCGCAGAGGACGAGCGGGACGTAGAGCCAGCGCGCGTCGCACCGCCACGCGAGCATGAGCGCGCCCGGCACCGTGAGCCACAAGAGAGGCGCCCACGCGAAGACACCGCCGCGCTGGTCGAACACGAGCAAGATCGGATGCGCGTGCGCGTAATGAATGAAGTGAGGGCCGTGCGTGTAGACCGCCCAAACGCCGTAGATCGCACGGTTGGCCGCGAGGAGCGGGACGACGCCGGTCACGAACGCGACGGCGCCGATCACGATCGCAGCGCGCACCGCTCGATCCGCGAGCGCGGCGGCGGCCACCGCGAAGAAGACGACGTCGATCGAGCGCTGCAAAATCGCGAGCCCCAGGCACACGCCGGCGACAATCCACAGTCGCCTCCGCCCGGGGTCCTCCCGCACGCGCGTCACGTAAAAGAGAAACGCCGCCACGCACATCGCGTCGTACACGTGCGAATAGCTCGCGTTCATCGCGCTGAAGTAGAGGAGGTGGCCGCCGAGCGTGACGAGCAGTGTCGAGAACGCCGCGATGCGCGCCTCGACGAACCGCCGGACGACCGCGCTCGTCGCGAGCACGACGGCGCCGCCGGCCAAGCTCGACATCGCGAGCGTCAGCGCCGGAATCGTCCCCGAGCACGCCTCCGATCGGCTCGCGATGAGGTGCTTGAGCACCCAGACGACCGGTGTCCAAAAAACCGCCGGACCGATGTAGAAAAAATTCGCCGGCCGATGCGCGGGCGTCGGGATGCCGATGCCGAACGGGTCACCGCATCGCGCGTAGTCGTTGGTGAAGTCGAGGTCGTGATCGTACGCGAGCGATCGCGCATAGAGCCACGAGTAGTGCCCGTCGGATCCCGGTCTGTGGTCCGACGCGATCGCGTAGACGACGAGCGACACGACCGTGAAAAGCGCCGCGGCTGCGACGTCCCAGCGTGCGGGATGTTGCTTCCAGGCGCGCAGACTCACGCGCATGCGCGCCGCGATCGCACGCGACGTGCCGGGCGCATCTTCGCGATCCGACTCGCGACGGCAATGCCGAAGCGTGCCAGGCGCGACATCGTCGTCAGCCGGCGCCTACATGCACCGACCGAAACGCGCGAACGACTGTGCGATCGCGTATAATCGACGAATGAGACTCCTCGCAGCTTGCTCGATCCTCGTCGCCCTCGTCGCGTGCGGCACCAACGACGACAGCAACGGAAACCCCGACAGCGGCGGCTCGAACGACGGCACCACCAACGCAGACAGCCCGTTCGGCAATCTCGATTCGGGGAGCGGCGGCGATGGGACGACCGGCGACGGCGGCAGCTGCTACGCGCCGGTCGACATGTACATCATGCAGGATCGATCCGGCAGCATGGGCAACGACTGCAACATCGGCGGCACCACCAACTCCAAGTGGTGTCACGCGATCAACGCGCTCTCGGGCTATTTCAATTCGCCGAACGCGGCGGGCAACGCGGCGGCGCTTCAGTTCTTCCCGTCGCAGAGCGATCCGAATTCGGCGTGCTCGACGGGCTCGCCGTACGACAAGCCGGTCATCCCGACGACGCCTCCGCCGTTCGTGACGCTTCCGACCAACGCCTTCGACTCGACGCTCAACGCGCAAAACGCGAACGGCAGCACGCCGACCGAAGCGGCCATCCGCGGCCTCACCGGCTACACGTCGAACAACCGTCGCGGCGGGCGCGTGACGATCGGCATCCTCGTCACCGACGGCGATCCGACCGAGTGCGACACCAACTTGCAGCATCTGTCGGGCCTCCTGCAGGCGCACTACGCGGCGACGACGATCCGCACCTACGTGATCGGCATGACCGGCGCGACCGACTCCAACCTCGAGGCGATCGCGCAGGGCGGCAACGCGCCGCTCCACGATTCCACCGTCGGCAGCCTCACGAACGCGTGTGGCTCGACGCCGGCCCCGTGCCGCCATTGGAACGTCGGCGACGGCAACCCGCAAGGTTTCGTCGAAGCGCTCGCGGCGATCGAGCAATCGGCGAACGGCTGCGCCGACGGCGGCGGAGTCATCAACCCGAACTGACACGGCGGCGCCAACCTGCCACGCGCTTCGAGCGGCCGAGTCGCGTTTCGAGCGGCGCGTGATTCTTGCTTCGACGAGCGCAATGCAGTCGCGCGCCGCCGGGTCACTCGGTCAGTTCATCCGCGCGCGCAAAACGGAAATTGTCGGAGCATGGAAACGACGTTCGCGCGGCGAGGGACGCGCGCAACGCTTGGGTGACGAGCAGCTCGTCGATCACGTTCCGTTTTTGCTCGACCGCATCGCGAACATCTCCGATTCGATCGGCGCAGACAGCCGAACCATCCGCGCGACGATGGCGAAGGAGAGCGGTCGCGACCGCGAGCCGCGCGAGCATGCTCGGCAGCGCGTGCTCGAAGGTTTCGATCTCGCCGAGGTCGTCGCCGAGTACGCGTGCTTGCGCGAGTGCATCCTCGAGCTGTGGGAGGCAAGCGGCCAGGCATCCGCGTCGCCGCGCGAGAGCACACGTCCGCTGAACCTCGCGCTCGATCGCGCGATCGCCGAGTCGGTCGATCACTACGTCGCGCTCCGCAACCGGACGCTCGAAGCGCTCGACAACGTGTCGGCGGCCGCGCTCGAGTCGACGACGCTCGAAGATTTTCTCGAGCGTCTGCTCACTGTCTTCGTTCAGACGATGCCCGCCGTCCAGACGTCGGCGATCCTGATCCTCCAGGACGGGCGCCTGCGCGTTCGGGCCGCGGTCGGCCTCGAGGAAGCGCTGCGCGACGAAGGCTTCTCGCTCGCGATCGGCGAGGGATTCTCCGGCACGATCGCGGCGAGCGGCGAGCCGCTCTTGATTCACTCGGCGGCGAGCCATCCGCTCGTGACGAGCCGATTCGTCCGAGAGAAGGGCGTGAAGGCGCTCTACGGCGTCCCGCTGCGGCGCGCCGGCGACGGGATCATCGGCGTCGCGCACATGGGATCGCTGACGACCGACGACTTCTCGCAAGACGACATCGATCTCTTCACGAGCTTGGTCGCGCGCGCGGCGCTCGCGCTCGAGTATCACCTCGCGAAACGCAAAGCCGAGGACGCGGTTCGCACGCGCGACGAAATGCTCGCGATCGTCTCGCACGATTTGCGAAATCCGATTTCGACCTTCCGCATGGGAATCGATCTGGTGCGGCGCGCGGTGCCCGAGGACTTCTCGAGCGAGCGGCTCAACAAGGCGCTCGTCGGGATGCAGCGATCGATCGGGACGATGTCGCGCCTCGTGAGCGATCTCTTGGATTTTGGCAGCATCGAGGCGCACGCGCTCCGCGTGAACCTCGAGCTGCAGCCGCCGGGCGACATCGTCACCGAGGCGGCCGACAGCCACGCCGCGCTCGCGCACGAGCGTGGGCTCTGCCTGAGAGTGGACATCGAGCCGGATCTGCCGCCCGTGCGATGCGATCGCGAGCGTATTTTCCAAGCGCTCGCGAACCTCATCGCGAACGCGTCGAAGTTCACGCCTTATGGAAAGACGATCACGCTCGGATGCAAACGCCAGGACGACGGCGTTCGTTTCTCGGTCGCCGACGAGGGCGTCGGCATCGCGCCCGCTGATTTACCGCACGTCTTCGACCGTTATTTTCGCGGGGGTAGCGCGAAAGGACAAGGACGTGGGCTCGGCCTCGCGATCGTGAAAGGGATCGTCGAGGCTCACGGCGGGCGCGTGCACGCGATGAGCGAGCCTGGTCGCGGAGCGACCTTCTCGTTCATCCTCCCGATTGCCGTCGAGCGCTGATTACCAGCGGCCGCCGCCGCCGCCGCCGCGACGATCGCCACCGCCGCCGCCACCACCGCCACGCGCCGGGCGCTCTTGCGCCTCGTTCACCTTGAGCGGACGGCCGTCGAGCATCGCGCCGTTCATCGCCGCGATCGCGCTGTTCGCTTCCGCGACCGTGCTCATCGTGACGAAGCCGAAGCCGCGCGATTGACCGGTCTCGCGATCGGTGACGAGGTGGACGTCGGTCACGGTGCCGTGCTGCGAGAACGCTTCGCGGATCGCGTCGCTCTGGGCGTGGAAGGAGAGGTTACCGACATAGAGACGTGAGCTGGACATGGATTTACCTGAATGCGCCGAAGCGCGACGAAAGCGGCCTGAGCAATTTTACGTGCCATCCAATCGAGCCGGAGAATCGGGGAGGCATCAGCGCCTTAACCTCGACGACTCGAGACTGCAGGTGCTCGGAACAGTGACGCGCGGACCTTAGCTTGTCGCCGCGCGCCGCGCAACGACCTCTCGGAGCGTTCGCAAAAAGGCGATCAGCGTGCCGCGATCGGCGCCGTAGAGGTGCGGGTCGCGCTACGAGGTCGAGCTGGGACGGAGCGCGCGGACGACGGCCCGTGCTTCGTCGAGCGAGCCGACGATGTGAACGCTGCGGCGGCCACGCGCGAGCGCCGCGAACGCGCGCGCGATCGCGAACTCGAACGAGCCGTCGCGCACCACGAGGATCTGCGGCGCGCTTTTGTCGAAGACCGGCGGTGCCGTCGCGAGCGCTTCGATGGCGTCTTTCGACAAATCGATGTCGGTGACCGCGCTGAAGTCGAAGACGTGCACGTAGCGCGACGACCAGCCCGGTTCCTTCTGGAGGGCCTCGCGTCCGGCGACGAAGGTCTGGAGATCGATGTCGCCGGCGAAGCGGATGACGACGATGCCGGCGTTCGCCTCGATGGTGACGGCCGGCAGCGACATGAGCTGTGATTCTACCCGATTGCTACGTAAACTTCGGACGTGGTCGACGAATTCTTCGACGAAGAAGCGACGAAGCGCGTGGCCGGTCGCGCCGTCATTTCGGCGGCGATCGCGCTATTCGGCGGCGCGGGGGTTGCGGTCGTGCCGCTCGCTTCGATCGTCGCGATCGTTCTCCTCGTCATCGCGCTCGGCGTCGCGATCTCGGCCATTCGGACGCTGAGCCATCCCGACGCGGCCGTGATCGGTGGGCTCCGTCACGTCGGCACCGCGGCCGCGGCCATCGCGATCGGCGTCGCGCTGCTCGGGATCGCGTTTCGCGTCTTCGTCCTCGTCCACAGCTGAGGTCACGCGAACGTGACGGTGATCGGCGACCCAGTCGGCGAACGAGCGCGGCTCGCGGCCGGTCACGGTCGCGAAGGTGCGTCGTCACCACGTCCCCGCCCGTCGAGCGCGTGCGCGAAGTCCGCGGCGCGCGCGAGATCGCCCTCGACGATCTCGACGTGCTCGCCGAGTCACGCTTTCGCTTTCGAAGCGTCGCGCGTGAGCGCGCGCACGGGGCGGCCCTCGAGGAGACGAACGAGCTCATGACCGATGTTTCCGGTCGCGCCGGTGACGAAAATCATGGCGCCATCTCTACTGCGTCGAGCGCTCGCACGCGGGCGCGTGGTCGTCGCGCGCGCGGGCGACGCCGGGACCTTCGCGCTGCGCGGCGAGCGCGAACGAAAACGTGGCGCCGCCCGGCGAGCTCTCGGCCCAAACTCGGCCGCCGTGCGCGCGCACGATTTCACGCACGATGTAGAGCCCGAGCCCCGCGCCCGGCGAATCGCTGCCACCCTTCCAGTGCCGATCGAAGATGTGCGGCATCGCGTCCGCCGGAATGCCGGGGCCGGTGTCGGCGACCGAAATCACGATCTCGCCGTCGTGCAGCCATGCGTCGATGCGAATCCGCGAGCCGCGCGGCGAAAATTTGATCGCGTTGCCGACGAGGTTCGCCAAAACCTGGAGGATCCGTTCTCGATCGCAGCGCACGTCGGGCAGCGCGTCGCGCGTGCTCATCTCGAGCGTCTGACATTTCGAATCGGTGAGCGGTCGAAAGAGTCGCACCGCCTCTTCGAGCAGCGGGCGCGTCGCGACGACCTCTGGCGCGACCGAGAAGTTGCCGGACTCGAGCGTCGCGGCGGTCATGAGATCGTCGATGAGTCGGCGCATGCGCTCGGCCGAGCGCCGGATGACGTCGAGAAGCGGTCGCGTTCGCCTGCGATCGACGGCCGGCGTGTCGCGTAAGAGCGTCGCGCTCGACATGAGAATGCTGCCGAGCGGATTGCCGAGATCGTGCGAGACGGTCGCGAGGACGACGTCGCGCGCGTGAATGGCTTCCTCGGCCGTTCGCCGGTGACGCGCGAGCCGAAGAACGAGTGCGGCGCGATCGGCGAAGCGCTGGAGCGCGAGCGCGTCGTCGTCGGTGAAAGGCACGTCGTCGGCGGTACGCGTGACGTAGACGCCGCCGAGCGTGTCCTCGCCGTGCCGCAAGGCCGCACCGACGAACGATCGTGCGGCCGGAAAAAGTTCGAGCTCGCGCGTCGCGCTGCAGTCGTTCAACCGAATCGGACGGCGCGCCTCGAGGACGTTGCGGAGGACGCCGTCGGCCGCGGGCGCGCGCATGACGCGTGCCGGATGCCGCGCGCTCGAGATCATCCACCGCGCGAAGAATCCGTCCTCGCCGCCGACGAAACCGAGCGCCGCGCAATCGCCCGCTGCGATCGCGCGTGCCTTCTCGACGACGAGTCGGTGGAGCTCTTCGTCACGAGACGTCGACGACGCGAGCACCTCGGCGATCGTCCGGAACGCATCGTCGAGCTGCTCCGCATGGAGCACGGTGCGAGACTTCGTCTTCACGTGCGGACGCTTCATCGATGCCCTCCCCTGTAGAAACGTGCGACGCCGGTGGTAGCAGTCGCGATCGAGGGGTCAAGAAAGTTCGATGTGGCATTTCGTCCGCGGTGCTGACGCGAAACTGACGATGCAAGGCGCGGCCCGCGCGTATCGCGTAAGCTCGCGCCGATGAAGCTCGTCGTTTTTGCGCTCGTCGCGCTCGTGTTCGCCGCATGCAGCTCGGGCGGCCAGATTCACTGCACCGCCGGGACGAACACGAACGGCACCGAAGCGTGCGCTTGCACGCTGACAGGAAGCGGCACGTCGTCCAATTGCGACCAGTCGCTCGCGAGCACGAGCGCGACGTGCTGCGCCGATCCGACGTGGCCGACGACGGGCTATTGCTCTTGCACGCAGGTCACGTGCGCGGTCGACGGCGCGACGACGTGTCACTGCGCGTTCGACGTCACCGGCGGCAAGACGTCGTGCTCGATGTCGACCGGCGTGTGCTGCACGAGCGGGAACGTCTGCACGTGCGACGCGAATCAGACGTCGTGCGCCGCTGGACAGACGCAAGTCGCGTCGTGCAGCGCCGCGACGATGGGCTGCGCGACGTTCGTCGCGACCGGCGGCGCGAGCGGCGGCACGCAAGTCACGAGCTGCTCGGCGCCCTGAGGCCGGCCGCGTTTTTGCTACGGCCGACGTCGTGAGCAACATCGAGCTGCATTGCCGATGCGGACGCGTCCGCGGCACCGTGGATTTGTCGCATCCCAACGGGGTTCACGTGCGTTGTCATTGTGGCGATTGTCGGGCGTACGCGCGACATCTCGACCGAGACGACGCGCGCGAGATCGTCCAAGTCGCGCCTTCCGAGGTGCGAATCACCGAGGGCATCGAGCACGTACGCTGCCTACGGCTCACGACGAAGGGCCTGATGCGCTGGTTCACCGCCTGCTGCAACACGCCGCTTGCGAACACGCTCGGCCCGCGCGTTCCGTTCGTCGGCCTGATGCGCTGCACGCTCGCGACCGACGACCGAGTCACTCCTCGGCGTGCGCGCGGACACGAACGGCGGCCACCGTCCGCCGATCATGGTCATGGTTCGCGCCGTGTGGGCGTTGCTCGTCGGATTCCTCGCGCGTCGCCACCGGCCATCGCCGTTCTTCGGCGACGAAGGGAAGCCCGTCGTAGAGCCCGAAGTGCTCGGCTGACGGATCCGCATGCTATGCCCTCCGCATGGCCGAATCCTCTCGCGATCTCCCGCTGGGCGCTGCGCTTCCGCCGTTTCGATTGAAGGATGCCGTCACCGGCGCCCTCGTCGATTCGGCGGCGCTCGTCGCGGGGAAGAAGGGCGCGCTCGTCATGTTCATCTGCAACCATTGCCCGTACGTCGTGCACGTGCGCGAGGAGCTCGCGCGCGTCGCGCACGAGGCGATCGAACGCGAGCTTGCCGCCGTCGCGATCAACGCGAACGACGAGCGCACCTATCCGCAAGACGGGCCGGCCGCTATGGCTCGCCTCGCGAAAGACGAGGGCTGGCGCTTTCCGTTTCTCTTCGACGCGACGCAGGACGTGGCGCGCGCGTTCGGCGCGGCGTGCACGCCGGATCTCTACGTCTTCGACGCGGCGGGCAAGCTCGCGTACCACGGTCAGCTCGACGACAGCCGGCCTTCGAACGGCAAACCGGTGACGGGTCGCGATTTGCGCGCGGCGATCGACGCGGTCGCGTCCGGTCGCGCGCCCGAGGCCGAGCAGACGGCGAGCATCGGCTGCAGCATCAAATGGAAATGAACCACGAGGTCTTGATCGCGGGCGGCGGCCCGACGGGGTTGATGCTCGCGGCCGAGCTTGCGCTCGCGCACGTCGACGTCGCGATCATCGAGCGGCGCGAGAACCAAGAGCTCGACGGTTCGCGCTCGCGCGGTCTCCACGCGCGCACGATCGAGGTCCTCGATCAACGCGGCGTCGCCGAGCGCTTCCTCTCGCAAGGCAAGACACTTCAGATCGGTGCGTTCGCGTCGGCGCCACTCGACCTCAGCGACTTTCCGACGCGGCACAACTACGGGCTCGCGCTCTCGCAAAGTCATTTCGAGCGCATCCTCGCCGAATGGGTGAGCGAGCTCGGCGTCACGATCCATCGCCGCGCCGAATTAACCGGCTTCACGCAGGACGAGCACGGCGTCGACGTCGAGGTCGGCGGCCGGTCGATGCGCGGCGCGTACCTCGTCGGGTGCGACGGCGGTCGCAGCCTCGTTCGCAAAAAAGCGGGCATCGACTTCGCAGGCTGGGACCCGTCGGTGAGCTACATGATCGCCGAGGTGGAGCTCGCCGAAGAGCCCGCGTGGGGCATGCGTCGCGACGCCAAGGGCACCTTCGCGATCGGCAAGCTCGAGGACGGGCGCGCGGGCATCGTGCTTCGCGACGAAGAGGTCGAACGCGGCGACGAGCCCACGCTGGACGAGCTTCGCGCGGCCCTCAAAGCACTTTACGGAACCGATTATGGACTTCGCAGCGCGACTCGCTTGTCGCGATTCACCGATATGACACGACAGGCCGTGTCTTATCGAAGTAGGCGCGTGCTCTTGGCGGGCGACGCGGCGCACGTGCATTCGCCGATGGGCGGACAAGGGCTCAACCTCGGCGTTCAAGACAGCGTGAATTTGGGCTGGAAGCTCGCTCAGGTCGTGAAGGGGACGTCGCCCGAGAGTTTGCTCGATACGTATTTTGCGGAGCGGCATCCGGTCGGCGCGCGCGTGCTGCGAACGACGATGGCGCAAACCGCGCTCAGCCGCGGAGACGATCGCATGGAAGCGGTCCGCGAGACGATCACCGAGCTCTTGCGGATGGATGAGCCTCGCAAACGATACGCCGGGCTGATGTCCGGTCTCGACATTCGTTACGATCTCGGCGAAGGGCACCCGCTCCTCGGGCGTCGCATGCCGGATCTCGATCTCGTCGGCGGCCAGCGCGTCTTCACGCTTCTGCACGACGCGCGCGCGGTGCTGCTCGATTTCGGCGAGACACCGCTCGATGTTGGTCCGTGGGCGGATCGCGTTCGCGTCGTTCGCGCGAAGCACGCCGCCGCGTGGGACCTGCCGGTGATCGGCGTGGTCTCGCCGCCGAGCGCCGTGCTCGTTCGGCCCGATGGGCACGTCGCATGGGTCGGCGAGGGCAGCGACGATGGCCTTCGCGACGCGCTCGCGAAATGGCTCGGGCCCGCTCAGCCGAGCGCGTCGCGCAAGAGCGTGTAAACGTTCTTTCGCTTTTCGTGATCGTGCACGTTCGCGAGCACCATGAGCTCGTCGGCGCGCGCGTCGTGCGCGAGTGCGTGGAGCTCGGTGCTGACGCGATCGATCGCGCCCACGAAAAAACGGCCGCGCATCGCGAGGCGGAGCGCGTCTTCGTCGGCGTCGAACACGTAGTCGCGCGCTTCGGCCTCCGAGGGCATCGGCAAATCGCGGAGCCCTTGCGCGAAGCGGACCATCCCGAGGTCGACGCATCGCTCGAGCGAGCGAACGGCTTCTTCGCTCTCGGCCGTGACGACGCCGACCGCGAGGATCGCGTGCGGCTTCGGGTGCGCGGCGTTGGGGACGAACTCGTCGCGATAACGGTTCATCATCGCGACGGCGTCGACCGGGTTGATGTGATGCGCGAACGCGAAGGGAAGCCCGCGCTTTGCCGCGTAACCGACGCCGCCGTCGCTCGAGCCGAGCATGTAAATCGGCGGCGGCGCGACGCCGATGGGGATCGCGATCGTCGTTCCGGCGAAGGGATGCCGCGGGGGCGTTTCTTTTTCGAGATAGGCGGTGAGCTCGTCGAGCTGCGAATCGAAATCGATTTCGGCGGTGCCTCGCCGAAGCGCGCGCGCCGTCCGCGGGTCGGTGCCGGGCGCGCGGCCGATGCCGAGATCGATGCGACCTGGAAAAAACGCCGAGAGCACGCGAAAGAGCTCGGCGACTTTGAGCGGCGTGTGGTTGGGCAACATGATTCCGCCCGCGCCGACGCGAATGGTCTTCGTGACGCGCGCGACCTGGCCGATCACGATTTCGGGCGCCGAGCTCGCGAGGCCGCCGGCGTTGTGATGCTCGGCGAGCCAGTAGCGAACGCAGCCGAGCGACTCGGCGTGCCGCGCGAGGTCGAGCGTGTTCTCGAGCGCTCCCTGCGCGGTGGTGCCCGAAGGGATGGGCGACAAATCGAGAACGGAGAGGGGGAGGGGCATCGCTAGGGTATGAACTGCTCGATCTCGCCCTTTGCGTCGTTCGCCCAATAGATCGCGACCATGTCGACGCCGATCGCTTTCGGCGAGCCTTGCCCGGCCGCGATGAGCGTCGGGGTGCACACGGTGGTCACGTCGCACATTTGGATCGTTCCGTCGCCGGCGTTCGACCAGTACGCGAGGTTGCCGAACGACTTGATTCCCCAAGGCATCGCTTGCTGCGCGATCAGCGGCGCGGGCTTGCAGTCCGACGATGCGCAGTAGCCGATGCTGCCGCCGGTCGGGTTCGTCCAAAGAATGTGCTCGCCGTCGTTCCACACCGTTTGCGCGCCGAGCTGTTGCCCGGCGACGAGCGTCGGCGACGCGCAGCCGCTCAATGGACAGCTCCAGAGCGCGTCGCCTCCGGTGAAGTAGACGAGCGTGAGGTTGTCCATCCCGTTGTACGTCCCGCCGGCGACGAGCGTCGTCGGCCCCGAGCCGCACCCGGCGACGGGACATGCGGCGAGACCCGATGTGTTCGCAAAAACGACCTGCCCCTGGTTCGTCGCGACCGCGCTCGAGACGACGTTGGTCGCCATCACGATCGGGTTTTGCCCGCAGCCGCCCGTGTCGCACGCCATCAGATTTCCGTTCGTGACCCAGAAGAGGCGTTGGCCACTGGTCGCGAGCTGGGTCACGTTCGGTTGGTTCGACGCGAGCAGGCTGGGCGTCGTGCAGCTGAATGCAGGACACGAAAAAATCTGCCCGCCGTTTCCGAGCGTCGACCAATAAACGTTCGAGTCGATCGCGAGCGCGAGCGGCTTGTCTTGTCCCGTCGCGAGCGCGTGCACTTTCGGGTTCACGTACGGCGGCGGAGCGTCCGGCGGCGCGTCGACCGGCGCGTCGACTGGCGCGTCCGCGGCTGCATCGTTCGCCGTCACGTCGGCGGGCGAGTCGACGCTCGCATCCGGCGACGCGCCGTCCGAGCCCGCGTCCGTTCCGAGGAGCGGAAGCCCCCCGCCGCACGCGACGAGAGCCGCGCATGCGAGCCACCACGAACGCCTCATGCCTGCATCATACGACGCCGGCCCGCCTACGCGAGGAACGCACGGCGGCGCGCGCTTTCTTCGCGACGATCGGCCCCGTGATGCGGACGGACATGTGCGCGACCGCGGCGCGCCAGGCCGCGAGCCACTCGGGCGAGCCGAGCGCCGGCGGCGGCGGATACTCGCTGTCGTCCCAGTCGCTCACGTGATGTACGACGGCACACATCGGGCTGCGCTTAAGCGTACACTCGGAAGGAGCGCGCAATGAGCGAAACCAAAGACACCGAGCGCCCGCCGACTCACGACACACGCGCGTTCTCGGCACCGCCTCGGCCGAACGCCGCGGGCAAACGCTCGGTGCTCGTCGTCGACGACGAGGCGCTCATCTGTCGGGCGCTCGACCGCGTGCTGCGCGCCGCCGGGTTCGCGGTCAAGACCGCCACCGATCCGATGCAGGCCCTCGACGCGATCATGCACGAGCCGTTCGACGTCGTCCTCAGCGACGTGATGATGCCCAAGATGAGCGGCGTCGACTTTTTGCGCGTGCTCCGCGCGTACGATCTCGACGTGCCGGTGATTCTCATGACGGGCAATCCGACGGTCGACACGGCCGCGGAGGCCGTTCAGCTCGGCGCGCTCCAATATTTGCCCAAGCCGGTTCCGAACGAGGTCATCGTCGCGGCGGTCGAGCGCGCGTCGCGCCTGCATCAAATTGCGGTCATGAAGCGCCAAGCGATGAGCCTTCTCGCCGAAGCCGAGACGACGGCGCGAAGCAAAGCCTCGCTCGAGGCGAGCTTCGATCGGACGCTCGCCACCTTGTGGATGGCGTTCCAACCCATCGTCGATCGCGACGGCCGCGTCTTCGGTTACGAAGCCTTGATGCGCTCGAAAGAGCCGTCTTTGCCGCACCCGGGCGCGGTCCTCGACGCCGCCGATCGGCTCGGACGACACGAAGAGCTCGGCCGACGCGTGCGCGCGCTCTCCGCCGAGGCGTTCGCCGCCGCGCCCGCCGGCGCGACACTCTTCGTGAACTTGCACGTGCGCGATCTGCTCGACAAAGAGCTCTACGAAGGCGACTCGCCGCTCGGCCGCATCGCGAGCCGCGTCGTCCTCGAGATGACCGAGCGCGCCGCGATGGACACCGTCAAAGACGTCGGCGCCCGCGTCGCCGTTCTTCGCTACCAGGGATTTCGGATCGCGATCGACGACTTGGGCGCGGGCTACGCGGGCCTCGCGAGCTTCGCGGCGCTCGAGCCCGAGATCGTGAAGCTCGACATGTCGCTCGTGCGAAACGCACACCAGTCGCCGGTGCGGCGTCAGCTCGTTCAGTCGATGACGACGCTGTGCAAAGCGATGAACATCGAGGTCGTCGCCGAGGGCGTCGAGACCGTCGAAGAACGCGACTGCATGCACGAAGCCGGCTGCCCGCTCCTTCAGGGTTATCTCTACGCGAAGCCCGGCCCGCCGTTTCCGTCCGTCGCGCGTTGATGGCGCGGGTATTGCTCGCGTTCGGAGCGGAGCATGCCCAACGAGACACCGACGCTTTCCTACCGAGCCAGCGTCGCGCGCGTTCTCATCGTCCACGAGAGCCCGCGACCGTGCTTCGCGCTCGCCGACGCGCTGCGAAATCGCTACGTCGTTCGCACGGTGCACACGCTCGCGGAGGTCGGCGCGCAAATCGGTCTGGTCGATCGCCTCGCTTGCGTAGTCTGCATCAACGGCGCTCGTCTTCGCGGGCGCGACGTGCGCGACGAGGTCGTCCGTTGGGGCGTGTCACAGGAGCGCATCGTCTTCGTCACGCTCGCTGAGCTCGGCGCGCTCGAGGGCGTGCTCGCGACGATCGAAAAAGTCGTCGAGGCGTTCGATACGCGCGCGCGCCTGTCGAGCTGGCCGCCGCCGGGTGCGCGACCCTCGCATCCCGTCTCACGTTGATCTTGCGACGCGCCTCGGTAGGATCATCGCTCATGGGCCAGCCCTACACGACCCAAGAAGAGGTCGACGCCGCGTACGAGTCCGGCGCGGTGAGCTTTCGCATCCTCAAGTCCGCGTTTCCGGCGTTCGAGCCGCGGTACGGGTTCAAGGTTCGCGAAATTCCGCTCGCGCCGAGCGAGCTACTCGTCGTCAACGCGTCGCGCGAACGGACGCTAGTCCCGGAGTGAGCGCCGACGTGATCGGCATGCGCCCGCTCGCGCGGTGCGTGAGCTGGATCGCAGCTTCGACCATCACGTCGTGCAGAAAGTCGGCGACGCGTTGCGTGACGTCGGTCGATGACGCCGGCCCCGCGAGGGCGTCGAGGACGATCGCGCGGAGCACGCCGAACTCGGTGAGCAGGGCGCGGAGATCGTAGCCGAGACGAATCCGCTGCTGCGCGTAGTCCGAGGCGAGGTCGAGCTTTTGCCGGTCGTCCGGCGGCGCCGCACCGAGCGCGCGAACGAGCGCACCGAGGCAAGCGTCGGCCGGCCGCGCGATCTCGGCGGGCGTTGCCTGCGGAGTCGGGAAACCGCGCATCAGGATCTCGCGCGTGAACGCGTGCAAGATCACCGGGCGCTTCACGGCCACGAGACCGTCGACGCGCATCGCAGGCGGCAAGGCGAAAACCTCCGGCACGAACATAAGCAACCGCTGGACCTCGCAAAATCATCGACACGCGCGATTCGCGGCGCCGCTTTCCCGCCACGCGCCGCACGCGCGCCACGTGTCACTCCGTCGTGACGGCTTCATCGGCCGCGGCACGGTAATTGGATTGACCAGCTGCGTGATGGCAGGTTGCCGCGAACGGCGATGCGAATCCGCGCGGATGGTCCTCGCTGCCACGTAGCTTTCCGAACGATGGAGAATTCGATGGTCCCGACGATGAGCCTGCAGGACGGACTCTCCGTGCACGACGTGAGCGAGTGCGTCCGGCGCGCGCTGGAAGAATTCGACGCGGTCGAGCCGACGCGTTACTCGCTCGCGCACTGGGTCACCGGGTCGTATCGCGCGACACTCGTCGTCGGCGCCGGGCAACACTGGCCCGTCGTTCTGCGGGTGACGAGCGACGTCGAGTCGGTCGTCGCCGAAGCAAAAGCCGCCCTCGAACGCGCGCGCGAAGCGGCACGCACGCTCGACGGCGAGCTCATCGAGACGCTCCCGCCGCGCGTGCACGTCGTGCGAATCAAGGACGCCGACGGAAACGTGGGCTTCGCCCCGATCGACGTGCGCGGCGCGTCGCTCACGGCGCGCGCGCTTTCGGTGCTGCTCGCGGATTATTTGATGCGACCGGAGGCGTACCTCGACGGGACGCGCGCGGCATGAACGACGCTCGCACCCGCCGCACCGCGCGAATCGCACGCGTTCGAATCGAGTCGGCCAAGCAGCCGCCGCCGAAAAAGCCGGCTCCGGCCGTCGTCCGCGAGGAAGTCGTCCTCAGCAAAGGCGATCGACGGCGCGAAGACGACTGAGGTCGGTGTACATTCGCTCTCGTGAGCGACGATTCGGACGAGCGGGCGCAAGAGCGCGTCGGCAGCGTGCTCAACGAAAAGTGGAAGCTCGAGCGCCTGATCGGCATCGGCGGAATGGCCGCGGTGTACGCCGGCATGCACCGCAACGGCGCGCGCGCCGCGATCAAAGTTCTTCACCCGGCCTACGCGCGCCGCGCCGACGTTCGCGATCGCTTCTTGCGCGAGGGCTACGCCGCGAACCGCGTCAGCCACTCCGGCGCGGTGAAGGTGCTCGACGACGACATCATTCAAGGCGGTCCCGACGACGGCGGCGCGTTCCTCGTCATGGAGCTGCTCGAAGGTCGCTCGATCGAAGATCGCCTCGACCAGGGCCCGCCGATCTCGGAGGCTGAGGTCCTCGCGATCATGCGCGCCGTCCTCGACGTGCTCGAGGTCGCGCACAAAGAAGGCATCATCCATCGCGATCTCAAGCCCGAAAATCTTTTTCTCGCGCAGAACCCCGACGATCCGGCGGCGCCGCCGCGCATCAAGATCCTCGACTTCGGGCTCGCGCGAATTTCGGACGGCGGCGGTCAGCGTACGGTCGTCGGTCTCGCGATCGGAACACCTTCGTACATGCCGCCCGAACAGGCAGCGGGCCGCGTGCTCGAGATCGACGGTCGCTCTGATTTGTTCGCGCTCGGCGCGTCGTGCTTTCGCGTGCTCGCGGGTCGCACGGTCCATCCCGCCGAGGACGCGGTCGCCATTTGCGGGCGCATGGCGTCCGAGCCGGCGCCGAAGCTCCGAACCGTCGCGCCGCAAGTTTCGGCGAGCACCGCGGCGGTCATCGATCGCGCGCTCGCGTTTCGGCCGAAAGATCGCTGGCCCGACGCCGCGTCGATGCGCTCGGCCGTCGACGACGCCATCGGCGATCTCGGCGGCGAGACGATTCGGATCGACAGCGGCGCGATCGACGTGTCGGTGCACTTCGAGCCGCGCAGCCTCCCGCCGCCGCGGCCGGAGCCGGCCAGCGAGCCGCCGAGCGACGAGCCCGAGGAGCCGTCGCGTCCGCCGTCGTCGCGACCGCGCAAGCGCCGCGGCTCGTCGTTTTTGGTGTGGCTGCTCATCTGCGTGCTCGCGGTCGTCGCCGGAAAGCTCGTCTACGACGCGTACGGAAAATCGCTGCTCGCGGCCGCGGCGGATGCCGGCGTCTTGCCGTCGGCAGCGCCGTGGTCGTCCGCCCCGGACACGGACACGCTCGACGCCTCCGAAGCCGACGCGGCCGTGGTCGACGCCGGCACGCATCCGGCGCACACGCACGAGCACGCCGAGCCGACGCCGTCGCATCGCCACGCGCATAAAAAATGAGCGCGACGCTCGCAGCGTTGACCGTTGCACGTCGACGCGGCAACTCGTAGCGTGTGTCATGATCACAGCGCGGGCGTGGCTCGTCGCCGTCATGGCGACCTTGGCGTGCGGATCGAGCGGTGGCACCGGCAGCGACGACGCCGGCGCGCGCGACGCGGCCATCGCGGATGCCGCCGTGGACGTCGTCGACGACAGTCCGCCGCATGGCAACGTCGATCCGAACGGCGGCGGTGGAACCGTCAATCGTCTCTCGTTCACCGCGTTCGGCGACATTCGGCCGCCGCTCCCGGACGAGGACTTCGCGTATCCCGACGCGACGGTCGACGCGATCATGAGCGGCATGAAGGCGCAGAGCCCCGAGTTCGGCGTCGCGACCGGCGACTACATGTTCGTCGAGTATCTGCCGTCGTCCGCGACCGGACAGCTCCAGCACCTCCTCGCCGACGAAAAAACTTTCGGCGCGCCCATCTTTCACGCGATGGGCAATCACGAGTGTCAGAGCTTCACCGACGTGAACTGTCCGAACCTCGACGAGTCGGTCAACATCACGACCTATCTGCAGCTGCTCCTGCCGTGGACGACCGTGCCGTGGTTTTCGTTCGTCGTGCACACCGAGCTCGGCGACGCGAAGTTCGTTTTCGTCGCCGTCAACGCGTGGAACGACACGCAGGCCGCGTGGCTCGACAAAACGATGGCCGCGCCGACGCGCTACACGTTCGTCATTCGACATCACCCGACGCCCGACGCGGGCTCGCCGTCCTCGGCGATCGGCATCGCCGGCTCGGATGCGATCCTGAACAAGTACCCGGCGACGCTCTACCTCTTCGGGCACGTCCACGAGTATCAGCAGATCGGCCCCAACCGCGTCATCACGGGAAACGCCGGCGCGCCGCTCGACGCCGGCGAGTACGGCTGGCTGCTCGTGGTGCAGCGTCCGGACGGCAACATTCAAGCGACCGAGTATTCGCTGAATCAGTCGACGACGCTCGACTTCGCGGTCACGCCGGACGGGCAGGCGACGAAATAGCGAGGGGCTCGTCGGCCGCCGGCAGCTGCGAGGTGCACGCACGGCAGCGCGTCGCGGCGAGCGGCAAAGTCTCGAGGCAGTACGGACACGCCCTCGTCGTCGGCGCGGCCGGCTCGCGGCGAGCGCGAAGGATCTTCTGCACGACGATGAAGAGAACGAGCGCGACGACGAGAAAGTCGAGCACGTCGCCCGCCAAGTCTCCCCAGCGGAGCAAGATGTCGTTCTTCGCGTCGGCGGCGTGTCGCAAGATGACGTAATGCGATCGCCAGTTTCCGCTCGGCATCACGAGCGACACGACCGGCATGATCAGATCCGCGACGAACGCGCTCACGATCTTGCCGAACGCCGCGCCGATGACGACGGCGACCGCGAGATCGACGACGTTTCCCTTGAGAGCGAAGCTCTTGAAGTCGGAGATGAAGCTCTTCGTCGACATCAGCGGTGTCCACCGCCGTGGCCGCCGCCGCCGTGGAACCCGCCGCCGCCGTGGAATCCGCCGTGAAAGCCGCCGCCGCCGCGGAAGCCGCCGCCGTGAAATCGGGCGCCGCCCCCATGGTAGTAGCCGTGTCCGTAATAGCCGTGCCCGTAGTAGCCATGGCCGTAATAGCCATGCCCGTAATAGCCGTGCGGGCCGCGGTAATACCCGTGTCCGTAATAATGCGGATGTCCCCAATATCCGTAATGGTGAAACCACAGCGGCCCGCCGATGATCACCGGCGGGATCGCGACGCCGAATCCATAATATGGATAATAGGGATTGTACCAAGTGGCGCCCCCAGCGAGGCCGTAATCGTAATCGTCCGGCGCTACTTGGATGTTCGGTTGTACGTTTTGCGCTTCTTGCTGCTCGCGCGCGAGACCCTCGTCGATCGTCGTTCGCTGCGCGACCGGGCCCGAGCCGGTCTGGACGCTCCAGACCACGTCGAACTTCTGCGGCATCTGCCCGCCCGACTGAAGCTGCGACGGCAGCGGAAAAAAGAGGTCGACCACGCGGTGACTGCCGGGCTGAACGACGATCGTCGGCGGTTGCGACCCCGGATCAGCCGCTGCGAACGCCGCGACGCTCGTGCCGTAGCCCGATAGGTCGACCTTCTGCTGACGCGTGTCGAGCGTCCACGATGCGTTGCTGCGATTGTCGAGCGTCAGCCTGATCCGCAGCGCCGACAGATGCTGAGCACTTTGCGTCTGCGCGCCCATGTCGACGAGCCCGAACGACGCGACGCGGACGTCGCCGCCCTGCGCAACTGGGTAATCGAGCGCGATGATCGTCGGTTGTTCCTGCGCCTGCGCTTGCTGAGCGGTTTCGTACATCGGCGTCGGCGCGTTCGCCTGACCTTCGGGATACTCTTCCGCGCACGCCGAGACGCCGAGCCCAACCGCGAGCGCGAGGATGGCTGCAGACCTCATGATGCCCAAAAGCACGCAAGGAGCACGCCGCTCGGTGCTCGGCTCAGCGCGTCTGAACTGTGATTCGTTTGCTGCGGCGACGAGACGGCGCATGTCGGCGGCGTCGGACGTCACGATGTCCGCGCCGGACGAGCCCCGCGGCAAGCCGCTCGCGCGGCGCCGTGAAAATACGGCGCGGAGTGAATGACGCGCGAAAGCGCGGCACCTTGATGACTGCAGCTGCTCTGTCCTCACGTGACCCGTCGGGTAACGCCCAAAAGGAAGAATGAGGTGCAGGAGGCTCGGATGCGCGGCACGATGGTATTCGCGTGTGCGGCGGCAATGGTGTGCTCGAGCGCGCGGACGGTTCGCGCGGGTGCAACCGGTGCCGCAGCGATGATCGCATTTGGACAGCCAGCGGTGACCGCGTCGCTCGTGGTCGAGTCGTCGCGCTTCGTCTACGTTCCGGTCATCGGCTCGTGGCTCGACATCGGGAAGTTCGGCCCGCAGGCCTCGCTCGTGTTCGACGGCATCTGCCAGGACCTCGTCGGCCTCTTCTTCTTGTCACGCGCGCTCGAGCGGCCCGGTGTGCCCGCGGCCGTCTGGCGCATCACGCCGTGGTTTCCTCAGAGCGGAGGAGGCGGCCTCTCGATTCGCGCGACCTTTTGAGCAAGTGTCTTGTTGCAAATCGCTTCGTAGAACGGTTCTGGCCCGCAACCCGTTATGCGATTCGGTCGAGTAACCACGCCGAGCGATGATGCTGGCTGCGTTCTCGCAGCCGTGCGCCGACCGATCGAAGATGCGTTGACATTCTCTTGGGGGTTGCTCGAGTGGTAAACCGCGCGTCCTCGACGTGCCATGAGCATCGGGTCGGGTGCGACGCATGAGCGTTCAGTCGCCGACGAAGCCTGCCCACGCGTTGGCGATCGCCGTCCCGTGCTCCGAGTAGAGAACGATCTCCGTGCCGCCGAGGATCGAGCCCGGGTGAAGGCGCTGAATCGTGAGGTGGAGCACGTCGCCGTCGTTTCCCGTGTCGCGATCGAGCGTGAGCTTCAGCTCGGGGGTCGTGCCGGTGAAGTAGCTCGAGTCCGCGGCCGTCACCGTCCACGGATCGGTCGGCGCGCTCGCGTGCAGCACGACGTCGATCGTCGCGCTCTGACCGACCGGCACCGCGATGCCGAGCGTCTTGCCTTTTTTCGTGCCTTGCGTGACCGGCGTCTCGCCCGGAAAAACCGGCGCTGCGATGAAGTACGGCGCGGACGACACGGGCACGCACGGATCGCCGCCCGCCGCCGCAGCCGCGTTCGACCAGAAGCGCTGCACCATGTAGCTGCCGACGATCGTGTCGAAGCTTTGCGGCGAGAGCTCGCACATGTCGGCGACCTCGCCGCCGGGGACGGCTTCCCAAATCAAATGATCGCTGTCGGTCGCGGCCCACGACGGGGTCGTGCCGATGAACGGATCGGTCGACGCCTCGACGAGCTCGTGCGAGAGCGACGCGGTCGTCGTGTCGAGCACGCCTTTGCCGATGTCCGAGCAGCCGGCGAGCACGATGTACGGCGAGCTCGTCGCCGCGTGGTAGCCGTCGTTTCCGCCGACGCACATCGTGTCGCCGTAGTCGTCGGTGAAGGTCGTCGTCTTCGGAAAAAAGAATGCGTAGATCGCTTCGGGATCCGTCGGCCAGTCGGCGCTCGCGCCTTGCGTGTGCGCCGCGATGAGCGCGCGCACGTCGGCGTCGCTTGCCGCGGACGGTGCCGCGCCGAGCACGACCGAGCTCGCGACCGAGAGTGCGCCGACGCCGTACTCCGTCGTCGCCGCCCAATAGGAAGACGCGGGCAGCGCCGCGAGAAATGATTCGACGTCGCTCTCGTTCGGATCGCCTCCATAAAAGACGGGAACGATCTTCGGCGTCGCGAAGTGCGGGCCGCCGAGATCGACCACTTGCGGCGCCGCGGGCATCGCTTCGCCGGCTTCGACTGTGGCTTCGACCGCGGCGTCGGTGACGCCCGCATCGGTAACGACTGCGCCTCCGTCGCTGCACGCGATTGGAGCGAGAACGAAGAGACACGCAAAAGAAAAAGCGATTCGCATGCGCGGGCCCGCTAGCAGCGCGCGTGCCAATCGCGATGCGCCGGAAAATAGCGGTCTGCGCGGCGGACCGTGCAGACGTTGACGTCACTCGGGCGGGCGCACCAGCGATCGGACGATCGCGACGAGCTGCGCGAGGCGGCGATTGGCGCGCGGACCTTCGCCGAGCTCGAGGCTCACCGCGAGGCGCTCGAGAAAAGTTTCCAGGGTGCCGACCCGCGCGCACGACCACGCGCGCGCCGCGGCGCGGACGTCGACTCGCGCGCTCGTGCGTGGCGAGAAGAGCTTCGACGCGTACGTCCCCCACGTGCAAGCGACGTCGCTCGGTCGGATGAAACGCGACCACGCGGACTCGAGCTCCGCGCGCGTGATGCCCGCGAGGATTCGCTCGCTCGGGAGCGAGACGTGAAACGACGTGCTCGGACAAAGCGCGCTCGTCGGCGCCACGATCGCATCGAACCGCTCGCCGGTCGCGAGACGCTCGGCCGCGACGTGGATGATCTCCTCCGGATTGGACGCGCGCTCCGCGGTCCCGTACGGCCACGCGTTGGCCTCGCCCGAGATGCACACGAGATCGTCGCCTCGTTCGAGCAGCGCGCGCGGGAGCCGCTGCCGCGGATCCGCTTTCGGCACCAAACGCTTTCGGCGAAGCACGCGCGGATGACGTCCCTCGCCGCGCGCGATGTACGCGAGCTGGGCGTCGACCATCGCGCGAAAAGGCACGAGCATGCCGCGCATGCGCTCGGGATCGCCCTCGAGCACGCCGAGCACGTGCGCGAGCGCTTCGATCGTCGAGACGCATTCCTCGTGCGGCTCTTTGCGAATGCGGTAGTCGCTCGGCGCGTGCGGACGAAACGCGTAGCGCGGCAGCGCGGCGAGACGCGGGTTGTCGCGCACGACCGCCTTCGTCTGCGTCCACGTGCCGTCGACGACGACGAGCGTGACCGGACCTTGCGGCGGCTCGGCCTCGATGTCGCGCGCGCCCGGTCCCGGATAAAGGAGGATCGCGCGGCGACCGTCGAAGTCGGGCCGCGTGGACCAATCGATCCCGACGTGGAGCTCGGTGTTCGGAAGGCAGAGCGGTGCGATGCGCGCCGTGTTGATCGGCACGTCGCGCTCGCGCGGGTGCTGCAAGATGACGACGCGCGTCCGCGTCTCGATCGTCGTCGTGAATCGGCAGTAGCAGACGACCTCGGGCCGCCGACAACGCATGCATACTACACGGACTTGGGGGCTCGTGCCGTCCATCGAGGTGACAGTCTACACTGGGCGAATGATCCGAACCGCGCCGCTGCGTCGCGTCGAGAACGCGGAAGCGCTCGCCTGGCTCGCGGCGAACCCGGCGCCCGAGGGCGCGTCTGTCGTCACGTCGATGCCGGACGTCTCGGAGGTCCCGCTCGATTTCGCCGGGTGGCGCGACTGGTTCGTCGGCGCGGCGCGAGCGATCGTGCGATGGCTCCCGGCCGACGGCGTCGCGATTTTTTTCCAGAGCGACGTCCGCGAGCGCGGCACGCACGTCGACAAAGGCTATCTCGTGATGCGCGCTGCCGAAGACGAGGGCGCGTCGGTCTTGTGGCACAAGATCGTCTGCCGAAAACCGCCGGGGACGATCGCGCTCGGGAGAGCGAGCTATTCGCACATGATCGCGCTCGCGCGGCGCGTGCCCGCGGACGCGCGGCTCTCCGGGCCGGACGTCTTGCCCGACGCCGGCGAGACCTCGTGGAGCCGGGGGATGGGGCTCGAAGCATGTCGCGTCGCGTGCCTCTACCTGCGCGACCAAGCTCGCGCGCGCGTCGTCGTCGATCCATTTTGTGGGCGCGGCAGCGTGCTCGCGGTCGCCAACGCGCTCGGCCTCGACGCGATCGGCGTCGACTTGGCGAGCAAGCGTTGCCGCGCGGCCCGCGCGCTCGTCGTCGCTCCGTGAAGAGCTCGGTGGCACGTCTTCTGCTCGGGCCGCGCCATGCGTCGCATCGTTTTCACGCTCGCGCTCCTCGCGAGCGGCTGCGCCCTCAGTAGCGATCGCCTTCGCCTTCGCGTCGCGCGGCCCGAGCTCGTCGAGCTTCAATCCGTGCCGATCGCCAGCGGTTGGGTCGCGCGCTACGATCTCGCGCACCCGACGACCGTGCTCCCCGCCGCGGCCGGCGCGCGAACCGCCGTCGCGCCCTTTCGGACCGGAGCGGCGACCGCGCGTCGCAACGGCGATGGGTCGATCGATCTCGTCGTTCCGAGCGGCGTGTGGCAAGTCGTCCGAGCCGACGGCACGATCACGCCGCTCCGCGACGACGCGTACGCGCTCGGCCAACGAGGCGTGACGTGGGCATTTCTCGCAGCGCCGCGACGAGGCCCGAACGTGCACGCGCCGTGGCAACTCCGAATCGCGACCGCCGCCGACAACGTGCGCGACGCGCGGATCCTCGTGCGACGCGAACGCTTCGAGGGCTGGCTCTTCACCGGCTTCGGCGCGCTGGTCGGGCTCACTGCCGTTCCGTCGTTCGCGTTCGGTTTTCGGGATCTTGGCTCGGGCGACGCGCCCGACGCGGCGATCGCTTTGGGCGCGTTCGCGCTCGTCGGCGCCGCGCTCGCCATCGGCTACGGGCTCTATGCGTTGCTCGTCCACGAGCACGACGAAGTGCTGACCGATTCGATCGCCAAACCGAGCCAAAACTAGGCATCTGGCGCCAATCGCTTGTTCCCTGGCGCCACCGACGGGAAAAGCCGGAAGGAGCGGCGGGCGTCGCGACGTACGAAGGCGCGTGATGACGATCCGACACACCGTTCTCTTCGTGTGCGCGCTCTGCGCGGCGTGCGGCAGCTCCAACCCGGGCGGTGACGATGCCGGTTTCCAAGACGACGCTGGCGCGTCGCAAGATGCGTCGTTCGTCGACGTCTCCTCGGACGTCACTGCGACGGACGAATCCGATGCGAACGCGGTCGACGCCGGAGCGGGCTGCGGCGCGAGCGTCGCGTGCCGCGACGGCGAGACCTGCGTCGCCGGCGCGTGCGAGTACGCCGGCTGCGTCGGACAAAACGTGCCCGGCTCGCCCGCGATCGGTGTGGGCGACGCGAGTCACGCGCCGCCGAGCGACTACTGGGGCGCGCCGCGCTCGGGCTCGGTCGACCTCGGCTGCGTGCAGTGAGCTCTAACGATTGAGCGGCACGACGAGCTCGGGCTTCGCATGCTCGGGCAAACGGCGCGGGTCGTTCGGCCCGAGCTCGGCGACCGCCGTGCCGATCGCGGTGAACTCGACGATCGGCGCGCTCTGCCCGCCGCCGTAGATCGATTCGCTCACGCTCACGCCGACGATGCCGGCGAGCGCGTCGGGGCTGCCCTCGGGGTGACTCGTGAAGAGATCGTGCTGGAGTCGGTTCATCGCCGTCTCGCGCGCGTCGAAGAAAGCTTGCGTGTACTCGATCACCTCGGCGTCTTTTTCGCGGTACGCGCGCACGTGCCGCGGGTCGAGGCCGTAGACGCACGCGCCCATCGCGACCTCGACGGGGCGATATCCCGCGCGGAGGAGCGTCGCGAAATCGGTCGCGTTGAGATCGCTCGTGAACGGTGCGCCGCTCGCGAGCCGGAGCGACGGCGCGCCGCGCGTCGCCGCCGGAGCGTGCGTCGCGTCGAACACGATCGCGGTGCCGATCGCGACGAACTTCGCGATCTGCCGCGAGCCTCGCCACACGTCGTGCTCGACGTCGATGCGCACGTCGACGACGCCGTCCGCTCCGTGGCGCTGAGCCTGCTCGCGCATGCGACCGACCGCGAGCGCGCGCGCCTGCCGGAGCGCGTTGCTGAGCGACTCGACCTCGGCGGTCGCCACGGTCCAGTCGTATTCGTTGCCCGCCTCGAAGATGCACGAGCCGATGCAGATGCCGCGCGGATAAAATCCCATCCGCGAAAGGACGAGGAACTCGGTGACCGAGAGCTCGCTGAGACCGGCGGTCATTTGGCGCTCTCGCGGTCGTTGGCGACGATGCGAAGCTCCGGTTTGTCGAGCGGCGGCGCGCCCTCCATCGGCACGACCGCGGTGCCGACCACGAAGAGCTCGATGACCTCGCCGCTCGAGAGCGCGACGTTGCCCGCGTTCCACGGCTCGGTGCGCCACGAGTGCTCGCGTTCGGCGACGGTGACGCCGACGATTCCCGTCGCGCCGAGCGCTTCGGCCTCGTCTTGGAGACGCTCGATGGCGAGCTCGCGCGCGTCGTAGAGCGCGTGCGTGTACTCGTGGAGCTCGGTGCTCGTCGCGGGGGCCGTGGAGAGAAGCGCGGGCGGCACGTAATAAACGCAATTGCCCATGACGAACCCGACGGGCCGATAGCCGGTTTCGATGAGCGTCCAAAAGTCTTGGCCGTTCAAATCCGATTGGAACGGTTTGCCGTGCACGTTCTTGAAGCTCTCGCGCCCGCGATGTTTCACGGCGGTGCCGATCGCGAGAAACTCGGCGGCGTTTTGACCGAAGCCGTAAGACGTTTGCGGCTGCGGCATTGCCCAAGGCGGCGTCGGCACCATCGACCAACCGAGGTTCGACGCGTAGTGCGTCCACATCGCTTGCGCGACGTCTCGCCAAGACTCCCAATCGTTGCCGAGCAGCGTCGCCTTGCGCGGGAAGCCGACGCCGCGCGCCCATTCTTGCCAGCTCTGATAGAGCGACCACTCGTTGCGAACGGGGTTGGTGCCGAGCTTGATCGTGAGCCGCACGCCGACGATGCCGTCGGCGCCGAGCGCCTCGGCTTCCTCTTCCATGCGGTTCATCGCGAGCTCGCGCGCGTGATAGAGCGCCTTGGTCGTCTCGGTGAGCTCGCGTCCGGGCTCGCGGCCCTGGAGCCGAGGGATGGTCGGCTTGATTTGATAAATCGACGTGCCCATCACGAGGCCGACCGGATCGAAGCCGGCTTCTTTGACGAGCAAGAACTCGCTGACCGAAAGATCGCTCGTGAAGAGCGTCTTCTTTCGCATGTCCTCGAGACGTTCGCGCGCGTGCTGCGGGAGATCCGAGGTCATCCGGCGTCGTCCTTCTTGTTGTATTCGTCGAGCTCGAGCGCGTTCTCTTCAGCGGCTTCGGCGGCGCGCTCGACGTCCGACGCGTCGTCGTCTTCGTCGTCGAGCGAGGCGTCGCGGCGATTGCCGAGCGGCATCATCGAGAGGATCAGCGACGGGAGGACCCCCGACGGTTTCTTCCATCCCGGAATGCGGCGGATGCCCGTGCCGAACCAGCTCACTTGCACGTCGAGGTCGTCGAGCTCGCAGCCGGCGAACCCGCACGGAACTTCGCGCACCTCGATCGACACTTCGGAGCCCACGACGAACTCGGCGCCCATCGCGTCGGCCTGCTGGTGAAGGCGCGCGACCGTCGCTTTGCGCGCGTCGGTGACGACCTTCTCGGCGCTCGCCACCTCGCCGAGCCCGCCGATGCCTTGGGTCATGTGCCAGCCGTGATACTTGCAGTAGTCGAAGAGAAAGCCGCAAGGCTCGAAGCCGTCTTGGACGAGCGCCCAGAGATCTTGGCCGGAGAGATCGGTCACGATGGGTTGCCCCGGCGGGTGCGTGAGGAACGGCGCGCGGATGGCGGTTCCGACGACCGTGAACTCGATCACTTCGCCGCCGTCGTCGCCGCCTTTGCCGCGCGCGCCCATCGTGATCATCCGATCGCGGAGCTGCGCGCCGATGACCGCGTCGGCGCCGACGAGCTGCGCCTCTTGCGCGAGGCGCGCGAGCGCGAGCCTGCGCGACTCGCGGTGCCCGTCGCTGATCACGTCGAGCTCGCCGGTCGCTCCCTTGTAATCGGGGATTTGTCCGATGTGATAAATCGAGCTGCCCATGATCTGCGCGATCGGCTGGCAACCGGCATCGCGCGCGAGGAGAAACTCGCCGACCGAGAGATCGCTCGTGAAGAGGCGGCGGTCGGGGCCGGCTTCGTCGCCGAGACGCTCGACGGCGCGAAGCGGGATGCCGCCGTCGGCGACGCGCTTGAGACTTTGTCGATAGTCGGGCGCGACGCGGCGCTTGGGCGCGACCATCAGCCGTTCACCGTGAGGATCAACGCGGGCTTCGGGATCTCGTGGTCCGCGCGGATCGCGATCACCGCGGTGCCGATCGCGCTGAACTCGAGCAGCGCAGGTCCCCACGTGTGGTTCGTCTCCTCGACGGTCACGCCGACGATGCCTTCGGCCTGGAGCGACTCGCCCTCGAGCTGCATGCGCTCCATCGCGATCTCGCGGGCGTCGTAAAGCGCTTGCGTCGCGGCGGCGAGCTCGCCGGTCGTCTCGGTCGGCGGCGCGGGCGGACCGACGTAATACACGCAGTTACCCATCACGAGCCCGAGCGGCCGATATCCCGCGTTGAGGATCGTCCAGAAATCTTGTCCGGTGAGATCGCTCGTGAACGGTTTTTTCTCTTTGGTTTTGAACGAGCCGGGTTTTTCGGCGTGCTCGACCGCCGTGCCGATCGCCATGAACTCGATGAGGTTCGTTCCCCACGCGTGAACGCTGACGGTGAGTCGCACGCCGACGATCCCGTCGGCGCCGAGCTCGTCGGCCTCTTCCTCCATTCGCTCCATCGCGAGCTCGCGCGATTCGTAGAGCGCCTGCGTGAGCGCTTGCACTTCGCCCGGCGCGCGCGACGCGAGATCCTGCGCGGCGATGGAGAAGATGCTGCTTCCCATGACGAGGCCGAGCGGGTGAAAGCCGGCTTCTTTCACCAGCAAAAATTCGTTCACCGAGAGATCGCTCGTGAAGAATTTTTTCTTCCGCATCTCGGCGAGGCGCTCGTGCGCGTGCGTCGGGATGGCTTGCGGACCGGCAGCGATTGGCATTCTCGGGTTCGCCATGGCGGCAAACCCTATCACTCAGAAAGCCCGCGGCGGTCCCGTTCGAAGCCACGGACCCGAAAACCCGCCCGGCCCGAGCACCGCGACGCGCTTCGGTCTGTGCGGGTGGACGGCGACGTCGAGCGACGCGCCGGGTTTCGCCTCGACGAACCCGCGCGGAACGGCGAACGAGTCGGTGACCTGATATGGCGCTCGGCCCGCGACCTCGATCTCGAGCGTCATCGAGCGCACGACGTAAGGATCCATGTTGATGAACGCCGTCGACTCGATCTTCGACGCCGACAAGACGAGCGCGCGCCCGCGAACGCCGCTCCTCGCCAGCGCGCGGTAGCGTCCCGCCGGCGAGCGGCTCTTCGCGGTGACCGCCAAATAGAGGACGAACGCGAGGAACGCGAGGAAGATGGCGGTGCCCACGCCGCCGAGGTTACACGAGTGGGCGGCCGTCAGCGCGCGAGCGTGAGACCGGCGTGAAGCACGAAACGGTTCACGACGAGCAGCGCGACGTCGGCGATCAGCAAGAGCCACGGCACGCCTTCGCGCCACGTGCCCGCGCCCGCCGGCAGGTCCCCGCGTTTGCGCGCGGCCGAGTACGTGCCGAGGATGGGAATGCCCATGCCGATCGTGGGCCCGAGCACGAAGATGCTCTGGAGCGGCAGATCGATCGCGAGTCGCATCGCGCCGAACACCAGCCACGGGACGATCGCCGTGCGCGTGACGTAGCTCGCGCGCGCCGTGGGCGTGGTCACGTCGGCGGGAGCGAGCTCGGCGAGCGTCGGCGCGAGCACGCCGTCGATCTTGGTCATCGCCCAGATGCCGGCGCCGAACATTCCCCAGCGCACGAGCGGCGCCAGGTGGAAGACGTGCGCGATGCCGCCGAGGTCGTTCGTGCCGAACGGCGTCAGGATCAGATAGCCGACCGAGCCGATGAACGAATGGAACGTGAACCACACCGCCGCGAGGCGCGTCTCGTTGCGCGCGCGGAGTCGCCGGCAAGCCGCGAGGCCGATGCCGAACATCACCAAGCTGAAGAGCGGTCCCGCCGCGGCTATGACGGCGTACTGCGACGGCGTCACGTTGCCCGGCGTGACGGCGCCGGGATAGAGCACGACCGGCCGGCCGCCGATCGCGATCGCCGCGGTTGCATGGGCGAGCTCGTGGAGCACGACCTCGATCGACGCGGTCAAGGTGAAGATGACGGTGGCGCGCAGCGTGACGCGGGTCGAGGCCAGCAAGATTGCATGGTACCGCGTTTCGCGTCGCCCATCTCATTCGCACGATCTCTTCGGGCGCTCGCACGCTCGCACGCGCTCCGGAGACTCGAGGCGCTCGCCGTTCCACGTCGGCGTTGCATCAATCGCCGTTGCAAAACACCTGGATGCTGCCAGCTGTTTCCAAGCACCCGCCAGTACCGATCGTGCACGGGAATACGTTGTTGCGTTGCAGGCAGTCGCAGGTCTGGTCGTCATCGCAAGGGCCGAATGAGCCGCAGGAGTAAATCGCGGTACTGCCCGCTGTGCCCTGGCGCTGCGAGCTGCAGATGGGCTCGTCGGGCGTGCATGTCGTGGAACCGCACTGCGCCGGTGAAACTTCTTTTGCGCTGCTACAACCGTTGGCCGCAATCGCAAGCCCGATCGCCACAAAGCAGCAGAGACGCGAGCGCATCTCAATCGCTCGTCGTGTCCGAACTTTCGAAGCAAGCATCACGAAACGCTAGCACCGGACGGTTTGTCGATCTTCGAGATCGAGTGGCACGGACAGTAGCGGAGCGACACTTCCGTAAGGTTCGGCCCTTCGAACCCTTCTCACTCAACGCAGCTCGATCCGGCGGACGAGATGGTTGCCGGTTCCGTGCAGCGATAGAGATCCGGAGCGCAGCCCAACTCGCTCAGCTTGCAACTGATCGGACCGCCATCAGCACGCGGGTCACCGCACTGGACGGGGACAATGCAGTTGGGAACGGCATTACATCCATCAGCCGGATTGTAGACCCAGACGCCACCGTCCGCGCACACGCTCGACGAGTCGCTCGCGTCGGTAGCGGCGGCGATTTGCCCGCATCCGAGCGTGGCCAACGCGAGGATCAGAAGCGCCCCAAAGGCTCGGAACAAACCATACGTCGCGCGAGGCCCGGCAGAGTAAGCTCTAGCCAATTCGGATCATGCGCTTTTTCGAATTCGTCGTCCTCGCCGCGACCGCGTGTGGAACGTCATCGACCGCGCCCGACTCCGGCGTGACTGACTCGGGCGTCGACGTGACGACGACCGACGCCGGAGACGATGCGGGCGCGACGCCCATCATCGGCGCGCCCGACGATCAGTGGACGTGGGTCGATTTCCCGGACGCCTTCTGCGCGAACGGATCGCCGACCGGCATCGCCGTGAACCCGCACGCGGGCGCGACGAGCCTCATGTTTTATTTCGAAGGCGGCGGCAGTTGCCACGATGCGACGACATGCTGGGGCCCGAGCCCGACCGCGACGCATCTCACGGGATTCGACAAGAGCACCTTCGCGTCCGAGGTCACCGGGAACAAGCTCGTGCCCATCCTTCTCCGGCAGGTCCCCGGCAATCCGTTCGCCGCGATGAACCTCGTCTACATTCCGTATTGCACCGGCGACGTGCACTCGGGCACGACCATCGCGAGCCTCGCCGAGGCGGACGGCGGCACGATCGCGACGTACTTCTACGGCGCGCACGACATGGATGCGTTTCTCGCGCGGCTCGTGCCGACGTTCCCGTCGATGTCGCGTGTCTGGGTCGTCGGCTCGAGCGCGGGCGGGTTCGGCACGTACATGAATTTCGGACGCATCGCGTCGGCGTTCGGCGTCGGCGTCGATCTCATCGACGACTCGGGACCGCCGCTCGTGCAAAAGACCTCGCCCACGATGAACAACGCCGGCCTCTTCGGACTGTGGGGAACCGCCGCGGGCCTCCCCGCGGGGTGCTCGACGTGCAACAGCTTCCGTGAAGTGCTCGACTACGATCTCGGCGTGCAGCAGACTTTCTCGCCGCCGGGTCGTTTCGGATTTCTCTCCTTCTTGGAGGACACGACCATCGCGCCGGATTTCGGCTACGACCCGACGAGCGATTATCCCGGCGTGATGGAGACCTTTTCGGCGAGCTTGCCGGACAGCGGCGTCGCGGCGACGTTTCTCGTGGGCAATTATCCATCGCACGTCGTCGAGAGCGACTCGGCGCTCGCGCCGTATTACCTGCCGTGGATGAGCGCGATGATGGATCGCGACGCCGGCTGGGCAAACGAAACGCACGACGGCGGAATGTGAACCCGCACAGGGACGAGGCCGCGCCGACGTGGTTGCGTGCGAGCCCTCACTTCAGCTCGAAGCTCTTTCCGACGGTGACGTCGCCTCCCGAAAATCGAGGAATGCGCGCCCTCGAAAATCGCGAGCTGATGCAACCGCCCGTCGGCGTCCTGCCAAACGGGCCCGCGTCGATCGTCACCATAGTCACTTGCCCCGACGGCTCGAAGGTGACCTGGATGTGTCCGCCCCCGCGCGGGCCGCCGGGCGTCGCGCACGCGCCGAGATCGCGAGCGGCTTCGTCGAGCGCTACGGCAGCCGCATCTCGATTGAAAGCGCCGTCGGCGCTGGGCGCACCGGCGTCACCCTCCGGCGTCGTCTCGCCGGAGCCCGGCGTGAAGATGAGTGGATAGACGACGGTCACGATGCCGCCGACGGGTGGCGGGAATTCGAGCGCGGAGAACTGTTTGGTCACGCACTCGCGCACCTCGGACGGCAACGTCGAATCCGACTCGACGTCCTCCGCGGAGGAAACGTGTCCCGTGCGATCGATCACGAACCGCGTTCGCGTTCGTCCGCCGACGCTCGGGTCTTTCGCGAGCCCGGCTTCGTAACACGACTTCATCTCGCCGAAGTGACTGCGGACGACGTGCTGAATCACGGACGGTGCGAGCCGGCCGTTGACTGGACGCGGCTCCGAGTGGGTGACGGCTGCGACCTTGGGCGATGCATTGAGCGCGTTGACGACGACCATGGCGAGGCGATCGGGATCGTCGGCGGGCAAGTCCGATGGCCCGAACGTGCGCTCACCGTGATCGACGAGCGTGCCGTCACCGCGACGCACGGTCATGCGGAGGCCCCAGAACGCCGTGTCGCTTCCATGTCCGCGCGTCGTGAAGCTCCACCCCACGGCGAGGTCGCATCCGTGTTTGACGAGCGTGTAGCCCGCAGCCTCGAGCCGCTTGCCTATCGCGACGCGCACGGGTCGCTCGAGACCCAAGTCCGAGTCGTCGACGTCGCGCCAGCACACGCTGAGGCCCGGCGCCCGCGCATGCGTCGGCGACACGGCGAGCGGCTTGCCGCACGCCGACGTGAAGAGGAATCCCGCGCCGACGATGACCGCGCCGAGGTGTCGCTGCATCTTCGGAGCGTATCGACAACTGAAAACGCAGGTCCAGAGCGGCCGTCGGGCGCTCGATCCGTTATGCTAGGATCATGAAGTCCATCGGCGTCGTCGTCAGGCGCGCGATAGCGCTCGCGGTCGCTGCTTCGCCGACCGTCGGGCTCGTCGCATCGAGCTGTGGCAACGGCGATCCCGCGAGCGATGCCGCGCCACCGGGTTGCAACATCCAATGGCAGGGCCCGGTGAGCATGACGTGCTTCACCAACCCATTTTATTATTCCGGTCCCGTTGCGACGGGCACCATGTCGAGCCCGGAATCGTGCGGGCTTGCTGATGCAGCGCCGACTGCCGACCTGTGCGCTTCGATCTGCGGAGAGTATGGACCGCTGTGCATTTGGTACAATGGCGACACCAAGATCTACTGCACCAACACCCTCAACGATCGCCCTGACGGAGCCTGCGGTCGAAGGCCAGCAGGTCTGCGGAGCTTGCGCGCCTCCCGCTCTGTCGCAGAGCAATTGGCGCACGCGGCGCATCTCGAAGCGGCCTCGGTCGTTGCCTTCGAGATTCTACATGCGGAGCTCGTCGCGCAGCGCGCACCGCGCTCGTTGCGACGCGCCGCGCTCCGCGCTCGAAAGGACGAACAACGTCACGCGCGCATGACTGCGCGTCTCGCGCGACGACGAGGTGCGGCGCCCGCGACGCCGTCGGTCGCGCCGATGGTCGAGCGCGATTGCCTCGCGCTGGCGCTCGAAAACGCCGTCGAGGGCTGCGTCCGCGAAACCTACGGCGCGGCAGTTGCGATGTGGCAAGCAGAGCACGCGCGAGCGCGCGACGTACGCGCGGTCATGGTCCGCATTGCCGACGACGAAGTTCGGCATGCAGATCTCGGGTGGCGCGTCGCCGCGTGGGTGAGCGAGAAGCTGGACGGCAGCGCGCGCGCCGCGGTCCGCGAGGCGGGACGTGCTGCGGTTCGAGAGCTGTGGGCGAACGTCGCAAACGCTGACGACGACGAATTGGGGCTGCCTGGTCCCGACGCGGCACGGCGCATCTTGAGTCAGCTCGCTTTGGAGCTATGGGACCCCGCGTTCGCACCGGCGTGACCCGCCGCATCACGTCGGCGTTTCGACTTAACCGAACCACGCGCACACTTTCCATGGGACGTGGTCATAGACCTTCACCCCGTTGCACGTGAGCGTCAGCGTCACCGGGCAGTCGCGTTGCGACGTCGACGGCGATCCCAGGCAGCCGTCCTGAAAAAAACAAAGCTGCGTCGACGTTCGCGTCGCGCGGACGCACGTGGGCGAGCCGGTCACCGCGACCGCCGATGCGTCAGCGAGCGAGCACGTCGTCAGTGCGGCCGGCGTGCTCACTGGCGGCGCGTCCGAGACGGCCGGGCTCGGCGCGGCGATTTCGAACGTGCTCGTCCCATCGCCGTCGATGGTCAACGTGCACGGCGTATTCGATTGACCACGCACGTCGAGCCCGGCCGTCGTGGCGATGGGCTCGTTGCCTCCACCGTCACGCGAGCACGCGACCACGACGACCGACCCGATGAAGAGCGAAAGAGCGCGCCGCACCACGAAGTAGTCTTAGCACCGGATTCGATCATCACCGCCGCCGGAGGTAGCCGCCCACGCTGCGCATGTAGTCTCGCTTGCCGATCTCGACGCCGAGATTCCGGAGGATGTCGTACGCGGTCACGAGGTGAAAATAGAAATGCGGCAGCGCCCAGTCGCGAAGGAACTGGTAGCCCGTCATCTCGAAGACCATTTCGCCGCCCGGAACAGGGATGATGATCGTGCGGTCCTCGGCGCCGTCGAAGGCGCTCGCGGGCATTCCTTCGAGCAGCTTGAGCGTCGTCTCGATTCGCGATGCGAGGTCGGCGAACGCGTCGCCGATTTCCTCGGGCGTCCCTCCATCCTGGCCGGCGAGCCGCGCTGCAGCGTCTTCCGCTTGGAAACAGGCGAGCTGCACTTGCTGGCGCAGCGTGTACATGTCGGGCGCGAGTCGGCCCTGAACGATCGCTGCGAGATCGATGCTCTTGGCGCTCGCGTGCTCGGCGGCCTTTTCGAGAAGGGCGGAGAGCGTGCGAAGCTTCGGGACGAACGTGCCAGTGGCGAGGTCGTGGATCGAGATGCTCATGGGACTCCGGCGGAGAACGCCGAGTGTACGCTTTTCCTCGTCGGCCGAGGCGTGGCGCCTTCGTCGTCGGCGCTCCGGTCGCGCTCGGCGTGTTCAGTTTTTGCACCGACGCGCGCATGCCTATCCAGTTCGGCGAGTTCATTCGCCAGCGCAAGAGTGACATCATCGCCGCCTGGAAGGCGCAGGCGCGTTCGACCGAGCGCGCGAGACTCCTGGCTGATTCGCAGCTCGTCGATCACATCCCGGAGCTGCTCGAGCGCATCGCGGAAATCGGCGAGCGCGCGCTCGAGCCGAGCGCGATGGCGGCCGAGCCCGAGCCGCGCGAGCACGCGCGCCTGCGCATGATCGAGGGGTTCCCGCTCGGCGAGGTGGTCGCGGAGTACGCACTGCTCCGCGATTGCATCGTGACGCTCTGGCAAAAGGAGGTCGGCCTCGTCGCACCGCGCGGTTTTCATCGTGTGATCGACAGCGCCGTCGCCGAAGCGGTCGAGCATTACCTTCACCTCCGCAATCGCACGCTTCAAGCGCTCGACGGCATCTCGTCCGCGGCGTTCCTGAGCTCGTCGCTTCCCGATTTGCTCCAGCGGCTCCTCCGCGTGTTCGAGGTGACCATGCCGGCCGTGCAGACGGCGTCGATTCTCCTCCGCGACGGTGACGTCCTTCGCGTCCGCGCGGCGGTCGGCCTCGAGGAGGAGCTCCTCCACGAAGGCTTCGCGGTGAAAATCGGCGAAGGCTTCGCAGGGACGATCGCCGCGACCAAGAAGCCGATGCTGCTCCGATCGGCGTCGACGAGCGACATCGTCAAGAGCCCGGTCATCCGCAAGAGAGGCGTGAAGGTTCTCTTCGGAGTGCCCGTCGTGCACGAGGCCGAAGGCGTCATCGGCGTCGTGCACATGGGCTCGCTCACGGCCGAGGACTTTTCGCAGGAGGACAAGGATCTCTTCGCGAGCATGGCGACGCGCGCGGCGCTCGCGATCGAATATCGCATCGCGAAGACGGCGGCAGAGCGCGCGGCCGCGACGCGCGAGGAGGTCTTGGGGATCGTCGCCCACGATCTCCGTAATCCGATTTCGAACATTCGCGTCGCCGCGGGGCTCATCAAGAAATTCTCGCCGAGCAAGTCGTCGGGTGAGCCCGTCGATCGCGCCCTCGACACCATCACGAGGGCCGTCGCGACGATGTCGCCTCGTGAACGATCTGCTCGATTATGGAGCGATCGAAACCGGCAGCCTGCGGATGGAGCGGCGCCGCGAGCCCGCCGCGGACATCGCGCGGGACGCAGCGGAGCGCGCCGCGATGTCGGCACGAGAGCAAGAAATCACGATCGCGACCGAGCTCGACGAGCCGCTACCCGAAGTGCTGTGCGATCGCGAGCGCGTGCGTCAAGCGCTTCAGAATCTCGTCGGCAACGCCGTCAAGTTTTCGCCGAGCGGAACGCGCGTGGTCCTCAGCTGCCGCCGCCAGAAAGAGGGTGTCTGCTTTCTCGTCGAGGACGAAGGCGCCGGCATCGCCGACAGCGAGCAGGCCCACGTCTTCGATCGCTATTATCGCGGCGCGGCGGCGCGAGGTCGCGGCCGTGGCCTCGGCCTGCCGATCGTCAAAGGAATCGTCGAAGGCCACGGCGGCAGCGTCGGTGTCACGAGCGCGCTCGGAAAGGGCTCTCGTTTTTGGTTTTGGCTCCCGGCGCTCTCGTGATTTTGAATTGCCGCGCTGGTGCGTCAGCCGTGGCGCGATCGAGTGGCGCGCTCGGCGTCATCGTCGTAGAGCACCACCCATGACCGATGCGAGCGACACGAGCCGGATGCTGCCGAGGCACTCGTTCGTGCTCGTCGTCCACGGAACCGGCGACGACGTACAGCCGCTTTGCGCGCACCTGAAGTCTCGCGCTGCCGTCCGCGAGACGACGAACCCGTTCGATGCCGTCGAAGCGCTGACGTCGCGCCGCCGCGCAGCCATCGTCTGCTACCTCGGCACGCGCGTACACGCCGAGGACTTCTACAAGATGGTCGCGCGGACCACGGACGAGACCGCCCGCATCGTCTTCGTCGCGGGCCCCTACGCAGCCGCGGGTGACGCGGCGTACTTGAAGAGCATCGGGCACGAAGCGATCGACCACAGCGCGACGCCGGAAGAGATCGCCGCCGTCGTGGACTCGGTCGTGACTCGAAACCAGTGAGCACGTCGCGCGCCGAGTCGGACAAAATAGCGAAACGCGCGGCCCTCCCTCCGGAGCCGCGCGTCTCTTCACGACGAGCAGATTGTGAGAACGGGTCACGTGTGGATCGCGCCGTTGCTCATCCCGTTCGACTTCGCCGGGAGCGCGGCGATCGGCGCGCTCATGAGCTGCGGCGCAGCGGGCGTGACCACCGGCTCGGGCACCGGCGCGGGCGCCGGCTGCGGAGCGACCGTCGCCGCGCGCGAGCGGCGTTTGCCGATGCCCAGCCGAATCAGGTGATCGCGTCGCGTGATGACGGCGCGCGCCGAGTCGGACCAATCCTGCACCCAGGCGTAGACGTCGGCGAGCGCCGCCATCTTCACGTCGGGCGCTGGCGCGGGCGTGCTCGTGACCTCGGGCGCCGCCGTCGTCTCGATGACGTGCACGAGGTGCGTGGCCTGCTTGCGCTCCGACTCGGTGACGCCGCGCCGCGCGAGCGTCGCGAGCGCCGCGTGGTCGGACTTGCGCGTCGACTTGCGGTCGGCCGAATTCTCGAGCGCGTCGAGACGCTCGAGGAAGAGCGACACCGCGACGACGGCCGTCGTGGTTCCGTCGCTCACCGGATCGGCGAAGACGAACGCGTCCTGCTCCGGGTGCAAACGACGAAGCGCCGCGTGCGCGCGGAGAAACATCGTCGACTGCCACGCTTCGAGCTTCTGCGTGGCGTCGGCGACGGGCCCCGCGTCGGGCGTGAACCGCGCAGGGGCCTGCGGCGCGGCCGACGCTCGGAGCACGAGCATCCAGCCTTGCTTCAGATCGTCTTCCTGGAAGCCGACTTTCTGAAGCTCGGTGCGGATGGCCGGGTCGGTGCCCACCGTGCGGAGAAACTGCACGGCACGCTGAACGCCCCGGTCGGCGGTCGAGCGGCTGAGGGTGAGCGGTTGATTGGTTTTGATCGAACGCATGATTGAGAACCTCCATTGAGCGACGCCGTGATTGGCGGCGCGTGGTGAAGGCCCTCATCGCAACGAGCGGGCCAGCGTGCGCGTGCGCTAAGCGCGCGAGATCGCGTGCGCGAGCGCGTGCGATCGCTGTGCGCGCACAATCGTGTGCGCACAGCGCACGCATTCGAATCGGCGGTACCCTGACGTCGCGACGTGGAGGATGGCGGCGCGGCCGACCAGGCCGCTCAAGTCGTACGCTGCGGCCGTTCGAGCAACGCGGCGACCTCGGGATTGCCGTGCGGTCGTCCCGCGGCGGGATGCGGATAGCTCGCAGCATCGAGCGCGGTGTTGCCATAGTGCCGCTCCTTGAAGGTGGGATCGGCGCCGTGCTTGAGCAGGAGCGCGACCGCGTCGCGGCGGCCGAGACCGGCCGCGTAGATCAGCGCGTAGTCGACGACGTGCACGGCCTCGAGCTCTTCGGCGGAGAGCTTCAACGCCGTGCGGGGCGCGGCGAGAAATCCGCGCACGCGATGGACATCGTTCGCACACGCCGCGAACACCAGGTTGTCCACGCGCGCGCCGCGCGCGACGAGCCGGTCGACCGCGCGATCGTAGCCCCACACGATCGCGGTCCACAGCGGCTGACCGCCGGCGCGATCGACGTCGGCACCGCCATCGAGGAGCGCGTCGATCAAATCCAATTGCACCCCGGCCTCGGCCGGATGCGACGACGAGACCAGCAACGTCATCGGCGTGTCTTCGGTGCCGTACGGCATGGCGAGCGCATCGGCATCGGCACCGGCCGCGAGCAGCGCGCGCGCCACCTCCGCCGCGTTCGGTGGCGATGCCACTGCCGCGCGACTTCGACACCGTTGGCGGCGACGTGATGGAGCAACGTCGCACAATGGCCGTACGGCGAGCGCGCGCGGACGAGCGTCGGGTGCGCGGCAAGCAGCCCACGCAACGTCGCGAGGTCCCCCTCGACGATCGCATTCGCCGCGGCCTCGAAGCGCGCGTCGACGATGCGCTCGCAGCCGATGGCCTCGTCCCAGCTCGTGAAGCCGTGCTCGCGCGCGAGGACGTGTTCGAGCGGACCCTTCGTCGGCAGCGCCGCGACCACCTCGGGGTCGGCGTGGCGGAGCGCGTCGAGATGGAAGGCGAGCACCTCGCGCAGCGGCAGCTCGCCCTCGCGCGGAAGCGCAGTGAGAAACGCGCGCGTTCGTCGCAGAAGCGCGTCCGGCATGGCTACGGCTGCACGTCGCCGAACCGCGGCTTGAGCGAGAACGTGAGTCGGAGCACGCCGTAAATCCCCGCGGCGAGCAGCACGACTACGACGAGACCCAAAACCTCACCGAACAAGAGGAGGCACGGAAGCCCGAATATCGAGCCTATCGCCGCAGCTGCGACGATCAGCGTTCGTGAGCGCTTACGCCCGCGCTCGTCGTCCTGATCGCGCAGCGTTTTTCGGACGAGCGCGTCGCGTGCGTCGACGAGCGGCCCCTCGCCGCAGCGCGCGCAGTTGCCCGCGGCGTCGTTGCGTGCCGCGCAATCCATGCAAACCCACGGCGGTCCCTCGAAAGCCGGCACGCCCATTCGTTCCAATCCCTCCGGTGCGCCGATGATGGCTCGTGCGAACGTCGATGTCGACCATGACCGCATCGCCCGCTGCTTGGCAGCGCGTGGCACACGCGCCGAGCGCGATCACCGCTTTTTTCGAGCGGCACGCGCGGTGCAAAGCGGCGCGCGTGCGAAGAAGAACCTTCATCGAGCTTTCACTTCTCTTGGTCGTCGGCTGCGGCGGGAGCATCGCGCAGCCGATCGAGGACGCCGGTGCCTGCGAAGCCGGCGCATATCCGGTCGAGTGTCCTGGCGGACCGCTGCTCTACTGCTGTCCGCCCGGCAGCCACTGCGAGGCTCCTTCTTGCGGCGAGCCAGCCGAGGCGGGGGCCTGCGCCGACGGAGAGGTGCTGCTCGAACCGTGCTGCGGCGGATACCAGGATCAGTCGTGCAGCAACGGCCCGGGCCCGCCGCCACCCTTCTGCATCGCGCTCCCCGCGTCATGCGAGGGAAAGTCGTCGTGCACGATCGGCGGGTGCAGCGGACAGCTCGACGAGACGACGGGCACCCTCGGGTGCGGGTGCCTCTGAGCTGTCGTGAGAAGCCGTGCACGCGGTGCTCTAGCCGCTAGGCTATCGTCGTGACCTCGACGCGTTCCCGGTATCTCGTGGCCTTGTCGGTCGCCATGGTCGCAGCGGTGGGGACGGCTCGATGCTCGAGACTGTGTGTGTCGTCCCAAGGTCCCTGTCTGACTTCGACACTCACCACGTTCGCCTCGAGCTGTGGCTTCGAGAGCTTCACCTCGACATGCGCTCCAGCGGGCAGCTGCACCGCCACGGTGTGCTCCATCGAGAGCGAGAACGCGCAAACTTGTGACGCGACGTTCGTGCTCGGCGACGGAACGACGCACACGGCGCATCTCGTCGTCACGGAAGCCGTCACGCGGGAGCCCGAGAGCGATTGTCCGGCAACCTGTCGTCCATCCCCCGAGGTCGCCGTGACCGTCGACGGCTCCGACGCGGGACCCACGACGGACTTCTCGTCTCCAACGTGCGTCACGTCGGACGCGGCAGCCGAGTAGCTGCCGTCGTGTTAGGTCCGCCGATTCCGCGAGCGCAACGCGGCGAGCGCGAAAAGCGCGAGTAGTGCGACGAGCCCACCTGGCAGCTCGTTGGGCCTTGCGTCGACATCGCAGCCGCCGCCGGAGGACGGCGGCGCGGAATCGTCATATCCGCACGGGTAATGTGCGCAGTAACACGAGATAGGCGGCGTACATGCATCACGCGGGGCGCTAGCGGCGTCCGCATCCGCCGCTGCATCGGCATCGTCCGCAGAGGCGTCTCCCACGTCCGCGACGTCATCGTAGGCGGCCGCTGCATCGTCGTTTGCATCCGAGCCGCCGTCGTCGTTTGCCGACGCGGTCCTCAACGCGAAACATCCCAGCGCGACGACGGTCGTCGTGATCAGCGCGCCTCTCACGATCTTCCCAAACAGCATTTGTTGTTTCAAAAATCGGCCGGATCGCTGCAAGAGCAGTTACGACCGGTGCACTGCAGGCTCATCTTGCCAGCGTCGTCCGTTTGGCAAATGCAAATGTTGCAACCATCGCCAACGGAGCAGGTTTGATTGACCGGGCAGGTCGCTGGCGTTGACCCGCCATCGTCGCAGACCTGATAGCTACATCCGAGCACGTCAGCAGCGCTGTCCGATCCGCCATCCGTCGTAGAATCGACTCGACCGCATGCCGCGACGACGATCACGCTCCATGCGATCCAGAAGCTCGATAACTTCATCTGGCGAACCAAACGACGGGTCCGACCATGATACGCCCAACCAGTCCTCCAGCCTCCGACGTCATCCAGCCGACGTCCGCGCTGACACGAAGTCCGAGCCAGCGCATTGGCCGAAAGTCGACGTTCGCCTTGGCTGCGATCGTGAAGATCGAGTCGTGGAATACTCGCTTCGTGAGGTCGCCGTAGCGGCTCCACGTCGATAGCGGTTGATCTTCGATCGTTTCGATGCCCCCGCCAAAGACGATGCCCGCGCCGATGTCTACGAACCGCGTGTGGAGAGGCACGCCGGCGACTTCGAGCAAGAGCGAATCGGAGCGGTACCTCCGGTCGTCCATACCGCAATCCGGCGCTGCACACCCGTATGGGTAACGCTGAAGGCTCGGAAGCATCACGCTGAATTGATATCGCAACGAGAGCTCGAAAGCCGGCAGCACGCGCCAAAGGGCGAAGACGTCACCGCCCGCGAAGCCCGTTGGAGCTGCATCGACGTACGCTCGGCCGCTCGTCTCGGCGGCGACACCGAGTCCGATCGGCGCGGCATGCGCGGGCGCTGTTGTCGACATGACCACGATGATCGCAGCGAGCGACCCGCGACTCATGTGTACACGCAGCCAGCGTTCAGAGCGGGAAAGACGGATCAACAACTATGTACCCGCGCGCCCATTCTACTGTTTCGTGTACGTCTCGATGAGCCCGACCGACGGATATCCCCAGTTGATGACGATCTGCGTCGGCGTCGCAGTGTAAGCGAACGACGCGAAATACGGGCCCGAGGGGCAATACTGCTCCCACTGGAGCTGATTCCCGACGGTCTGGTAGATCAGGTTTCCGACGAAGACCGAGTGCACGTCATTGACGTCGTAGTCTTGAATGATGTTTCCGCAGATCTCGAGGCTGCCGCCCCAGGTCGCGTTTGCCGGACAGCCGCCATCGAAGAACTGCGCGTTCCAGTAGGCCGAGGTCAGGTGATAGACGCCGGGCTCGATCACGCCGCCGTCTTGCGGCGGAGGTGACGGCACGCAGCCCGCGATGCTGATCGAGACCGGCTTCGGAATGGTCGTGCAACTGGCATCCGAAAAGTACGTGCAACCCACTGGATCGGGCGTCGCGTCGAAGTAGACCTCGGCGACGTCCGAGCCTGCGTCGAGGCTGGCGGCATCCGGCATTAGGTCGGATACGTTTGCGTCGATCGACGCATCGGGCGAAGCGGTGTCGTTCGTCGTGTCGACGACGGCAGCTTCGGCGACGTCCATCGTGGCATCGAGCTCGACGCCCGCGTCCGAGCCCGGTGCGATGGCGCCGCATGCGACAAAGGCGGCGGTGAAGCTCACCGCGAACGCGAGCTTGATCGCTCTTGCCCGTACGCGCCGCATGTTCCCGAGCGTAGCTCAGAGCCGCGCTGCCAGCATTGAGGTTCCCTCGTTCGCGTCGGACGATGTTCGCGAGCGGCGGCCGCATCTTCGCGCGCACGGGTGGAAGCGATCGGCTCCTCACGGATTTCAACGCGCTCGAGCCGATGGTCGCTCGCAAAGCACGTCCTTGAAGATCGCGCGGATTCGTCTTGCGTCAGGCTCCATGTCCGCATCGTGGTCTAGAATAGTTTCCGCGCGAGGTGAGATCCGGTGTGTACGCGAATCGTTTGCTCGACCTGCAAAAAGCCCAGCTACGCCGGCTGCGGCCGCCACGTGGAACAAGTGCTCGCGGACGTCCCGAAGGAGGAGCGTTGCCGCTGCCGCGAAGAGGGCGTCGCGCGGCCGAGCTTCTTCGAACGTCTTTTTGGTAAGGTGTGAGGCGGTGCACGAGCGCATGTTCAAACACGAGCACGCCCACGTGCTCGAGGATCCGGAGCGGGAGAAGCTCTTGCCCGTCGCGTCCGTGCTCGAGCTGCTCGCGCTTCGGCCGGGGATGCGCGTCGCCGACATCGGCGCGGGCACCGGCTACTTCGCGATTCCGATGGCTCGCGCGGGCGCTCGTGTGGTCGCCGTCGACATGCAGCCGGAGATGCTCGAGCGCCTCCGCGCGCGGCTCGACCCCGCGGACTCCGTGACGCTCGTCACGGGCGAAGCGACCAAGACGACGCTCGCGAATGCCAGCGTCGATCTCGCGTTCCTCGCGAACGTCTGGCACGAGATCGACGATCGGCCCGCGGCCATCGCCGAAATCGAACGCGTCGTCGTGCCGCACGGTCGAATCGCGATCGTCGACTGGCGACCCACCGTCGAGGAATCGCCGGGACCGCCGCCGGACCATCGCGTCGCGGCAGACGACGTCGTCGCCTTGCTCCGCGACAGCGGCTGGCAGGTCGAGAGCCCGCACAGCGTCGGCCCGTATCATTACGCGGTGCTCGCCTCAAAACCGCACTGAGAGCGCATCACCATCAGCGGTCGAACCAGACGACCGGGCCAATCATCACGCGGCCGAACAAGCCGCCTCGGATGACGCCCAGCCGACATCCGCGCTGAGACGCAGCCCGAGCCAGCGAAGCGGACGAACGTCGATATTCGCTGTCGATATCGGCTGGTCGTCGGTCGTTTCGATTCCGGCGCCGAGCGGCGGCGCCGACGCCGACCGGCGCGGCATGCGCAAGCGTGGTGGTTACGAGGACGATGATCGCAGCGAGCGAGCTGTCTCTCCTGACCGAAAACGTCACGGGCGACCTCGCGCGAGCGCCTTCGCGCGCACGTCCGTCGAAAGAGGACACGCGAGAACTTGCCGAACCACCTCCGCCATCCGCGCACGGTCGCGAGCGAGCTCTTCGTCCTCGAACCACTCCGAAGGTGCATCGGGTCGGGCGGCGCGGGCGACCGTATGCGCTCGCGCCGCTTCGTTTGCCGCATCGCCCGCGTGTCCGCTGTCGACTCCGAACTGCGCGATCGCAGCGACGGCCGCGCTCACGGCCCGCGCAGCCAGTGCTGCGGATTCGGCTGCGTGCTCCGCCGCTTCGGTCGGGGCCGAAAACGAGGCTTCGTGGGCGGCGTCCGACGCCCGGAGGACATCCTCGGCGGAAGATTTGCCATCGAGCCAGGCCTCCGCGCACTCGATGGCGAGTCGAGGTTGATCCGCCGCGACGTGCACGAGCGCCGTTCGCGCGCAGGCGCACGCCGCGCGGACGAGCGAACGGAGATCGAGACCGCGAGCGGCCCACTGGAGGAGCACCTTCGCGTCCTCACATGCATCCCAGCCGCTCCGAATCCGTCGGTCCAGCGAATCGGTCGCGACGTCCGCGCCCCATCGCTCGCGCTCGTCGATCAGCGCTCGCAAGAGGTCACGCAGCGTGTCGTCGGCGTCGGGGTACATCGGCACTTCCGAAGCTACACGAGTCTTGCCGCCCGGCAATTTAGGCTTGCGCACGACCGCCGGAGGCCTTGCGCACACCGCTTGAAGCCTCGCGCGGCTGAAAACAAGGCTTTCGTCTCGCAGACCGATGGCATGCGCACGCGCGTCCGACGCCGTGCGCTCGCGAAACGGACGCCTTGTCGCGGATTTGCGATGGCTTCGGCGCGCGTGCGCAAGGCGTGAAGAACCGGGGACCGAGGTGACAACTGAGACCGGCAGCATCGGTGACGGATCTGAATCCTATTTGAACACAAATTCGATCCTCCCACGGCGCAATCCGGGTGCCCGGAGGACGCGGACCGGCAAGCGGACGACGCACAGCGCGGGTCCGAGGTGGCGGAGACCGTCGTCGATGAAGTCACGAACCGGCAGATCCGGTGACGTCATCCGAACGAGAACCGCTCGAGCGGAGACGTGGTCCGAAAGACGCAGATCGACTCCCAGGACGTGACGTACACGACCAGTGCAACTCAGTCGGTGACGTCCTAGACGTGTTCGACGTGCAGTTTGCCGTCGCGCATCAAGACGTAGCCGATGAGCAGCGGTCCGTAATGGAGCTCCCACTCGTCGTCGGCGATTTCTTTGAACCCGACGGGCTGCCCTCTGAGCGCGGGCGGAAGACGGAAGCGCTGCGCTTGCCACGAGACATCGTTTTTCTGAGCATGAACGAGTCGCACGGCAACGTGCTGTCGTATTGCGGTGGGTGGAGAGTCGCTGGCATCACGCGGAACGACGGCTCGTAATGTGATGACGGCGTCTGCATTCCGAGCGCCTCGTGCGGGCGATGCTCGTTGTAATCCGCACGAAACCGATCGAACGCACGTTGCTGATCTTCCATCGTCGGCGCGGGCGGATTGGCCGTCTGCTCTTTGAGCGTCTTGTGCATTCGCTCGTGACGACCGTTTTGCTGCGGCTGCCCAGGCTCGATGCGCTCCGGAACGATGCCGAGCTGAATCCACCAGGCACTCAGCCACGAGAGGCCGCCGAGCGTCTTGCTCGCGAACGGCGAGCCGTTGTCCGAACGGATTGCGCGCGGCAACCCGAACTCGTGAAACGCACGTTCGAACTGGACTTGGACCGGCGCCGTCGTCATTCCACGCAGCGCTTCGCACTTGATCAGAAAACGACTGGCAGCGTCGCTGATGGTGAGCGGGTAGCAAATCGTTTTGTCTCCGCATGCGAAGTAGCCTTTGAAGTCCACGCACCAAACATCATTGGGTGCGCTCGCATGAGCCAGCGGCGCTGAGTGCGGCGGCACTCGCACGCGGGCGCGTCGCGGTCGAATGAGGCCGAAGCGATCGAGGATTTCGCCGATGGTGCTTGCTGCTGGAACGCTCTTACTTCCATTCGCGAGCAGCCGTGCGCGCAGCTTCTTCGGTCCATCGAACGGATGTAGCTTTCGCATCGCAATGACGCCGTCGACGACTTTGTCGGGTGTGCGATGCGGACACGATCGTGCGACCGGCTTTTGGTCCGCGAGCCCGCTCGGCCCGAGCTCGTTGTAACGAGCGACCCATTTGTAACCCTTTGCGCGACTGATGCCGAAGCTCGCGCAGAGCCGGGAGAAGTTGCCTTTGGGATCCGCCTGCACCGCCGCGATGAATCGAACGCGCTCGTCCATGACTCGGGTCTCTTTCCACGGCATCGGCGAACTCCTTCGCCGCTCGCCGTAAAGCAGACCCGTCACCGATAAAAAGTGTCACCCATGGACCCGGTCTAAACTGTCACCCAGGCGCCCGGTCTGTACCGGCGTGAGCGCCTCGTGCGCAAGGCAAGTCAGGCTGCGCGCGGGCCGTGTTTCTTCAGCAGACGAGTGAGCGTGAAGCGCGTGATGCCGAGGGACTCCGCTGCGCGAGTCTTATGTCCGTCGTGGCGGGCGAGGGCGTCGCGTACTTCGGCTTCGGTCGGCGGCGTGGGAGCAGGCGCGGTCGCTGCGAGCTCCGGACCGGGTGTCTGCGCGAGCATCGCCGGCGTCGCGTGCAGCATGTCGTCGCGCGAGGCGCCCATCGCCTCGCGGAGCACGATCGCGAGATCGCGCACGTTGCCCGGGTAGTCGCGCTGAACGAGGTGCGCGACGAACGCGGGATCGAGGTTCGCTTCGTGGCGCGGGCCGTCGGCCCGGATGAATTTGGACGCGGCCTCCGGGCTTTTCGCGGCGGCTTTGAGCATGAGGGCGCGCGCGAGGAGCGGGATGTCCTCGCGGCGCAGGTCGAGCGGCGGGTTCTCGATGCGGTGTTGGAAGCGCGGCGCGAGGTCGCTCTTGAGATCGCGCGGCGCGCTGTTGGTCGCAGCGATGCACCGGAAGTCGGCCTTGAGCGGCTTCGGATCGCCGAGGCGCTGGTAGCTCGCGTCGGGATCGAGCACGCGAAGGAGCGCCGCCTGGAGCTCTTTCGGCAGCTGTCCGATCTCGTCGAGGAAGAGCGTGCCGCCGCGCGCGGCGCCGAGCAGGCCTTCGGACGCGGGCATTCCGGGGTTCGGCCAATCTTTGGGGTTGCCGGTGAGCTGCGCCACCATGAGCTCGCGCGGAAACATCGCCGAGTTCTGGTCGATGAACGGCCCGCGCGCGCGCCGCGAGAGCATGTGGATCGCCTTCGCGATGAGCTCTTTGCCCGTGCCGGTCTCGCCGAGGATGAGCACGTGCTCGTCGAACTGCGCGACGAACGCGATCCGCTCGCGGAGCTCCCAAATCGCGGGCGACTCGCCGACGATGCCGAACCGATCCGGCTCGCCGAACGCGTGCATGCCGAGATCGGCGCGCTTGGGAATCGACGCGGCCCGCATGCTGAAGAGGAGGACCCAGCGATTCTCGATGTTGAGCACGTCGTCCGGCCGAAGCCGCGCGCGCTTGGTCTCTTTGCCGTTCAAGTAGAGCGTGCGTCGCCCGAGGTTGATCACGTCGACGTCGTCACCATCCACGTCGAGTTGGAGCTGCTGATTCGAGAGCGTCTTCCCAGCGAGCGGCCCCGTCGGCTCGATCGCGCCCGGCCATAGCCGCGCGAAGGTGATCGCATCGAGCGCCTCGCCGTCGCGTCCGAGGAAGAATCGCCCGGTGCCGTCGAGGATCGCGACTTCGCCGACTCGGTGGGGCTCGAACTTGGAGGCGAGGAGAGTGAACGCGGGGAAGAGCCGCGGCTCGTGGTCGGCGTCCGAGGCGAAGTCGACGGACTCGGGGTCAGCGGTGGTGTTTCCGGAGTGGGGCATGGGGCGTCACCCAAAGAATACCATTGGATGTGGCGCCTCGTCCCAGCGCGCGAGCTACTCGTCGATTCCGCTACCAACCTTGTGGTCGTTACTGAGATCCCAGACGGACGGTCCCGGCGAAATTTCGAAAAATCGCATTTTCGGGTGAGGGATTTCTGCGACGGGGCCATCTAGGAGCGACTGTCGACGGCGGTCGAGAGCCGCGACGACGAACCAATGATTCAGCTGCCCGCCAATCCACTCATCCTTCGAAGCGGGCAGCGGATACAACCCGTAGAAGTCGAACTTGGGCCGAGGTTTCGACGGCAAGCCGCCAACCTTGAGCGCCTCGCCGCCGACCGGCAGCTGCTCGATCGCCTCATGTGGGCCCAGTACACCGGGCGCGAATGGGATCTCTTTCGGTCCGCGCTCGCGGAGTACGCCGTCGCGGTGCTCGCCGAGTGGATTTTCTCCGGCCGCATCTTCGCCGAGTGCCAGAAGAAGGGTCGCGCAATACGCCGACGGCGACGAGTCGACCGCGACGACGCTCTTGGCCTCGCGGGAGAGACCGCGGTCCATGCGCTTCGCTTTTTTCACCAGCACGTGCTGCTGCCGGGACTTTGGGACGTCACCCGCGGCGCAACCATCCGCACCTACTTTGTCGGCGCCTGCATCCTGCATTTTCCCAACGTCTACAACCGCAGCGCAGGCGGGACCTGGCTCGACAGCTTGCTTACGAAGGAAGACCCGGCGACCACTCTCGAGGCGTCGGCCGATGAGAACGAATTTGGGCGCCCGGATCAACGCGCCCTTGTGATGAGTGCGCTACGCAAGGTCGTCCCAGACTCGGAGACGCGAGAGATCGTCTTGGGGACCGCGGCCGAGTACACGCAAAAGGAGATTGCCGACCGGCTCGGAATGACGCGGAAGGCCGTCGAGATGCGCCTGTCTCATCTTCACCGGAAACCAAAATGAATCGCGACGTCTCCATCGAGGATCTAATCGCGCGCTCGTCGCTCGGCACCCGCCACGCCTCGTCGCTCCGGCGTCGCGCGCCGCCGGCCGTGATAAGTCGCGTTCTCGAGCAAACAAATGCGCTCGACGCGCGAGGGATCCCGACGCACGCGCCACATACAGTGGGTAGGACGGCCCGTCAGGTTGAAGACGAGTATCTCGTCCGGACAGAGCGGGAGGCTCAACGCATGGTCGCGGCGTCAACCTTGTTTCCGGGACAGTTCATGATCACGCCAGTCGGGGAGGTTGGTGCCGGCGGACTCGGCACCGTCGACGAGGTCGCCGTCACGGCTTCGAATGCGTCGCACCCGGTGGGGCTTCGCCTCGCGAGAAAACGCTTGGGGCCTCGCTGGAGGAACGATCCGGGTGCGCAAGCCCGCTTCGACCGAGAGATCGATATGTTACGGACGATGGCGCACCCGAACATCGTCTCGTTGGAAGGCGTGAGCATGCCTGGTCAGCCGACCTGGTACGTGATGCCGCTGTTTCGAAGAGGCAGCCTTCGGCGCGCCATCGCGGCAGGGCGGCGCTTCGACAGCTTGAGCGCCCTCGCGCACTTCGCGGTGAAGATCGCCGACGCACTCGCGTACGCGCACTCGTTCGGCTTCATCCATCGAGATATCAAGCCAGAGAACATTCTTCTCGATCAAAACGACGAGCCGGTCCTCGCCGATTGGGGCCTCGGCCAGTTCATTCACAGGCACTCGAAGGTGCTCGACCTCACGCGCGGTGGGCCAATGGGGTCGCAATATTATTGTTCGCTTGAGCAATGGAGCAGGGGACGCTGCGACGTCACGGGTGACGTGTATTCGCTCGGCGTTGTGCTCGCGGAGCTCGCACTCGGCCGTGGCGTGCCAATCGTGCCCCCGGGGAGTGGCATTAGCCAAGACGTGCTAGCGCCGACGTCAGCGGAGGCGAGAGATTTCAATACGCTCGTCCGATGCATGACGGCGCTCTTTCCTGCCGGCCGAATTCAGTCGATGGCGCAGGTTTCCGCAGCCGCTCGGCATATTGCAACCCGGTGAGGCCGTTGACAGACGACCGTGGATCCAATGGGCGCGCCAGCGCGAGGCCGTTGACGAAAGGCGAAAATGAGCGTGGATAACCAAGACAAGCCGACACCGGTCAGCGCCAAAACGAAGATTGCTCTCGGAGCCGCGGGAGTTGGCTTGGTCCTAGCGATAGCGAAATTTGTGGGAAACGGCTCGCCGCCAACAGGACCGAGTCCAAGTCCTGCCGCGCCGTCGTCGAGTGTCGCGACCTCGGACGCGGCCGAGACGGCTGGGCAAGCGTTCGATTTCGCGCACGTTTGCAGCCACGGTTCCGGCGCAACCGTTCCTACGGGCAGCGGAGCGGAAACCGACGAATATTACGCTGCAGTCTCCAGCGTGCTAAAATTAGGGGATTTTGGGACGCTAGACGCCGTACTCGGGTATCTGGGCTTCCACCTTACGGCGAAAGCACTGCAGGACACCGAGCCCGCCACATTGATGTCTGCCCCGAACCCGGTGGGCAGCGTGCTAGCTGCGCGGTTCTTCGCGCCAAAGATAACTGATGTCGGTCAAGCAAATAGTCCAGCCGCCGCTGTTGGCTGGAGGAAGTTGGTGCGTCTGCGTGCCGCGTCGGGCTCAGCCGCGGCAGCAAATGGGGTGGAGGCCGCGTTCATCCTCTTCAATTTCTTTGCACCGATCGGTGCTGTCAATCCGTTTGCGGGCGCGGATTCGGTCAATACGCAGGTCATGCTCGTTTCCTCGAGAACAGACCGCGCGCCGATTTACTGGCTCGACTACGCGAAGACGTCGGACGGCGCGAAGATATCAAAAGAGCTCGACGCTTTTTTTGACGCGGGGCACACGCCGGATAATGCAGGGAAGCGCGCCTATTTTGTCCCATGTGGTTGCATCGCGTGCCACGGCGGACTGCAACTAGACTTTGCCGCAAAGCCGCCTGATCCCGTATGGGAGCCCGAAAAGCCGCTACTGAATTATCTCGACACGGACCATTGGTTTGATCGAATCGCGCCAGGAGAGGACTTTGCCAAGTTGACGGCGCCCGTCATCTTCGACAGCGGCGGTTTCGACGTCATCCGCGAGTTGAACACCGAGATGCGCGATCAAAACCAGCGTGTTCAGCCCGGCAGCGTTCAGCAGCGGGCAGCATCTCATTGGCTGGATTTGCACGCATCGAGTGCCCAGCACGTGGACAACTTAGCACTGCGCGCGTTGGCGCCCGACGGCGGCGCCACTCGGTGGAACGCCAAAGACCCGAACGACATGACAGCCTTGAAGCGCCTCAATCATTATTGCTTCCGCTGCCACGGCTCCGTCGAATTCGACGTGTTCGACAAGGCGATGCTCCTGTCGATTCGAAGCCCGCTTTTGTCACGCCTGCAACCGCGGGGAACGCTTTCGGATGCGCGTGCGACGATGCCGCCAGATCGTGACATGGTCGACGCGGATCGGAGTGCGCTCCGTGCATTCATCTTGGCGCACTGAGCAAGGAGGCATGGCCGTGGCGAGGATCTTCCGAATTCACCCGTCGATCGGGATCGCGCGAGTAGGAAACGCGAGTCGAGATTCGTTCTTTGTCGGCCCTGAGGTGCCGGGCATTCCGGCGAACTTCGACTTCTCGAAAAAGGTCTTCCAAGGGTTCAAGCAAGCGGGCCTCGTCCGCCCGCAAGCTGCGCAGTTTCGTGTGTGGGAGTACGAAGAGCTTCCGGATGGCTCGCTCCGGCCCGTGCGCGAGGCCCTCGCTGGCCAAGGCGGTGTGGTCGAGATCTCTTGGGGAATTCATTTAGCAAATCGAAAGGCTGCGTTCTTTCGGTTTAATGGCCAGCAGGGCGCCGACGATGATTTTGCGAATAACCGACTGCGGAACCCATCAGTCATTGGCAGCGATCGTGAACCGCGCCTCGTAATCGACTCTGCGCTACGTTCAATTTCTGGAGCTAAGGCGGCGCCCGTCGCGCTGACAAATCCGAATTCCACGAGCAGCGCCGACATCCCCGATATCGGCGAACTTCGAACAGACGACGTTGGCCGGCTGCAAGTTATCGGCGGTCGCGGAAGGACGTCTCAACATGGGCCGGACATTGCCGACTACGTCAACAATGACGGATGGTTTGATGATGTTGGCGACGGTCCCGTTACCGCGACGGTCGTTGTGCAGGGCGCAGGTGGACCGGAGACCATTGCCGCCCAAGCGGCGTGGGTGATTGTAGCGCCGCCTGACTTCGCGCCCGCGATTGGGAATGTGGTTTCGCTCTACGACACGATGTGGGACGTCGCGGTCCGCGAACTCCCTTCACTGCCTCCGCTCGCGAGTTTCGCCAGCGGCGGTCCGCTCCAAATGCTACGAGCCCAGCGCGAAGACTGGGCGAAGACTGGCAAGTCCTTTAGCTCTTATGAGCCATCATTCGCGACGGAGATCGCGCCGTTGCTGGAGCGCGCCTTCATGGCAACATTTGTACACGCGCCGCCGCCTGGCACGCCGTTCCACCAGACCCTCGACCCGTCGCAATGGCAGCTGCTGCGCGACGACGACGTGGCGCGGCAAACGGTGTTTGCCCGATTGCGGGACCCTGATGGGAAGGACGCAAGTGCGAACCAGATGCCGAAAGGGCTGGGCGACGAGTACGTCGACGAAGGTGACGTGCCGCCGGGCGATCCTCGGCGGTTGAATCAGAAGCGTTATTTCGCGCTGACTCGGTATCAATACGGTCTCTTGCGCCAATGGGCGCTCGGAAAGTTCAGACGAGACGGCGACGGGCCCGCGCGCACGGCTGCTATCGAGTTCACACCAGACGGCCTCGATCGTGCGGCTCTGGAGAATTGTGTGGGCGGCCCATTCTTTCCAGGAATCGAGGTGAGCTGGCTCGTGCGCAACGCAAAGATCTACTGCGAGCCTTTTCGCATCGCAGCCGGCGCTCCAGTTGGCCAACTCAGCATCGGGCCGGGATTCTTTACGCAGCAAATGGCCCTGCCCTGGCAGGCGGACTTCCGCGACTGCAAGCGCGAGGAGGTCACCGACCCCACGACGGGGAAGCTGACGTCGGCGATGTGGTGGGCGGGCCAGCGACCGGATGACGTCTATACCGAAAATGATCCGACGGCCCAAGTCGCATGGGCTCGCGCGCCATTCTTCAACGCGAGTGACGACGACCCGGCACGTTATGCTGAAATGAAATCGAATTGGTTCAAGCAAGGCTTCGTGTCGAAACTTGTTCAAGGCATCTGGGTGGAGACGGAGCGGGGCTGATGCCCGACGTTGTTGTTTTGGGCGGAGGCCCTGCCGGCGCGATAACCGCGCTGATACTTGCACGTGCCGGCATCGAGGTCGCTGTAGTCGTTGGGAGGTCGGAATCGCCAGAGCGGTGCGAGATTCTGGCGGCGGAGGGCCGCCGGTCGTTAGCTCGGCTCGGAGTTTGGGACCGCCGGCCAGCCGGGATCTTCCGACGCTGCGAGACGGCCGCGTCCGCATGGGCTTCGTCGACGCTTCAGCAGTCGACGTCGATCACGAACCCGTTTGGATGCGCCTGGCGCGTGTGCCGGCCAGCGTTTGAGCAGTGGCTCCTTGCGGAAGCCGCATCGTACGGGGCGCGGCTCGTGATCGGCTCGAGAGCACACAGCGTTGTCCGCGAGCAGAGCGCGTGGCGTATCGATTTGCGCGGTGACGACACGGTTGCTCGAATCAGGGCCGGCCTCGTTGTCGACGCTTCCGGGCGAAGCCATGGGCGACGGCACTGGTTCGGCGCGCAGCGCTCGCGAGCGGACAGCCTGTGCGTCGTGCTTGCGTGGTTCCGACCTCGAGGCGATTCTTCTGGCCTGCTCGTTGAGGCATGTCCTGACGGATGGCTGTACTCCGTCGAGCTTGATGAGGATCGCTCCCTTGTCGGATTTGCGACGGATGCCGATCTTCTTGCTGGACTCGGCCGAGGTCGAGAGGCGGTTCAGCACGCGCTGAATCATGCTGCACACACTAGTGAGCGGCTTCTGTCGTTGATGCCACGTCCGACGACGACCTGGAGCGCATGCACCTCGACGCTCGACTCTTGCGCTGGGGAAGGGTGGGTCGCCGTCGGTGACGTCGCCATCGCGCATGATCCGCTCGCGGGCCAGGGACTCCTCTTTGCGATCGAATCGGCATCGATCGGCGCGCAGGCAATCCAACGTCACCTTCTCGGCAGCGTAACGGCGCTGCCGCTTTACGACGAAGCGGTCCGAGCACGGGCCGAGGCCTACCTTACCGATCGTGGTCGGGTCTATGCTCGGCAGTCCCGATGGCCCGACCGCCCGTTTTGGCAGCGACGCCAGCCACCGGTTAGAGGAGCGCCGATCCATGTCCAATCTTGAAGATGCTCGAAAAACGTTGCGCGATTTCCTCGATGATATGTCTGCGCTTAAGCAGTTCGCAGACCCTGGTAATCCCGAGGCCGGGCCCTTCGTGAACGCGTTCGCGATAGCGCGCCAGCACGCGCTTGCAGCGGCGGCCGTTTATGCTGCCGCGGCTACAGAGTCGGACTAGACGACTTAGTCAGGGACGTGCAGTCTGGTTACTCCGCGATCGCGTTGTTGCTGCGCGGCCCGGTGAGAAGGTCCCCCCGGAACGCCCTCCCTAGGGTAGCGCGCTCGAGAGCGGCAAGGCTTGCGAGCCGCGAATCTGCGTCGCTTTGAAATCGCATTACACGGCTGAGCGCGCGCTGGACTCGTATGACGATCTCCCTTTGCTCGGGGATGGGCGCCAAACAGATGTGTAACGCTTTGAGTTCCGGAAAGTAGATAGTCGTGTGCGTAGATCCTTCGCCGAATTTGCGAATATGATCGCCTTCGGCGAGCAGCGCGAACATCAGATACTCGGGCAAGATTGCATCGGAGCAGATCCAGTTTGCAAAGTCTTGGCTTGTTGCCATCGGCCGACCCATGATCGTCACGTAGCCAACGGACGCGGTCCTTGAAAAGCAGACCGTCCTTGCGGGGAGCAATCGCGCCGCTGAATTCTCTAATCCAAGCGAGGTAACCGTTTGCTCCGTGGACCCAATAACGCTGCCGTGCGATGCGCGGGCGTCGCGGATACCGATCCAAGGGATGTCCCCGTCCCAGTATTCTCGGTGCTCGCGGCTTGGTGTGTGGCCGCTTTCCATCCTGGCGATTCGCGAGAGCGGCACCCACGTCCATCTTTTCGGCGTCGTCGTTCCCGGGTCGCCCACGGAAATGGCGGCGATGCCTTGCCGGACGCTCGTCGTCGCAGCACGCCCGGAAGATCTTCCCGCGGGCGCAACAGTGCGCTCGACGACCTTTCTTGCGGGCTCCACGTCCGGGTGCTTCGCGCGCCAGTCCTTCGTGAGGTCGCCGCGAAAGGCCGCCGCGAGAATCGACTGACGCAGCTTGTCGAGGAGCGGCGGCACCGCGTCGAGTGCCTCGCGCGCACGGCGGCTGTGCGTTTGGATAGTCGTGAGCTTCGCAACGATCCGCGCCTGCTCAGTCGGCGGCGGAATTGGCACTGGCAGGCGCGCTACTTTGGACAGGCTCAGCGTGTAGAGGCCTGCGCCAGATGTGGCTTCCTCGATGATCGCGTTCCGGCCGGCGGGTGACGCGAGCCATTCAAGCAAGAACCGAGACGACACTCTGTGCGGCCGGACGCGAATGATGTGGTTCTGGTGTCGAGCGCCGGGAGCATCGTCACCCCACAACGCCACGCGTCCAATGTGCTCGAGGGAGCCGTTTCCTTCGACGACCAGCAGATCGCCCTTTGCGAGCGTTGCCCGATCGCCGTCCGAATCGAGAACGCCCACGTCGCCGATGGCGTCTTTCTCGATCCTCCTCAGCTGAACTGCGGCCACACTGACCAGGGGCGCGCGCACCGTGCTTGTATCGCGTTTCGCCGCGTTCTTCGTGAGTCCGCCGGTTACCTCGGCTGCTTCGCCGACGGTTGACCAGATCCACGTCGCCGGGATCCCATTCGTCACGACCTCAATTCCTCTTGAAGCGCGTCGATCTCCTCCAACGCCGTCCGCAAGTGCGCCGCGATCTCCGCTGCGATCTCCTCTGGCTCCGGCAGGTCCTCGTGATCCGTCACGCTGTCGTCCTTGAGCCACGTGATATCGAGGTTATCCCCGCGCTTGGCGATCTCCTCGCGCGTGAACTTCCGAAACCTTCCGGTCTCACCCTGGTCCTTGCGCTTGCTCTTGCCGAGCGGGTCTTCCCCAAACGCTTTCTCGAAGTCCGCAAAGTGCTCGCGCGTGAGCGGAGTGCGTTTGCCGAACGAAGGCATGTTCGTTCGCATATCGAAGAACCAAACCGCTTTGGTAGTCGCTTTGTCTTTTTCGCCGCGCGTGAAGAAGAGGACGTTCGTCTTGACGCCCTGCGCGTAGAAGATGCCCGTCGGCAAACGCAGGATCGTGTGGAGATCGCATTTGTCCATCAGGTCGGCGCGGACCTTCTGGCCGACGCCCTCCTCGAAGAGGACGTTGTCGGGCAAGACGACCGCCGCGCGGCCGCCGGGCACGAGCCCGCGGTAGATGTGCTGCAGGAAGACGAGCTGTTTGTTGCTCGTCGGGTAGGTGATGTCGTCGCGCGTCGGGCCGCCGCCGCCGCGCTTGGTGCCGAAGGGCGGGTTCGTGAGGATGACGTCGGCCTTCTGGAGCTTCGCGCCGCTCGGGCCGAGCGTGTCGCCGAGCGCGATGTCGCCCTCGATGTCGTGGAGCATCGCGTTCATCAGCGCGAGGCGCTGCACGTCGGGCACGAGCTCCATGCCGTAGAAGGCCTCGCGCGCTTGGAACTTCTGCTTGGCGACGGAGAGGTCGTGGTAGTCGTCGGTCTGCGCGCGCACGTAGCGCGCGGCGTTGATGAGGAAGCCGCCGGTGCCGACCGCGGGATCTTGCACGCGCTCGCCGGCCGCGGGTTTGATCAGCGCGACCATGCTCTCGATGAGCGGGCGCGGCGTGAAGTACTGGCCGGCGCCGCTCTTGGTCTCCTCGGCGTTTTTCTGGAGCAGGCCCTCGTAGAGATCGCCGAGCCCTTCGTGCTTGGCGCTGTACCAATCGAGCGCGTCGATGTTCTCGACGACGGTGCGGAGGTGCCGCGGCTGCCGAAACGACGTCGACGCGTTCGCGAAGATCGCCTGCACGCGCCCCGAGCCCTTGCCTCCGAGATCGAGCAGGAGCTTCTTGTAGAACTCGAGCAGCTCGACGCCGTCTTTTTTGACGACGTCGTCCCAGCGATAGCCCTTCGGGATCTGCTCGTCGGCGCCCGTCTCCTTGGCCATCTTGAGAAAGAGGAGGAAGGTGAGCTCGGTGACGTACTCGTGGTACGTGATGCCGTCGTCGCGAAGGACGTGACAGAGGTTCCAGAGCTTCTGGACGATGTCTTGGGTGTTCATTCCCGGCGCGCGAGACTACCACCGCGCGCTCTGCCGACGTCCTTGAAACGCGGCGTGTGCCACCGGTATCGTTGGACCAGCATGGCGAAACCCAAGCCGCGCGCGAAGAAGACGCGTACGACGAAGAGCTCGAAGAAACCGTCTGCCAAGCGCACGACCGCGGCGAAACGACCGGCGCGGAGGCCGCCGGCCAAGCGAAAGACCGCGCGCAAGAACAAGCGCACGACGATCTCGAAGCCGTGGATCGTGAAGCTTTGGGAGGCGTTCAACTACGAAGGCAACGAGATCAAGGTCGCCAACAGCACGCCGGACTTTCGGAGCATCACCGACAATCAAGGCCACGTCGGCGTGATGTGGAAGGCCTTGAGCTCGTTCCAAGTTGCCGACGGCTATACGGCTTACTTTTATCGCAACCCTCAATACATCGATCAGATCTTCAGCGGCGGGAGCGGCACTTCGACCAAATGGCTGCCGCCCGATCAAAACGACGCGACCGCGTCGATGAAAATCGTCGACAACGCGACGGGCAAAATGGTGCCCGAGGCGGGCGACGACTGAGCCATCGCCTCAATAGGCGATGAGGATTCCGTTGCCGCTTAGGAACAGCATCCCATCGGCTTCGGAGAGCCCGCCCGCTTGGAGGATGTTGTCCGTTTTGTCGGACGAGAGAAGCTTGCCGGTGTCGGCGTCAATCACGTAGACGATACCGTTGGCGTCGGCCGCCACGACCTGATGACCCACGACGATGGGCGGCATCTCGAGCGAGGTCGAGACCTTGAACGTCCAACGTATAGCCGCCGAAGCGACATCGATGGCCATGAGCTCCGTGTCGAGGCTGTACACCGCGAACGTGTCGCCGAACGCTGGCAAATGCGTCGAGGTGAAAACCCCAGCGCGTGCGCCGCTTGTCTCGTCGAAGATGGCCCCCTGGCCGCCGCAGGCGTCGGTCGAATAGAGGCCGGTGCTCGTAGCAACGGGAAAAACCGACGCGCAGCTCCCGTTCGCCGTCAGTGGGCTGTTCCAAACCGGACCTCCCGTGATCGCGTCCAACGCCTCCGCGCGGCCGATGCCGGACGCCAGAAAAATGTGGCCGCCGGCCACGCTCGGGCCGCCACCATAGGCATCGATTGTCTGCGTCCACAGGACAGCGCCCGACTTCTCGTCGAGTGCGTTCAAGGAGGAGGCAGCCGTCACGTAAAGCCGTCCACCGAACGGCGTTGGAGGCACCGCGACTCCGTTTGGAAGCGGTCTGGTCCACAACGGCGCGCCGGTATCGCCGGCGAACGCATTGACGTACCCGGACAGATCCGTGGTGAAGACCGTGTCGTTCTCTTCGGCGAAGCCGGTAATTGAGTCCAGGTTTACTCCCCACAGCATCGCCCCGGTTTGCTCCGAGAACGCGTAGACGTTGCCGAGGTCGGCTCCAATTCCCGTGACGACGAAGACGCGGCCATCTTCGACTGCCGCAGCGGACGCATAGGCGTTCTTCAGTGGAACGCTCCAGCGTCGACAGAGCGGCAGCGTGATCTCGTCGGTCGGCTGTCCGCCCGTATGCCCGACGTCCATCTGGAACCCTTTCGAGGTCGTGCCGGATGCCTTACGCGGCGGACACGCCATCGCGTCGCCCGCTTCGACGACGTCCAAATCGGGGACATCGAGCGACGCGTCCGAGGGCGCGCCGTCGGTGGGCGCGACATCGTCCGTGCCCGCATCCGCTACGGGACAGTTCGCCTGCGGGCTGCTGCACGCGAGTGATGCGAGCGAAAGAAGGATGAAGCCGCGCATCAGTACACCACCAACGTGTCGCCGACCGGTACTGCAAGAACGCCGTCTGCTGCCGCCATCCCGATGGAGTCGCTACCAGCGATTGCTGCGCCCGTATTGTCGGACGAAAGGACGTTGCCCGATCCGTCGAGGACGACGACTTCACCGGCCGACGTCGCGACGACGACCTGTCCACCGACCGTGATCGGTGCAATCGACACCGACGTGCCGTACGTCCATAGCGGTGCGCCGCTCGCGATGTCGACCGCGGACACGACGCCACCGTTCACGTAGAGCACGGAGCTGCCTCCAAACGCGGGAGTCGTTTCCGTCGAGAACGTGCCGATGGAACCGCCGTCGGCGCTATCGACTACGACGCCGCTCGGCTTGTTCCATTCGTAGAACCGGCCTTGATAGACGGGTGACGTGAAACCGCTGCCGTCGATCCCCACGATGTCCTGCCAAACGGCGCCACCGTCCGTAACGTCGAACGCATAAGCCGTCTCTTCGCCGGCGGATTCGAAGCAAGTCCCACCGACAATCGCCGGAGAGCCGCCCTGGCCGACGGTGTACTGCTGCCAAAGAACGGCGCCGGTGGTTTCGTCCAGCGCGAAGGCCGAGCCGCTTCCGTCGCTGAAATAGTCCGTCCCACCGACCGCGGTCGCGCCGACGCTCGGGCCCCTATTAATCTGCTCGAGCGCCGTAACCCACAGCGTCTGTCCATTTGCGGCGTCGTAGCCGACGGCCGCAGGGCCCTCCACGAGCGTAAAGATCTTCCCGTTGTCGTAGGCGAGCCCGACGGACGTGGTTCCGGCCACGACGGGACCCCAGAGTTTGGTCCCCGTGTCGATGTCGAATGCGTAGAGGGTCGCTGCGCCCGTCGGGCCCACGCCGGTGACGTAGACGGCGCCATTGGCGATGAGTGGGTAGGTTGCTTTTCCCATCAGCGTCGCGCTCCAGCGCTTGCACAGCGGGAGTGCGATGGTGTCGAGCGGCTGCGAGCCAGTGTGCGCGACGTCAATCTGATACGTGACCGCCGTCGAACCGGAGTGAACGCGTGGCGGGCACGCGCTCGCGGAGCCTTCATTCCCGGAGTCGTTCGCGCTCGCGTCCAGGGGACTGTCAGCGACGGCGTCGAGCCCGCCGTCTGCCGCGGGGGCGCCTTCGCTCGAAGCGTCGATCGTTCCGCCGTCCGGCGTCGGACAGTTCGGTAACAATTCCCCGCAGGAGGCGCAAACGACAACCAAGATGGCCGCCACGTGAACATGTCTCATCAGCCGGCGTCCTTCCACACTTCGTCAGAGAGCTCCCCGAGAACGCTCTCGAGCTTGCCGTCGAAAATTTTGTTCAGCCGGTTGAACCCGCCGTCCGTCTTGAACTGCCCCGAGTCGAGCGACGCGCGGTCGACGACCGTCTCGAGCTTCACTTGCTTCGCGATGCGATCGAGCCACTTGGTTTGCGGGTCTGTGAACTTGTGGTTCTTGCGCAAACGCGCGACGGCGTGATCGACGCGCTCGGAGTAGGGAAGGAGCGGCGAGCCGAGCGCGAGCTGGCGGATGTAACCGACGATCGTCGCGGCGATGTCCTCGTTCTTTTGCTCGCGCCACGCCGTCTGCACTGATTTTTCGCTGAAGCCTTCTTGGTCGAGCGCGAGCTTGAGCTTGCGCAAGTCCTCGCGCGTGAGATCGCGCGGGCGCTGCGTGACGACGAGGAGCGCGGGGAGCTTGTTGAGGTTGCCGGCGACGAACGTACGGAACGCTTCGAGGTAATCGCCGGGCGGGCGGCTCCCGTGTTTGCCGTAGCCGCGCGTGACCTCCCGAATTTCGTCTTCGGCTTCCGACACGACGACCTTGTACGCGCCCGCGCCGCTCGCGCGATCCAGGAACGGCGCGAGGTTCGGGTGCTGCCCGAGGTAATCGGCGACCGAGCCCGTCGTTTCCTTCTTGAGGAGGTGCACGAGCTCGCCGAAACCCATCCCGGCGGCGGTTCGAAAGCGCTCCTCGGCTTCTCCCTTGAACGCGCGGCGCTTCCGCTGGAGCTTCGCGAGCATCTCGTCGAGCGCGACGCGGCGGTCGTCGTCGTCTCGTCCGGCGATGACTTCTTTGGCGAGCTGCTCGAACGTCACGAACGGGTTCACCGCGACCGGCTTCATGTCGGTCACGTCCTTGAGCGCCGAGTAGAGATCGACCGCGTCGAAGATTCGGAAGCGCTCTTTGCCGATGTCTTCGGCGAGTCGCGTCGCGCGGCCGATCATCTGCTCGTAAAGAATGCGGCTTCGAACGCGCCGGAGGAACACGAGGTTCGCGATGTGCGGCACGTCGATGCCCGTCGTGAGGAGATCGACCGTGACGGCGATGTTCGGGTAGCGCTCGTTTCGGTAATTGCGGAGCGCTTGGAGCGGTCGGTCCGTCGCGCCGGTGATTTTGGCGACGGCGTCGTTGTCGACCGAGCCGTATTTTTTGCGGAGCTCCTCCTTTAACAGAGCAACGACCATGTCGGCGTGCTCGTCGGTCGCGCAAAAGACGAGCGTCTTTTCCGCCTGCTCCGGATCGACGTGCTTCACGAGCTCGCCGATGACCGCGCGGTTGAAGTTCTCGGTGACGACGCGCCGATTGAACGCCTCGACGTCGAACTTCACTTCGTCGGGGAGCTCCTCCTTCTTCACGGTCTGCGTCGCGCGGTCGAGGACGAGCACCTCTTCGCGCGCTTGGTAGTGAATGCCGTCCTGCGCGAGCTTGGTCACGATCCGAATCGGTGGCTCGTGATCGACGAGGAAGCCATCGACGACCGCCTCGCGGTACGAGTACGAAAAAATCGGCGCGCCGAAGATTTCTTTCGTGTGGAGCGCGGGCGTCGCGGTGAGGCCGACCTTCACCGCGTCGAATTGATCGAGCACGCGCCGGTACTTCGAGATGTAATCGTCCTCGTCGCGAAACAAAAACTCGCGGTCGGAGAGCTCGCGGTCGAGGAGATAGCCGCGGTGGCACTCGTCGACGACGATGCAGTCGTATTGGTCGACGGGCGGCACGTCGTCGCTGCCGAGGACGCGTTTCACCATCGCTTGGATGGTCGCGATTTGGAGCTTGGTCTCGCGCTCCGGTTTGAGATCGCCGAGCTCCTTCACGTCGAAGATGTCGGTGAAGGTCTGGAGATTCTCGAGCCGCAGATCCTTGAACGCGTCCGCCGTTTGTTTGCCGAGCGCGTTTCGGTCGACGAGAAAGAGCACGCGGCGGAATCGCTTCGTCTTGAGAAGTCGATAACAGAGCCCGATGCACGTGCGCGTCTTGCCCGTGCCGGTCGCCATCGCGACGAGGAGCTCGCGCTTTCCGGCTTCGAGGCCTTTCTCGACTGCGCGAATCGCCAAGCGCTGGTAGTCGCGGTCGATGTACGGCATCGGCTCGAGGTCGAGCTTTGCGTAGGCCGCGTCGACGTCTTGGCGGAGCAAGTCGACGAGCCCGGCCGGCGTGTACCAACCTTCGAGCGGCACGGGATGGTTCTGCGGGCGGCGCGCGTCGAGAAACCAGATGCCGCTCTTCTGTTTCAATTGCCGCAAGAACGGACGGCCGTTCGTCGCGAACAGAAATGGCACCTTGAGCTCGCCCCACGGGCTGCCCTCGCAGAGCGCCTCGGTGCCGTGCACGACGTAGCCGACCGAATAACGACGCGCCTGCGGGAGGACGCCCATCACGTCTTTGTGTTTGCGTTTCGCCTCGACGACGCCGACGACTTCGAGCCCCGCGAAGAGGACGTAATCGGCCCAGCCTTCGTGCCCGTCGGCCAGCGTCGGCCATTCGGCGATGGCGAGGTTTTTTCCTTTCGTCGGGCGGACGCCGCGGTCGTACGTGAGGAGCTCGGAGTCGACCTCCCATCCGGCGTCGCGCAGCTGATGGTCGATCATCTTGCGCGTCGCGGCCTCGTCGATCTCGATCGCGTCGCTCGCTTCCGCGGCGCGCTCGATCGCGAGCGCGAGCTGCTTGGCGGGCATCGCTTGCGATTTCGCTTGGAGCGCGGCGAGCTCGTCGGCGAGCGCCTTGTTCTGTTTCTCGAGCGCGCCGACCTGTTCGCTCGCGAGCGCCTCCCAAATCGCGCGCTCCTCGGCCGCCTTCGCGGCGCGCTGCTCGGCCGTCAGCCGCTCGGCGACTTCTTTCTCCGCCGCCTTGCGCGCGTCCTCGATTGCTCGCGACGCGGCTTCGAGCTCCTTTTGACGAGCGGCGACGTCGTCGCGCAAACGCTGAAGCTCGGCGTGGAGGCCCGCTTCGCCCGCCTTCGGATCGGGCGGCGGGATGAACGGGCCCGGATCGAACTTCTTGTTGTTGCCGAAGCTCCGCTGAAACCAAACGCCGAGCTCGCGCGCCATGCGGAGCTGATGGAGCGCTTCGCGATGATCGCCCTTGCCCTCGTGAACGGCGAGGTTGCCGGCGCGGCGAAGCTCGTGGAAGAGCGTGCGCTGCGTCGCGCCGATGACGTTCCGCTCATAGAGGCGCTCGATGAGCTGCTGCTGATTTTCCTCGCGCTCGACGAACAAGGCGACCTTCGCGGCGGCGCGTTGCGCGAGAACCTCGGCGAAGAGGCGCAGCTTGATGAGCGTGACGCTCGGGTCCCCACCGAAATGCTGCTCCGCCTGCGTCGCGAGCGCGACGAGCCGCGCGTCGTGGTACGCGAGGTAGCTGAAGTTCGGCGACGGCTGGAGGCTCACAGGGCCCAACGTCCGGCGTATCCCGCCGAGCCGTGCAGGTAAATACATCCTTGGGTGTAGTCCTCAACGCCGGCCTCCCGAGCTTGCCGAGCGTCGAGACCCTCGATCTCTCCGCTTGTGGAGGGTTCATGGAGCTCGGAGGATTCGAGACGAAGCTTCCGACCTGAGACGCTTCACGGCTCGCCGCACGGCGCTCGCGAAGCGTGACGACCGTCCCGAGGACGGCGGACTTCGTCGTCGCGCATACGACGTCGGCGGACGCCTCGGTGCAATTCTACGTCTTGCTCGAGGATACCTCGTCACCACCGAACCAAATCGTCTGCTTGTTTCCCGCGACCGATTCGAGCGCGACGGTGCCAACAGCGGCGCTCGCGCAGCTACCAGCCGGTACGATGGACGGGGAGTTGGGCCTTTTTCAGAAGACGACGACCAACGCAGGCAGTGTCGACATCGAGCTCGACGTGCAAGACGGCGACAGGATCACTGGCACGCTCGACTGAACTCGAAAACGCGAGGCACGGCGCCGCGGACGACGGCGCTCACGAACCTCGTCGCTCATAGGCCGAAGCTCTGGAGGAAGCTCGGGTTCACGACCTCGACGACGAGGAAGCCGATGGCGACCGTCCCGGCCAACGCGGCAACCCCGCGAGCCACGCGCGCCGGGAGACGCGCCGATCCGACGAAGCTCCACGCGCGAAGCATCATGGCGAACGGTATCATGACCCCGGAGAAGATCAGGAACGGCTCGGCGCTGCCGTTTTCGTACCTCGTCGCCAAGTAACCGCCGACGGCTCCGGCGAAAGCGAAAAAGAACACGACGACTGGGGCGGCGCGACGCAGCGTCGGGAGCGCGCGCGTGAGCGATCGCCACCGCGCGAGGAGCGACACGAGCAAGAGCGCGAGCGTGACGCCGAGCGCGCCGAGCGCGATCACGTGGACGCGCCCGCGCCGGCGCACGGCGCGCACGTGCTTGATCGCTTGCGGGTCGATGTTGTCGGCGAATTCGCGCGCCGCCGCCTCTGCCTCATCGAACTTCCCGTCGTCGGCCAAAGCCGTGACGAGCCTCGTCGCCGCGGATCGTCGAAGGAGCACGTCGTTGTGTCGATCCGCGGCGAGCTGTCGCAGCTCGTCATTGGACCGCCCGGCGAAGAACGACGCCGGCGGCGCTTGCGCGTGCGCGACGCCCGCGACCATCATCAGCACTAGCACCACGCGCACCAAGCGGATGATCACGACGCGTTCTCATGTACCATTTCTCTCCGCGAGGAGCGCCGTGCGAGACAAGCGTGCCATCTGGATCGCCACCGTGCTCGCCGCGCTCATCAGCGTTCCCGCGACGTACGCGTTCCTTCGCGCTTACGAGGTGCTCGCGTTCGCCGAGCCGAACCCCGCGCGCATCGTGTGGACGGCGCACATCGCCGTCTTCTGGCGCGTCGCCATCGCGGCGTACGTCGCGGGCATGGTGGCGCCGATCGCGTATTTGGCGGCGCGTCGAGACGCCGCGAAAGTCTTCCGCGTGCTCTACGCGAGCGTCTTCATCGCCGGCGCGATGATCGCGATTCAAGGGATCTTCATGCCATGACGGCGACGCTGCTGCTTCGCCTGCTCGAGCGCATCCACGGTCACCTCGGCTGGCTCGCGGTCGCCGCGCTGCTTCACCCGGCGATTCTTCTTCGCAAGCCGCGACGCCGCGCGCGGCTCTCTGTGTCGCTCGCGACGGGGCTCGTCGTCGTGACCGCGCTCCTCGGCGCGTACTTCTATCCGGCGTATCGCAATCGCATCAAGCAACACCTCTTCATCGAAGCACCCAAGCTCGGCTGGATGTTCGAGCGCAAGGAGCACTTGGCCGTCGGCGCAGTCGCGTTCGCGCTCGTCGGCTGCGTCTCTCATCTCGCGCTTCCGCGCGCGGGCGCCGCCGAGCCGACGCTCGAGCGTTTGGCGCATCGCGCGTTCGTTCTCGCATTCGGCTTCGCGCTCGCCACCGCCGTGCTCGGCGTCGCGGTCGCGTCGTACAAGTCGTTCTGATGACGTCGGCGAAAGCGATCGTCCTCGCTCTGGTCCTCGTCGCCGCCGGCGTCGCGTACGGCGAGCACGTCGCGTCGTCGCATCGCGCCGCGCGTTCGGCCGAAACGCTCGCGGCTTCGATCGCGCGCGGCGATCTCGTGCTCCACGTGCCGCATCTCGTCGGCGCCATCGTGCTCGACGGCGACATGGACGATCCCGGCTGGGTGCGCCCGCCGGGCCCCGTGCAGACCGGCGAATTCCTACTCGAGAACGGCGAGCCCGCGCGCCCGCACTCGCACGCGAGGCTCGTCTGGGGCGGCGAATACCTCTACATGGCGGTGCTCGCGTCGGACGAGGACATCGAGTCGAGCGACGCCGTCCACTTCGTCTTTTTTCAAGGCGACGTCGAGCACGCGATGGACGTGACGCCGAGAGGTGTCATCACCGGGTCGATTCACGGCGTGCACGTCTCGACGGAGATCGACGGCACGATCGATCAACCGCACAACTTCGACGAAGAGTGGGCGCTCGAGCTCGCCATCCCGTTCGAGTCGCTCGGCATGCGCGGCGAGCGCGGCGAGAACATCGGCCTCACCTTGAGCCGCTGCGACACGCCGAAGGACGGTCATCGCGTTTGCGCCGGCTGGGGCGACAGGCGCAAAGGAAGAATCGTGCTCGACTAATCCCTATTTCGTTTCTTGACCCGTGGGCGTCACGACGAAGTGAAAGCTCGTGTCCGCCGCGCCCGTTTGATAATTGATTTCGTCGACCACGATCGCGCCGTCGCATCGTTGGCTGAAGAGCCCGTAGCCGTAGTCCTTGCTGCTGAGCGGCGCGCCGCCGTTGCCGAAGGTCACGACGTTCGGCGTCTTGTAATACCAATAGTAAGTGTGCGCGTGCCCGACGATGAGCATCGTGTACGGGAACTTGCTGATGACCGCATCGACACCCGCGACGCCCACGGGGAGCGGCGGCGTCGCGTCCGACGCTTCGTGCCGCACGACGAAGGTGTAGGTCGTCGCTTGCGCCATCGTCGTCTGGAGCCACGTCTGCTGCGCGGTGTCCCAAGAGTTCGCCGCCGTGACGACGAACTTGGCTGTCCACGAGTTGTCGGCCGCGTTGACGTTGAAAGAGTAATACGGCGTCGTCTTCGAAATCGGCGCGAGCATCTGGCTCATGAACGCCGTGTAGTTCGGGGTCACGCCGCCCGGGTTGCCGGGACCGCAGTTGTTGTTGTCGGACGTCGTGTAGCTACCCGACACGCCGCACTCGTGATTGCCGAGCGCCGGGAAAAACGTGCCTTTGTAGTTTTGGCGCGTCTGCATGAAGATGCCGACCTGCTGCGACGCGGTCGCGTTCTTGCCGGTCGACGAGAACTGATAATCGCCCGTGCCGAGCGCAAACGGCGGGTGAGGGTTTTGCGCTTCGAGGTCTTGGAAGATCTTCGTGATGATGGCCGTCGGATAGCCGCTCGGATCGTCTTCGTTCTGCGGCCGCGTGTCGCCGACGACCGCAAAGAAGAGACGCGAGAGCGTGCCGCCGGTCGCTCCGACCGTGCCGGTCACGGGTCCGTTGTCCGTGCACGCTCCGCCGTCCGAGCCGACTGGGCCGGAGTCGCTCCCCGTGGGGCCGCCATCATCCGTCGGTGACGACGCATCGTTTCCCGTGGTCGGCCCGCCGTCGTCGTTCGACGTGTCGTCGCCGCTGAAGCCCGGCTGTCCGCAACCCACGGCCACCAGACAGATCGCCCCGAACAGGCTCGTTAGCTTCATCGATGCTTCTCTCCGCGACTGCAATGTCACGAAACCGCCCCCGCGATCGTCACAACGCTCCGTGCGGAAACTTCCAATGTGATCGAATATCAATTCGGCGGTGCCACGCTGATGGTCGCGCTCGTCGAAACGCCGGCGCCGGACCACCCGTTGGTGAATGTGAAGCTCGACGAAATCACGTTGCCCGCGCCGGTCTTCGTGTCGATCGAGAGCAGCAGCGGCGAGCCGTTCGCCTGCGTTTTGCGCGCGAACGCGAACACGGTGCCCTGCCACGCGCCGAGCCCGAAGAGATCGCCGTAGTGGGTGCCCGCGCCGTCGTTCGAGCCCGAGCCGCCGTAGATGCCTTTGAGCAAGCTCGCGGCGGGCGTGTTGTTTTTGTACGCGTTCGCGAGCGCCGTCATGTCGACCGCCGCGAGGTAGTCGCTCGTCGTGATGCAGGTCGTCGTCTTCGCTTTGCACGGTCGGATCGTGACGAGACCCGTCGGATTGCTCTGCGCGTCCATGTAAAAGACGAGATCGCCGGACAGCGCGAAGTCGTAGCCCGAGTGTCCCGGGTCGACGCCGAAGCTGCCGAGATCCCTCGTGCTGCCGCTGGCCGTGTCGATCGAGAAGAGCTCGCCGTTGCCGTCGCCGCCGATCAGGATCTCGTTGTTCGCATCGAGCGAGCCGACGGGCGTGAAGGCGAGAGCGTAGAATTTGTCGGACTGGAGCGCGATCGTCGCGATCTTCGTGAGCGAAACTGGACCCGGCGACGTGGGGACGTTGGCTTTGTAGATGACGCTCTCGGAGTTCACGTACACGTCGCCCGTCGCGTTGACCGCAACGTCGGTGATGGTGTTGTCGCTGCTCGCGTCGCTCGTGCCCACGAACTTGCCGATCATCGTGACCGCGTTCGTCTGAGGGTTCAGCTCATAGAGCGTGTCGTCGGTGTTCGCGTAGACCGTCGTGACGGTCCCGCCGTCGCCGATGGGCGCGTCGGTCGACGAGTCGCCGAAATTCACCGGACCCGAGTCGTTGGTCGGGCCGCTCGTCGAGTCGGCGGCGCCCGAGTCCGAGCCTGATTGGTTGCCGCCGTCGTCGCCGAAGCCGGTCTCGTTGGCCGAGCACGCGGCCGCGATCATCACCAGAGACGACCAAGCAAGACGACGAACCATGAGACTGTCAATGTGCGGCGAGGCGTAACGCGATCACGTCACTTGGGGCGCGCGTGCGCCAGGTACCACCGCGCCTTGGCGAAGCGGGCGACGATGCCGAGGAGCCCGTCGGCTTTCGCCATCGACTCGAGCATTTTCATCGCTTCGTCGAACGTGCACGAGTCGCCGACGATGCCGGCCGCGTGCGCGTAGGTCCGTACGAGCTCCTCGGCTTTTTCTTTTCCGAGGGACGCCGAGAGCGCGGCGGCGATGTCTGCGAGTGGGATGCGGTCGGGTTCCACTTATTTGGGGAAGGCGAGGACGACGCTCGTCGTGTTGTGGAAGCCGCTCATGTCGCCGGCGTCCATCGCGACCTCCCCGTACGTTTCGAAACCGGCGATCGGCGCGTCGCCGAGCTCCTTCGCGATCCCCGAGACCGCGTCGACGAAGCGATCGCCGAGAATCAGGTTGCGGCAAATGCAGTCGAAGACGATCGCGCCGGCTGCCTCGCGACCGCCGAGGCGCTCCTTTGCGCGGCGCGCGGCTTCGATCGCGCTCGCCACTTGCGATGGCGGATCGCTCTCGGTGATGCGGATCACCGAGCCCTCCGGAATGCCGCACGCGAATTGGATCGAGCCGCCGCTGCGCGAGAGCGGCGCGCGAATCTTGTAGCCCTCGCCGGACGCGAGGCCTGCTTCGTACTGCAGCAGGAAGCCGCCCTCGTCGGCGGGCGCCACCTCGGCCTTCGTTTGTTCCAGCCAAACGTCCCACGCCGGGCGACCTTCGATTTCCTCCACGACCGCGCCGTGCGCGCGCGACACGCGGAGCGGCTTCGAGAGCGGCCGGTGGCCGTGGCACACGCCGAGGCCGAGCGGCTCCTTCGAGAAGAGCTGCACGACGACGAGCGCGTCGCTCTCGGCGCGCGCGCCGCACGAGACGATCGTGCGCGTCATCTCGAGATCATCGCCCGCTGCGCCGCCCGCGATCGGCTGCTCGCCGAGCGCGGCAGCGACCATCAGCGTCACCTCCTCGCCATTGCCGGCGAGCGGATCGAGCAGCAAGAGCGCCGTCCGAAATGGATGGCTCGCCTCGGCCTGCGGAAGCGACGCGAGCGCGGACGAGACGGCTGCCTCGGGCGCTGCGCGAAGACCGACGCCCATCGCAGCGTACGCGCGGAACTCGCCCGCCACGGCGATCGCCGCGATCCCGCCTTTCGCGTCACCGCGCTCGGTGAACTCGCCGGCCGTCGAAGCGCCGACGACCACCGCACCGGCGAACTCCTTCTCGAATCGCGCGGCGACCTCGGCGAGCGGCTGCTTGGTGGAAGCAAAAACGACGACGAGCGCCGGCGTGGCGCCGCCGAGGCCCGCGCGAAGCTGCGCGATCGCCGCGTTCGAAGCCACCGCAGCATCTCCCTTCGACATGCCCGTACTGACACGAGTGCTCATTTCAACCGACGATACACGCGTGGAAAAAAATGCGCGATGGTCACCGCGGTGACCGATCTCCCGCGCGCTGGGACGATTGGCCCACCTCGTCGTCGCGCTGGCCGAGCTGCTCGGTCGCCCACGCGATCGCAGCCTCGCGCGTCGAGCGAATCGCGTACGGGTAGACCGGCGGCGAAAGCCAGTAAACCGCGGTCACCGCGCCACGCGCGATCGCCGACGTGAGAACGAACGCCGTCCCCGCGCAGAAGCGCGCGTCCTGCTCCTTCATGCGCGCCTCCGCTGCTGCGAACGTCTTTCGCTGCTTGGCCGAGCTCTGCATGAGCGCGTCCGCCATCACGACCCACGCGAACGGCCCGCGCTGCGCGTCGACGAGCGCCTCGAGGGCCTCGAGAAAGACATCGAGCTCGGCGTCGTTGTCGACGAGCTTGGGAAAAGTCTGACAGTAGAGACGCGGTGCGATCTCGGAGAGCCAAGGGTGCGTGACGATCACGGCCCCATCCACTAGCGCGATCGCCGGCCCGCTGCAGCTCAACGGCGTCCGGACCGCGTCGATCGCAAAACCCGGCGGCGCTCGCGCTCAGCCCCGCCGCGCCGCATCGATCGCGGCGACGTCGATCTTCCGCATCGTCATCATCGCGGTGAATGCGCGCTTCGCCTCCGCGCCGCCGGCGGCGAGCGCTTCGGTGAGCGTGCGCGGCGTGATTTGCCAGGAGAGGCCCCATCGATCCTTGCACCAGCCGCAGGCGCTCTCTTGCCCGCCGTTTTCGACGATCGCGTTCCAGTAGCGGTCTGTCTCCTTCTGATCGTCGGTGGCGATCTGAAAAGAGAACGCCTCAGTCTGCGGGAACTGCGGCCCGCCGTTGAGGCCGAGGCACGGGATGCCGAGCACCGTGAAGTCCACCGTCAGCACATCGCCCGCCTTGCCGCCCGGGAAATCGGCCGGCGCTCTGTGCACCGCGCGCACCTCGCTGTTCGGAAACGTCGCGGCATAGAAGCGCGCGGCCGCTTCGGCGTCCTTGTCGAACCAGAGGCAGATGGTGTTCTTGGCGATCATGGCGGTCAGGCATTCCACGGGGAGCCGATCGCGTCCAGCACCGTGCAGGTCTACGCCGCTGCCGGCCCGGCGAACTGGGCGTGGTAAAGCGCGTGATATCGGCCGCCGGCGGCGAGCAGCGCTTCGTGCGTGCCCTGCTCGACGATGGCGCCCTCGTGCATGACCAGAATGACGTCGGCGTCGCGGATGGTCGAGAGACGGTGCGCGATCACGAAGCTCGTGCGGCGCTCGCGCAGCGTCGCCATCGCTTGTTGCACCAAGAGCTCCGTGCGCGTGTCGACCGACGAGGTCGCTTCGTCGAGGATGAGGATCGACGGGTCGGCGAGGAACGCGCGGGCGATCGTGATGAGCTGCTTCTCGCCGACGCTGAGGTTGCTGCTCTCTTCGTCGATCACGGTGTCGTAGCCCGCGGGCAGCGCGCGGACGAAGCGATCGACGTAGGTCGCGCGCGCCGCGGCGAGGAGCTCGTCGTCGGTCGCGTCCGGGTTGCCGTAGCGGATGTTGTCGCGAATGGTGCCGCCGAAGAGCCACGTGTCTTGCAGCACCATGCCGAGGCGCGCGCGGAGATCGCGGCGCGGCACGCTCGCGATGTCGACTCCGTCGAGCAAGATGCGGCCTTCGTTCAGGTCGTAAAATCGCATCAGGAGATTCACGAGCGTCGTCTTGCCGGCGCCGGTCGGGCCGACGATCGCCACCGTCTTGCCCGCCGATGCCTCGAGCGACAGGTGCTCGATGAGCGGCACGTCCGGCTTGTAGCGGAACGAGACGTCGTCGAACCGAACGGCGCCGCGGACGGGCGCGGGCAGCCGCGCGTCGTCGCGCTCGGGCGATTGATCGGCGGCGTCGAGGAGCTCGAAGACGCGCTCGGCCGACGCGACGCCCGATTGGAGAACCGCGGACACCGACGCGAGCTGACTGAGCGACTGCGTGAACTGCCGCGAGTACTGCATGAACGCTTGCAGGCTCCCGAGGAGTAGCGCGCCCGCCGCGACGCGCAGACCGCCGACGACCGCGATCGCGACGTAGTTGAGATTTCCGATGAAGCCGATCGCCGGCATGATCGTGCTCGAGACGAACTGCGCGTGGAACGCGGCGCGGTAGAGCTCTTCGTTCTTGTCGCGGAAGCGCGCCTCGATTTCGGCGCGGCGGCCGAAAACTTTGACGAGCGCGTGCCCGGTGAACGCCTCCTCGATCTGGCCGTTGAGCGCGCCGACGTGCTTCCACTGCGCGACGAAGCTCTTCTGCGCGCGCTTGCCGATCTTCGCCGTCGTGAAGAGCGAGGCGCCGACCGTGACGAGCGCGATCACGGCGAGGAGCGGCGAGATCACGAAGAACATGACGAGGATCCCGAGCACGATCAGGATCGAGTTCAGAATCTGAGTCAGCGTTTGCTGCAGACCCATCTGGACGTTGTCGATGTCGTTGGTGACGCGCGAGAGGATTTCGCCGTGCGGCTGGCCGTCGAAATACGAGAGCGGCACGCGCATCAGCTTCGCCTCGACCGCGGTGCGGAGGCGCTTCACCGTTCGCTGGACGACGTAGTTGAGGAGGTGGCCCTGGAGCCACGCGAAGAGCGACGAGCCGAGGTAGATCGCGAGCGTCGTCTCGAGCACGCGGGCGAGCGCGGCGAAATCGATCGCGCGGTGGGTGCGGAGCGGCTCGTAGATGAGGTCCGTCGCACGGCCGAGGACCTCGGGTCCGCTCACGGTCAGCGAGACTGCGGCGACCGCGAAGAGGACGACGAGGACGATGAGCGCGCGCTCGGGCGCGAGCTGGCCGAGGAGGCGGCGGGCCGACGCGCGAAACGATTTGGCCTTCTGCGGCGGGCCGAACGCGGCGCCCATCGGTCCGCGGAAGAGCGGTCTCGGCGGCGCGTCGCGCCGGGCGGGAGGTTGGTTGCTCATTCCGCGGCCTCCGCCTGCTCGGTTTGCGACGTCACGATCTCGGCGTAGGTCGCGCAGCTCGCGAGGAGCTCGGCGTGCGTTCCGCGCCCGACGATCTTGCCGGTGTCGAGCACGAGAATTTGGTCGGCGTCGCGAATGCTCGCGACGCGCTGCGCGACGACGATCACCGCTGCGTCCTTCGTGCGCGGACGGAGCGCGGCGCGGAGGCGCGCCTCGGTCGCAAGATCGAGCGCCGAAAACGAGTCGTCGAAGAGAAACACCGCCGGCTCGCGCAGGAGCGCGCGCGCGATCGCGAGCCGCTGCCGCTGACCGCCCGACACGTTGGTGCCACCCTGCGCGATCGGCGCGGCGAGCTTCTCCGGCAGCGCGTCGACGAAATCCCGTGCCTGCGCGATCTCGAGCGCCGCCCAAAGCTCGTCGTCGGTCGCGTCCGGATTTCCGAAGCGCAGGTTCGACGCGATCGTGCCGGTGAAAAGATACGAGCGCTGCGGGACGACGCCGATGCGCGCCCAGAGCTCTTCGGGATCGCGCTCGCGAACGTCGACGCCGTCGACCAAAACGACGCCCGCCGTCGGATCGCCGAGACGCGGAATGAGCTCGAGCAGCGTCGTCTTGCCGGCGCCCGTCGAGCCGACGATCGCGGTCGTCTCTCCGGGTTGCGCCGTGAACGAGATGTCGGCGAGGACCGGCGCCTTCGCGCCCGGGTAACGGTACTCGACGCCGCGCAGCTCGACCTCGCCGGTGAGCGTGCGCGGCGTGACCGGAGCGTTGGGCGGCGCGACGCTCGGCTCGGTGTCGAGCACCTCGAGGATTCGCTCGGCGCACACCGCCGCGCGCGGAATGATGATCGACAGAAACGTCGTCATCATCACTGCGACCAAGATCTGCATCAGGTAGCTCAGGTACGCGATGAGCGCGCCGACGCCGATCGCGCCCGACGCGACGCGCTGCGCGCCGAACCAAAGGACCGCGACCGACGAAGCGTTGAAGACGAACATCACCGTCGGCCACATCAGCGCTTGGAGCTTGCCGATCGCGAGCGCGATCGCGGTCAGATCCTCGTTCGCGTCCTCGAAGCGCGCGTCCTCGGCCGGCTCGCGCACGAACGCACGCACGACGCGCATCCCCGCGATTTGCTCGCGGAGGACCCGGTTGATCGTGTCGATCTTCGGCTGCATCGCGCGAAACTTCGGGACCATGCGGCTGATGAGAAAGCCCATGCAACCGGCGAGCACCGGGATGCACACGAGGAGAAGCCGCGAGAGAGGCAAATCGGTGCGCAGCGCCATCACCAAGCCGCCGACGCACATGATCGGCGCCATCACGAACATCGTGACGGTCATCTGGAGCAGCGTCTGGATCTGCTGCACGTCGTTGGTGGTGCGCGTGATGAGCGACGGCGCGCCGAGCTTGCCGACCTCGCGCGCGGAAAGCCGCCCGACGTGATGAAAGACGCCGCCGCGGAGATCGCGACCGTACGCCATCGCGACGCGCGCGCCGACGTAGACCGCCGCGATCGCGCAGAGGATCTGGAACGCCGAGATGGCGAGCATCCCGCCGCCGTGCACGAGCACGTAGCGATTGTCCCCGCGGGCCACGCCGAGATCGATGATGTCTCCCGTGACGTAAGGCAGGTAGAGCGTCGCCGCCGTGCTCAGCGTCTGCAGCACCACGACGAGCCCGAGCAGCCGTCCGTAGGGGCGGAGATAGCTGCGTAGGAGCCGCAACAACATCGGCAGGGATGTAGCATGGCGCGATGAAATGAAGAGTTGGTGCGGCGACGTTCCTCTGCGGCGCGCGGGACCAACTCGATCGCAAAACGTAGCTAAAAATAGGGCTTCCGTAATTTTACGGGCGCCCGTAAAATCCCCGGGCATGGGGACGATCAAGACGGTTTCACGGCCGAGCGCGCTCGTGCGCGCCGAGCACGGCGGCGCGCCCGCGCATCTCACGTCGGCCGAGCGCAAAGTGCTCGACGAAGCGGTGCGTCGCGGCGAGGACGTGCGCGAGGATCTCGAGTCCAAGACGCTCGCCTACGGCCGCTGGCTGCTCGAGAAGGTCTTCGACGACGACACGACCGCCGCGCTCGACGACAAATCGAAGAACCCGATCTGGCAAGAGCTCGTTCGCCGCGCCGGCGGCCCGACGCTCGGCATCACGCAGCACCTCCTCTACGTCGCGCTCCGAATCGCCGCGCACGACCACCGCATCGCCGCCACGGCGTGGCGCAACCTCGACGCCGGCCGAAAGGAGCTGCTGCTGCCGCTCGGCGACGAGCGCACGATGCTCACCGCCGCCAAGCACGTCTCGGAGATGAACCTCTCGCAAAAAAAGACCGCCGAATACGTGAGCGCCCTCCGCGCGAAGGCCGGCCGCGCGCGCACCGTGCGCCTCACGCCCAAGTCGCTCCACGCGCGCATCCGCTCGGTGCGCGCTCGCCTCGGCGACGGGGGAGTCGTGAAGCGACTGACGGCGATGCGCGCGGAGATGGATCCGAAGGACCGCGACGCGATGGCCGCGGAGCTGGCGGGCCTGAAGGACGTAGTGTCGGACATGCTCCGGGCGCTGCGGAGGTAGGGCGATCCTCGCTTGCCCGCCGTCATGGGCGATGGTTGACTCGTCCATCGTGAGGGCGACTTTGGCCTGCTTGCTCGTGCTCGGTTGCTCGCGCACCGACCTTTCGACGGCAAGGTTGGAGCCGCTTCCTAGCGTCATCGACGTCGGCTTCGCGGAGTGCGGCGGCTCGGCGCCGCAAACGTCGATCGCGCTGAAGAACGATGGCGACGACGCTCTCTCGTTGCGACTGTCCGCGGACGCTCCGTTCACGATCTCCGACGACGAAGCCACGACCGGACCGGACGGCGCGCTCTCGGTCATGATCGGTCCCCGATCGAGCTCGACGCTGACGATTCTCGGGCCCGCCGCGACGCCCGCCGATCGACCTGGGCACGTCATCAACGGCGTTCTGCACGTCGTCATGCCCGACTTCGGCGAGACCCTCGACCGCGCGCTCTCGTCGACGACACGCGGCGGGTCGCTGCTCATCGCGCCCGCGAACGCGGATCTCGGTGACATCCCGGTCGCCACTCACTCGCCGCCGCAGACGGTCACCGTCACCAACGTCGGCAACGAACCCGTTGGCGTGCATCTGGTGCCGCCGCCAATCGCCGAGCTCACGGTGAGCTTCGCGGACGTCACGCTCGCGGCCGGCGCCTCTGCCCAGGGAACCCTGTCTTTCTATGGGTTCGGTCCCGGCGCCCTCGAGACCGCGATTCCTTTCACGATCGAAGGCGTGGCGTGCGGCCCAGTGGCCGGGCTCACCGTCTCGGCGAACGCGGTCGACGGTAGCTTCGGCGTCACCCCGGGCTCGCTCGACTTCGGATCCGTGCCGTGCGGCGGTAGCGCTCAACCGCAGACGCTTCAGCTCTTGAACGGCGGGGACGCTCCCTACGAATTCCAGGCATCGTCGGTGGGCGGGTCCTTCACGGTGACTCCCTCGAGCGGCGTCGTCACGTCGAGCACGGTGCTGACGATTCAACCTGCGCCGGTCCCGAACGTCGTCGCGAATCTCGGCCTCGACGACACGCTCACCATCGTGACCAGCATCCACAACGACTTTCCGCATTCGATCCCCGTGAAAGAGCGCGCGTACGGCGCAATCCTCAGCTTCGCCTCGCCGACGCTGTCGTTCGGCAGGTCCGACGTCGGGACCAAAAAATACGGGGGGGAAGTCTTGAACTCCGGGAACGCGCCGGTCGTCGTCTACGGCACGGCCGGGAGCTTCGAATTCCCGAGCGTGACGGTGTCGCCCGGTCAAGGGTCGGGATCGGTTCAGTACAGCCCCGACCCCGCGAAGCTCGGTCTCGTCGACTCGTCGACGCTCACGCTCGGCGTCATCGGTCCGATGTGCTCACCGCCGCCTTCGATTCAGTTGGACGGCACCAGCCACGATTTGGTCACGGAGCTCGTCGCGCTCGACGACGCCACGTGTGCGGGCGCCCTGCACGGGAACGTCTACTGCTGGGGAAGCAACGCCAAGGGCCAGTTCGCGACGCAATCTCCGTCGTCCGCGACGACGCCGTTTCTCGTTCCCGTCCTGCAAAACCACGAGCAGGTCGGTGGCGGAGGCGCGTTCGTGACGTTCGGGGAAGTCGCGTGGGGCACGGTCAACGGCCAGACGATGGCCCCGTTCTCGATGAATCCGGTGAGCTCCTTTTTCGGCGGTAGCGACGCCGTCGTGTGCATCCCCGGAACGGCGTGCATGGGCAAGGGCGGCTACCTCGGCAACGGCACGACGACCGACTCCGCGGCCTTTCTCTTCGTCGCCGGCCTGAGCGTCAGTGACGGGATGGATACCGGCTTCGACGGCCACACCTGCGCGCCCTCGGGGAATGGTCTCGCGTGCTGGGGGCCGGACGACTGGGGTCAGCTGGGCGACGGCAACTGGGGCTCGTCCGAGCTCGTCACGAGCCCCATCACGACGAGCGCGCTCGCCGACATCTCCCTCGTCGCGGCCGGCGACGGTTTCACGTGTGGTCTTCGGTTTGCGGCGAACGACGTCGTCTGTTGGGGACGGAACACGTCCGGCGAGTGCGGCGCTTCGCCGTCGGCGACGCCGGTGCTCACCCCGAACGTCGTCGCCATCCCAGGCGCCACCTATCCGATCGACGCCGGACGCGACTTCACGTGCGTCGCCGGCAGCAACGCGTCGATCTGGTGTTGGGGCTCGAGCTCCGTCGGTCAGCTCGGCGACGGCGGAAGCGAGAGCTATTCCGCGACGCCCGTGAAGGCGATCGCCACGGGCGGCTCGTTCCGTGCGGGGGGCCGCCACGCCTGCGCGAGGACCAACCAAGGCGGCCTCGAGTGCTGGGGGCAGAACACTTCCGGTGAGCTCGGCAACGGCACGACGACGAGCTCCAGCACGCCCGTCGTCGTCACCGGCTTCGAGTGACGTCGCGCGGACGGCTTCGCTCCGACGAGCGCCGACGGCGCGCGATCGCCAGCGCGAGGAGGACGACGGAGAAGGACCCGGCGCTCGACGACTCGGATCGGGACGCGCGGCAGCTGCATCCCACGTCCGAGGGGCCGAGCACGTGGACGCTCGCCGTCGCGAAGCTCCCGACAGCGTCGACGACGCGGACGGTGTCGACGCCGCTCTTCGGGCCCGCGGTGTAGAGTCCGTCCTTCGTGATGTCTCCGCCGGACTCGTTCACGGCGAGCGACCACGCGTAGCCGGTCCCGCTTCCGCCGGTCGCGTTGAAGCCCACGAGCCCGCCCGACGCGACGCTCGTGTCGCCCGGAGCGATCGAGACGCCGTCGGTGACGACGACGTCGACGTGCGCCGCGTTTCCGAGCGAGTCTCTCGCCGCGACCGTGTCGGTGACGTCGGCGGTCGGCCCCGCGACGTAAGCGCCGGTGGACGAATCGATCGATCCGCCGGACGCGTTCTTCTCGAGCGACCAGGTCAGACCGACGCCGCTGCCGCCGGTCGCGGCGAACGCGATCGTTCCGAGCGGCGGGGTCGTCGGCGTGGTCGGACTGATCGTGAGCGCGTTGCCCACCTCGATGATCGCGCTGGCGGTGTTGCCGAGAGGGTCGACGACCGAGATCGAGTCGACCGTGTTGCTTTGCGAGCCGGCCATGTAGACGCCTGTCGCCCCGTCGATGGTTCCGCCGGACGGATTTTTGCTCATCGACCACGTGAACCCGGTGCCGGCGCCGCCGGCGGCGGCGAACGCGACCGTGTCGAGCGGCGCCACGTTCGCCAAGGGCGGCGTCACGCTGATTCCCGCGCCGACGAGCACGGTCGCGCCGGCGTTGTTGCCGAGCGAATCCGTCACGCCGACGATGTCCGTGACGCTCGGTTTGGAGCCGGCTTTGTACGCACCGGTGGTCAGGTCGATGGACGCGCCGGAGCCGTCGAGGAGCAGCGACCAATGAAATCCGGTGCCGCTCCCTCCGGCGACGCTGAAGGTCAGCGCCCCGTGAGGTGGCGTCGTGGGGGAGCTCGGATTGATCGCGATGCTCGCGCCCACGTTGACGGACGCGCTCGCGCTGTTGCCGAGCGCGTCGGTCACGATGACCGTGTCGACCGAGTTGGCTTTCGGCCCCGCGACGTACGTGCCCCACTGATCGAGCGTCGCGCCCGACTGATTGGAGTCGATGGACCAGGTGAACGGAAACATGCCGCCGATCGCGGCGAATGCGACCTTTCCGCCCGGAGGGACCGAGCTCGACACCGGGCTGATCGCGATGCCGGATCCCACGAAGACCGCGCGAGTCGCCGTGTTGCCGAAGGAGTCCGTGACAGCGACGACGTCCGTGACGTTGGGCGTCGCGCCGGCGGTGTAGACCCCGTTGGCGGCGATCGTCGCTCCCGAGTCGTTCGTGACGATCGACCACGAGTACCCCGTGCCGCTGCCGCCGGACGCGCCGAAATAAACGGTGCCCTTCGGCGGCACGGACCACGATCCGGTGACCGTGATGGATACGGCAGGGACCGTGACGCGCGCCTGCGCGACGTGACCTGCGGCGTCGGCGACCTGCACGACGTCGACGACGCCCGCCTTCGTGCCCGCCGTGTAGAGCCCCGTCGACGCGCCGACGCTCCCTCCCGACGCGTTCGTCCCGAAAGAGAACGCGTAACCGCCCGCGCCGCCGGACGCCGTGAAGGTGGCGGACTTGCCCGCGAGGACGGTGGCGAGCGGTGGCGCGATCGTCAGCGAGCAGAATTCGGCGACGAATGCGCTCGCGCCGCTCGCCGATTTCTGTAACGCGTTGGCGGTCGTCGGAAACTCGCCGCTCGTGGCGCCCACGAGATAGACGTTCTCGTTCGCATCGATCGCGATCCCGGAGCCGCTCGCGGCGTTACCGCCGAGGAAGCTCGAGTAGACGAGCGCCGAGCCCGTCGGGTCGAGCGTCGTGAAGAACGCGTCGCTTCCGCCGGCGTAGCTGCTTTGATACGCGCCGAGCGTCACCGGGAACCCGGAGCCACACGAGCCGGTCAAATACGCGTCGCCATTCGAGTCGAGCGCGACTCCATATGCCGCGTCGCTGCTGCTCCCCGGACTGCCGACATAAGTGGAGTAGATCGGAGCCGAGCCCGACGCGTTCAGCTTCGTGACGAAGACATGGGTGTTGATGTTCAGCGCCGCCTGATACACGCCGGCCGTCGTCGGAAACCCCGCGCCGGCTGCGCCCGCCACGAAGGCGTCACCGCTCGAGTCGAGCGCGATCGCGTTGGCGCGATCCGCGTTGGTGCCTCCGAGGTACGTGGAGTAAATGAGCGCCGACCCCGAGGGCCCGACCTTCGTGACGAACGCGTCGACGTTGCCGCCGAACGTCGTCTGAGACGCGCCGCTCGTCGTGGGAAAACCGCCGCTCGTCCAGCCGGACACGTACGCGTCGCCGCTCGAGTCGACCGCGATGCCCGTCCCCGATTCGTTGGACGTGCCGTGGAGCAACGTCGAATAGGCGAGGGCAGAGCCCGCCGCGTTCAGCTTGCTGACGAAGACGTTCGTCCCGCTGCCGGCGTGGTACGTCGCGTCGAAGGCGCCCGCGGTCGTCGGGAAGGGGCCCACCGATCCGCCCGTCACGTACGCGTCGCCGCTCGAATCGACCGCGACGGAGGCGCCCGAGTCCGTGTTGCTCCCGCCGAGATAGGTCGAGTAGACGAGCGCCGAGCCCGACGCGTCGAGCTCGCTGACGAACGCGTCTTGGCTGCCGCCGCCGTACGTCGTCTGATACGCGCCCGCAGTGGTGGGAAAACCAGCGCCCGCGTTGCCGGTGACGTAGACATGCGCGCTCGCGTCGACCGCGATGGACGTGGCGTTGGTCTGCGCGGGCCCGCCGAGGTAGGTCGAGTAGAGGAGCGTCGAGCCCGTCGGGTCGAGCTTCGTGACGAACGCATTCCTCACCTGGCCGCCTATCGTCGCCTGGTAAGCGCCGGACGTCGTCGGGTAGTTGCTGCCGGCCCACCCGGCCACGTAGACGTTGCTCGCCGAGTCGAGCGCGACGGCCTGCGCATCATCGGACGACGAGCCGCCGAGATAAGTCGCGAACACGATCGCCGGATCGATGAAGATCGAGGCGGCGCGGTCATATCCATCGATGTCGAACGCGACTCGGTGCGAGCCTTCGACGCGGTAGCGCGTACGAAGCTCACGGCCTCTCTGCACGACGCGCGGCGGCTTCTCGAGCAGCGTCCCTTCGGACGTCGCGATCTCGAGGTCGCCGTCGCTCTTCACGCCGAGCGCAGCGGCGCCGTCGACGTCCATCGCGATCTTCGAAGCGTCCGTCCCCGCGCGAACGACGAGATCGTACTCGAGCCCTTCCGGCCGCGCGTGCCACACGACGTCCACGCCCGGCAGCCAGTCGCTCGCGCGCACCTCGTCGAAGTTCGGAACGTCGGTCCGCCACCTCGAAGGGTCGCTCCCGAGAAAGAAGTTACTCCGCGCGACGATCGCGTGCGCGCCGATCGGCTTGCCGGGCTTCGCCCCGACGAGCTTCATGGTGACGATCGGCGCGTCGCGCAGCGAGAACGCCATGCCCTCGTTCGTGAGGGCCACGGTCGCAGCGCCCGCCCGGCAGACGAACGCGACGCGTGAGTCCCATTGACCGGCGTTCGCTTCGAAGCGCAGCGGGAGCTTGCGAAAAGACGCGGAACGATGCGTCGCCGGCGCGACGCGCGCAGTCACGCCCCGTATCGGCGAAGAGATCGTACGCGCGCCCCCCGACAGCAGGGTCGCCGCCAGCGCGCCGAGGGCGACGCTCCGCACGATCGCGCTTTGTCGTTCCGTCATGAGCGCCCCTCGGAGGGTAGCACCGGCTGTGACGAGGAGAGGAGCGCTACCTACGCAACGCGCTTGGCCAGAGCGTCGCGCATTGGTTTCGGAAAGTCGTCGCGCAGTCGTTACAGCATAGCGTGCGCTGTCTCGTCACAGCTCATCGTTCCAGACAGGCTCCTTCTTCCGAGTCGGACGGGCTACGCGGGCGGCGACGTCATCGAAGATCGTCGGTCGAGAGCCACGTTCTTCGTTCTCTTCGGCGGCCGGACGCACCAGCTGCTGATCCGTCGACGCAAGCGTGTCGCTCACGCTGTGATGTCGGTCGTCGCGAGCGACTTGGCGCATTTCCTCATGAGTGCCGCCCGAGAGGCGCATGAGCAGCTCGCGTCACGGTCCAAGACCCGCCACCAAACGGGATATTCCGACTGTCGGAAAAGCAGCCCTTTCAACCTCTGAGTCTTCAAATCGTGACCCAGAGTCCTGACCTACCGTTTACTTCTTGCGGCGTCGCGCCGCGCTCTTGGACTTCTTCTTCCGAGTCGGGCGTGGAGCGCGCGGTAGCCACCCGGTACCAATGCAGGTCTGGCACTTCTGGCCCGGGCCGTCGCAGCTTTCACAAACCGTGAGCGGCGTGAACTCGTCGTCGAGACTCGTGGCCGCGTGTTCGAGCTCGGCGATCATGTTCGCGAAACCTTGCAGGATGGGCTCTCCGAGAGCGACGTGGTCGAGCGCCGCGTCCGTGATTGCGAGAGGCGCCTCGCGAACCTGACCGACGCACTCGCCAAGGTCGGCTGGTCGGAGGCGTTGGCCAACAAGCTTCGCGACGAAGAGAGCCACCTCGCGAAGTTGAAAGCCGAACGCGCTGCAACGGCGAGAGACCCTGCGGCACGTGCCGTCCCCGACCGAGCCACGATCGCGAGATACGTGAAGAACTTGTTCACGCTGCTCGAGACGGATGCGGTCCGGGGGCGAGAGATCCTCTCGCGCTTCGTCGCGCCGATTGTCATGACGCCGAAAGTTCAAGGCTCCGCTCGCCACTATCGGGCAACCGGGGCCTTCAACTTGTCGTTCTTCCTAGCCGCTGAATCGAGCCGGTCAGGAAAGGTTGGTTGCGCGGGTAGGATTTGAACCTACGACCTTCGGGTTATGAGGACGTCTCCCGAAGCCACCCTGATCTTGCGTATCTTCCGCTCCCGCACGTTAGGACAGTGCGCGACCTTGTCAACCTTGCCGTTCTTTGAGAGCGCCGGCAGGCTGTGGCCCCACCGATGGCCCCGTCGAACGCGCCCGAGTTGGACGAGTATTACGTCCGTCAGTCTGTGGTCCTGTTCGTCGCGCTTGTGCGGAAATGGCTCGTGACGCGCGATCCCGACATTGCGAAGGTGATCGCGCCCATCGTCGCTCGCGCGAGAGACGACGCGCGCGATCGCGACGAGTTTTTCGTGACTGAACTGCACGAGGAGCTAACCGCCCTCTATCGCAACTTCCAAGCCGGCACGCCAGCGGACGCCGTCGGTCGTGAGTCCGAGCTGCGCCACCTTTTTGGCTTACACCTGATCGGCTTGACCGAGCAGCAGCTTACGGACCTCGACATGACGCCGGGCGAGATCGCCGAGGCGCGCGGCCCGTCCGACGCGGCCCGTGAGAATCTCGCGAAGGCCCTCGGGATCGGGGCAAAGACCATCTCGAACTACCGCGCACGTCGCGGCATCGGGCGGCCCCGCCGCTACTTCACCCTTGAGGAGGCGCTCGCCGATCCTCGTCCACCGCCTGAGACGCGCCGTTCACCAATTGACGTCTACCGGTGGCGTGAAACGCTGCGAGCCGCGCGCGCTATCCATTACATTCTCGTGGAGTTTCTTGGTGCGACCAGAACGACGGCTCGCGCATTTCTCAAAGCGTGGAGAACGCCCCCGCGGCTCTGAGCTACAGGTCGACGCGCGCGCCCGTAACACGCAGCAATTCCACCAGCACGCCGAATATGTCGATCCCGAACTGCGCGCCATCTCGGACCGCTTGTTGCGCGGTCGCGACGAAATCCTTCTGCTCGAACTGCGCGCCCAACAGGAGTACTTCGAGCACGACGGGGAAGGTCGCATCCTTGATGCGCTTGCTGTCGCGATGCTCGATCAATACGACGGGGTGGCCGCTCTTGACACGGGCGACACCCGCGTCGATTTCGTCGAATCCCAGGTGGGAGCCGAAAGCGTGTCGCAGCTTGGCGAGCGTCGCGTTCTTGCTCCACTTCCTCCGCATCTCGTCGAGCCTCTTCCACGGCTCGAAGTCCTTGCCAACTTTTCCAGCGATGCCGGCCCCTCGAAGACGCTCCAGCGCCTCGATCGCTTCGTAGAGCGTCGCGAACGAGAACATGTAGAGCGTCCTCATGTTCCGTTCGTGGGTGTGCGGCGAGAGCGCGAGCTTGCCGCGTCCGTCCTTCTCCATCGAGGCGATGTCGCCGAGCGCGGCGAACTTCTCAGCCGCATGTAACGCGCCGATCAATCCGACCACGAGCCGCTTCGAAAGAGCCCGGCAGAGCGTCTGCAACTGACGGTGCTCGATCGCGATTGCCTGTCCGTCGCGCTCGTGGATGAAGACCCCACCGCCGACGGGGACCTTGCGCGCTCGGGTGGTCACGTCAACCTCATCAGGAACAAGAGTGCAAGCGTCTGGTATTCGTCGCAACATCTACAAGACATGCGCGAGCCAGTGCGCGAGCGCGTAGACGTTTGGGGCAACCACAGTTGCGGTGGTGGCAACCGTCTGAAGCGTCGATGCCCACGCCTTCACGTTTGCCGCCGTGAACTTCTTCTCCTTTGCGGCCGCGCTGATGCGCTCAATTGTCGCGACAGTCTCTGCGTCGCCCAGCGCCGCCGCCTCGTCACGAGCCTTGGTGACGAGGCTTTCCAACTGAGTAAGCTTGGCGTGTTCGAGCGTGATTGCGGTGCTTGGGTCACTGTTATCGATTGTCGCGTTGCCGGTCGTGCCAATGTTCGAATTACCGCCGATGATGGTGCTGTTGAAGATGTTCGTTACCGTCTGGGCTTTGACGGGAGGGAGAGCGTCCTTGGTCGTCGCTGGCTCACCGGCGCTCGGGTTCTCACGTTCGATCGCCAAGACGAAGTCGAGCACGCGCGTCCGAACGATATCGGCAATGGCGTGGAAGGCGGACGGAGAGACGGGGCTCTTCGCATCGGCCAGCGTCATGTCCTCATAGAGCGGGAAATTACTCGCGACGAAGTTTACGAGGTCAGCCGGCCACTTCCGCGTCAGGAGGTCCTTTGACCTACCGAGCGCTTCGACCTCGCTGATCGCTTCGCGCACTTGCAGCCGCGCGACCATGTTTCGCACCTGCTCGGGGAACCGGAGCATCGGAATGGGTGCGTTCACGATCTCACGCCCGAACGCGCCAACGAAGTGGCCGACGGACGCTACGCCAAGGATTCGGTATCGCGGCAGCTCGACTTCAGTGGCCGGATAGCCGTTCAACTCCCAATGTACCCACTCGGCAAACTTCGCGTGCTGAAGCCTGTTTGCTAGCACCTTGCACTTCCGGAGGAGGTCGGCGATCGGCACGTTCGAGTCGACCGCAGCAGCCTCGATATCAGACAGCAGCGACATGGGCACATCGTAGCGCAAGCGCCGAGGTTGCAACCGGTTGCAATGTCAGGGCGACAGCATGCGTTGGACCTGCGACGCCGCAAACGGACGTCCCGACCGTGAGAAGAGCCCGCGCCTCGTTAGGGCGGCTGCGACCTCGCGAAGCGACCGATCCGCCCTTAGCGCGCGAGCCGTTGCGATGGTGGCTTGCTCGGCGATGACGGACTCGAGCCGTACGCCATCGGCGGCGACGCGGAAGCCGTAAGGCACAGCGCCGACGCGCTCGCCGCGCGAAGCCTTCGCCGCAAGTGCAGCCTTCGTCCGGGCGCGGATCAAGGCGCGCTCGTAGGCCGCCGCACCGTCGATCACGGTGCGCATGAACTGGCTCGCTGGATCCGTCCCGTTGCCCTCGCCGGCAGCGCTCACGACGATTGCGCCCTTGTCTGCGGCGACACGTTCGACCGTCGCGGCGATCACGACGTCACGCGCCACGCGATCTCGCTTGGCGACGATGAGAATGCCGGCTCCATGCTCGCTGAGCGCCGCAATGGCGCTCAGAAGCCCCGGCCGCGCCTCCACGGCCTTACCGCCGGACAGACCCTGATCCGTGCACCACGCGGCGACGTCCACGCCTTCGCGGGCTGCCCACGCTTCGATCGCCGCGCGTTGTGCCTCCGGACCGTTCCGTTGCTCGGACGTCGACACTCGGACGTAGGCCACGGCGATGCGAGAGTCACCGGGTTTGACGCGCTTGCCCATGACGAGATCTGTAACACACCGAGCGTCATGTTACAAGAGCAACCAAGTGAGGACAATGTGATGAACGGCACGAAAACTGCTAGAGTCGAAGCCATGGGAACCAAGAAGGACGCACCGGGATGGCCGGATGTAGTGCGGCTGTCGAACGGCGAACAGAAAGCACGCCTCGCGCGCCTGGAAGCCGGCATGAGCGCCGCGCTCGGCGCGAACGTGCCGCGCACGACGGTGCTTGAAGCGGTGATCAGCCATGGGCTCGACGCACTCGAACCCAAGTACGGCATCAAGCGCAAATGAGTTCTGGTCCGAGGAGCGCGAGCCGATGATCCACGTGGTCGTCTTGGAGGCCCGAGAGACGGAAAGCATCCGCCGCGCGATCGAAGCTGTGCTTGCTGCTAGCACCCGCTCCTTCAAGCGCGTTGCTGGTGGCGTTTGGCTCGTCGCGAGCAACCACACGCCGCGCGACATGTTGGACGAACTCACGGTGATGGCGCGCACCGCGGGGATCGTTGTGCTTCCGGTCGCAGCGGAAGGCGCGTCGCGCGTGTACGGACTCGCGGCGAGCTGGCTGGCAAATCACCGAGCCGATTTTTTTCGCTGAGGTCGCGAGGGGCCGTCCGCGGGTGTCGTCACCACGTCTCGCCTCGCGTCGGCATTCCCCCGGCTGTTTCCACGGCTGTCGAGCCTCCGCTTGTTGGTGCGGTGGTGGCTGATTCATCGGTCGCGGCCGCCGCCTCGCCCTCCGCCGGCTGACCGCCGGGCTTGCTCGTCGTGAGCGTCGTCATCGGGCCGAAAAAAGTCAGTCGGATAATGAACAGCCACAGGAGGCACACGCGGCCCGCCGTAAGTTCCCAGGGCGCGAGGTTCCCGTGTGCGACTTCGTTTCGCAGATTTGCGCCTACTTCGGAATCGGAGAGCACGTACTCCACGAAGCGGAGGTGATCCTCTCCCAGAACATCTCGAAGCGCCTGCTCTTGCAGCAAGCTGCCGAGGCTCGCGTCCATCAGGATGCCGGCCGCGTCCGTCTTGAGTGCGGACATTCCTGCGGCGCGCATTAGGTCGCGCACGATAGCCTCGTACTGCGTCGCGAGGATCAAGCCGCACGACATGAAGTCCCCTGCGTGGAATCGCTCCGATGCACGGTGCAGCCAGGGGCCCCGTTTGCTCGAAAACCAAGCCCAATCGCCGACGGCGACGGCCATCGTCTCCGGCCGCATGCGCCCGGCGAGCCTCGTCAGCGTGTGCACGAGCAGATGCTCGACCAGAACGAGATGCGCTCCGTAATTTCGCGCGACCGCCTCCCTGAGTTTCGATGCCGGATCTGTTCCCTTGAAGACGATCTTTCCGTCGCGGTGATGCGCCGTTGGTATGAGCGCCGACAGCACCGACTGCTGAAGTTGCTCGGTTGCCGCCTTATTGGCCGCATCTACTGGGACGTCACACAAGCCGACGAGGCCGCCGAGCGTGCGTATTGCGGACGCCGCGGACGGGGCGCTGTCCACGATGTTCTCGATCTCCGCAACGATCTCCGCGGGCAGCTCCAAGGGCATCGAGAACGTCTTCATCTCCGCACGGCTCGCCACGACGCGATCGTGGAGCTTCGTCTTCGCTTGCTCGACCAGATCCGCGAAACCGAACGTCAGCGCCGCGTCGAGTGCCGCACTGGCGTGCGACGAGCCAATCAGAGCGCTGGCAGTGGCCGTGCATGCGAGCAAATGCTCGACGAGCCGCCGACGTACGCGCAATGCCTCGCTCGGTCGGCCCAGCACGACGAACATCTCCGCGAGCGCCGCGTAGCATGTGCGGCCGTACCACGCGTCCCGGCCGAAGAAGTCCTCAGCGACCCATTCCAAAGTTGTCGCCCAGCGGTCGCAGAGATCGACAGGAACAGCATCCCGAACGCGCGAACGCAACACCGTCGTGACAAGTGCGTCTGCGAGCGGCGCGAATGCGAAGTAATACCGACTGGACACTACGGTCGTCGCGAGCTGGTCGAAGGCATCGAGGAGTGAGGCGACGCGGGCGGTGTCGTTCCGCAAGCTGATGAGGACGGCGGCGCGCCCGATGCAGCGCTCACCTTCCACCCAGGACTCCGCCGGAGCGCCGCTCGCGTAGCTCAGATAGTCCTCGATCGCCGATGCGGCGTCGCCCGGGATACGAAAGCGCTCCCACAGCATGTCGAAACACCGGGCGCGCACCAGAGGCGGAGCCGCACTCTGCGCGAAGGTTCGCAACGGCGCCTGGTCGGCGTCGGCGATCGCCACTCCGACGCGCGACGCGGGCGACTTCAGCTCGGCCGGGTCAACGTTGTACGGCTGGAACGGGTATCTCGCGGGCTCCGTATGATCCGTCGAACGCCGCCAAGTCGGGCGCAATTCCGCGTGGAGCACGTCAGCGAGGACCTGCGGTGAGAGGCCGCCCGTGAGCAAAGGGCCACGGCGGTCGAGTCCGCCGGCGATGCGGATCATCGCGACAAAATCCGGCGCGCCCGTCGGCTCGTTGAGCGCTCGTCGGGCCTGAACGTCGGTGAGCGGCACGAGAGCCATCATAGACGCGCCGCATTTTTTGTCGCCGTCGTGCACGCTCGGCCGAGCTACATCTTGCGAAACGGCCGTCGAAGGAAGCGAGCGCCGCCAGACGAGCCATGGTCAACGGGCGGTGGTCGCGGCGCAGCTGGCCTGAACGTCACTCCCGGACCGATGAAGCGATCCATGGGGCGACGCATCGAGGCACGCCCGAGCACCCAGCTGTGGTCGAATGGGTCGTCGTCCTCAGGTGGAGTCCACTCGCTGATCCCGCGGATCATCGGTTGCTGCGGCTCGCGGTCGGTCTGTCGCGCGCGCCAGCACGAGAGTGCAAGCGCGATCACGAGATCATCGTGTGCCGACCCCTCACCGGCGTATGTGTCGTGCCCGGAAGGACTCACGGTCGCACGAAACGCGATCAACTCGTCGATCAGCGCCGATGTGCCGTCGGCGTCGCGCCCGATCTTGAGCCGCCGTTCCTGCAAGAGGACCTCCAAGGTGGAAACTAGATCGCGCTTCGGCACGCGCCACGAACGGCCGCTCTCGTCCGCAGAATCCGCCCCCGTGATCGTCACGGCGATCGGATAAACACCCGCGCTCTCGATCAGCTCGACGATCGGGCGACCGACACCCGTAGCATCGACCACTACATCGGCAGGCGCATCGATCGACCCGACGACCGAGACGAGCCGGCGGACGACGTCGGCGTACGGCGTGCCGAGCCGCAGTCGTTCGCAGAGCCGGACGTGATAGTGCGTCTCCGGTGGGCGCGGCTTCGGAGGAAATGCCACGCGCCGTCTGGGATTCGACACGGGCGGATCTGGCAAGAACGCGACCCGTTGAACGACGACGAGCGCGGACGGGTCGCGGGCTTGGCCGAGATCGAGACCGACGAAAAAATCAGCCATGAGCAGACCTCACGATCAGCGGTTGCACGTCTGGGCTCAGCGCGGCCATCACGTCCTCGTGCCGAAACAGCTGCGAATCGGACTCGACGAACTCGCCGCAGTATTCCTGGCGGTATCGCCAGTCGCCCAGACTACGGCGCTCCTCGGCGAGAAAGTGGGCGGGAATGCGCGGCACGTCGGTCGCCGCGATTCGGATCTTTTCCCACGTCGATTCCGGCGCCGACCATTCGAGAAAAAAATGTCCGCGTCGACCATTCGGCGTCGACATCAAGACCATCTTACCGCCCGACACGGCGACCATAGGCCGGACAGCTGCATGGAGATCGTCCGGCACCCAGCCGGCTTCGTCTTCGACGATCAACGCAACTCCCGAGAAGCCGCGCACGGTGCCCTCGCTGCTCGGAAGCGAAACGATCCGCGAACCGTTGGCGAAGGCGAGCGAGAGCCGGTTGTCCTCCGTGCGGTCCGGCGCTTCGGGGATCGCGGCGAGACGATCGAGGACCTTCCGAAACAGCTCGGAGGACTGACGCAACGACGGGCTCAGCAGCAAAATGAGACTCGGTGCGAAGTAGAGCGCCCGATGAAGAGCCAACACGCTCGCGATCGTCGACTTGCCGGACTGTCGCGAACAATTCAGCAGGAGCCGTTGCGACGACGAGCGCAAGACGCGCTCTTGCCATCCGTCCGGCGTGAATGCGGTTGCCTCGATCGCGAAGCGAACCGGATCGAGCGCCCACCGGAGATCATCACGCGCGCTACGCATGTTCGACCTCGGCGCCGAGAGCGGCGGCGACCGCCACTCGCGCATCCGGAAAATTCGCGAGCGCTCGCAGAACCGTCGAACGGAGTGACTCCCAGTCGGTGCCGATTGCCACCGTCACGGCGGTCCCGTCGGAGATGTCGCCGGCGAGCTTGGCTTGCAGCTCGGCGATTCGCGCCAGCTCCCGCACCGCCCCGAGCGCGATCCGGAGATCGCCACGGGCGTGCGCCTCACGGCCGATCGTGCGTGCTTGCGCTTCGAGCGCGCGGATCTTTTCGATCAGCGTGGCGCCGCTGGCCAACTCGGTCGCCGCTGCCGCGGCCGACAGAGTGACCGGAAGATGATCGGCCTTGTGCCGAGCGGCGGCGTCCTTCGAGATTCCGCGAAACCGTCGCGCTATGTCGCGAAAAGGACGCCCGCAGATCAGGGCGTCATCAATTTCCGCGCGATCCACGTGAGCGCACACGGAACATCGGCGCGGCATGCATTTCGAAGTCTATCGGCCCGCCGTGAACGCGTCCCGTTGCCCGCTGCCGTTGGACCCCACACGACTTCGTCCGGCGTCGCCGACGATTGCCCACGCGTCATCGAGCGAGGCGGTAGATGCGGGCGCTCTGCTCGCCCGTGCCGCCGCCCTCAAGCCAAAAGATATTCGCGGGGTCCGCTACGATGTCGAGGCACTCGTGCTGGTTCGCCGACTCGATTTCGTTCACGGCCCCGCCTGCCGGGAGTCGGTAGACGCCGCCCTCACACACGAACGTGTCGTTGGTATCCGCGGCGATCCGGCTCTCGGAACCCGACGGCCCCGGCGAGATCGCCGCAAGGGTCGTCTGTGGACCGCCGCTTGTCGGCGTGGAGAGCAGCGAAAACGACGACGTCTGATCCTCTTGCAGCGACACGATCGCCGAGCCCGCGACGGCGAAGTCGATCACCTTCTCGCCTTGCCCTTGGCCCGCGATCGGTGTTGCGGCTCCGCCGACCTTGAGCACGCGGAACAAACCGGAACTCTGGGTGCTCCAATAAACCGCTGAAGAGTCGACCGCGACGCGGCTGGCGCCCGTGGCCGTGGCCAAAGGCGTCGTGCCACCCGCGCCGACCGAGATCGCGAGCACCGAACCCGCCGTGACGTCCACCGTGTAGACGTTCGCATCGTCCGCTGCGATGCCGGCGGTCTTGTCGGTGCTGTAGAACGCGGATGGCGTTCCGCCGCCTTTCGTCGCTCTCACGAGCGACGTGTCGAACGCCGGCCAGAAGAGCGACGCGCTGTTGACCGCAATATCGCGCGCGTACGCGCTCGCATACGGGGTGACGGCACCGCCGATCTTCGCGACCTGGTTGACGTCCGTCGCGCCGCCGGAAAAGGCGGACGCCACGTAAAGATTATTCGCGTCCTCGGCCAAGCGCCAACCGTCCGCCGTGCCTCCCGCGGTCGTCAATGTCGCCAACAGGACGGGCTGAGGTCCGGCGTCGATCGTCCCGCCTTCGGCGTCGACGTGGGCATCGGAGGGATTTCCGCCTTCAGTGCCGGTGCCCGCGTCGATTCCGAGACACGCAGCGTGCGAAGGATCGCAGTCCGGGTCGAAAACGTTGTCGCGCGGAAAGACGAGACTGCATCCGCAGACCAGCACCGCGCCGGCCGCGCGCCAGCTAGTCGATGCCAAGACGGTCACGGTTCCATTCCTTCGCGCCGTGTGCGGCGTCGATGAGATTCCAGACGTACACGGCGACGCCCACGCCGAGGGCGACGAGCCCAATGCTCATGTTCTGCTCGACGGCACCGTATGCCGCGGTCGCGTCGGCCGGTGTCGTGGCCGCCTGATACGTCCTGTACGAGCTAGACGCCGCCATGAACTCGATCACGCTCGTGACGACGCCCGCGCCGACGCCGAGGGGAAAAAGAACTCCGCGCACCGGATGGTGTGCGTAGAACTGGCCGCCGCCGGGGACGATCGAGAGCGCGACGGCCAGGCTTGGCGAGCGTTGGTGACTTGAAATCCGGTCGATCCCCAATCGAGCCGCTGGATCGTCCTCCACGTTCGAGGCTCGAATGAAAAGCGAGCGCGCGCCCATCCAGTTCTGCTGACGCTCTTGCTGCTCGCCTTCGGCGACGAACACGAGAGCCCTCAGGTGCTCGACGTCCGTGGCCGTGCCGAGAACGGCGCTATTCGCCGCGACGAGCTGATCGGCGGCGAATGAAGTTCGTGCTGCGGCGTCAATCCTCCCCGCGTGAAGTTGCGCCTCGCCATCGCGCACGTACGCGCGCACGAGTTGCTTCACGAGCCGCACGTGAAGCGACAGTTTTTCGGTACCGAGGGCATCCGGGTCGCCATCAACGCGGGCGAGCAGTGCGAGAACGTTCTCAGTTGGCGCGTCTGCCGACAAGTGGTCGACGGCTGCTTGCAGTGACTTGGTCGCGGCCTGTTGCCGTACCTGTTGCTGCTCGCGCGCCAGCCGTTCGGCTTCTTCGGCCTGTGCCCTGGCTTGCGCCTCGCGATATGCGGGCCGCGCGTCTGCCGTCAGCGCCACTCCGGGAAGGTCGGCGGTGCCAACACCCAAACGGAACTCGATTTTTCCGAAACGGCGAGTAAGATCGACATCTTCTTTCCCCGCGTTCTCGTCTGCCCATGCGGATACGGCAGCCCCATTTCCATCGCACAGGTCATGCGCGCACACGAGCAACATGAACGACGCCAGCTCTATGTTCGTGCCGTGTTGCAATTCCGCCCATGGGACGAGGATCGCCGCCCAAACTAGCGCCGTCGAGGGCCCCTCCACCTCGATGTAGCCCACACCTTTGGAGCGCTTGTAACGCCGAAACGGCAGCCCGTCGTCCTCCGTGCCCGCCTTGTCGAATCGGTACCCTAGTTTGGCGAATACGCGGGCGATTTCGGGTTCGGTCGAACCGACTGACTGAGCTTCGGCGAGCCGTGGGAGCGCAAGCGCCGCTAGGCACGTCAGCGCGCAGCGAAGCGGCCAGCCCGTCCCGTTCATGGCGCCAGCGTATCACGCCAGCTGTTGGGAAAGATCCACTCGCAGGTGGATTTTGATGACCGCCCATCCGACGCACCGTCGGGGCCGTGCGACCGGAGAAGCCTGCTGCGCTCATTCGCAACGTCGGTCGGCGGATCGCGGAGCTGCGTCGTAGGCGCCGTCTCACACAAAGCGCGCTGAGCGAACGGCTGTCTACGTCGCTCGGGTACGTGCGGCGGCTGGAGTCGGGTTCGGAGAACCTGACGCTCCGGTCCCTAGCGGAGATTGCGACGGCCCTCCGCGTCCGCGCGATCGAACTCCTCCGCGCTCCGAAAAGAGCGAAAGTCCGAAGAGGACGGCCGCGGGCTCTCCGAGGCGACCCACGGTCGTAGCGATCGAGGACGCGTCGATGCGACTTTGCAACCGGTTGCAAAGCTCTGGCGATCTGTCTTCGAGCGGTGGCTTCATTTCTTTTCGTCGTCTCGCGGCTGGCGTCGACCATCGCTCGTGTCGGGTTGCTCGTCGGATAGATCTCTGCTTTTCGAGTACGCCGCGGGATGTCGACGACGTCGGTAACGAGGGCCAAGCTCGCTCGCACCAGACGCGCGTGTCCTGTCAGAACCACGGTCCGCGCAGTTGCACACACCCGCGTTTTCGACGACAAGGCGGATGACGCGGGCAAGCGACCGTCACGTTCCAGTCCGTCTTTGCGGCCAGGTAGCCCGCCGCGCCAAATTGTGGATCGCCGTAACGCCGACCCGGCGCGTAGCGCACCATGTGGATGTAGCCTCCGCGCGCGTTGCCGGATTTCCAGAGATCCTCCGCGCGTTCGCGTCTCAGGCTCCGCGTCGCGGGAATCGCAAGAAGCACGTGCGCGTGGTCGGCGCCGAGTCGTGTTGGTTCAATCACCCACGCGACGCTGACGTGATCATCCACGTCGACGGCGATCCGCCGCAGCCACGCGCGTAGTTCGTAGCGCGCGCGATCGCGTTGTGTTTGCCACCGAAACGTGACCGTTCCCCACCACGTCCAGGCGCGCAGCTCGCGCAGGAAGTCCGTTGCCGCGAGGCGTTCCCGTCGCGCTCGTTCGTGCTGGCGTTGGCGGGCCGCGACGTCGTCGTCGTCGCTCATTCGTCGTCACTGGCGGGGTCGGCCACGAACCGGCGGGCGGCCATCCAGGCCCCGATCTCTGCCGCATTGAAGCGAACGATCCGACGCGCCAGCCGGTAGTGGGGGATCTCGTGGCGGCAGACCATCGCGTAGAGCGTGCTGACGCGGATCCCCGTCCGGTGCGCAAGCGCTTGGTACGTCAGCATCTCCGCGTCGGGGGCTCGCGCATCGCTGCGCGCCGGGGCGACGTGCGCAGCCGACGGGGCATCGGGAACGGCGGAGAGCGGACGTGCCTTCTTGAGTTTCGTTTGGTTTCGCATCGGAGCCTCTTCTGCGCGATGGGACCGCGCGTTGCTTCTAGGTGCTCCTTTCGTATCCCGAACGCGCGAGGCTTCCTCCTGCAACGGCGCGCCTACGAGTGCAGGATCAGGCCGAGTGCGTCGGAAGAGCGGCGATCGTCGCCGACTCGATCGCGTGCGGTGGGCCGAGACGGCCGTAGTCGTCCGCAAACGCGTGCGGGGCGAGGTGCGCGTATCGGAGCGTCATCGTCATGCTCTGGTGCCCGAGGATCTGTTGCAGCTTGAAAACGTCGCCACCGTTCATCATCCAATGCGACGCAAACGTGTGCCGCAATCCATGAAATGTGACGTAGCGCCGAACGCGCCCGTTCGGCTTCGTCTCGGATGGGAACGCGGCGCGATCGAGTACGCGATGCAAGACCTCTTGAAATGCTCGTGCCGATTTGTCGAGCATCCGCCCGTCGCGGTTGGTGAACACGAGTCGCCCCGGGTGCCGCATGCGCCATTCACGGAGAGTGCTCAGCAGGCCGTCGAGGATGGGGACGGGACGCGCGTGACCCGACTTCGTCGGACCGGCGAAGCTGCGTTGGACCATGATCAAGCGCGTGTCGAAGTTCACGTCCTGCCATTCGAGACCGGCAAGCTCTCCCGCACGCAGGCCCGTCGTGATCGCCGCAGCGTAGAGCATATGGATCGCGTCGCCTTCTTCCTTTGCTGCGCGCAAGAACCGATCGATCTCCTCGCGCGTACGGAGGTACGAGTAGTTGCGGCCGAGCGCGGCGATCTTCGGCTTCTTGAACCGCGGTACCTTCAAGATCCACGGCTCGCGAAAGCTCGCCGCGTAGTTCATCATCGTGATCAGCAACGTCAGATGATTTGCGAGCGTCTTCGGCGAGAGATCGTCGTGTTCGTCGAGGTACGCGTCTGCGTCCTCGACGCCGATCTCGCCAAGCAATCGATCGTCGCCGAGAAATTCTCGCAAGCGCTTGCAGATGCTCTTGTCGTCCTTGGCGCTCCGCTTCGTTGCTCCGCGTGTTTCCAGCCAGTGGTCGCACAGCTCGGCGAACGTTCGAGCCTCTGGGCGTTTGGCGCGTGTGCCCGCGCGGACTTCGTCGGCTTCGACCTGCCGGGCTCGAAGTGCGCGCTTCGCGTCAGTGAAGTTTTCGTACACCTCGCTGCGCCGCTGACCGTCCGCGTCGATCCAGCGGATTCGCCACTTGCCGCGGTGCTTGATCGGCGTCGCCACTTTGCCTCCGAATGCCAGAGGATTGGCTTCGTGAATCCTGCACGACGACCGTCGCCGTTGCAGGGACCGTCACCACGATCACGACGGTCGTTGGCCCCACCGTGGCCCCGAACGAAAAACGCGAGGCTGCCGATCAACGGCTAACCTCGCGTCCTCGTTTTGGTTGCGCGGGTAGGATTTGAACCTACGACCTTCGGGTTATGAGCCCGACGAGCTACCAGGCTGCTCCACCGCGCGTCACGCGGGAGGCCCGAGGGCGTCCCGACGAAGGCGGGAAGTTACTCGCGCCGCCGCTTCTGTCAAGCGACGCGCTCGGGGCGGCGGTTCTGACGGTCAGGCGCCGCGGTCGCGGGCGTCTTTCGCCGCATGGATTTGCTCGAGTCACGATTCGCTGCCGCGAAGCTCGCCTGCGCCGTCACGGCCCAGCCGATCGAGCGCGCGCGTGCGGGCGAGAGCGTCGACGTCGTGCAGATCGACATCGCGCGCGTTCGTAAGCTCGAGGAGTTTCGCGTGTGGCGCGGGGCGGCGGGCAATCGGGTCGAGGTCACGGCGATCGATCGCGCGCTCCGGCAGCTCGTTCTTCTCGTGTGGGAGCCCGAGCGCGCGTTTCATGTGACGGTCGCGCGCAACTTCGCGCCGCAGCCGCGCGGGAAGATCGTGTCCGAGGACAAGTATCGACGCGTCATCGAGCAGTTCACCGTGTCGCGGCGCCGGCATTTTCTTTGCGGCATGGACGAGTCGCATCTCTTCATCGCGCAGCTCCCGCGGCCCGTGCCGACCGTCGCCGACGCGCGGCGCGCGCTCCGTCCGACCGAGATCGCTCCTGAGACCAAGCGACAAGGCGAGTGGTTTTTCGTCGAGCCGACGGCCGAGGACCTCGCGGAGATCGATCGCGCGCTCGTTCGCGAGCGCATGGGCATCGCGGCGGGCGGTGGCCTTGTCCGCGCGGGAAGGCAGCACGTGGCGGCTGAGTTTTGCACGGCGCGCGGGCGCATTTTCGTGCGCGGAGCGATTCGCCATCCCGATCATCGCACCGTTCGCTTCCGTCATTGGATGCGCGCGGTCCCGAACACCGAGGCCTTCGAGCAGCCCGCGGGCGTGCGCTGGGTCGATTGAACCGCGTTATCATCGTCGACATGACCCGTGCGGTGCTCCTCGTGCTCGCCGCGCTCGCGGTCGCGTGCGACTCCGGTCCGCCGCCGCCGTTCTCGGTGAAAGACGGATTTCTGCGCGACTCGGACGGACGCGCGCTCATTCTTCACGGCGCGAACGTCTCCGGAAAAAACAAATGGGCGCCGTATCTCGATTTCCAGCAAGCGCCGGACATCGCGCGGATGGCGACCGATTGGGGAATGAACGGGATGCGCCTCGTCACCGTGTGGGCCGCGATCGAGCCGCAAAAGGGCGTATTCGACGACGCGTATTTGTCGGCGCTCGAAGAGCGCGTCGCGTGGGCCGAGGCCGCGGGGATCTTCGTCGTCGTCGACATGCATCAAGATTTGTACGGCGAGGGTTTCGCGGGCGGCGACGGCGCGCCCAAGTGGACTTGCGATCAAACGCATTACGACGCGTTCGTTCCGACGACGCCGTGGTTTTTCGGTTATCTCGATCCCAACGTCGAGGCGTGCGTCGACGCGTTTTATACGGATGATTCGCTTTTGACGGAGTTCACCGCGGCTTGGCAAAAGCTCGCGCAGAAGCTCGCGCCGCACGCGAACGTCGTCGGCTTCGACCCGCTCAACGAGCCCAATTGGGGATCGCAGGCCATCAACGGCTTCGAACAAGCCGAGCTCGAGCCGTTTTACGTTCGCGTCGTCGGCGCGGTGCGCGCGGTCGCGCCCCAATGGGTCGCGTTCATCGAGCCCGCGTCGAGCCGCAATTTGGGTTTTCCGACGCAGCTCACGAAATTCGATTTTCCAAACGTCGTTTACGCGCCGCACTCTTATGACAACTCCGCCGAACAAGGGATGCCCTTCGACCCGTCGCATCGCGCGGCGATTTTGGCGAACGCCGCGGCCCTTCGCAGCGAAGCCGACGCCCTCGGCGCCGGTCTCTGGGTCGGCGAATGGGGTGGCCCTTCTTCGTTATCGGGCATAACCGATTATCTCGGCGACGAATGGGACGCCTTCGGCCAAGTCGGCGCCGGCTGCACGTATTGGGATTACAGCGAAGGCGACGGAAGCTACGGCCTCTTGAACGCCGACGGCACCGACAAGACCGACATGCTCGCCGTCGTCACGCGCCCGTACCCGCAGCGCGTCGCCGGCGATTCGGTGCAATATGCATGGGATCCCACCGCCCACACGCTCACCGTCACCTACGCCCCCAACCGCGACATCGCAGCGCCAACCCTCATCGCCGTCCCGCCCGCCTTCCGCCCCGCCACCGTCACCTGCGGCGACTGCACCTCCGACACCGCCGACCCCGGCATCCGCATCCTCACCCCGCCATCCGGCAACACCGCCACAATCGTCGTCCAAACCCCCTAATCCGAGAGAAGAAGGATTTTCTGTTTGGCACACAAAACCAAAAAATCTTCTCTCGCCCTTTCACTCTTCCACTCTTTATGTCTCTCCCTCTTCGGGAGGACCCAAGGAATCTTTCGCCCGCGTCGTCCGTAGAAGGTGCATGTGGAGGTCTCGGTGAAAGCTCGTCGTTACCTGGCTGCCGCGATCTTGGGGGCGTATGCGGTGCTGCACGGCGTGGGCGCCGCGGTTTACGTGTTCGGCCCGATGCGATTTTGCGCCGCGTTTTTCGTGGTCGGATGCGCCGTCGGCGCGGTCGCGCTCGTTCGTCGCACGTTTTGGGCGCGCCGTTATGCGATGGGCGTCGCGCTCGCGGGGCTCTTCAACTGCGCCGCGTATTTCGGTTGGTTTCACGATTTCGGCGGATGGAGGTTCGGCGCGCTGGAGCTCGGCGCGTTCGTCGCGCTCTTCGGGCTCTTGCTCGGCAAGAAGATGCGCGGCTTCTACGACGACCTCGCGCCGCATTGGGAGTTCGATCATCCGACGATGCATCTGCTCGCCGCGGCGCTTTCGCTCAACGTCGCCGGCATCGCGATGCTCGTTTATTACGCGTGCCTCGAATCGAACTGGACGACTGACGGTCTGCGCATCTCGGCGCTCGTGACGGCGGCGCTCCTCGCGGTCGGATCAATCTCGGCGGCGCGCGGACGCATCGCCGGGCTTCTCTTGATGACCGCGGCCGGCGGCGCTTCGCTCTGGCTCGGTTTCCGCGCCTACGAGCTCGTGTCCGCGCCGGCGTTTCTCGCGCCGCACTGCGGGCAGTGGGCGCTCTTCCAATCGTGGGGCCAGTGGGAGACGTTCAAGTCGGTCGTCGGTTTCGCGCCCGCCGCGCTCGGCTCCCTCCTCTGCTTCGGAGTCTTTCTCGGGCCGATGGTGCGATTCGTTCGAAATCGCTGATAGAGTGCTCACCCCATGAGGGTGATGATCGCAACGCTCCTGGCGCTCGCAAGCTGCTCCGGCAATCCGCTCGACGGAACTTGGGACGGTCCTTCGACCTCGGTGCTCGGCACGACGTATCACGCCGAGGTCGAGATGAACGGCGACGCGACGCTGAGCTACTCGCTCGTCGGAACGGGCTCGTGCAACGGGACGCTCCTTTACACGGGCTACACCTGGGCGTCGGACGCGGTGCTCCTCACGTTCTCGGGGACGCCGACTTGCACGGGCGCGATCACGTGCGGCGCGCTTTCGTACGACTGCAGCGCGGCCGGGCAGGCGTCGGCGCTCGGCTCGTGCGATTACGTTTTTTCGAACGGCAACGACACGCTCACGACGAGCGGCTGCACGAACGCGACGCTCAACACGACCTGGACGCGCTCCAACTGACGTGAGCGACGACGCAGTTCAGCGGTATCGGCAGAATTTCCAAGACGAGATCGACAGCGCCGCGCAGTACCGCGCGATGGCGGCGGCCGAGCCCGACGAGGGCGTCGCGCGCGTCTATCGCGAGCTCGCGGCGATGGAGGAGAAGCACGCCGCGTTTTGGGAAGAGAGGCTGAAGGGCGCGAACGCGCCGGTTCCACCGCGCAAACCGAGCTGGCGCGCGCGCGTGCTCTCGTGGGCCGCGCGGCGGTTCGGCGCGGAGATCATCTTGCCGACGGTCGCGACGCGCGAATACCAAGACCGCAACGTGTACCTCGGGCAGCCCGAGACGAAGAACACGAAGATGGTCGCGCAAGAGCGATCGCACGCGCGCGTCTTGCGATCGATTTTGGTTTCGCGCTCGACGACCGGCGCCGGCGGCGAGGTCGCGCGCGTCGAAGGGCGGCACCGGCGCGCTTCGGGCAACGCGCTTCGGGCGGCGGTGCTCGGCGCGAACGACGGGCTCTGCTCGAACCTCGCGCTCATCATGGGCGTCGCCGGCGCGTCGCCCGGACGCGCGGTGCTCGTCGCCGGTCTCGCCGGTCTCGTCGCGGGCGCGTTTTCGATGGCGTTCGGCGAGTGGATTTCGGTCACGAGCTCGCGCGAGCTCGCCGAGCGAGAGCTCCGCGTCGAGGCCGACGAGATCGAGCACTCGCCCGACGAAGAGCGCGAGGAGCTGCAGCTCATTTACGAAACGCGCGGCCTGCCGAAAGAGGAAGCCAAAGAAATCGCGGCGCGTCTCATCGAAGATCCGAAGTCCGCGCTCGACGTGCTCGCGCGCGAAGAGCTCGGCCTCGATCCGGCCGAAATGGGCGGCTCGCCGTGGACCGCGGGCGGCTCGTCGTTTTTGCTCTTCGCGTTCGGCGCCGCGCTTCCGCTCGTTCCGTGGGTTGTCACGCACGGTCCGCCCGCGATGATCGCGAGCGTCGCGGTGAGCGGGCTCGCGCTCTTCCTCGTCGGCGTCGCGATCTCGGTCATCACCGGCAAGTCGGCGGTTCGCTCGGGCGCGCGGCAGCTCCTCATCGGGCTCGCGACGGCCGGCGTCACGTACGGGATCGGCCGTCTTCTCGGCGTCGCGCTCGGCTGAGATCTTTGTGGCAGAATGCGCGCCCGATGCGCCACCTCTGGTTTCTGATCGCGGCGTTCATCCTCTTTTTCGCAGGACGTGCGCGCGCGACCGAAGGCGCCATCGTGCAGACCAAGCTCGCGAACGGCCTTCGCGTGGTGATCGACGAAAACCACCGGCTGCCGCTCGTCTCGGTCGCGATTCGTTACGCAGTCGGCACGGGCAACGATCCCGAAAATCGCAACGGCATGAACGAGATCGTCATGCGTCTCATGGCGAAAAAGACCGAGCACGTCCCGGAGAATGGTTTCGACGAAGCGATCGATCGCGTCGGCGGAACGTCGGGCTACGAGACGAACGTCGACGACACGGTGCTCTACGCGGAGGTGCCGTCGAACGCGGTCGAAACGGTATTTTGGATCTTGAGCGACCAGATGGGCTTCTTCGAGCACGCCGTCGACGACGCTGCGATCGGGCACATGGTGCAGCTCCTCGCGACCGAGCGCGGGCAGAAGGTCGCGAACTCGCCGATGGGGCTCGCCAGCGAGCTCGTGCCGACCGAGCTCTATCCGGCCGGCCATCCTTATCGGCACGTTCCGCGCGCGAACGACGCGGCAGGCCTCGCGGGTCTCGGCGCGGCGGAGCTCGATGCGTTCTTCGACAAATATTATCTCCCGTCGAACGCCGTGCTCTCGGTCTCGGGCGACGTGAAGTCGGACGACGTCGTCGCGCTCGCGAACAAATGGTTCGGTCCGATCGCAGGCGGCACCGCGCCGGCCGACACCGCCGCGCCGATTCCGCCGCTCAAGAATCAAGTGCGTCTCGAGATCGCCGCGCGCGTCGAGCGGCCCGTCGTCAAGATGACGTGGCTCGCGCCGCCGGAGTTCGCGCCGGGCGACGCCGAGCTCGACGTCTTCTCCAACATCCTCCACGGCTACCGCATCGCCTATTTGAGCTGGGATTTGATCACGAAGAAGAGGCTCGTCGGCGAAATCTCGGTGCACGAAAATCCGCATCGTCGCGGCAGCAATTTCACGATCGTCGCCACGGTGACGCCGAAGCACACGGCGCAAGAAGCGGCGGACGCGATCGACGACATCTTGAGGATGCTTCAAACGTCGCACACGCCCGACAGCGACGACATGGAAGGCGGGCTCTCGTCGTCGCTCATGGGGCCGACGCTCGAGATGGAGGCGTCGCTTCATCGCGCGCGTCAGTTTTCGCTCTGGGCGATTCGCGCGGGCGACGCCGATTATTGGCAGCGCGACATGCATCGTTACGAGACCGACGGGCAGCGCGTGCAAGACGCGGCGAGAACGTATCTGCCGCTCGACAGGCGCGTCGTCACGTTCGTCGTTGCCGAGCAAGACCGCGCCGGTCTCCGGTCAGCTCGTCTCGCGGAAAGTGAAATGAAGAAGCTCGCGCTCCTCGCGCTCGCGATCGCGTGCGGGTCCCCGCCGAAACCGGTGCCGCCCAAGCCCGCGCCGTCCGCGTCCGTCGCGCCGTCCGCATCCGCCGCGCCTTCCGCTTCGGTCGCCGCGGTCGATCCGCACTTTCGCGAGCACGCGCCGGCGCTCGGACCCGAGGCGCCGCTCCAGATGCCGCGCCTCCACGTGTCGCATCTCGGCAACGGCATGAAGCTCATCACCGCGAACACCGGCGGCGGCATGTTCGCGATGCGTCTCGTCTTCCAAGGGCCGTCGTCGTTTCCGACCGAGCGCCCCGCGGTCGCGCGGCTGATGGTCAATTCGCTGTTCGGCGGCACGCCGACGTACGACGCGCACGCGCTCCGCCGCGTGTTCGAAAAACGTTTCGCCGCGTGGGCGCCCTACGTGTGGCCGGACGCCGTCATGATCGACCTCACGATGCCGGACGATGACGTGCGCCCGTGTCTCGACGTGATGGCCGACGTCGTCCAGCACGCGAGCTTCGATCAGCTGACGCTCGGCTTCGAGCTCTTGCAGCTCGTCGAGCAAGGGCAGACCGCGCGCGAGTCGCCGTCGAACGTCGGCTACGACGTGCTCGAGGACGTGCTCTACGGTAACAATCACGTGTACGCGCGCCCGTCGACGGTGCTCGACGGAACGCCGAACGTCGACCGCGCCGAGGTGCTGCGCGTCTACCAAGAGATCATCAACCCGCAGTACGCGACGATCATTCTCGCCGGCTCCGTCGAACGGCCGCTCGTCGAACACGTCGAGCGTCTCTTCGGAGCGTGGAGCGCGCACGCCGTCGCGGCGCCGACTGCGGTTGCGCCGATCACGTGGCGTACCGGTCCGCGGCTCGTCGTGGTCGACCGTCCCGGCTCGCCGCAATCGCAAATCACTTTCGGCGGCCTCGCGCCGTCGCAGTCGTCGCCCGACGTTTACGCGATGACGCTGATCCACGAGCTGCTCGGCGCGCACCGCACGAGCCGTCTGACGCACGCGCTCGTCGAGCGCGACGCGTCGTCGTTCACCGGCGGGACGCATTACGAAGAGCGTCGCGCGGAAGGCTCTTTTTACTGGGATTCGAGCGTCCCCATCGACAAGACCGCCGCCGTGCTCGGCGAAATCGACAAGCAGCTCGACGCGCTCGGCCGCGAGGCGCCGCCCGCCGAGGAGCTCGACGCGTGGAAGGCGCGCTACCTCCGTCATCTCCCGCTCGAAATGGAGACCGCGCGAGCGACCGGCGTGCTCATCGCGTCCATCCCCGTCTACAAGCTCGGCGACGACGCCCTCGACAAAATCGCCGACGGCATCCACGCGGTGACGCCCGCAGCGATCAAAACGCTCGCCGCCGCGCGTCTCTCGCGCGACCACACGCGCGCCGTGGTCGTCGGCGATTGGTCCAAGTTGAAAAAAGATCTGAAGGCGCTCGGCTGGGGCCCGATCGAAATCCGCGACGCGACGGGCAAGCTGATTCGAACCGAGAAGTGATCGCGGTGCGCGCAGAAGCCAAGCGCATACCGAAATGCTAACTTGAGCGCGTGCTTAATTCTTCTCTTGCCGTGATCGTGCCTTGCGGCGCGCCCTGATCGTTTCGTTCGCGCTCCTCTTCGTATGCTCGCCCGCCAACGCCGACACCGCGTCGTGCGCGCGGACGCTCGAGGACGCGCGGCAGCTCCACGCGCGCGGCGAGCTCCACGAGGCGCTCCGCGCGATGCGGTCGTGCACCGACTGCGACGCGATCGCCGACGTGTGCGCGGCGACGCGCGCGCAGCTCGAGTCGTCGATACCGACGGTGAGCGTCACCGTGAGCGACCCGGCGGGCCGTCCGATTCCCGAAGCGGTCGTGCTCGTCGACGGTGGGCCGCGCGCGCAAGGCGCACCGCTCGGGCTCGACCCGGGCTCTCACCTGATTCGCGCGGAGCTCGGCGACCACTCGGCGCAGCAGCGCGTCGTTCTCTCCGAGCGCGAGACGCACCACGTCTGGCTCACGCTCATTCGACCCGCGCCGCCGCGCATGCCCGCGAGCGTCATCGCGATCGGGGGCGGCTCCGCCCTCGCGCTGGCGACGGCCGCGGGCTTGTGGGCGTGGTCGCAGACGATCTCGCCGCCGCCGCTTTTCGCGCCCGCGGCGCAGGCGCCTCACCCAGCCGACGCGGCGGCGTGGGACCAGACGCGGACCGACCTCTTGATCGGCGCGGACGTCGCGCTTTCATGCGCGATCGTCGGCACGCTCGTCGCGATCGTTTTGTACGCGACGGCGCGTTGACGGGGCGCGCCGATGCTATTCTCGGAAGGGATGTCTCGCTCGGCGCACTTCCTTGTTTTGTTCGCGGTCGCTCTGGCGTGCTCGTCGACTCCGCCGCCTCCGCCGGACGTCGTGGGCGTCGATGGAGACGACGTCGAATGCGATCCGCTCGACGGCACCGCCGACGACTCGAACGTCGCAGCGACCGACGCGCCGCTCCCGCTCACGCAATGGGTCGATCCGTTCATCGGCACCGGCGGCGTCGGCTGGGGCGTCGGCACGACGTATCCGGGCGCGCAAGCACCGCTCGGCATGGTGCGCGTCGGCCCGGACACGTCGCAGAATCACGCGGCCGCATCGTTCTTGCACTGCTCCGGCTACACGTACACCGACGACACGATCGACGGCTTCAGCCATTTTCATCTGCACGGCGCGGGCATCGCCGACTACGGCGGAACCGCGCTGATGCCGACGATCGGCATGTCGCCCGACAAATCCGCGCCGCGCGGGCACGGCTCGCACTTCTCGCATTCGACCGAATCGGCCGCGCCCGGCTATTACGCCGTCACCCTCGACGACACGAACATCAAAGTCGAGCTCACCGCGACGACGCACGTCGGCTTTCATCGCTACACGTTTCCGAGCGGCAGCGACGCGACCGTCATCGTCGACGCGGGCCATCTTTTGTCCGACGACACGTCGGTCACCGCGGGCAGCGTCACGATCGATCCGGCCGCGCAAACGGTGAGCGGCTTCGCGCACGTGAAGGGCGAGTACTCGAGCGCCTTCGGCGGCATGGACCTCTACTTCTTCGCGCACTTCACCAAGCCCTTCACGACCTACGGCACGTACCTCGACGGCGCGCTGACCGACTCGTCGACGACGCAAGCGGGAGACGACGTCGGCGCGTATTTGCATTTCGACGTGTCGAGCGACGCGGTGGTCGAGGCGCACGTCGGCGTCTCGTTCGTCGACGTCACGCACGCGCAAGCGAACCTCGCCGCCGAGGAGACGACGTTCGACGCCGCGCGCACCGCCGCCGACGCCGCGTGGGAATCGCGCCTCGAGCGCGCGCGCATCTCGACGCGCGGCGAGCACGACCGACGCGTCTTCTACACGGCGCTCTATCACACGGCGCTGATGCCGACCGTCGCGAGCGACGTCGACGGGAGCTACCGCGGCATCGACGGAAACGTGCATCATGCAACTTTCCGCTATTTCACCGACTTTTCGCTCTGGGACACGTACCGAACGCTCCATCCGCTCGTCACGTTGCTCTATCCGGAGGACGCCGCCGACCTCGCGGCGAGCCTCGTGCAGATGGGAAAAGACGCCGGATTCTTGCCGCGCTGGCCGATCGGCACGGGCGAATCGGGCGGCATGATCGGCGACGGCGCGACGATCGTCCTCGCCGACACGTTCGTGAAGGGCATCACCGGCTGGGACACGGGCGCGGGCTACGCGCTCGCCAAGACCCAAGCGACGACCCAGCTTCCGAAAGGCGGACGCGACGACGTCGCCGATTGGGTGACGTTGGGATACATCCCGACCGACTTCGGCGGCGACTCGGCATCCAAAACGCTCGAGTACGCATCGGCCGACGCCGCCCTCGCGAATTGGGCGGCCGCCGCCGGTCACGCAGACGACGCGACGACGTTCGACGCGCGCTCGAAGGGCGCGTGGCGCGCGCTCTACGATCCGACGTCGCACTTCCTCTTTCCGAAGGACAAAGCGGGCGCGATGCAATCGGTGATTCCGACCGCGATGGGCGGCGCTTACACCGAGGGCACCGCGTGGCAGTACGACTTCATGGTTCCGTTCGACGAGCCCGGCCTCGAATCGACGATGACGCGCCCCGTGCTCCTCGGACGCGTCGAGCAGCTCTTCACGCGCTACGCGTGCACCGGCAAGTCGCTCGCGTTTCCGAATCCGTATTATTGGCCGTCGAACGAGCCGGACCTCATCAGCGGCTGGATGTTCGGGCTCGCGGGCGATCATGAGCGCGCCGGCCGATGGCTCCGCTGGGCGACGCTCGCCAATTACGACGAAGGCCCCGCGGGCCTACCCGGCAACGACGACAGCGGCACGATGAGCGCGTACTACCTTTTCGCCTCGCTCGGTTTCTATCCAATCGCGGGGAGCGACACGTACGTGCTCGGCAGCCCGCTCATCCCACACGCGACCCTCGCGGTTCCGAACGGTACGATCACGATCGACGCACCGGCCGCGAGCAAGCTGTCGCGTTTTCCCACGGCGATCACGTTGAACGGCGCGTCCGTCACGTCGACGATTCGCCACGCGGATCTCCTCGGAGCGACCTTGCACTTCGACATGACCGAGTGAACATTGCGGGCCATGAGCGCCGACGCATCGCATCACGGTCGCAAAAACGGACAGACGCACGCCGCGCGGCACGACCTCATTCGATCGCTCGACGATCTCGCGCTCCTCACGGCCCAAGAGCTTCGCGGCGTCTATGCCGGCGGCAGCGTGCCGGCGTCGCTCGTCGCGCTCGACGGCGATCTCGACGGCCGCATGCTTGCGATTCGTCGCCTTCGCCACGGCCGCTTTTTCAGCGCCCTCGCGGCGATCTCGAAGAGCCGCCTTTTTCCCTGGGCCGGCAAGCGCTTCGCGTCGAGCGACGGCGAGCGCGGGAAAGGCGACAACCGCGTTCGCCTCGCCGGCACGCGTCACGCCGCGCCATTCTCGACGCGCTACGGCATTTCGGCGATCGACGGTCACCCGTGCATCGTCCTCGATTATCGCGGCGCGATTCACGACGAGCTCCGCGAGGTCGGCCCCGGAATCTTCCTCGGACCGGCTTGCCTCAAGCGACCCGGTCGCGCGCCGATCGCTCTCGTGTGGTTCGGTTTGCATCGCTCGTGACGCTTCGGTCCGCGGCGAAATTTCATGCAGAAATGACGAGGTTCTGACGTGCGCGCGGGTGAATCCGGACTCATCATGAGGTCGTGGACGACTTGCGTGAAAGTCTCCTGGTCTTCTCCGACGTTCATCTCGGAAGCGATCTGAACGATCGTCCGGTGACGCACATTCGCCGTTCGGCGTGCATCGACCGCGATCTCGTTCGTTTCCTCGATCACTATCGCGAAGCGCCGGAGGGAGCGGATCGATGGCGCGTCGTCATCGCCGGCGACTTCATCGATTTCATCGGCATGTCGGTCGACGCCGAGCCGAGCGATTCGCTCGCGACGACGCTCGACGAAGAAGAGCGCGAGCACGGTCTCGGCAACTCCTCCGACCACGCACGCGCGAAGCTCCGTCGCGTCGCCAAGCGCCATCCGGACGTGTTCGAAGCGCTCGGCTCGATGGTCGCGCGCGGCCACGCGCTCACGGTCGTGCACGGCAACCACGACGTCGAGTTCCACTGGGAAGACGTGCAGACCGATTTTCGCGCGCTGCTCCTCGCCGCGGCCGAGCGCACCGACGAGCACGCCGAGCTCGACGCGCAAGCGTTCTGCGAGCGCATCGAGTTCAATCCGTGGTTTTTCTACTGGAACGGCGTCGCGTACATCGAGCACGGTCACCAGTACGATCCGTTCTGCGCGACCGACTTCATCATGGCGCCGCTCTCGCCGCTCGACCCGCGACGCGTCGCGCGCGGCTTCTGCGACGTGCTCCTTCGTTACGTCGTGCGTCCGACCGCGGGCCTGCGTGAAGCCGGGCACGAGACGAAGGGCGCGATCGACTATTTCCTCTTTGGCGCGCGTCTCGGCCTCCGCGGCATGGCGCGTCTCGCGATGCGCTTCGCCGAGGCGGTCATCGTGCTCTTTCGACTTCGCCGCGCGCACTGGAACGAAGCGGCGCGCGCGCTCCGCGCCGAGCACGAGCGCCGCATGGCCCTCCTCGCCGAGGCGACGCGCATCGGCAAAGAGCGCATTCGCGCGCTCGCCGCGCTGCAGTCCCCGCCGATCACGCGATCGATCCGCGGCATCCTCGCGAGCGTTCTGCTCGATCGTCTCGCCCTCGCGCTCCTCTGCGCGATGGCCCTCGTCGTCACCGGCGTGCTCGGCTTCCGCTCGGGACACTTCTTCTTCGCGAGCGCGTCGATCGCGCTCGGCTGGATCCTCGGCCATCGCTACTTGGCCAAGCAGCGCCAGCTCGACCCCGCGGAACAAATGGCCGATCGCGCGAGCCAGCTCGCGCGTCTCTTGCCCGCCGCGTTCGTCGTCATGGGGCACACGCACGCGCCGCTCGAAAAAACGCTCTCCGACGGCGCCGCGCGTTACATCAACGTGGGGGCGTGGGCCGAAGAAGAGCCCGAAGAGGGGAGCGCGCCGCGCACGCACCTCGTCATCAAAGTGCAAGACGGCAAAGCGGTCGCCGAGCTCCGCACGTGGTCGGCCGAAGGGCCGAAGCGTTACGGCGGGCCGCCACCGTCAGCGATCATTTCGCTTCAAAAACAAGGCGAAAACGCCGCTTCGTGATCGCTGAAGCGCGCGTCAGCTCTTGGCGATCTGCGGCATGCGCTCTTTGAGGCGCGCGATCAGTTTTTGGAAATCGTATTTGTCCGGTCGACCGCCGTCGGGCAGGCACGCGATGTCGTGCGCGGCGACCGATGCGCGCGCGCGGAGCGTGTCGGGCAGGCCGAGTTTTTTTCCCAGCTCGCCGAGCATGTCGTTTTCGCTCGTCGAGACGACGCCGTCGACCTCGGCGATCCACGCGGCGAGCGCGTAGGTCAAAACTTGCTCCCACTGCGAGAGCGACGAAAAATCGAGCGCCGACAAATCCGTTTGGCTCTTCGTCGCAGCTTCGATTTCGGAGAGCGCGGCGCCGTCGAGGCCCGCGTCTTTCGCGGCGCGCGTGAGGCCGGCGATCTCGACGCGCTGGAGCTGCTTGTCCGCCCAGCCGATGGCCACGAGCGCGAGAAAGCTTTGTTTCGGAAGAGCGTTCATCGCGCCCAGCGTATCACGTGACTCGTCGCGTCCGGCTCGACGAAACGCGCGAGCGCTTCGCCTTCGTCGGAGAGCGTTTTCTGGTCGGCCTTCTGGAGCTTGTCGAACGGCGTGACCGTGAGCGTCGCGACGGCCTTTTTACGCTCGATTTTCCACGTTCCGGCGATGACGCCTTCCGCGAGGAAGGTCGGCGCGACGCGCAGGCCCGGAAGGTAAATCGATTTGCGGTGTGCGTCGGCGACGAAGCGGCGGCGATCTTTGTGCGAGAGGACGAGGTTGTCGAACTCGGGCAAAAAGCGCGCGGGTGCGCGGTCGCCATCACGCGGAGCCTTCGCGAGATCGAAGAGCTCGCGTTTTTTTTCGTCTTGCAGCACGACGAGCTCGTCACGAATCGCCGCGAACGTCTCTTTCAAATCGGGGATGCCCGACCACGTCTGCGCGTCGGCGACGGTCGCGGGGCCGAACGCGGCGAGATAACGACGCACGAGCTCGCGCGCGTCGGTCTGGGATTTCGGTTTTTCGCCGAGATGTTTTTCCGCCAAGACGAAGCGCGCCGCGTCGAGCTGCACGAGCGGCACCGTGCAACGAACGAAGTAAGCTTTCGCGCGCACGTCGCCGCCTTCTTCTTCGAGGTGCTTGCGGAAGGCGTCGAAGGTCTGCGGCGTCGCGAAGAACGCGCGCGCCGATTTCGTGACCGCCGGGGCCTCGACGTCTTTCATTCGGCCCTTGAGAATCGCGGCGAGGCCCGCGTCGAGCGCGCGTTGAACGGGCCCGCGAAACGCGAGGAAATCGCGCGCGCTCACGAGGTGGAGGGTGCCGCGCATGAGCGTGGCGCGGACGATTTTCTTCGCGTCGAATGCGCGCTCGAGATCGCCCGGCGCGATTTTCGTCACGCGCGAAAAGAGACCGACGCTCGGCGCGCGCGCGAGCTGCGCTTGCATCCCCGCGAGCCGTTCGACCGCGGTCGGGACGTCGAGCTTCTCGCGCGCGAGGAGCATTTGGCGCGCGAGCGTCGCGCGCGAGAGATCGGCCAGCGTGAGCACGCCGGCAGCTTAGCCCGTCAGTCTTCGTTCAACACACGCAGATCGGGCGATGTCACCCATTCTTCGTAACCGTCTTCGCCCTTGCTGCGATCGCACTCGGAGCACATCGGGTAGAGGTTCTCGACGCAGGTCTTGCCGGGGTTATCGTCGTGCCGGCCGTGCGCTTCGAAGGGCACGCGATGGTCGAGCACGGTCGCTTCGCGGTCGCATTCGGGCACCGTGCAGAGATGGCGGCCGTTGACGACGCGCCCATGGAGCAAGAACGCCGCGCGCGCCATTTCGTAGGGCGCGTCCCGCGTCTCGACCCACGCGAGCGGGTCGAACATCGGCGCCGTCGCGACGTGGCGCAGCGCGCAGTCTTCGTGCGGGCACACGCGCGGATCGAGCCGCGCCGACCACGCGCACGCGAGCCAGCTTCGGCAGCCCGGACAACGATAGTGGTACGTCGTGTCCTGCAGCCTCCAATGGGAGATGTGGGTGTAGGCGGCCATCGGAGAACCCCGAATGCATCAAGCAATCGCGGTGCCGATACTTGTAAAATCCAACTAACGCGCGCGTGCCCTGGATTTACGTGGGTTTGTGCACTTCGCACGCGGCGCGCTCGTCGTGGTCGGATGCCACGGCGATGCGCTTTGGCGTGTCGCTAATACGGATTCGCTTCTTCGGGCGGCGGGTTCGTGACCTGCGTGGCGGTCGCCGTCGGAGCTTCGGTCGCAGTCGCCGTCGCCGGCGCGGTCACCGTCGGCGCCGCGGTCGCAGTCGCGGTCACCTCGACCGTTGGCGCCGACGTGAAGCCGACGTCGTGCGAATCGACGTGCGTGTGCGTCGCCGCGGGGTGCGCGCTCGTCGCGACCGACGCAGAGGGCGCGACCGACGCGGAGGGCGCTGCTGACGCCGACACGATCGCCGACACCGGGGGAGCGCCCGATGCAGACGCGCTGTCGGACGCGATGGCCGGCGCGGTCGGCGCAGGCCGCACGCCCTCGCGCGCGAAGAGCTTTCGAACGCGCGCGGCGCCTTGCGGCCAACCGAGGAACGCGCCGCCGGCGATCGCGATGAACGCGAGCACCCACCACGCGCCGCGCCGCTTCGGAATCGCGGCCATCTCTTCGTCGGTGAACGCGCCGCCGACGGTCTCGTCGGCCGAGGCGCGACCTTCGAGCACCGCGCGCGCGCTGGGCGTCGCCTTCTTGGCAACGAGCGGGATCGCGGGCTCGGCGGGCTTCGGATCGCGCGACGAGACGACCGTGGGCGCGAACGCTTCCTCGGGCAATCTCGGCGCCGAGCGAAGCTCGTCCGGCGAGAGGAGCGAGCGCGACGAGCCGCGCGCGTCGGCATCGGCGAGCGCCTTGGCGACGACGGTGTGACGCTTCTCGGCGAACTCGGGCAAGTTGCTGCGCACGAAGTCGGCGATGTCTTCGCTCGTCGACTGCAAGCGGAGCTCGGTCATCGCGTTTTCGATCGCGCGGCGCATCGCGGCCGCGGTCGAGAAGCGCTCGTCCGGATCGCGTACGAGCGAGTGGCGGAGGATCTCGGCGACCGGCGCCGGGATCCCATCGAACGGCGGCGGCGGCTCGTCGCTGATGAGCCGCCGCACGATGTCCACGTCGCTGTCGCTGTCGAACGGCAGCTTGCCGGTCGCGAGCTCGTGCAAACAAACGCCGACCGCCCAAATGTCGGCGCGCCGGTCGAGCGGCTGCGCGCGCACTTGCTCGGGCGCCATGAAGCGAATCTTTCCTTTGACGATTCCTTCGCCCGTCTCGCCCGCGCGCCGGTTGCGCGCTTTGGCGACGCCGAAGTCGATCACCTTCACCGCGCCGCTGCTACCGACCAAAATGTTTTGCGGCGAGACGTCGCGATGGATGACGCCCATGTTCTCGCCGGTCTTGTCCTTGAGCTCGTGCGCCGCGTGGAGCCCCGCGCACGCGTCGGCCATGATGCGGAGCGAGAGGCCGAGGGGAAGGGGGACCGCGAGCTTGCGTCCTTGCCGCGCGACCTTCGCGAGCGACTCGCCGTCGACCCACTCCATGACGATGTAGAGGATGCCGTCCTGCTCGCCGAGGTCGAGGATGGGCGCGACGTTCGGGTGCTCGATGCCCGACGCGATGCGCGCCTCGTCCAGAAACATTTCTTGAAAGCGCGTGTCGTCGCCGAGCTCGGTCTTGATCGTCTTGATCGCGTAGAGCTTCTCGAAGTCGCGCTTGCCGCGAAGCCGCGCGAGCCACACCGACGCCATGCCGCCGGACGCGACCGGGCAGAGCAGCTCGTAACGATCGAGCCGGTATCCCGCGCGGAGGACGGATTCGCCATCCATCGGTCGCATCATACGCCGCCGGAGGCCGCACGTCTCCGCCGCACGAAACGCGCAAAGCAGAGCCCGCCGAGCGACGCTGGCGCGTCAGACGCGCGCGACGATGACGGCGGCGTTCAGCGCGTGGAGCGCCATGGCCGCGATCGCGATGCGATGGGCCGAGCGGCCCTCGGCCGCGCGCGCCGGGGCGGCGACGCGCGCGACCGCGTAATCGGCGAGGAGCTCGGCCATCGCGGCGGCCAGGGCGGCGACCGGCGCGAGCTCGCGGGCGGCGAAGGCACGGCAGCCGAGAGCGAACGCGAGAACGGCCATCGCGATGATCGCGGGCTGGACGCGCGTTCGCGGCGCGGCGAAGACGAGCCACACGACGTGGAACGAAACGGTGACGACGAGCGCGCTCGCTTCGGCCGCGCCGATGACGCTCCACTCCGAATGCCACGCGTACGGTAGCGCGCTGAGCGACGCGATCAGCGAGACCACGGCGAGACAGATGCGCGTCGTCGCGATCTCGCGCGCGGTGTCGACCGGCGTTCGCTCGCGCTCGCGCTCGGGCACCGCGCCGACGAAGCGCCGCATGTCGAGCATGCCGGCCGCGAGCAAAAGGTAGATCGCGCGCGAGAAGAGCTCGGAGCGCGCCGATTGCATGCCGTCGGCCCACAGCGCTCCGACCAGCCACTGCAGGCCCCACCACGCGGCGAGTGCGCCCGCGAGACGGAGCGCGACGCCGTAGGTGCCCGGACGCGTTCGGCGCATGCGCAGGAGCAGACCGCTCGCGATGCCGGCGATCGCCAAGTAGCGCGCCGGCCAAATCCACGGGCTCATGAGCGATCGCACGATCGTCTGTGGGACGAACGAGAGCGCGAACGCTGCGACCGAGACGAAGAGCACGCCGCGGCCGGCCGGCGCATCGAGCGACGCGTACGCGAGCAAGAGCGCCATCGTCGCGCTGCCCGCGTAAAGCAGGACGCCGTCGAAGAGGCTCGGCCCGCTGTGCGTCATCATGTGGACGACGGACACGAACACCGCGAGCGACGCGAGCGCGGCGCCGGCGAGCCCGAACCTCGCGCGCGACGGATCGATCGCGGCGCGATCGTCGACCTTCGCCGCGCGATAAGGCGTCACGCGATCAATTTATCACGCGATCGCGCCTTGAATGATTTTGCCCCCGGTGATGGCCGCGTTCACTTCGTCGCTCGTCGCGCCGACCGCGCTGAGCACGGTCTTGCCCCACGACGCGAGCGTGTCGACCGGCGCGACGTCACCGCCGCCGATGACCGGTTTGCCGGTCGCCGAGTCGATGCCGGTGCAGCCGTAATCGAAGAACTTGCTGTTTCCGACCGCGACCGGATTGCCTTGCGCGTCGACCGACGTCACGCCGCCGACGACTCCGCCTTTGAACGGCTTGCCGATCATGAGCGACATCTGGTGGCACTGGTTGTGCTGGCGGCCTTGCGTGTTGGCCGGGCCCATCGTGCGACCGAAGACGTTCAAGTTGAGGAACGAGACGCTGTCTTGGAGGCTGTTCGCTTTGAGCTGCGTCATGAGCTGCACGATCGCCTGAAGCCCGGTCTGCGATTGCGTCGCCTCGTTGGTGAAGCCCGGGTCGGAGTGGTTGTCGCCACCGAACGGAAAGTGAACGGCGATGACCGGCGTGACCTTCATCAAGATGAGCGCGATCGCCGCGGTGATTTGGCCGTTGTTGTCGTTCTTCGTGATGCCGCTCAGCATGCCGAGCCGATCCTGAATCGCGGGATCGCGCGCCTGGCTCTGCGACGTGACGAGCGAGTCGATGTACGCGCGCTGCGCCGGCGAGGTCTGGCTCGTGTCTTTGTACCACTGGTACATTTGATTGAGCGTTTGGTCGCGGAGGCCCTGCAGGTTCGTCATGCCGGCGCTCGGTCCGGTCTTCGCGTTCGTGAGCGTGGCCGAGAGCGCGGTCGGCGGGACCGTCGGCAGCGCTTGGCCACCGAACTGAAGCGCCTCGCTCGGCGTCGTCGCGCCCACCGAAATCGGTTGCGTCTGCAGCGTGCCGAGACACGGCGCGAGCTGCTTGGCGAGCACCGACGGGAACATCTCGTTGTATTGCGTCGCGCCCATGAGCTCGAGCACCTGCGGCTCCTTCGGGTGGACCGGCGTGTTCGTCATCATGTGGATGAAGCACGTGCGGTCGAGCACGTCGGCGTTGCCGGTGCCCGGTCCGAGCGTCGACCAAATCTGCGCCGCCTTGTACGTCTGGCTGCCGAGCCCGATCGCGGTCGGCGCCATGTACGGGAACGTCGCCGGATCCGGGTGCGCGAGCGGAGACATGTCGCCCTTGTTGACCGGGTCGTCGTAAGTGCCCGGCCCGTTGCAGCTGAACGGGTCGCCGCTGCCGGACGTGTTGAGGATGATGAACTGCGCCGCACCGAGGTTGCCGAGGCACTGCGCCTGCGTGTCGGCGAGCGCCTTTTTCGGGTCGAGCAGCATCTTCACCGGCAGGCCGGAGACGATCGATCGAAGACCGATCATCGATCCACCGAAGAGAAGGCTCATCAAAGCATCGCGACGAGAGAGGCTCATTTTCATCTCCTCACATTCCGATTCCGGCGACGGTGGGCGACAGGCACGCGGCGACGAACGTCGACTTGAGCGCGTCGGTCGCAGTGGCTTTGTTCGCGAGGGCTTGCGTGTGGTGGTCGGTCAGCATCTGCGTCATGGGCTGTGAGCGCGGGTCGTCGGGGACGATGCTCATCAGGTTCAAGACGAAGTCGGCGATCGCCGCGTCGGCTGCCGTGCTCGAGTACGTCGTCGCGCCCGCGGGCGGCGACTTGTTGTCGATGATCATGTTGGCGACGTCCTCGCAGATGTTCTCGAGGCCCGCGCGGTAGAAGAGCGTCGGCTGCGTCGGCAAAACGGGAACGGAAGCGCCGCGGCCGTAACCGTCCGACGGCAAACCGGCGGCGATCTCCGGCACGCCGACGAGGCTCTTGGTCGTCACGACGTCGAGCCCGCACACGTCGGTCAGCCCGAGGCGCGCATTCAAGAGCGTGCAGAGGTGATCGCGGCGCGAGACCGAAATCATCTCGCCTTCGTTCGTCGTGGTCGTGGTCGCGACCGCGTTGGTCGTGATGGGCGACGACATGACGTCCTCGACGAGCTTCTTCCACTGAAAGCCGCTGTTCTTGAAGTCGTCGCGAATGCGCGTGAACTCGGGGTCGGTCGGGTCGCACTTCTGCGAGTTGGCGAAGAAGCAGAGCTTCTGCACCCACGCATCGGGGAAGTACGGGTGCTGCGCGAGCTGGTTGCCGAAGTCGGTCAGCGTGGTCACCGGCGCGACGACGCCGTTGAAGATGAACTCGCCCTTCGTCTGCGACGCGTTCGTCTGGATGCCGTACGCGTCGCTCCAGTTCGCCATGAAGATCGAGCGCGACGGGTCGAGGATCTGGTGACAGCTGACGCACGCTTGGCCGGACGCGACGTGCGCTTGGTCGAGGCCCGGCGGGTTCTGCGGGATCATCGAGAGCGGCGTCGTGTCGGTGCCGTCGACTTGCGCGCCGAGCGCGACGATGAACGCCTGGTTGATGGTGACGCGCATCGTGTTCGACGTGTTCGTCTGCCAGTTCGCGTGGAACGCCGGCGTCGAGAAGAACCCGACGCGCGGAATGCCGAGCACGAGCTCGCTCGCGCTCCGCAGCGACGGCACGTCCCAGAACGGCGTGATCGCTTCGCCCGATTTCGGCGGGCGAACGCTCATCATCTTCCACGTGGAAAAATCGCTCTGCTGGAAGATCGCGTTCGCGTTTTGGCTTTGATACGCGTTGCAGTTGTTGTTCGGCGGCGGGCCGTTGTTGATCTTGTAAGCCTCGAGGCCGCCGTAGAGGAGGAAGTGAACGAGGTGCGCCGACGGCACGTTGTTCATGTTCGTCGAGATCCAGTCGCGCGAGTCGGTCTGGCACCCGGACGGATTGTTCGGGCCGAGCGGCTGAATCGAGTTCAGCCCTGGGAAGTACCAAACCATGTAATTCGGGTCGCCCTGCTTGAGCGTCTGCGTCGCGTAGTCGACCTTCGTCGTGTCCTCGACCGTGATGCCGGTCGTCTTCATCAGCGCGGCGAACTTGTCGGAGATCTTCTCGTTGTCGTCGACCTGGTTCCAATCCATGTACGCGTAGAGCTCGGCGAGCGCGGGCGTCATCATGAATTTCGTCGTCGTGAACGCGGCGCTGATCGGTTGTCCCTCGCTGATGAGCTCGAGCATCGTCCGCGCGAAGCTCTCTTTGACGTTTTGGATGAGCAGGCTCGCGTAGGGCGAGAGGCCGATGCTGCCGTTGCCGTTCGGGACGATCTCGGTGAAGTCGGTCTCGGAGATTTGCGTCTGCTGGAACGCGAGCTCGAAGAAGGTCTGCATCTTCGACGCGTACTCGGGCGTGGTCATCCACTGGTCGATGAGCGCGACGAGCGCGGCTTGCTTGCTCGCGTCGTCCGGCGCGTTCGCGACCGAGTCGACTTCCTGTTGCGATGCGGCGAGGCCGGTGAGGATGTTCTTCACCTTCGAGACGTAGACGAAGGGCGAATCGGCCTGGAACGGAAGCACGCCGCCGCCGTCGGGCGTCGGGACGCCCGAGTCGGGTCCGGCCGACGGGTTGCCGCCGAGGAAGCACGCGGTGCCGAGCGCGAGTGGCAGGAGGCCGAGGCGCAGGATCCGGAAGTTCATGCGCTGCTCTTCAGCAATTGCCGGGCCGCTCAGGAAACGGCGGAAAACCCGGCATTTCGTGACGCGGGTCATGGACCCTGGACAGGTTCGCGTGCACCCCCCTTCGGTCAGGCGTAGCCTCGATTCGATGAGGGGTTTTCTGTGGACAACGCTCGCGATCGTCGTCGCGTGCGGCAGCGGCGGCGACGCCGGAAACGACGCCGGCGGAGGCGACAGCGGAAGCCCGAGCGACGGCGGCGGCGGTCAAGACGCGCCGCTCCCACCGCCGCCGACGAAAGTGTGCGACTTGCCCGCGCAGCTCGTCGACACGTCCAGCCCAACGACCGTCGTCAGCGATTGCTCGAGCGACGCCGAGCTCCGCGCGGCCGTCGCGACCGGAGGCGTCGTCACCTTTTCGTGCGGCACAGCGACCATCACCGTCGCGTCCGAGATCCCGGTCGCCAAAGACACGACGATCGACGGCGGCGGAAAAATCACGCTGAGCGGCGGCGGAAAATCTCGCATCCTCCACATCACGAGCGCGTGGAACGTCCCGACGCCGCTCCTCACCGTCCAGAACCTGACGTTTCAAGACGGCTTCACGAGCGACGTGCCGAACACGACGAGCACGAAAGAAGGCGGCGGCGCGATCTTCGAGGACGGCGGCTCGCTCACCGTGATCGATTGCACGTTCTCGCACAACACGTGCGCGTCGACCGGCCAAGACGTGTCGGGCGGCGCGATCAACGGGCAGGGCGTCGGCACGCTGATCATCGAAGGCTCGACCTTCTCGGACAACAGCGGCTCGAACGGCGGCGGCGTCGGCACGCAAGACGAGAACGTGACGGTCGTGAACTCGACGTTCGCGAACGACTCGGCGACCGGCACCGACGGTAACCCCGGCAACGGCGGCAACGGCGGCGGCCTCACCTACGACGGCGCGCACGTCTCGCTCACGTTGTGCGGGGACACGTTCACCGGAAACCACGCGAACGCCGCGGGCGGCGCGGTATTCCGTGTAGGATACAATGATCAGGGCGGCGTGGCGTCGGTCGTGACGATCGACAAGAGCACGTTCGACGGAAACGCGGTCGACGCGCAAAACGGAAACGCGGCCGGCCTCTATTTGGAGAACGTGCAGCTCGCCATCACGAACACCACGATCTCGAACAACACGGGACACTTCGGCGGCGGGCTCTGGGCCGGGCAGTCGGACATCCTCGATTTGCAAAACGTGACCATCGCGAGCAACACCGCGAGCGGCGGCGGCGGGATCTGGTTCGCCAATCAAGTGACCGGCACGCTCCTCAACTGTACCGTCGCGGGCAACACGGGCGACGGGCTCTTCGGCGGCGACACGGGCGTGAAGTTGCAGAATACAATCATCGCGAACAACGCGAAGGGCACGCTCGATTCGACGACCAACTGCGCCAAGCAGCACGCGAGCGGCGCGCCGGACATTCAGTTTCCCGCGGCGGGCGGCACCCAGTGCACGAGCGACGTGACCATCGTCGACCCGATGCTCGGCGCGCTCCAAGACAACGGCGGCCCCGTGAAGACGATGAAGCCGGGCGCGGGGAGCCCGGCGATCGGCGCCGGAAAAAATTGTTCGCCGACCGACGCAGCCGGCGCGACGCGTGCGAGCGCTTGCACGCTCGGCGCAATCGAAGGGACCTGAATCACACGCGCCTCCTGGGCGTCGCTGCGCCCGGACGTCCCGGGCGCGAGCCGCGTTGTTTGCAGATGCGGCCCCCGACCTCGGTGCGCCTCTCGCTCCTGACGCTGTCCAGCGGCGGCCTCGCCGCCTGGTTCTCGCTGCCGCCTGTAGCGGGCAACGCTACGGCAAGATCCGACCCGCTCGAGCGAGCTCACACCTCGCGTGTCGCCGTGATGCGCGCGTAAGCCTCGCCGCTCGGGCGGAGCGTGCGTTTCTGCGTCGCGTAGTCGACCTCGTACAAGCCGAAGCGCGGCGCGTAGCCCTCGGCCCATTCGAAGTTGTCGAGCAGCGACCAGTGGAGGTAACCGCGCACGTCGACTCCGTCTTCGATCGCGCGCGCGACCTCGCGAAGGTGATCGACGATGAAGCGTTCGCGCTTTTCGTCTTTCGCGTCGGCGATTCCGTTTTCGGTGATCCAAATCGGCTTTCGCTTTTTCGCGAGGGCCCGCAGCACTTGGCCGAGGCCTTCGGGAAAAATCTCCCAACCGAGATCGCTCACGGCGGCGCCCGCGGGGACGGAGCGCGCGGCGAAGAGCTCGGCGGGTTTGTGACGGTCGAAGCGGACGACGTCGCGCGAGTAATAATTGAGGCCGACGAAGTCTTGCGGCAAGTCGAGGAACGGTTCGTTGAAAGCGAGATCGAGGGCGCGCGCGGCGAGTCGATCGCCGACCGAGCGCGTCGCGGGCGTGGCGACGCGAACGTGATGCGCGAGACCGACGAGCGCGCGCGGCTGGAGCGCGTGAATCGCGCGATACGCTTCGACGTGTGCGCGCCGGAGCGTGCGCACGGCGCGCACGGTCGACAGCGGCGAGCGCTCGCCGGGCGGCCAGACGCCGAGCAAGAAGCCTTGCGCGACGAGCACGTTGGGCTCGTTGATCGTCACCCATTGGGTGACGTCGCGCTCGAGCGCACGGACGACGCGCTCGGTAAAACGCGCGAAACGATCCGGCAGGTCCCCGGCGATCGCGCCGCCGCGCTCGGCGAGCCACGTCGGAAACGAAAAGTGATGCAGCGTCACCATCGGCTCGATGCCCGACGCGCGGAGGAGCGCCGCCTCCTCGCGATAGCGGTCGAGCGCCGCGTCGTCGAAGCGGCCTTCGCTCGGCTCGACGCGCGCCCACTCGATCGAGAGGCGATGCGACTGCATGCCGAGCTTCGCCTGGAGCGCGACGTCCTCGCGAAAGCGGTTCCAGTGATCGCACGCGACGTCGGGCACGTCGCCGCCGGCCGCATGCGCGAAAGCCCACCAATCGCTCGTCGTGCAGCCGCCTTCGATTTGCGTCGCCGAGGTCGCCGTGCCGAGCGACAGATCGCGCGGAAGCTTCACTACTTGTCGTAGAACGAGCCGCCGTACGACACGTACGTGTTTCCGCCGCCGTCGGGGCCGGCGTCACCCGTGTCGACCGTCGTCGCCGCGTCGTAGTAGTCGAGGTACGGCGTCCACGTATTCGTGATCGTGTCCTCGACCTCGATGAGCGCGGTGACTTTGAAGGCCGTGCCTTTGATCTCGGCGCCGTACTTGCCGTCTTGCGCGGTGACGCCGAGCGTGGCGACGTCGGCGAACGCGATCGGCGCGTTCGTGTCGTCGACGATGTTCATCGTGAGGCGACCGCTCAGCGGCCTCGTGCTCGAGTCGGCGAGCAAGATGCCCGTCGTGTTGGTGAAGACGAGCTTGCCGTTCGGCAAATCGGAGTCGGTCGCGCTGTACTGCCAGTGCTCGCCCGGCACGTCGATCGGCCCGTCGAGCGAGACGCCGTACGGGTACGCGGGATCGTCGCCGACGATCCACCAGATGTGGAACAAGTCGGCGCGCTGAATCCCAGTGTAAGTCCACGTCAACCCGCCGGCGCGACCGAGATCGCCGCCGGGCGTCCACGTGAGACCGTACGGCGGGAACGTGCTCTCGACCTTCGCGGTGAGCTGCGAGTCGGCGCAGCCGACTTTGTTCACCTTCGCGCCCTGCGGGGTGCCGGGGCATTTGTCGGTCGTGTCGGGGACGCCGTCGTGATCGGTGTCGCACGGGCCGTCGCACGTCGAGCCGTCGCCCGATGGGCTGCCGTCCACGCCGACGCCGGTGTCGCTGCCGCCGCCGCCATCGCCGCCGCCGGGGCCCGGCGGTGGAGATGCTTCGCCGTTGGCACAGCTCGCCGCAGCGAGCATCGCGAGGCCCGCGAGAATTCCGCGTTTCATGAGCATCCCATCCCTCACAGAATGCCATATTCGCGCAACCTCGGCACGTAGGCAATCGCCGGCGGCATGATAAAGTCACGGGTCATGCGCTTACTCGCGGCCTTCGTTTTATTGCCTCTCGCGGCTTGCGTCGGGGACGAGACCGCACCCCAGGACGCGGGAATCGAGGCCGCGGCCGAGGCGGGAATCGACGCGGCGCCCGACGCCCCGGCGGATTCGCAGCTGGTTTGTGGGGCGGGCACCGCCGACTGCGATCCCAACGTGGCCGGGTGCGAGACGTCGCTTCTCTCGAGCGACACGAATTGCGGCGCGTGCGGTCACGACTGCGGCGGCGCCGGGCTTTGCGCGCAGGGTGTCTGCCAGCCGCTCGCGATCGCGAAGAGCGTCGGCGCGCCCGCGTCGCTCGCCGTCGGCGGCACGAGCGTCTTCTGGATGATCGCCAGCTCGGTCCAGCGATGCGCCGTCACGGGTTGCAACGGCACGCCGGGCGACGAGGGCGAGGCGGTGAACGTTCCGCAATATCCGACCGGGAACATGATCGTCGCGGACTCGGCGAACGTGTACTGGGTCGGCTACACGACCGACGCGAGCTCGAACTCGATCTTCATTTGTCCGGACAGCGGGTGCACCGGCCTTCAGCCGACTCCGTTTTACGGCAACGGACGCAGCGTCGAGCTCGTCGCCAACACGGCGAATTTGTATTGGCTCGACACGTTCGACGGAGGGCTCACGCGCGTGAAGAAGTCCGACAAGTCGACGGCGAGCCTGAACATCAACGTGCCGAGCGGCCCGGTCGACCTCGCGCACATCGCGGCGGACGACGCGCACGTGCTCGTCACGTACGGCGACATCGCGATCAACGGCGGAGGGCTCTACGTCTGCGACGCGCCGAGCGACTGCGCCGCGGGGCTCACGCGCTTGCTCGACACCGCGTTCTTCGTCGCCGACAACGGCGTGCTCGCCGTCGCGAATCAACCGCAGACCGGCACCGTCGTCGCGTGCGATCTCGGCGGCTGCAGCGGCTCGGGCACGACGCTCGCGACCGGTGAGAAAGGCATCACCGCGATGATCGCCGACGCGCAAAACGTCTACTGGACGATCAAAGGCACCGGCACCGCCGCCGACGGGACGATCCGCGCGTGCTCGCTGCCGTCCTGCACGGGAGGCCCCCGCACGCTCGCGAGCGGTCAAGCGGCGCCCGCCGCCCTCGCGCAAGACGCGAATTTCGTCTACTGGGCGAACGCGGGCACCGGCGCGGCGAACACGGGATCGATCATGCGCGTTCGGAAGTAGACGGCCGCCGCGTGAGCCACTGGCGCGCCCAGTCGGGCGCGACCCGCCGCGTGAACGTGAGCGGGCGAAGGTCGACGAGCTCGCGCGCGTGCGTCTCGACGTCGAAGACGTGCTCGCGCGCGACGCGGTAGATGCGGCCCGCGCGCGCGAAGAGGAGATGCCCGAGCGCGTCCCAGTCGGCCCAGTCGCTTCGACCGAGAGACGCGCGCTCGCGTTCGCGCGAGTCGAGGATCGCGTGCTCGACGGCGTACCACGGCCCGTTCACCTCGTGCATCCCGTGGACGCGCATCTCGAGGATCGCGCCCGGCTTCGTGGCCTGGATGCGTCGATAAACGCGTGGCGGATCGTAATGCCATGAAAGCTTCGTCACCTTGCCGGCGATCTCGGCTTCGAACGGATCGAGCCTGTCTTTGCGGTGCATCGTGCCCGGCTGGGCGAGCGTCCAGCGGTCGCGCAAAAGTCTGAGGTGAGAAATCGGATCGTCCTCGCCGAGCCCGGGGTGGTCGCCCATCGGCTCGACGCGCAAGCGAGGCGGGAGGCCCCCCTCGTTCGGTTTGCCGATCGCGCGCGCGTTGAGCTCGAGGCGCTCTTCGTTCGCGAAGAGTCCGCCGCCGCCCCAGGTGCCGAAGCCGTGCGTCCCTTTGTGCTTGGCAGCGAAATAAACGAGCCGCTCGCCCGACGGCGAGAGATCGCAGCGTCGCTCGAAGATGCGGCCCTTGAGCCATTGACCTTCTTCGAACGTGCCGCGCGTCATGTCCCAGCGCAGCAAGAGGACTTGTTTGGCCGGTCCGCGCCGGAGGACGACGGCGTTTTGCGCCTTGCGGGCGAGGAGCACCCAGATGCGCGTTTCGCTCACGCGCTAACCATATGGATGGGTTCGCGGATTGCCACCGCTGATTAAGATTGCAGCGTGGCTCCTCATGCTCTTCCGCCTGCGCCGCGCGAATCGCGCGGGATTTCCCTTTCGGCGTTCGCTCACACGCCTCGAACGCTGCGGCTCGTTTGGCGCGCGAGCCGGGCGCTCTCGATCGCGCTCGGGGTGACGACGCTCGCGTCGGCGGTGCTGCCGCTCGCGATCGCGTGGGTCGGCAAACGAATCATCGACGCGGCCGTCGCGCGCGACGCGCACGCCGCGGTGCGCATGGTGCTCGTCGAGCTCGCGTTCGCCGCGGGCCTCGGGCTCGCGTCGCAGGCCCGCGATTTGGCGTCTTCGATTCTCGGCGCGCGCCTCTCGCTCGACGTGAACCTCGACATCCTCGAGAAAGCGACGACCCTCGAGCTGACTCATTTCGAGGACGCGAAATTCTACGACCAGCTGACGCGTGCGCGGCGCGAGGCTTCGGTGCGGCCGATTTCGGTCGTGCGGCGCGTCTTTCTCATCGTTCAGTCGCTCATCACGCTCGCGGGGTACGTCGCGCTGCTCGTCGGGTTCAGCGGGTGGGTCGTCGCCGGGCTCGTGCTCGCGACCATTCCGGCGACGGTCGCCGAAGTGCGTTTTGGAACGAAGGTATTTCGATTGCGCAATTGGCGCTCACCAGAATCCCGTAAATTGCTTTACCTGGAATACGTATTATCGAACGACGAGCACGCCAAAGAAGTAAAGCTCTTCGGGCTCGGGCCGCTGCTTTTGTCCCGTTATCGCGCGCTCGGTGAAGCGTTTTACGTCGAGGACGCGCGGCTCAACGCGCGCCGCGCGTCGTGGGGCTGGGCGCTCTCGCTCCTCTCCACCGGCGCGTTCTACGCGGCCTACGCCGACATGGCGTGGTCCGCGGCCATCGGCGCCCTCACGCTCGGCGCGATGACGCTCTACATGGTTTCATTCCGCCAAGGCCAGCAGGCTTTTCAAAGCGTGCTCTCGTCGCTCACCGGCGTTTACGAAGACAACCTCTACATGGATAACCTGTTTTCGTTTCTTGCGATTCCAGCCACGCCGACGGCACCTGCCACCGCCACGGGGCCGGCGACCGAGCGCGGCGTCCGCTTCGAGAACGTCGGCTTTCGTTATCCGGGCCGTGACGAGTGGACGATGCGTGGACTGAATCTCATGATCCCCGAGGGCGAGAGTCTCGCGATCGTCGGCAAGAACGGCGCGGGCAAGACGACGCTCATCAAGCTCCTCTCGCGTCTCTACGAGCCGACCGAGGGACGCATCCTCCTCGACGGCAGACCTCTCGCCGAGTGGGATCGCGAAGTGCTCTTTCGCCGCATCGGCGTCATCTTCCAAAACTACAATCGGTATCAGTTCACGGCGAAAGAGAACGTCGGCCTCGGGAGCGTGCCCGAGATGGACGACACCGCCAACGTCGAGCGGGCCGTCGAGCTCGGCGGCGCGTCGGACGTCGTCGCGGAGCTGAAAAATGGGCTCGAGACGCAGCTTGGTCGCTGGTTCAACGACGGCGTCGACCTCTCGGGGGGACAGTGGCAGAGGCTCGCGCTCGCGCGCGCCTTCATGCGCCGCGGCGCCGACGTGCTCGTCCTCGACGAGCCGACCGCGTCGCTCGACGCCGAGGCGGAGCACGCGGTGTTCGAGCGCTTCGCGCGCCTCACGAAAGGAAGAACCAGCATCCTCATCTCGCATCGTTTCCCGACTGTGCGCATGGCCGATCGGATCGTCGTCCTCGAAGGCGGACGCATCGTCGAGCAGGGCACGCACGCGGAGCTCGTCGCCGCCGGCGGCCGCTACGCGAAGCTCTTCGCGCTCCAGGCGCAGGGGTATCAGTGAGCATTCGTGTCACGCGCGGGGCGGAACCGGGCGGCCCGCCGTGTGCTGTGGGCAGCCTCTCCCGAGCGATTCATGCGGCGTTCCGCTACGGCACGTTGTGTGCACCGTCGAGCTCGAGATGCAAAATACCATTCTGCTGATCGAAGACGACGAGAGTCTCGCGGCGCTCGTCACGCACGATCTCGGAGCGCGCGGTCACCTCGTTCACGCCGTGGCGTCGGCCGAGGAGGGGATGCGCGCGCTCGACGAGCGCGACTTCGACGTGGTGCTCACCGACTTGAGCCTCGGCGGGATGATGAACGGTGTCGAGCTCTGCGCGCACCTACACGGCGCGCGGCCGGACGTGCCCGTCATCGTGATGACCGCGCACGGAACGCTCGCGACGGCTGTCGACGCGATCCGCGCCAGCGCTTACGACTTCGTCACCAAGCCGTTCGAGATGCCGCAGCTCGCGCTCGTCGTCGATCGCGCCGTCGGGCTGCGCATGCTGCGACGCGAGCTCGCGCGCTTGCGCGAGACGGCCGCCGGGGCCTCCGCGCTGCACGGGATCATCGGGCGGAGCGCGCCGATCGAGCACGTGCGCGAGCTCGTCTCGCGCGTGGCCGACACCGACGCGACGGTCCTCATCACCGGCGAGAGCGGAACCGGAAAAGAGCTGATCGCCAAGGCGCTTCACGACTCGAGCTCGCGTCGCGAGCACCCGTTCGTCGCGATCAACTGCGCGGCGATGCCCGAGTCGCTGCTCGAGAGCGAGCTCTTCGGTCACTCGCGCGGCGCGTTCACCGACGCCAAAGCCGCGCGCGCCGGCCTCTTTGTCCGCGCCGACCACGGAACCGTCTTCCTCGACGAAATCGGCGAGATGCCGCTCGGCATGCAAGCGAAGCTGCTTCGCGCGCTCCAAGAGCGCACCGTCAGGCCCGTCGGTTGCGATCAAGAGGTCGCGTTCGACGCGCGCGTCGTCGCGGCGACTCACCGCGATCTGCAGGTCGAGATCGCCGAAAAGCGGTTTCGCGAAGATCTCTATTATCGAATCAACGTCATGCACATTCACTCGCCGCCGCTTCGCGCGCGCGGGGCCGACACGCTCTTGCTCGCGCACCGGTTCGTCGAACAGGTCGCGGCGCAGTCGAAGCGCAACGTCCGCGGGATGTCGGCCGCCGTCGCGCAGAAGCTCGTCGCGTTTCCGTGGCCGGGCAACGTCCG
>DASXHD010000072.1:0-10433 GCA_036488725.1 Polyangiaceae bacterium | reverse complement strand
GAAGGGCTCGCGCTCCGCTTCGGCGCCAAGGTGCCCGGAACGATCATGAACATCGGGTCGGTGAAGATGAACTTCGAATACGAAGATTATTTTCAAAAGCAACGATCGACCGGTTACGAGCGGCTCATGTACGACTGCATGCTCGGCGACGCGACGCTCTTCCAGCGCGCAGACATGGTCGAAGCGGGTTGGTCCGTCATCGGCCCCGTGCTCGAAGCGTGGAAAGCCGGCGGCAAAGTGCCGACGTACTCGGCGGGCTCGTGGGGCCCGTCCGAAGCGACCGCGCTCATGGCGCGCGACGACCGCGAGTGGAACGAAATCGCCGACACCCAGCGGATGCAAACCATCCCGCCGCCCCCGGCAAAACCCTGAAAGAACGAAAGAGGTAATCGCGATGCAACTCGGAATGATCGGTCTCGGCCGCATGGGCGCCAACATGGTTCGCCGCTTGATGAAGGCGGGTCACAAGTGCGTCGTTTACGACGTGACGCCGGCCGCGGTCGACGCGCTCGCGAAAGACGGCGCGACGGGCGCGAAGTCGATTGACGAATTCGTCTCCAAGCTCGACAAGCCGCGCGCGATTTGGCTGATGGTGCCCGCCGCGTACGTCGACTCGACGATCGAGCAGCTCGCGCCGAAGCTCGAAAAGGGCGACATCCTCATCGACGGCGGCAATTCGTATTACCGCGACGACGTCGATCGCGAGAAGCGCCTCCGCCCGAAGGGCATACACTACGTCGACGTCGGAACGAGCGGCGGCGTGTGGGGTCTCGACCGAGGTTATTGCCTCATGATCGGCGGCGACAACGACGCAGTCGGCCGGCTCGATCCGATCTTCAAGACGCTCGCGCCGGGCATGGGCAACGTGGACCGCACGCCGGGCCGCGAGAAAATGGGAGGAACTGCCGAGCAAGGTTATCTCCACTGCGGGCCGTCGGGCGCCGGTCACTTCGTGAAGATGGTCCACAACGGGATCGAATACGGAATCATGCAGGCCTACGCCGAGGGGCTCAACGTCATCAAAAACGCGAACGTCGGAAAGCACACGCACGAAAAAGACGCCGAGACCTCGCCGCTCCGCAACCCCGAGTATTTCCAATACGACATGAACCTCGCCGACGTCGCCGAGGTCTGGCGCCGCGGGAGCGTCGTCGCGTCGTGGTTGCTCGATCTCACGGCGCAAGCGCTCGCCGAGAGTCCGACCCTCGACGAGTTCTCGGGCAAAGTCTCCGACTCGGGCGAAGGCCGATGGACCGCGCAAGCGGCGATCGACGAAGGCGTGCCGACGCACGTTCTTTCGGCGTCGCTCTACTCGCGATTCGACTCGCGCGGCGCCAACGAGTTTCAAAACAAAGTGCTGTCGGCGATGCGTAAAGCCTTCGGCGGCCACCACGAGAAGAAGTGATGTCCGAAAAAGACGACGAGACCGTCCGCTGCCCGAAATGCAACGCGAAGGTGCACGTCGACGACCAAGCCAAAAAGGCGATGGTCGCGACGTGCCCCAACGGTCACAAGGTCGAGCTCGTCAAAATGATCGAGTGAGCCTTCACTCGCTCAGCGGCAGAGCATGCCTTTTCGACACGCGGCGAGGCGTTCGACCGTGTCGAGCGGGTTTCCGCAGCGCTCGGTCGAGATCTGATCGAGACAGCTCGCGAGACGCGCCTGGAGGATTCCTTCCGGGCATTTCTGGTCGCGCAACGTCACGCCCGTGTCGTGGCCGATTTCGCGCGTGCAGGCGGCGAAGTCGTCGTACTTCTGGCCCGCGCCGATGTTGTTGCACGCGACCTCGCGGTTGCAGCGCGCCTCGGTGATCGAGCGGACGGCTTGATCGTTTTGCACGGTCGCGCCCGTCGTCTCGACGCCCGGGTTGCCGACCTGCGCGGAAACGCCCGCCTGGCAACCGCCGAGGACGAGAAAACCGACGCCGCAAACGCACATGCTGATGATCGTGTTCTTGAGCTTCATTGGCTGACTCCGTCTGACGTCAGCGCATTGCACGCGCGATGCCGCGCCTCAGAGCAGCGACGCTTTGGCCGCGAGCTCGGCGCGCGAGCGGATTCCGAGCTTGCGAAAGACACTCTGCAGCTGATTTGCCACGGTGCGAACGGAGCAGTGTCGCGCTTCGGCGATGTCGTGGTTCGATTTGCCCGCGAGCGCGAGCAGCGCGACCTCGCGCTCGGCGGAGGTGAGCTCGCTCGTCTTGTCCGCGTCGTCGACGTCGAACGAAAGAATCGCGACCGTCTGACCGTCGCCCGAGTATTCGACGCGAAGGTTCTTCGGCGCGGCCTCGGGCGGCGCTGCGGGCGGCTCGTCCGTGGGTTTCTTCGGATCGCTCACGAAGCGCCTCCTCCGCGATTTCCGGTGCGCGCGCGCCAGACGCGAATGAGCTCGACGCGGCTCTTGGCGCCGAGCTTTCCGCCCGCGGTCGAGAGGTGCATCGCGACCGTCGACGGCGCGATGCCGAGCTCGTAGGCGATGAGCTTGTTCGAGTGGCCCTGCGCCGCGTACGCGACGACTTGCGCCTCGCGCGGCGAGAGCTCGGAAAACGCGGGGACCTGCGGGTCGTTTCGAACGGCGACGATGTAGCGCTTGCCGTCGTGATCGAAATGGTCGAGCAGCGTCCATCGGCCGGAGACGAGCGCCTTCCACGCCTCGACCGCGCCCGGCGGATCGGCGTGACGCGAGCTGCCGCGCGCGCGCGCCATCGCCTTCGCCGCTTCTTTGAGCGCATCGAGCGAGCCGTCGCTGGATGCGCCTGAGTGCTCCACGCGTCCGCCGGGCGTGAGGACGGCGTCGGCTTGATCCGGCGAGCTCGTCCGGCGCGCGCGACGAAGGCGCATGCCCGCGGCCATGTGCGCGGCGACGCGACTCCACGCGACCGCTTCGGGCCGCTTCACGCCGGTCACTTCGGGCAGCGGCGCGCCTACGAGACATCCGACGCCGCTCGGCTCGGTCGCCGCCACGCTCATGAAGTCGGCGATGCCGAGCGGCGCGAGAAAGCGCTGATGAATCTCGAGATCGCGGACGTGCTTGCCCATCTGAAGGCGGCTCGACATCGTCGCGCAGGTCGCGCGCCCGCCCGACGCGGCCGTCGCGTCTTTCATGAAGCGGTAAGTGATGTCGCTCGACGCTTCGGCCTCGAGCATACGCAGCGCCTCGATCGAGCCCTGCGGCGTTCCGCGACCGACGGGCGACGCGACGCGCACGCGGTCGCCGTCGAACTCGTAGAACATGCCGCACGTGCCGAGCCCGCGATCGAGCCCCGCGCGCGCGGCGCGATCGACGAGCCGCGCGAGCCACGTGCCGTCGTCGCCGTCGAGGCGGTACGCCGCTTCGATGACGCTGACCAGGTCTCCGCGCGATGCTCCGGCCATGAAACGGGTCCTACGATACCACGCGAGCGCCTGGGCCGCCGCGAACGCGCAGTAGGCATTTCGCCGCACGCGTTTGGGTAATTCGACTATGGAATGGACGCGTCGTGTCGGGACACGTTCGAGAGCTCTGCGATTTGGTGATCCGCTGGGTGCATCTCATCGCGGGCATCATGTGGATCGGCAACTCGATGCTCTTCAACTGGCTCGACCGCAACCTCGAAAAACCGAAGGACGCGCCGCCAGGTTACCAAGGTAACATTTGGCTGCTCCACAGCGGCGCCTTCTACGACGTGCACAAGAAGCTGCTCCGGCCGCACGAGATGCCGAAGACGCTGCACTGGTTCAAGTACCAAAACCTCACGACGTGGGTGAGCGGCATCCTCCTTCTCTTCGTCGTCTATTACGGCGGCGGCGGCGCGCTGCTCGTCGACCCGAGCGTGCGCGCGCTCGCGCCGAGCATCGCGATCGCGATCAGCCTCTCGTTCATCGTGATGTCTTGGTACGTCTACGACACGATTTGGCGCTCGCCGCTCCACGCGCGGCCGGTCGTCGCCGCGGCGATCTCGTTTCTCTACATCGGCCTCGCGTCGTACGCGCTCACGAAGATTTTCAGCGGGCGCGCGGCGTACATCCACGTGGGCGTCATCCTCGGCACGCTCATGACGGGCAACGTGTGGTTCGTCATCGTGCCGTCGCAGCACGAGCTCGTGAACGCGACGCTCGAGGGGCGCGATCAAGACGCCGCGATTTCGCTCCGCGCGAAAGAGCGCTCCATCCACAACAACTACATGACGTTCCCGTTGCTCTTCATGATGCTGAGCAACCACTTCCCGAGCACCTACGGCGGCAAGCACGCGTGGATCGTGCTCGCGGTCATCGCGATCGGCGGCGCGCTCGTTCGTCACTTGATGAACGTGCGCTTCCACTACACGGGCTGGCTCCCGGTCGCCGGGTTCGTCGTCGCGGCGACGCTCGTCTCGCTCTTTTTCCTCACGCGGCCGCCCGAGAGCTCGTCGGCGTCACGTCCGAAGGTCGCGTTCGCGAGCGTTCAAGCGATCGTCGCGCAGCGGTGCCAGCAGTGCCACAGCCGCACGCCGACCGACGACACGTGGCGCGCGCCGCCGCAAGGCGTGACGTTCGACACGCCCGAGCAAATCGAGCGCATGGCGCCGCGCATCAAGGAGCGGGCGGTCGTGCTGAAGACGATGCCGCTCGGGAACAAGACCGGGATCACCGAGGAGGAGCGAAAGACGATCGGCGCGTGGATCGATCAGGGAGCGTCGGTGAATTAAACGAAAACGGGAGATGGCTGCACAATGCAACCATCTCCCGCTCGTTTTTCCCTGCTTTCGCGCGTTACTTCTTCGGTGCGGGCGCGGCCGCGGTCGAGTGCGCGCCGGGGGCGGCGGGCATCTTCGGCGGGATCCCGAAAGCGGTCGCCCACTCGGCGCGGCTGCCGAAGCGCGAGGCCCAAGCGATCTTGCCGTCCTTGTTGAAGCGAATGACCTCGCCGAGGTGCACGGTGCCGGGCTTGCCCGTCGACTTCACCGAGCCGAGGTCGCCCTTCATCGTGCCGCTCATCTCGACTTCGACGACGACCCAGTCGCCGAGCGCGAGGACGTTCGTCGGCGTGAGCTTCACGTCGGGGAAGGTCTTGTGGAGCTCGTCGAACGCCTTCTTCGCGGCGTCTTTGCCCTTGATGTCGGCCGGGTGCATGTAGTTCGCCTTCGTCACGTCGTCGGCGAGCGCGGCCGTGTACGCCTTGTCGTCTTTCTTCTCCCACGTCGCGAGCCACGCCTTGACGGCGTCGGTGTTCTTCGCCTCGCGCGCGTTGTCGGTGTCGGAGATTTGCTCCATCGCCGTCGTCGGGATCGCCTCGACGTTGCGGAACTTGAGCTTCGCGTCGCCGTGCCCGAGGTGGGACATCATCGTCGCGTGGTCGTGATAGAGGTGCTCCGTCTTGATCAGACCGTCGTCGTTGAAGGTCAGGACCGAGAGGAAGCGGTGGCCGATCTTCTTGCCGGTCGCCGGGTGCCCCATGAACTCGCCGGTGTTGGTGCCGGCCATGACGCCTTCGACCGCCATCTCGTTGCCCTTCAAGAAGCTGCGCGTCGCGACGATCTTCAGATCGGGGAACGCCTTGAAGAGGATGTCGAGGTTCTTCTGCACGTCGTCTTTGCCGCTCGTGTGCCAGCCCATCGGGCCCGGCTGCACGAACTGGACGTCGGCCGCGTAAGCCGAAGCCGCTTTCGCCGCGTCGTGCGCAGCGACGCCGGCGTCGAAGTCGGCCATCGTCTTTTTGATCAAGTCGGCGAGCGGCGGCTTCGGAGCCGGAGCTTGAACCGTCGTCGTCGGCGCGGTCGTCGCGACCGGGGTCGCAGCCGACGTCGTCGTCGTGGGCGTGTTCGTCGCCTGTTTTTCGGAGTCCCCACCGCCGCACGCCGTCATGAGGACGAGCGCGACCGAGCCTGTCGCTTTGAGCCAAACGAGATTTCGCATGGCGAGTGGCGTCGATCGAAACTCAGCAGTTGTCAAGCGACAATCGGCTTTTGAGCTGAATTTCGAGTAGGGTGGCCGCCGTGTCCGCCATCGCGCCGCGCGTGCTTTTGGAGCAAGTCACGAGCACCGCGGCGTGGGCGCTCGATGGAGACGCGACGTCACCCGCGACGAGCTTTCGCGCGGCGATCGCGGATTTGAGCAAGGAGCCGCCTCCGGAGTCGCCTGCGTATTTTCGCGGGCTCCTTGCCGCGCACTTCGTCACCGTCGCGACGTTCGTTCCGACCGACGTCGACGCGCGCATTCGGCATCACGCGTTCGTCGAGCTCGACGAAGCAGCGCTCGGCGTCGCGTGCGATGTCGTCGACGAGGCTGCGGGTTGGGACGTGCCGCTCGTCTCGGCTCGCGTCGTGCGTGGCGTCTCCGGGCACCGCGGCGAGTGGCTCGCGGTTCGCGCGGGCGCGCTCGGACGCGCGATCGCGATTGGCGCGCGGGATCTCGTAGACCGGCTCCGCGCCGCGATCGACGAAGAGCTCGCGCAGGAGCACGCGGTCCTCGGCGAGCTCGCCCGCGGCGACGAGCTCGACTTGCTTCGCGCGGCGACGACCATCGCGCACAACCTCGGCGATCTCTCTCGCGTGGTCGACTTGTGGCCCGCGCAAGAAGCGTTCGCCGAATTACGTGCATCTTACACGCGTCTCGGACATGCGCCGAGCGCACGTTTCGGCGACCGGTTCGCGCGCGCGGGCGCGCTCAACAAAGCGGAGATGGCCGACGAGAATCATCGTTTCCACGCCCTTCGCAAGGCGCGCGGCCTGCGTCGTTCGCGCGATTTGCTGCTGCCGATCGGGCCATTCTTCGAGGCCTGGGGCGCGACGATCGCGACGCACGCCGCGCTCGACGAACGCGATCGCGCCGAGGTCGTCGCCGCGCTCCTCGCGGTTCACGAAGGACGCCCCACCGAACGCGGCTGCCTCCGCGCGCTCGCAGCGATCGACGCGCGCACCGCGGGGGGCCTCCAGTCATTCGCGCACGATCTCCCCGCGCGCCTCCGCAAGCTCCTCTCGTCGGGCCCGATCCGCGACGCGCTCAAAACGCCCGTCGCCACCTTCGAAGCCCGCATGCGCAAACGAGCCCAGCTCCACTTTCCTCGCTGACCGCCGCAGAGAGAAACAGGAAGATCAGAGGCTCAGAAGGATTTTTTTGAAAAAATATCTTCTGCTCGCTCTTCTGATCCCCTGATCTTCCTGTTCTCTCGGGGCGATCACTGGATCGCGACGCGGAGGCGGCGGCGGCCGAAGGGTTTGGCGGCGCGGGGGCCGAAGCGGCCAGCGAGCGGGGCGCCGCAGGGGCAGCGGCCGGCGGCGTCGAGCCGGTAGTCGAGGAGCTCGTACCAGTCGCGCACGATGACCGGATGGTTGCATTCTGCACAGAATGTCGTGTCGCCCTCGCGGTCGTGGACGTTGCCGACGTAGACGTGTCGTAGACCTGCGCTCTTCGCGATCGCGCGCGCACGGCGGAGCGTCTCGGGCGGAGTCGGCGGAACGTCCTCGAGCCTGTAGTCCGGGTGAAACGCCGAAAAATGGAGCGGCACGTCGGGACGGAGCTCGCGCGCGACCCACTCGGCGAGCGCGCCGACCTCGGCGTCCGAGTCGTTGAGTCCCGGGATGAGCAGCGTCGTGATCTCGGTCCACACGCGCGTCTCGTGCACCAAGTAACGAAGCGTGTGTTTCACCGGCTCGATGCGGCCGCCGGTGACCTTGCGATAAAACTCGTCGGTGAACGCTTTGAGGTCGACGTTCGCCGCGTCCATCTTTTCGTAGAACGCGCGTCGCGGCGCGTCGTGCATGTAGCCGGCGGTCACCGCGACCGTCGCGAGGCCGAGCGCGTGACACGCGTCGGCGACGTCCATCGCGTACTCGAGGAAGATGACCGGATCGTTGTACGTGAACGCGACGCTCGCCGCGCCCGCGTCCTTCGCCGCGCGCGCGATCGCCTCCGGCGTCGCCTTCGCTTGGAGCGAATCCATCTCGCGCGATTTCGAGATGTCCCAGTTTTGACAGAACTTGCACGAGAGGTTGCATCCCGCGGTGCCGAACGAGAGAACGCTCGATCCAGGATGAAAATGCGCGAGCGGTTTTTTTTCGATCGGGTCGACGCAAAACCCCGAGGATCTGCCGTACGTCGTGAGCACCATCGCGTCGCCGCTCCGCATGCGGACGAAGCAGAGACCGCGCTGACCTTCGGAGAGCGTGCAGTCGCGCGGGCAGACGTCGCACTGGACGCGGCCGGCGTCGTTCATGTGCCAGAAGCGCGCGGGGTGGTCGCTCACGCGTCGCCCTTCGCGACCGTGTAGCGGTGAAGCTCGACGTCGGGCGCCCAGAAGTCCGGCGGAAGGCGCGCTTTGCGTTTGAGATCTTCGAGAAAATTTTCGGGCGTCACGAGCTCTTCCCACATCTGCGGGAGGAACGTGCCGCGGCGGCCGCCGTGCATCAGCACGACGCCGTCGGTGCCTGCGCGGAGCGCCGCGCGCGCGCCCGCTTCGGTCCCGTCGAACGCGATGCGCTCGAGCGGCGACAGCACCGAGACCTCGACGGTGAGACGATCGAGATCGCCCGGCGCGAGCGGCTCGGCGCGCGGATCAGCGAACGCCGCGGCGAGCGCGTTTTGCGCGACGTCGTCGACGAGCGGCCGGCGCGGCTCGAGCGAGCCGATGCATCCTTGGAGGCGCCCGTCGTCCCAGCGCAGCGTCACGAAGCAAGCGCCCCATTGATTGCAGAATGCATCCAATTCGGCGCGCGACGCCGGGTCGCCGCCGAGCTCTTCGGCGATGCGTGCGCGCGCGAACCGCGCGAGAGCGGCGACCTCGTCTTCCTTCACGACGCCTCCGAAAACGCGAACGCGCCGTAACCGACGACCTCGTCGCGTTTGCCCGCGGTGTCGCCCGAGCTACGGAGATCGACGAGCTCGCCGACGAGATTTTTTTCGCGCGCGACCGCGAGCATGCCGCGCACTCCGACGTAGCCGCACGCGTCTTCGCCGTCGATGTCGCCGTCGAGCGCGACGATTTTTTCGGCGGTCGCCACGTCTGCGCGACGTCCCTCGTCGTACGGCAAGTAGTGCGAGAGATCCGAGCTCACGACGACGAGCGTCTCACGACCACCCCAGAGCGCACGCAGAACGCGCGCGACCTCGTCGACCGAAGCACAAACGATCGGACACACGCGCGCGCGCGGGAGGACCCGCTGCAAAAACGGGAGCTGCACCTCGAGCGAATGCTCGTGGGCGTGCACGTCGTCGTCGCGCGGGACGCCGGCGCGGTCGAGCGCTTCGACGTCGACCTCGACGTCCCCGAGCGGCGTCCGGAGCTTTTTCGTGCTCGGGGCGGCGACCCCGCGGAGCGGAACGCGATGCGACGGCCCGACGAGGACGACGCGCTCGATCGGCAAACCGCGAACTCGCGCGTACGCGCTCGCCGCGATCGGACCCGAGTAAACGTAGCCCGCGTGCGGAACGACGAGCGCTTTCGGCCGGCGCGTGCTCGTCTTCGCCGACGCGAGCATCGCGTCGACGTCGCGCTCGAGGCGCGCGCCGTCGCCGGGATAAAACATCCCCGCGACCGCCGGAAGTCGCACGTCGCCGTTCATTCAAAGCGACGATATAACGACGCGCGACCGTCCACGCGAGCTCACGCGCGATTTGTGTCGCGCGGCAGCGTCTTGCGGAACAGCTTGGTTTTGCGGAGCGTGGCGATCGCCGCGCGGAAGGTTTCCTCCGACGCGTTCTCGGCGAGGCGATCCGCTTCGGCGATTTTCGGCTCGAGCTCGTCCCACGCTTTTTTCACTTCGAGGCTGCCGAGGTGCACTTGCACGCGGATCTCGTCGCGCAGCTTGCGGAGCTCGTCCGCGACGTTGCGCATCTGCGCCTGAATCGGGTTGTGTGTGGTTTGCATGCGACTCGAGAAGCAACCGACGCGCCATGCAAATTGGACACTTTGAATCCGCCGCGAATTGCTCTAGAGCTGCATGCATGCGAAAGCTCCTTTTCCTCGGATCGCTGGTTTCTCTGGGTCTCTTCGCCGCTTGCGGCGGTGGAGGCGGAACGCAGACCCCGACCGAGACGCCGACGGCGACCGCGAGCGCGAGCGCAAGCACCGCGCCGAGCGCAACGGCCGCGGCGACCACTTGGGATCAAATGGATCACGCGCAGCGCCTCAACACGATGAAGACGGTCGTGCTACCGAACCTCAGCGCCGACTTCAAAGCGTTCGACGCGAAGAAGTACGACAACTTCAGCTGCACGACGTGCCACGGCGAACGCATCAAGCAGGGCGACGCGAAGATGCCCAACCCGGATCTCCCGCATCTCAACTACACCGACAACTTCAAGAAGCAGCGCGAGAAGCACAACGCGATGGTCGACTTCATGATGAACAAGGTGGAGCCCGACACCGCGAAGGCGATCGGCGAGAAGCCGTTCGACCCGGCGACCAGGACCGGCTTCGGCTGCGGCAACTGCCACATCGTTACGCCGTGACGGCTTAGAAAAGCTGGAGCTGCTCCA
>DASXHD010000127.1:0-15124 GCA_036488725.1 Polyangiaceae bacterium | reverse complement strand
GAGGTGCTGCGTCGCCGATGTTCGCCGAGCTCGCCGCCGGGTCGCTGCGTGCCGATGCCGTTCACGCAGCCGCTCCCGGACGTTTGCACCTTCGATCGAAGCGGGCTTCCGCTTCCGGTTTCGCAGCTCGACTCGAGCTTCACGTGCGTGCCGGATCTCGCGCACGGCATCGAGTGCGAGCCGAGCGTCGTCCTTCGCATTCCGATCAAGCTCGGCCCGCGCACGTCGCTCCACGACATCGCGTTTTCGGGCGCAAAATCGCTCAGCGAGACCGAGCTCGCCGAAGCCGCCGCGCTCGATCTCGGCAAACCGGTGAGCGCGCTCGCGGTCGACGAAGCGCGCCGCCGCATCCTCGACAAGTATCGCGAAGAAGGATTCTTCTACGCGGACGTGAAGTATTCGCTCGAGCGCTCGCTCGACAACACGCAGGCGCGCGCGCGCTTCGACGTGAGCGAAGGCGAGCGCGTGATCGTGCGGCAGATCGTGATTCAAGGAAATGCGATCACCAACGACTCGGTCATCCGCCGGCGCGTCGCGCTGCAGGTGGGCAAGCCGTATCGCATGAGCGACGTGCGAAAGACGCAAGAGCGCATCGCGACGCTGAACGTCTTCACCAGCGTGAGCGTCGCGCTCCAGGACGCGCAGGTCCCCCAGCGCGAGAAGACGGTCATCATCACCGTCGCCGAGAAGGGCCTCCAGTACGTCGAGCCGTCGCTCGGCTTCTCGACCGGTGAAGGCGCGCGCGCATCGCTCGAGTACGGGTACACGAACTTGGGCGGCAGCGCCGTCAGCCTCGTCGCGCGTGCGCGCATCTCGTACCTGCCGGATTTTTTGATCACGGATCAAACGATCCTCACGAACTTCCAAAAGCTCAGCGTCGGCGATCGCATCGCGCTCCGCGGAACGCTCTCGCTCGGGTTGCCCGACATCGGGCTCGGTCCGGACGTGCGCGGCGGCGTCGACGGCGTCGGCCTCCAAGACGTCGAGCGCTACTTCGTTTTGAAGAAGCTCGCGCTGATTCCGACCGTCTACTGGCGCGCGACGCACCAGCACGCTTTTTCGCTCTCGGCGAGCGCCGAGTACAACAGCCTCAACGTCTTCAACAACCTGTCGCCGGCCGCAGCGGCGGCGCTGAGCGGCAGCAACCTCGACGTCGTTCGCCTCTTGCGCGCGCCGGCGGGCGAGAGCGTCGTCTTCTCGCAGAAGCTCCAATGGGCGTGGGATCGGCGCGACGCCTCGCTCGGCGCGCACAAAGGGACGTACTTCACCGCGAGCGTCGAGCACGTGAACTGGCTGCCGACGAGCACGCAACCAGAAGAGACGCAGTGCACGACCTGTCTCGTCTTGCCGTCGCCGAACAACCCGTCGCTCTTGCCGCAAGCCGAGGGCCCGCTCGGCGGACACTTCTTGAAGCTCGCCGCGACCTTCGCCGGCTACGTGCAGCTCCCGGTCGACAAGATCGTGATCGCCGCGGAGCTCCGCATCGGCGGCATCATCCAGCTCACGCCCAACTCGACGACGTACCCCGATCGATTTTTCTTCATGGGCGGCAGCGACTCGATTCGCAGCTTTCAGCAGGACTCGATGGTCCCTCAAGACGCCGCCGACCAAATCAACGCCGGAAAAATCACCGCCGCGCAGGTCGCGATCCGCGGCGGCAACCTGTTCGTGAACCCGCGCGTCGAAGTTCGCATCCCGATCTCCGGGCCTTTCGAGACGGTCGTTTTCTTCGACACGGGCAACCTCTGGCAAGACGCGTCGTATCCGTTCAACAACGGCATCTCGATGCGCGCGGCGCTCGGCACCGGCATCCGCGTGCAGACGCCGATCGCGCCCATCGCGCTCGACTACGGCTTCAACCTGACGCGCTACTCGCTCTTCGAGGACATCGGCGCGCTCAATTTCGCGATCGGGCTATTTTGAAGGTACGCTGAAGGCATGCGCGCGCTTTTCTTTTTTCTCTGTCTCGCGATCGTGCCGGCATGCTCCAACGACACGTTCGGTTCGGTAGACTCGGGCGCCGGAGATGCGGCGGGCGGCGACGCGGTGACCGGAGATGCGTCGTGTCCGTCTTTTTGCGGGTCGATGACCGCGCCGTTTTGCTCCGATTTCGACGAGGGCACGTTCGGCGCCGATTGGAATCCGGTCGCCGCGCCGTCGCCGCAGATCACGATCTCGCCTTCGACCGACGTCGTCGAGTCGTGTCCGACCGCGATGCACGTCGCGATCGCGCAGGACCTCAGTTACGCGGGCGAGGCGAGCTTCTCGTTTTTCCAAAAGGCGCTCTCGCCGCCCGGAACCATGGTGACCGTCACGCTCGACGCGCACTTGCCGGACATCGCGCTGCCCGATGCCGGGACGCAGTTGCCGCTCGACGGCTTCGGGTTCTTCGCGCTGAGCGCGGCATCCGACGCGAGCTACTATGCCGCGCTCGAGCGCAGCGCCGACGGCGCGTGGTTCGTGCGAATGCACCAGGGGTCGTCGTCGACGGGAAACCCGCCGAGCGCGCTGCTTCCCGGCTTTCCCGTCGGCAAGTGGGCTCACCTCGTGCTCTCCGTCGTGCTCAGCAACCAGGCGACGGGCGGCTCCGTGTCGATCACGTACGATCCGGGCGCGGGACCCGTCACGAAAACCACCGGCCCGACGCAGACGATGCCGAGCGGCAACAACGACGTCATGCTCGACCTCGGCGCCACGCGTCTGTCGGCGACGTCACGCGCTTACGACGCGTACTTCGACAACGTCGTCGCGACGTTCACCAAATGAGCGCTGCTCAGGCCGGCTGCGCGGCGTGCGTGCCGTTCGCGCCGACGGGCCGCGCCTTCTCGCGCACGGTGTAGACCCGCTTCTTCGTGAGGAGCTCGATCCACTCGACGGTGACCCACACGGGGCCGATCGCGAGGTATTTCAGGTCGCGCGTGAACGACGGCTTCTTGCCCTCGAAGAAGTGACCGACGAACTGAAAGCCCCAGCCGGTGCCGAACATGCCGAGCCCGACGGGCGGCGAAAACGGAATGACCGGGAGCGAAGCGACGATCATCGGAATGCCGATCATGTGGCAGACCTTGTTGATCGGGTTCTGATGGTCTTCGCCGTACTGACGCATGTAGTCGTGGAACGTCATCTTCTGCTCGGACATGAGACGAGATTAGCATGGCGCCGGTGCGCGTAGGACGGCGACGATTTTTCGAGGGGGCGGCGGGCGGCGCGCTCGTGGCTTGCACGCCGCCGCGGCATCCGGCGGCGCCGCCGGTGCGAATCGAAGACGTCCTCGGCGCGGCCCTCGACTCGGCGAAACGCGCGGGCGCCGTCTACGCGGACGCACGCGTCGTTCGTCGTCGCGATCAAAACGTCGGCACGCGCGAGGACCACGTCGCTTACGTGAGCGACGACGAGTCGTACGGCGTCGGCGTTCGCGTGCTCCTCGTGCAGGCGGGCTCGGGCGGCGCGACGCAGTCGTGGGGCTTCGCCGCGTCGATGCACGTCGGCGAAGAGAGCGCGTCGCGCGCAGCCGAGCGGGCAGTCGCCATCGCGCGCGCGGACGCGGGGCCGCGCAAGCGTCCGATCGTGCTCGCGCCGGTCGCGCGTTATCGCGAGCACTGGGCGACGCCGCTCGCGGTCGATCCGTTCGAGGTCCCGATCGTCGAGAAGGTCGCGCTCCTCCGCGCGATCTGGGCCGACGCGCGCGTCGTGAAAGGTGTAAAATACATGGATGGCCGGACGCGCATCCTCCGCGAGGAAAAGACGTTCGCGTCGACCGAAGGCTCGCTCATCGACCAGCGCATCGTGCGCGTCGAGGCCGCCTACACGCTGACCGCGACCGACGACTCCGGCGACGCGGTCACGCGCGCGCACGAGCTTCCGCCGATGCAGGCGGGGTGGGAGCACGTCTCGCGCTCGAGCTTCCAGCGCGACGCGCGAAAGATGGGCGAGGACGCGGTCGAAAAATTGCGCGCGCCGCGGCTCGCGACCGGCAAGCGCGATTTGGTGCTCGCGCCGAGCAATTTGTGGCTCGTCATCCACGAGTCGATCGGCCACTCGACCGAGCTCGATCGCGCGCTCGGGTACGAAGCGAATTTCGCGGGCACGAGCTTCGCGACGCCCGACCAAATCGGAAAGCTCGAGATCGCGCGCGACACCCTCACGTTCTTCGCCGACAAGACGACGCCGGGCGGTCTCGCGACGTGCGGCTGGGACGACGACGGCGAAAAAACGCAAAAATGGAACCTCGTCGACAAGGGCAAGCTCGCCGCGTTCCAGACGACGCGCGACCAAGCCGCGTGGATCGGCGAGAAGCGTTCGCGCGGCTGCTCGTACGCCGAGGATTGGCGCGCGGTGCCGTTTCAGCGCATGCCGAACGTGTCGCTCGCGCCGGCCGAGCGCGACGTGTCGATCGACGATCTCGTCGCCGGCGTCGACGACGGCGTTTTGATCACCGGCGACGGGTCGTGGTCGATCGATCACCAGCGCTACAACTTCCAGTTCGGCGGCCAGATGTTCCACGCGATCCGCAGCGGCAAAATCGCGGGCGCGTTGCGCGACGTCGCGTATCAGTCGAATACGATCGATTTCTGGCACGCGTGCGACGCGATCGGCGGCGCGCGGCACTTCGCGCTCCACGGCACGCTCGTGGACGGCAAGGGCGAGCCGCAGCAGTCGAACCCGGTGAGCCACGGCTGCCCGCCCGCGCGATTTCGCGGGGTTCGCGTGCTCGACACGCGCGAGGAAAAATCGTGAGCGCGCGCGGCTTCGAGATCGCCGATCGCTTGCTCGCGCTCGCAGCCCACGCGGGCGCCGACGCGACCGTCTGGGTGCGCGAGTCGCGCGAGGGCAACGTGCGCTTCGCGGCGGGCGAGGTGACGACGGCTGGCGAGAGCGCTTCGGTCGACACGACGCTCGAGCTCGCGTTCGGACAGCGTCACGCGTCGGCGACGACGAACCAAATCGACGACGCCTCGCTGCGCGCGCTCGCCGATCGCGCGGCGACGCTCGCGCGCGTTGCGCCGAAGGACCCGGAGCATTTGCCGCCGCTCGGCCCGCAGCGCTACGTGCGTAACCCGCGCGCGTGGGACGAAGCGACGAGCGCGCTCGACCCGGCGTGGCGCGCGTCCGCGGCGCGCGCGGCGATCGCACGCGCGGAGGAAAAATCGCTCGTCGCCGCAGGCTTCATCGAGGTCGGCGCGACCGAGTCGACGCTCTCGACGAGCGCGGGCCTCCGAGCCGAGCATCGCGGAACGCGCGCGCGCATGACGACGACTGCGCGCACGAGCGACGGCAAAGGCTCGGGCTGGGCGGGCGCCGACGCGACGCGCGTCTCCGAGATCGACGCCGGCGCGCTCGCGCAGGTCGCGGCCGATCGCGCCGATCGTTCGCGCGCCGCGACCAAGCTCGACCCGGGCCGCTACACGGTCGTCCTCGAGCCCGCCGCGGTCGCCGACTTGCTTTCGTTTTTGCTCGGCGAGCTCGACGCCCGGGCTGCCGATCAAGGGCGCTCGTTTTTCTCGCGCCCATCCGGACGCAATCGCATCGGCGAGCCAATCTTCGACCCGCGCGTCGTCCTTCGCTCCGATCCGCTCGACCCTGCGACGCCCGGCTGCCCGTGGGACGGCGACGGTCTGCCGCTCGCGCCGACGACATGGCTCGATCGCGGCGTGCTCCGTCAATTGTATTATACACGTTTTTGGGCGAAACGTTCCGGACGCGCGCCGACGGGCACGCACGGCGTCTACACGCTCTCCTCGGCGGGACCTGCCGCGTCGTCGGCGGCCGAGCTCGTCGCGGGCGTTCACCGCGGGCTTCTCGTCACGCGCTTTTGGTACACGCGCTGGCTCGACGAGAAGCGGCTCGTCGCGACCGGCCTCACGCGCGACGGCGTCTTCTTGATCGAAGACGGACGCATCGGCCGGCCAGTGAACAATTTCCGTTTCAACGACTCGCCGGTGAAGATGCTCTCGCGTCTTGTCGGGATGACTCAGCAGTCGTTTCGCGCTCCCGTCGGCGACGCCGTCGTTCGCGTGCCGATCGTCGCGTGCGACGACTTCGAGATGTCGAGCGTGAGCGACGCCGTTTGATTCTTTGATATTCTCGCCCAATGAAGTACCTCGCCTGGCTCGCGCTCGTGACGGCGTGCGTGGGCGCGTCGGGCGAGCATCCGCCGCCGACGGTCGCGATGGCGGTGCCCGAGGGTCACGTCCGCATCATCGTCGGAGGTGACTCGCGGCAAGACGCGTCGCACGTTCTTCCGTGGGCGTTTCGCGAGGCGAAGGCGCGCGGCGCGAGCGCGTTCGTATTTTTGGGCGACATGGAGCTCACCCCGTCGTTCGACGGACACTTCCGCGAAGAGCTCGGCGGCCTCACGGGCATCCCGTTTTATCCGGTGCTCGGCAACCACGAGGTCAAGATGTTCGGCTTCTTCGATCTCGGTCACGACGCCGCCGAGAAGAGCTTTCGCAGCCATTTTCTCGGCACGCCCGAGTCGCCGATCGAGAGCTCGCTCGACGGCAAGGTCGTCTACTCGGTGGATCTGCCGGGACGAATCCACTTCGTCGCGCTCGACAACGTGAGCCAAAAAGGTTTCGGAAAAGATCAGCTCGCGTGGCTCGCCGCCGATCTCGATCGTGCGCGCTCCGATCCGAACGTGCGCCACATCTTCGTCGGCATGCACAAGCCGCTCGCGCACAACGGCGTCACCGATCACTGCATGGAGGAAGACGGCGACGCGGCCGCCGCCGAGTCCGACGCCGCGCTCCAGCTCTTCGAGCACGCGCGCGTCGAGCTCATTGTCGCGAGCCACCTGCACCAGTTCGCGCGCTACTACCAAGGCGGCATTCGCAGTTACATCACGGGCGGCCTCGGCGCGCCGCTCGTCGCGAGCGCGGGCGAGCGCGCGTTCCACCATTTTCTGGTGGTCGACGTCGCGGGCGACGCAGTCTCGGTCGACGTCGTTCGCTTCGACGGAAAAGAGAACGTCGCGACCGACGACGTCGCCGACGATCCGGGCGATTGATCACCAAAGATCGGGCGGCACGCCTGCGGTTTCGGCGAATCGATCGATCGACTCGAAGAGCTGCACGACCGCCGCGGCTTCGAGCATCTCTTCGCGCGAGAGGCCTCGGGCTTCGGCACGCGCGCGATCGGCGGGGCGGAGCTTGCCTTGCCTCTCGGCGACGACGCGCGCGTAGTCGAGAATCGCCGTGTCGCTCGCGCTGAGACCCGGCGCGTAGAGCCGCCCGCACGCGACGCTCGCGATCGTGTCGAGGTCGACGCCGCTCCGCGTCAGACTTTGAAGACAGAGCGCGCGCGAGTAGCCGGTCGCATTCACGATCGAGACGACGAGGCCGATCATTTCTTTGACCGCGCGCCGGATGCGCCCGCGGAGGAGCGTCGCGCGCACCATGCACCAGTGGGCGTCGAGCACCTCCGGCATGGGCGTCATCGCGTGAAAGACGTTGGGCACGAGGCCGAATCCGAGCTCGCGGGCGATCTCGGAGAAAACGACGCGCACGATCGGGTCATCGTGCGTGCTCGCGCGCACGCGCGTGAATGTGTTCATGCAAGAGCGGAAACGGCCGCTTTTCGCGTGGCATAAGGGACGGGCTCACGAATTCGACACGGGGCAAACGAGCGTGAAGGGCTCGCCGCCGAGCTCGTAGGCCGACGCCGCGAGGACGACGCGCGTTGGAGCTTGCGGATCGTCCTCGACGAGCGCGCGCAAGCGATGGAGCGTGACGCGGATGCGGTTTCCGTCGTGGAGCGGGTGGAAAGTGCGTCGCTGCCAGACTTCTTCGGAGAGCTGCTCGAACGTGGCGACGCCGTCGTGACGCGCGAGCACCTCGAGGACGCGCGCGAGGAGCGCGTGGCGCGCGAACGAGACGCGGCGTCCGTCGGGGAGCCAACCGGCGCGGCGTCTCAAGTCGAGGCCCCAACCGCGGCGGTGCGGTGTCGCGGGACGGACTCGCACGACGTCGACCGCGGCGTGCGCACGCGCGGCGTCGATCACGCGGCGGTCGGCGGCGTCGAGCTGGGCGTCGTCGCCGAGGATCGCGCGCGCGCGCCGCGCGGCGCACGGTGAGACGTCGTCGGCGATCGCGAGGGCTTCGAGCGCGGCGGCGTCGATCGGAGGGTCGTCGACGAGGGCGGCGAGGGCTTGGGCTTCGCCTTCGAATCGTGGCGACGCCATCGTTTGCGCTTTGCGACCGACGGCGCGCGCTTCGGAGAGCGCGCGGCGCGAATCGCCCGACGTGAGGTGAGCTTCGGCGAGCAAGAGGCGCGCTTCGCACTCGCGCACGCCCCAGCCGTGCGCCTCGGCGAGGTCGACCGCGGCGCGCGCGTCATCGGTCGCGTCGCGTCCTGCGACGAGCGCGTCGGTCGCAAGGACGAGCGCGCGCACGATGCGACCCTCGACGTCGAGCGCGTCGGGGAGCTCGTGCGGCTCGCCCCAGCGAGCGCGACGGAGCGCGCGACGAAGCGCGAGCACGCTGCGCGCGACCGCGCCGAGCGGCGCGCCATCGAGATCGAGCGGCGGCTCCTCGCGCACGGCGGCCGCGAGGTGAAGGCGTTCGCGCGAGTCATGACACCAGGCAAAAACGAGGGGATTTTCGATCCGCGTGCTCGTGAAGAGATCGTCGAGATCGCGCGCGACGTCCCCGAGGCCGCCCGCCGCGAGGCGCCGCTCGATGTCGAGCAAGCGCGCGATCGTGTGGTACGTCGAGCCGCCGGCCGGCGGCGATCGCAAGAGCCTCTCGAGGATGCGCGCCGCTTCGTCGAGCTTGCCGCGCGCGATCGAGAGGTTCGCGATACCATCGAGCTGCACGTACGACGCGCGCAGCTGATCGTCGACGTCGAGCGTCGCGCGACCGGCGGTGAGCTCGTCGTGCGCGCGATCGAGGTGACCGCACTCCATGAACGCGGCCATGCGGTAGTAGCGAACGAAAAAATCGAGCGGGCCGCCGAGGATCTCGTCGGCGAGCGCGTCCTCTTGCGGCACGCGGCCGAGCGCGCTCCGCTCGAGCGTGCGGATCGCGTCGTCGACGCGTCCGACTTCGGCGTGCCAGAACGCCGAGAGCGCGGACGCGAGCGCGCGCGTCGGGCCGTCGTTCGGTTTCGCCGCGTCGAGGAGCGCGAGGCCACGCTCGGGCCCCTCGTAGACGCGCGACGCCATCGCGCGCTCGAGCGCCGCCCAGAACGCGACGGTCTCGTCGCCCGCTTTTTTCGCGGCAGCATGGAGCCTCTCGGCCGCTGCAGCCGCGGCGGGCGCTTTCGACTCGACCGAGAGCGCGCGGATCCACAAGAGACGATCGCGCAGCGCGCGCTCGGGGGGCTCGTCGAGGAGCGTCGTGATCTTCACGTCGGCGAGCTGCATCGCGGCGCGCAGCTTGAACGAATTCCACGCGGGGTCCTCCCGCGCGCCGAGCATCTTCCAGAGCGCGCTCGCGTGGCCCGCGCGAAGCATCGCGTCGAACGAGCTCGCGCAAATCGCGATCGCGTCGCGATCGTCGTCGCCCTCGAGCGCGAGCCGCAGCGCTTCGAGCGCGTCCGCGTCGCCTCCGCTCGCGAGCGCCGCGATCGCGCGCGCACGTTCGGCTTCGGGCCGCTCGAGCGCCGACATCGTCGTGCGTGCTTCCTCGTGCAATCGATAACCGCCCGCGATTTCCTCGACGAGCCCGCGCTGCACGAGATCTTTCACCGCGCGCCCCGGGTCGGCGCCGATCGACTTCGCGAGCGCGCCGCTCGAGATCGGGCGTTGCGCGACCGAGAGCGTCGCGAGCAGCGATTTTCCGGCCTGGCCGACGCGCGCCTCGCTGCGATCGCTCGCGAGCTTCCGCGCGCGCCACGGCGAGCCCGCGGCCTCTCGCGCGATGCGCGTCGCGTCGGTCGCGCGCATTTTCGGGTCGACGATCCGCGCGAGCTTCGCGAGGTGCTTCTGGCCGAGCGGCTCGAGGCGAACGATTTGTCCGGCGAGCTCGTCGTGCTCCGGCGCGACGCGGCTCGTCGCGATCCACACCGCGCGCCGCGCATAACGCGCGATCGTGACGAGCGCCTCGGTCGCCTCGGCGAGCGCGTGATGCACGTCGTCGATGACGACGATCGCACGCCGCGCCTCGGCGAGATCGATCGCGACGCTCGTGAGATCGTCCGCGTCGCTGCGGAGAGGCGCGTGACCGAGCGCGCGGAGCACGTCCGCCATCGCTTGCCGAAACGGCTCGCCCGCGCGCGCCCCGACCATCACCGCGCGCGCCGCCCGGTCCGCGAAGAGCTCGCGCACCGCCGCCGACGCGAGCGCCGTCTTCCCGAGGCCGCCCGCGCCGCACAAAACCACGACCGGTCCCCGCCGATGCGCGCGCGCGACCGCGCGAAGCTCTTCGCGCCGCCCGACGAACGTCGCCGGTGCGTTCGGCACGCGCCACACGAGCGGTACCTTCGGCATGTAACGCAGTGTAACGACCCCGCGGGCGATCGGCGCGATATGTACGATTCGTGGCCTTCCGCAGCTTCGCCCACTGGTCCGAGCCCCTCGCGCGCGCTTCCCGCGTCGTCACGCGCCTGCGCTGCATCGGCGCGCTCGATTCCACCGACGTCGCCGAAATCCGCGGCATGAAGCACCTGCGCGATCTCGTCCTGGAAGGCATCGAGACCTTCCCGCTCGGCCTCTGCGATCTCGCCGAGCTCCGCTCGCTCACCATCAACAAGCGCGGCGAGCCCGGCGTCACCGACCTGCCCGACGCCCTCTGCGGTCTCGTCTCGCTGCGCACGCTCCGCATCCGCGCGACGCGCCTCCGTGCCCTGCCGGATGCCATCGTCGACATGCCCGCGCTCGTCGAGCTCGACGTGCGCCACAGCGGCGTCCATCGGTTGCCCCCGAAGCTCCTCGAGCTCCGCAATCTCAGGCGCATCGCCGTCGGCGAGTGATCAACGCTCGGGCGTGAGGACGACCTGTTGGCGTCCGGTGGCGTGGTAAATCGCCCGGTCACCATAGAGATTTCGAACGCATTGTTCGAGGTGCGGCGTGTGAGCGACGGCGATGATCACGTCTTGGTCGGGATAGAGCTCGAGCGGAAGATTCTGGGTCAGATCTCGCGGGTCGACGGCGCCGGTTCCAGGCGTCGCGATCACGAGCGCGTGATGCACGCCGGCCTCTTGGATCGCGATGCCGAGCCGGTTCTCGTTCGCGACTGCCTCGTATTCGTAGGGATAGACGAGCGGCGCGATGCGGATCACGCCGAGGAAAATCGCGGCGAGCAACGCACCGAACGCGGCCACGCTCCGGCGACCGTACGCGAGCCGCGCGAGCAGGACACCGGTGCCGAGCGCCATCGGCACCATGGCGATCATTCGGTATCGCGGGCCGTATCCCCAATCGTATCCGCGCCCGAGATCGAGGAATGCGTAAAAGAAGATCACCGGCGTCACGCCGACGAACATCATCACGTTGAGAGCGCGCGCTCGCCTGCCGAGCGCGGCCAGGCCCGCGAATCCGAGAGCCAGCGAGCACGGCCACCAAACATACGAGCCCGTCGCCAGCGGGAATCCCCAGCGCCACTCGTCCGGCTTCGGTTTCGACATCGCGAACTTGGTCCACGGGTGGATCATGCTCGTGAGCGAGTATCCGGTCGTGAACCACTTCCCGAGCTGCAGCCGCAAGATGACGAGCGTGAGGCCGCAGAGAAGCGCGAACGGGATCGCGATGGTCACCAGGGTGCGCACGTCGAATCGCCGCTTGGCGACCGCCCAGACGAAGTAGAGAAACATTCCGAAGCCGAGGCCGCCGCCGTCGAGCGGGCGCGTCGCGAGCAAGAGCCCGCAACAGACACCGAGCACGATGGCCCACCACCGCGCGCGGCGCGGCGTCGGCCGCAGCTCGGGATCCGCGAGGAGCAGCAGCGCCTCGAGCGCCCATACGTAACAAGTGAGCACGAACACGTGCGCGAACCGGGAGCCGCCGTTGATGAGCAACGTCGAGCTCAGCATCGTGACGAGCGCGGCGAACCAGCCCGCCGCCACGATCTCGCGGCTCGTGGCCGTCCCGTCGCCGGCGAAGGACATCGCGCGCCGCGCGAGCCGCGCGACGCCCGCCGCGAAGAGGCCGAAGCTGGTGGGCCCGGCGAGCCATGGCAGCCGAGCCAAGACGAACGGGGCCATGAAATACGGCCACCCCGGCGTGTACTGCGAGAACTGCTTGCCCATGTACGCGTAGACCCAAAAATTCTGGAACGCGTTCGAGCACCGCGGCTCGCGTGCGTAAGCGTGGAGCTTCGCGAACACTGCGGCTTGGTAGGTGTAGGCCCACTCGTCGGAGCTGCCGATGCGGCGCTCGAGCACGACGAAACACGTCACCGTGGCGAGCGCCGTCGCGAGCACGAAGACGAGCCAGTCGCCCCTGTGCGGTTCGTCGAGCACGAATCGCGCGCGTTCGGTCCGAACCGGCGGCGCGCGATGCAGCCCGATGAGAAGCCCGAGCCAGATCGCATGGAGCGCGGCGAGCTCCAAGGTCGAATTCGTCAAGTACCCGACCAAAAACCAGAGCGCGAGCTCGCCGACGAGCGCCCAGACGAGCGGCCCGATGCGCCCATCGAGCAGCACGGCGACGCTCCCCAACGCGGCCGTCGCCTCGAGCGCCGTCGTGTAAGTCGTTGGCGTCACGTGATAGCCCAGCCCGAGCATCGCCGCGGTGAGCCACGGCGCGACGGCGCAAACGAGCACGGCCGCTTGCATCACGGTCCGCGACGCGAGCCCCCGATCGCGCTGCGCCCACACGACCGCCGAGAGCCCGAGGCAGATGGAGCCGTGAGCGGCGGCGAACGCGTCCGGAAAATTCGACGTGTACGGGGTGTGCACGAGCGCGTACACCATCGCCGGCCGCAAGCGCCGGCGCAACAGGCTCGCGCGGTGTACTTGTAATGCCGATGACCCATCGCGATCTCTGGCGCGCGGGGGCGTGGCTGTCGCTCCCGGTCGGCGCCGCGGTCTTCGCAAAGGCGCTCGCGACGCCGCTCTTCGGCGACGATCTGCTCCAGCGGGCGATGGCGCTCGGCGCCTACCCGGTTCCGCGCGGTGCGCTCGACCTCTACGACTTCGTGCGGCCAGGCGAGCGCGCGGGGCTCGTCGCCTCGGGCGCGTTGCCGTGGTGGGCCGCGGACGATCTGAGCGTGAGGTTCTTTCGGCCGCTCGCCTCGGCGATGCTCTACGTCGAGCATCGTTTCGTGGCTTCACCGATTTGGATGCACGTTCATTCGTTCGTCTGGTGGGCAGCCGCGGTGATCGCGACGGCGTGGCTCTTTCGATCCGTGCTCGGCGACCGCGCCGCCGCGATCGCGACGTGGATTTTCGCGCTCGCGCCGTGTCACGTGCTGCCGCTCGTGGTCCTGGCCCAGCGCGAGGTCCTCGTGGCGACCACGTTCGGCGTGCTCGGCATCGTCTACAGCGTGAGATCGAAGGGCGCGTCGCGGCTCGCGTCGGCTGCCTTTTTCGCGGCGTCGCTCTGCGCTGGCGAATACGCACTCTGCTTCGGCGGCTACGTCGTCGCGTGGGCGCTCACGCGCTCGGGCGCGCGCGAACGCGTGCGCGCGACGTTGCCCTTCGTCGTCCCCGCCGTGATCTACCTCGCGCTCCGCGCGGCGCTCGGTTACGGAGCCGTCGGCACGGGCTTCTATCGCGACCCGTTCCATTCGCCGCGCCAGTTCTTCTTGCACGCACCGCGGTCGCTGCTCGTCCTTTGGTCCGACGCTTGGACTTCTTTGGATGCGTCGCTCTGGCCGCTGATCGCGCTCATCGTCTCCGGCGCGGCGCTGCTCGCGTTCGTTCGACTCGTCCCACAACCGGTTCGGTGGTTGGCCGGCGGGTCGCTCCTGTCGGCTCTTCCGCTGCTCGCGTCTACGCCGGGCCAGCGACTGACGGGTCCGCTGCTCGTGGGCGCTGCTGGAGCCTTCGGTTGGGTCGTCGAGCGTGCGCTCGCCAAGCCCGTCCGCTTGCGACTCGCTTCAGCAGTGGCCCTCGCGATCGTCGTCGAGGGCGCGTTCGCGGCGCGCTCGTCGTTTCGTGAAACTGAATACTATCGAGCGCGCGGCCAGAGTGTCCGCTCACGCGAAGCATCCCTCGCGGACGAGCTCCGACGACACGACCCGGCCACGGTCGTCGTCGCGCTCGCGAGCTGGGAGTCGGCGTTCTTCGGGCTCGTGCTCGCCTCGACCTCGACGCCTCCGCGCGTTCCCTGGCGTGTGCTCGTCACCGCGCGTCACGCGCTCGTCCTCCGTGTCGACGATCGCACCGCCGACGTGATCGTTCCGAAGGGTCAAGGTTTCTTCCCGCTCGGCGCCGACGACATTTTCCGGAGCGAGGACGATCCGCTGCACGTGGGCGACGTGCGAACGGTGCCCGGCATGCGCGCCGAGGTTCTTTCCGACGGCACCGCCGCGCCTCCGCGCGTCCGCTTCAGCTTCGATCGTTCGCTGGACGCCCCGTCTTTTCTCTTTCTCTCCGAGTCTCGAGCGTCTTACCGCGTCTTTTCGCCTCCGGCGCGAGGCTTCGGCATGCCGCTTTCGCCGTAGACGCGGGGCCTTCGACGTCGCTAGGCTGCCGCGCTGATGGACCGAGCGGGCAAGCTCGCGGAAGGCTTCGCGGAGGCCGTCGCGCATTGGGTCGATCTCCAATGGTCGGCGACCATCGAGCACCTTCGCATGGTCGCCCCGCAGACGCACGGCCGCTTGCTCGACGTCGGGTGCGGGCAGAAGCCGTACTACGACATCATCAAACCGCACGTCGACGAGTACGTCGGCATCGAATACGCGCCGGCGTTCGTCGAGACGGCCTCGTCGACGAAAGGCAAGCGCGGTCCCGACATCGTCTACGACGGCGACCGCATGCCGCTACCAGACGAGTCGTTCGACACGGTCATGTGCATCCAAGTCCTCGAGCACACGCCGAAGCCGCAGGCGCTCCTCGACGACATCGCGCGCGTGCTCCGTCCCGGCGGCCTCCTCGTCATTTCGGCGCCGTTTTCATTTCGGCTGCACGAGGAGCCGAACGATTACTTTCGGTACACGCCGCACGGCCTGCGCAAGATGCTCGAGTCTGCAGGTCTCGAGGTCACCTCGACGCTGCAGCAGGGCGGCTTCTGGAGCGTCGTCGG
>DASXHD010000112.1:0-34291 GCA_036488725.1 Polyangiaceae bacterium | reverse complement strand
CCAGCTCCCCGAAGGCACCAAGATGGTCATGCCCGGAGACAACATCACCATGACCATCGAGCTCATCACCGCGGTGGGTCTCGAAGAGCAGATGCGCTTCGCCATCCGCGAAGGCGGCCGCACCGTCGGCGCCGGAATCGTCACCAAAGTCATTGAGTAAACGAATCACGGTCTCGCTGGCTTGCAGCGAGTGCCAGAACCGGAACTACAAGACCACGCGGCGAGTCGACCGCGTGGGCCAATTGGAGATTCGGAAATTCTGTCCTCGCTGCAACAAGCACACCGTTCACAAAGAAACGAAGTGAGCGCGGGAGCATTTACGGGTTTAGCTCAGTTGGTAGAGCAGCGGATTCCAAATCCGCAGGTCGTGGGTTCGAGCCCCTCAGCCCGTGCAGGTAATTAGATGGGAATCGTCGAAGACAGCGAGAAGAAGACCGGCGACAGCGAGTCGGAAGAGAAAGAGACGGCCGCCGATGATCAGGCGGAGACCGTCGCGCTCGAACCGACCATCGAGCCGACTCCGCTCGTCGAAAAACGACCGGAGGAGAACGGGCCGACGCCGAACGCGCCGGTGCAGCTCGGTTACCGCCGCTACGTCTACGCGGCGTACATGGCGGCTGCGATCGCCGTCGCGTTCCTATCGACGAAGGTCATCGACTTCGCCTGGTTCAAGACGTCGCAGTGGAAGCCGCAATGGTTTGGCCAATACGTCGAGCCGGTCGACGAGGTCGTCGTCATTCTCGGCGGGCTCATCGGCGTCGCCTTCGCCGTTTACTACTGGCGCAACAAGCGCGTCCGCACGCTCATCGAAGAAATCGCCGAAGAGCTCACGCGCGTGACTTGGCCCACGCGCAAAGAGGTCACGAGCTCGACGACGGTCGTCATCCTCGCGACTGCATTTTCGACGATCTTCTTCGCTCTGATGGATCAGTTTTGGATCTGGGTGACGAAGCACGTTTACGGATCGTGAATCATGAACGCAGCAGCAACAAAGATTGAGTCTGGGGTCGCCATGTCGAAGAAGTGGTATGTCGTCCACACATACTCGGGTTTCGAGAAGAAGGTGCGCGATGGGCTCAAGCAGCGCATCAAAGAGCACCACATGGAGGATCGCTTCGGCGAGGTCCTCATCCCCGAAGAGACCGTGACCGAGCCGCGCGCCGGCGGGAAGTCGCGCGTCCGCCAAAAGACGAGCTTTCCCGGCTACGTCTTCGTCGAGATGGTGATGAGCGAAGAGGCTTGGCACCTCGTCAAAGACACTCCGAAGGTGACCGGCTTCATCGGCAACCAGCGGCCGCAAGAGGTGAAGCCCCCGCAGATCGACGACCTCCGCAAGATCATCGTCGAGGGCGCGGTGAAGGTGAAGCCGCGCGTTTCGTTCGAAGCGGGCAATCAGATCCGCGTGATCGATGGGCCGTTCGCGAACTTCTCGGGGACCGTCGAAGAGGTCAATCCCGACAAGCAAAAGCTCCGCGTCAAAGTTTCGATCTTCGGCCGCGCGACGCCGGTCGAGCTGGATTTCGCACAAGTCGAGAAGAGCGCCTGAAATGAAAAAGATAACTGGATATGTGAAATTGCAACTTCCGGCGGGCAAAGCCAATCCGGCGCCCCCGGTCGGCCCGGCGCTCGGCGCGCACGGCGTGAACATCATGCAGTTCTGCAAGGAGTTCAACGCGAAGACCGCCGGCGGCGACATGATCATCCCCGTCGTGATCACCGTCTTCAGCGATCGCTCCTTCACCTTCATCATGAAGACGCCGCCGGTCAGCGTCCTCCTCAAGAAGGCGGCGGGGCTCTCGACCAACAAGAAGCCCGGCTCGGGCTCGAAAGAGCCGAACAAGAACAAGGTCGGCAAAGTGACGATGGCTCAGGTCCGCGAGCTCGCGAAGCAAAAGATGTCGGACATGAACTGCGGCGACATCGAAGCAGCGGTCCGCACGGTCAAAGGCACCGCGCGCTCGATGGGAATCGACGTCGTCGAAAAGTAATCGCGTTTCTCGAACCTCGAAGCACCACCGCGCCGCGCTTCATCGGCCAACGGTGGGAGATCGAAAAGATCGAAATAGGAGGCCAATGGCAAAAGTGTCTAAAAACCGCGCGAAAGCCGTCGAGGTAGTCGACGTAACGCGCAAGTACAGCGTCGAGGAGGCGGCTACGCTCGTGAAAAAAGCGAAGTTCGCCAAGTTCGACGAGACGGTCGATATCGCAGTTCGTCTAGGCGTGAATCCCAAACACGCCGATCAGATGGTCCGCGGTGCGATCGTTCTTCCTCACGGGACCGGACAGACCGTTCGTGTCCTCGTGTTCGCTCGCGGCGAAAAAGACCGCGAAGCGCGCGAGGCCGGAGCCGACTTCGTCGGCGCCGACGACATGGTCCAGAAGGTCAACGAGGGCTTCATGGATTTCGATCGTGTCATCGCGACGCCCGACATGATGGGCGCCGTGGGCAAGCTCGGCCGAGTTCTCGGTCCGCGCGGCCTCATGCCGAACCCGAAAGTCGGCACGGTGACCTTCGACGTCGCGCAAGCCGTCCGTGAGGCCAAAGGCGGAAAAGTGGAATACCGAGTCGAGAAAGCGGGAATCGTCCACGCTCGTATCGGCAAATCGTCTTTTCAAGAAAAAGCGATTGCCGAGAACGCGCTGGCGATCATCAACGCGCTCGTCAAGGCCAAGCCCTCGACCGCCAAAGGCACTTACCTCAGGAGCATCACGATGAGCTCCACGATGGGCCCTGGCGTGAGGGTCGATCCGGCGCCCTTCATGGGCACGACGGAAGAGGCATGACCGATGGAACGCGCTCAAAAAGAAAAACAGATCGGCGAGATCAAGACGCGCTTCGAAAAGATGACGGCCGCGGTGTTGCTCGACTTCAAGGGCATCACCGTCGAGAACGCGACCAAGCTTCGGTCGGAGTTCCGTAAAGCCGGCGTCGAGTACAAAGTCGTCAAGAACACGCTGGTCAAGCACGCCATCAAAGGCTCCACGTACGAAGGAAAGCTCGACGACGCGCTCGTCGGGATGACCGGAATCGCGTGGAGCTACGAAGATCCCAGCGCCGCTGCGAAGGTCGTCAAAGCCTTCAAGAAGGACGAAGCGGGGGACAAGCTCACCGTCAAAGCGGGCTTGGTGGATGGGGCGATCCTCGACGCGAAAGCCGTCACGGATCAACTCGCCACCATGCCGGGCAAAGACGAGCTCCGTTCGATGTTGCTCGCGACGCTGCAAGCGCCGATGGCGAACTTCGTTCGGTTGATCAACGCGCCCATGCAGAACTTCGCGTATCTGCTGAGCGCCAAAGAAAACAAAGACTCTAAGTGATTACGGAGAATGCAAATGGCTGACATCACCAAAGAACAGGTTGTGGATTTCCTCTCGAACATGCCCGTCATCCAGCTCGCTGAGATGATCAAGACGCTCGAAGACAAGTGGGGCGTCAAAGCCGCTCCGGTTGCCGTCGCGGGCGCCGCGGGTCCGGCTGCGCCGGCGGCCGTGGTCGAGGAGAAGACCGAGTTCGCGATCGAGCTGAAAGAAGCTCCCGCGGACAAGAAGATCGCGGTCATCAAGGTGGTTCGCGAGATCACCGGCCTCGGCCTCAAAGAAGCCAAGGACCTCGTCGACGGCGCTCCCAAGCAGCTGAAGGACGGCGTCGCCAAGGCGGAAGCCGAGGAGATGAAGAAGAAGCTCGAAGAAGCCGGCGCAAAGGTCGAGCTCAAGTAATCGAGTTTCGGTGACTAACCGTTTGGGGGGCTTTCGAGTCCCCCAGACGGTCTTATGTTTTGCGGTCTTTTCTTAAGGGCACGTGTTTTCTCGAGGAGCAGCGATGGCGAGCGCGATCCAGAGCAATTTTCGTATTCGTAAGAACCTCGGTCGGATCCAAAAGGTCATCGAGATTCCCAATCTCATCGACATTCAAAAGACCAGCTACGACAAGTTCCTTCAAGCGAACGTGCCGCCCAGCGAGAGACAAGAGGTCGGCCTCCAAGCCGTCTTCCGCAGCGTCTTTCCCATCAAGGATTTCAACGGCACGAGCGAGCTCGTGTTCGTCTCGTACAACCTCGAAAAGCCGAAATACGACGTCGAGGAATGCCGCCAGCGAGGCATGACCTACGCCGCGCCGATCAAGGTGACGACGCAGCTCATGATTTACGACACCGACGACAGCGGGCAGCGCATCGTCCGCAACATCGCCGAGCAAGAGGTCTACTTCGGCGAAATCCCGCTGATGACAGACACCGGCACGTTCATCATCAACGGCACCGAGCGCGTCGTCGTCAGCCAGCTGCACCGCAGCCCGGGCGTCTTCTTCGATCACGACAAAGGCAAGACGCACTCGTCGGGCAAGCTCCTCTATTCGGCGCGCGTGATTCCTTATCGCGGCTCGTGGCTCGACTTCGAGTTCGACCCGAAGGACATCATGTACGTCCGCATCGACCGCCGCCGAAAGATGCACGCGACCGTGCTCCTCCGCGCGCTGCAGTACTCGACGCAGGACCTGCTCAACTATTTCTACAACACCGAGACCGTCTACATCGAAAAGGGCGGCAAGTTCTCGAAGAGCGTCGAATACGATTTGCTCACCGGTCAGCGCTCGACGCGCGACATCAAGGTCGGCAGCGAAATCGTCGTCAAGAAGAACACCAAGTTCACCAAAGCGGCGATCAAGAAGCTCAAGGAAGCGAAAGTCGATCGTCTCCAGGTCGACCCGGAAGAGCTCCAAGGCAAAGTCGCGGCGCACGACGTCGTCGACGGCGAAACCGGCGAGGTCCTCCTCGAGTGCAACGAGGAGCTCACGCCGGCCAAGCTCGACAAGCTCCGCGAAGCGGGCATCGACGAGTTCAAGATCCTCTTCATCGACGGTCTCAACGTCGGCAGCTACCTGCGCGACACGCTCCTCGCCGAGAAGGTGAAGACGACCGAAGACGCGATCATGGAGATCTACCGCCGCCTTCGCCCGGGCGATCCGCCCACGCTCGAGACGGCGAAGCAGCTGTTCAACAATTTGTTCTTCAACCCCGAGCGCTACGACCTCTCGAAGGTCGGCCGCTTGAAGCTCAATTACAAGTTCTACCGCGATGTCCCCGAAGAGCAGCGTCCGCCGCTCGACACGACCGTGCTCACGGCGCAGGACATCATGGAGACCGTTCGTCACCTCATCGAGCTGAAGAACGGCCGCGGCTCGGTCGACGACATCGACCACCTCGGTAACCGCCGCGTGCGCGCGGTCGGCGAGCTCATGGAAAACCAATACCGCATCGGTTTGGTTCGCATGGAGCGCGCGATCAAAGAGCGCATGTCGATGTCGCAAGAGATCGACACGCTCATGCCGCACGACCTCATCAACGCGAAGCCGGTCAGCGCCGTCGTCAAAGAGTACTTCGGCTCTTCGCAGCTCTCGCAGTTCATGGACCAAACGAACCCGCTCTCCGAAGTGACGCACAAGCGTCGTCTCTCGGCGCTCGGGCCGGGCGGTCTCACGCGCGAGCGCGCGGGCTTCGAGGTGCGCGACGTGCACCCGACGCACTACGGCCGCATCTGCCCGATCGAGACGCCTGAAGGTCCGAACATCGGCCTCATCGCGTCGCTCTCGACTTACGCGCGCGTCAACGAGTTCGGTTTCGTGGAGACGCCTTATCGGCGCCTCGGCGAAGGCGGCCGTGTGACCGACGACGTCGCGTGGTTCTCGGCTCTCGAAGAAGAGGGCAAGTACATCGGCATGGCGACCGCGTCGATCGACGAAAAGGGCAAGTTCCGCGACCCGCTGGTCTCGGCGCGCCTCAACGGCGACTTCCACATGGTCACGCCCGACATGGTCCAGTTGATGGACGTCGCGCCGAACCAGATGGTGTCGGTCGCCGCCGCGCTCGTTCCGTTCCTCGAGCACGACGACGCGAACCGCGCGCTCATGGGCGCGAACATGCAGCGTCAGGCCGTGCCGCTCATCCGCACGCACGCGCCGTACGTCGGCACGGGCATGGAAGGAAAGCTCGCGCGTGACTCGGGCGTCTGCACCCTCGCACGTCGCGACGGCACGATCGAGAGCGTCGACGCGACGCGCATCGTCGTCCGCCCCGACGGCGACAAGCCGGACCTCCCCGACATCTACCCGATGCTCAAGTTCCAGCGGTCGAACCAATCGACTTGCTACAACCAAAAGCCGATCGTTCGCGCCGGCGAGCACGTTCGCGCGGGCGAGGTCCTCGCGGACGGCCCGTCGACCGACATGGGCGAGCTCGCGCTCGGACAGAACGTGCTCGTCGCGTTCATGCCGTGGCAGGGCTACAACTTCGAGGACTCGATCCTCGTCAGCGAGCGCATCGCGAAGGACGACGTCTTCACCTCGATTCACATCGAGGAGTTCGAGTGCTTCGCGCGCGACACGAAGCTCGGCAAAGAAGAAGTCACCCGCGACATCCCGAACGTCGGCGAAGAGGCCCTCAAGGACCTCGACGAGAGCGGCATCGTCCGCATCGGCGCCGAGTGCAAGCCGGGCGACATCCTCGTCGGCAAAATCACGCCGAAGGGCGAGACGCAGCTTTCACCCGAAGAAAAATTGCTCCGCGCAATCTTCGGCGAAAAAGCCGGCGACGTCCGCGACAGCTCGCTCCGCGTCCCCCCGGGCGTGAGCGGCATCGTCATCAACGCCCGCGTCTTCTCGCGTCGCAACACCGAGAAAGACGAGCGCGCCAAGGACATCGAAGATCACGAGCGCCTTCGTCTCGAACGCATTCGCGACGAAGAAATCGCGATCCTCCGCGACAGCTTCTTCCGCTCCGTCATGAAGACGCTCGTCGGTCGCGAGACCAACGGCAAGCTCGTCGACGACAAGGGCAAGGTTCTCCTCGCCAAAGGCGTCGAGCTCACCGAAGAGCTTCTCGATCCGGTTCCGCGCAAGTACTGGGCGGAGCTTCCGGTCGCGGGCGGCGAAGACGTCGCGCAGAAGCTGACCGAGCTCGAAGAGGTCGTTCGCGCGCGCGAAGAGCACTTTCGCGACAAGATCGATCGCTTGAGCAAAGGCGACGAGCTCCAGCCCGGCGTCATCAAGATGGTGAAGGTCTACGTCGCCATCAAGCGCAAGCTCCAGGTCGGCGACAAGATGGCCGGGCGCCACGGAAACAAGGGCGTCATCAGCCGCATCCTCGCCGAAGAGGACATGCCGTATCTGCAAGACGGCACGCCGGTCGACATCGTGCTCAACCCGCTCGGCGTCCCGAGCCGCATGAACGTCGGACAAATCCTCGAGACACACCTCGGTTGGGGCGCGCGCGTTCTCGGCGCCCAAATCAAGTACATGCTCGAGGCGAAATTCGGCGTCGAGCAGCTTCGCCAGCACATCGTCGGCATCTACGACGGCGATCCCGAAATCGACAAGTGGAGCAAGAAGCTCTCGGACGACGAAGTCCGCGGCGTCGCGGGCAAGCTTCGCCGCGGCATCCACTACGCGAGCCCCGTGTTCGACGGCGCGCAGGAGCAGCAAATCAAGAACACCCTCGCGCTCGCCGGTCTCCCGACGAGCGGTCAAGCGGTGCTCTTCGACGGCCGCACCGGCGAAGCCTTCGACCAAGAGGTGACCGTGGGCGTGATGTACATGCTCAAGCTCCACCACCTCGTCGACGACAAGATCCACGCGCGTTCGATCGGCCCGTACTCGCTCGTCACCCAGCAACCGCTGGGCGGCAAAGCGCAGTTCGGCGGTCAGCGCCTTGGTGAAATGGAAGTGTGGGCGATGGAAGCGTACGGAACTGCGTACGCGCTCCAAGAGTTCCTCACGGTGAAGAGCGACGACGTCATGGGCCGAACGCGCATGTACGAATCGATCGTCAAAGGCGAGTACACGCTGGAGCCGGGCCTCCCCGAGAGCTTCAACGTGCTCATCAAAGAGCTCCAGGCTTTGTGTTTGAACGTCGAGCTGGTCGAGCCCGGCGCGTCCCGCGATCAGGCGGCGGAGGAATAAATGCGCGACATTTTCAGCTTCTTCGAAAAACCGAAGGATCCGCTCAGCTTCAGCGCGATGCGCATTTCGCTCGCCTCTCCGGAGAAGATCCGCGAGTGGTCGCACGGCGAAGTCAAAAAGCCGGAAACGATCAACTACCGAACCTTCAAGCCCGAACGCGACGGTTTGTTCTGCGCGAAGATCTTCGGACCGGTGAAGGACTACGAGTGCAACTGCGGCAAGTACAAGCGCATGAAGCACCGCGGCATCGTCTGCGAAAAGTGCGGTGTCGAAGTCATTCAGAGCAAGGTGCGTCGCGAACGTCTCGGCCACATCAACTTGGCCACGCCGGTCGCGCACATCTGGTTCTTGAAGAGCCTGCCGAGCCGCATCGGCGCGATCCTCGACATCACACTGAAGGACCTCGAGAAAGTTCTTTATTGCGAGGCCTACGTCGTCACCGATCCGAAAGAGACCGCCCTCGCGAAGGGTGAGCTCATCTCCGAAGAGCGCTACGCGCAGCTCCTCGAAGAGTACGGCGACGACAAATTCTCGGCGGGCATGGGCGGCGAGGCGATCCTCGACATGCTCAAGAACGTCGACATCCACCAGATGTGCGAGTCGCTCCGCGGCGAGATGCGCACGGCGACCAGCGAGGCGAAGCGAAAGAAGATCGTCAAGCGCCTCAAGGTGTGCGAGGCGTTCCGCGAGTCCGGCAATCGTCCCGAGTGGATGATGCTGACGGTCATTCCGGTTTTGCCGCCGGATCTCCGTCCGCTCGTCCCGCTCGACGGCGGTCGTTTCGCGACCAGCGATCTCAACGATCTCTATCGCCGCGTCATCAACCGCAACAACCGTCTCAAGCGCCTCCTCGAGCTCAACGCTCCGGAGATCATCATCCGCAACGAGCGGCGCATGCTGCAAGAAGCGGTCGACGCGCTCTTCGACAACGGTCGTCGCGGCAAGACCATCACCGGCCCGAACAAGCGCCCGCTCAAGTCGCTCAGCGACATGCTCAAGGGCAAGCAAGGCCGCTTCCGCCAGAACCTTCTCGGCAAACGCGTCGACTACTCGGGCCGTTCGGTCATCGTCGTCGGCCCGTCGCTCAAGCTGCACCAGTGCGGCTTGCCCATCAAGATGGCGCTCGAGCTCTTCAAGCCGTTCATCTACAACAAGCTCGAAGAGCGCGGCTTCGTCAACACCATCAAGTCTGCAAAGAAGATGGTCGAGAAGGAGCGCCCCGAGGTCTTCGAGATCCTCGAAGAGGTCGTGAGCGAGCACCCGGTTCTCTTGAACCGCGCGCCGACGCTCCACCGCCTCGGCATCCAAGCGTTCGAGCCGGTCCTCATCGAAGGCAAGGCGATCCAGCTTCACCCGCTGGTTTGCGCGGCGTTCAACGCCGACTTCGACGGCGACCAGATGGCCGTCCACGTCCCGCTCTCGACCGAAGCGCAGATGGAAGCGCGCGTGCTCATGATGAGCACGAACAACATCCTCTCGCCGGCCAACGGGCGTCCGATCATCAACCCGACGCAGGACATCGTCCTCGGCCTCTACTACGCGACCCGCGAGAAGAAATTCGCGAAGGGCAGCTACCGCGAAGGCAGCTTGCAGGTCGACAAGAAGGGCATGGTCACCGGCGTGCTTCGCGGCGTTTACGCGTCGCCCGAAGAAGTGCGCATGGCGTACGACAACGAGGAGCTCACCATCCACACGGGCATCCGCGTGCGCGTGCGCGACCCGGAGACGGGCGAGCGCAAGACGGTCAACACGACCGTCGGGCGTTTCCTCATCTCGGAGATCCTCCCCGACGGTCTCAGCTTCGACCTCGTCAACAAGACGCTCGACAAGAAGGCGCTCTCGGCCCTCATCGACGCTTGCTACCGAAAGCACCGCAACAAGTCGACCGTGCTCCTCGCGGATCGTCTTCGCTCACTCGGCTTCGAGTACGCGACGCGATCCGGCTCCTCGATCTGCATGGATCACATGGTGATCCCGGACGCGAAGGGCGTGCTCCTCAAGGAAGCGCAAGACGAAGTGCAGCGCGTCATCGATCAGTACCAAGAAGGTCTGATCACCGACGGCGAGCGCTACAACAAGATCGTCGACATCTGGGCGGGCGTTGCCGACAAGGTCACGACCGAGATGATGACGGGCATCGGCAAAGAGACCATCTCCGATCCGGAGACCGGAAAAGAGCAGGTCGAGCCGAGCTTCAACCCGATCTACATCATGGCGGACTCCGGAGCCCGCGGTTCGACCCAGCAGATTCGTCAGCTCGCCGCCATGCGCGGACTGATGGCGAAACCGTCGGGCGAAATCATCGAGACGCCCATCACGGCGAACTTCCGTGAAGGCCTCACGGTGCTCCAGTACTTCATCTCGACGCACGGCGCGCGTAAAGGCTTGGCCGATACGGCGCTCAAGACGGCGAACTCCGGGTACCTCACGCGTCGTCTCGTCGACGTCGCGCAGGACGCGGTCGTCACCGACTTCGACTGCGGAACGCTCGACGGCATTCGAGTCACCAAGCTCGAAGACGCCGGCGAAGTCATCCAGCCGCTCAGCGACCGCATCCTCGGCCGCGTGACGCTCGAAGACTGCGTCGACCCGCTCACCGGCGAAGTGCTCGTCCCGCACAACACCGAGCTCGACGAAGCCCTCGTCATGAAGATCGAGGACGCGGGCATCGAAGAGGTCGTGATTCGTTCGGGCCTCACGTGCCAGACGAAGCGCGGCATCTGCGCCAAGTGCTACGGCCGCGACCTCGCGCGCGGTTACAAGGTCAACATCGGTGAATCGGTCGGCATCATCGCCAGCCAGTCCATCGGTGAGCCGGGCACGCAGCTCACGATGCGCACGTTCCACATCGGCGGCGCGGCGGCGCGCGGCAAGATCGAGCAGAGCTCGCTCGAGGCGCGCAACGAAGGCTTCGTCCGCGTCCGCGGCGCGAACCTCGCTCGCTCGCACAAAGACGGAACCGTGTCGGTCATGAACCGCCACGGCGAAGTCGTCATCGTCGACGAGACCGGCCGCGAGCGCGAGCACCATCGCCTCGTCTACGGCGCCATCCTCAAAGTCGAGGAGGGCGACAAGGTGAAACCGGGTCAGCTCCTCGCCGAGTGGGACGCGTTCGCCATGCCGATCCTCACCGAGGTCGCCGGCATCGCGAAGTTCGGAGACATCGTCGAAGGCGTGACGATGGTGGAGAAGCTCGACGAGGTCACCGGCCTCTCGCGCAAGGTCATCATCGAGTCGCGCGCGGCGGACCTTCGCCCGCGCATCTCGCTCAAAGGCAAAGACGGCGAGACGCTCAAGCTGCCGAACTCGACGCTCGACGCTCGCTATCTCCTTCCGGTCGGCGCGAACATCGTCGTTCAAGACGGCGACGCGCTCGAAGCGGGCGACATCCTCGCCAAGATCCCGCGCGAGACCACGAAGACGCAAGACATCACCGGCGGTCTGCCGCGTGTCGCCGAGCTCTTCGAGGCGCGCAAACCGAAAGACCACGCGATCATCGCGGAGGTCGACGGCGAGGTGTCCTTCGGCAAGGACACCAAGGGCAAGCGCAAGGTGGTCATCACGCCGTTCGATCCGGACGGCGCGCCGCTCCCCGATCAACAGCGCGAGTACCTCATCGCCAAGGGCAAGCACATCCAAGTTCAGCCGGGCGACCGCGTTCGCGCCGGCGAGCCTTTGATGGACGGCCCGGCGAACCCGCACGACATCCTTCGCGTCAAAGGCGAGAAGGAATTGGCGGCTTACCTGGTGAACGAAATCCAGCAGGTTTACCGCCTGCAGGGCGTCGCCATCAACGACAAGCACATCGAGGTCATCGTTCGTCAGATGATGCGGCGCGTCCGCATCAAGGACGTCGGCGACACTCCGTTCCTCATCGACGAGCAAGTCGAGAAGCACATCTTCGAGCGCGAGAACAGCAAGGTGATCGAGCGCGGCGGCAAGCCGGCGATCGCCGAGCCGCTCCTCCTCGGCATCACGAAGGCGTCGCTCTCGACCGAGTCGTTCATCTCCGCGTCGAGCTTCCAGGAGACCACGAAGGTCCTCACCGAAGCCGCGATCAACGGAAAGACCGACTTCCTCCGCGGGCTCAAAGAGAACGTCATCATGGGACGACTCATCCCCGCGGGCACCGGCCTGCCGGCTTACAAGACGCTCCGCGTGATCGTCGACGAAGTCAGCGAGAGCGAAGGTCGCATGAAGCCGGCCGCGCCTTCGACGACCGAGCTCAGCGCGGTGAACGAGGAGTAACCTCCCCCGAGGTTCGCGAGGACGGCGCGGGTCAGTCATGGCCTGCGCCGTTTTCGTTTTGTCGGTAGAAGCGGAGCATGGCCGAGCGACGCTCGCGTCGAATCAACGAGATCCTCCATCAGATCGCGCGCGGTGCCTCGGTTGCAGCGCTCATGCGCAAGCACGGCTTCACGCGCGGCGAGCTTCGACGATGGCAGCACACGTACGGAATGCCCTTCATCTACAAGGAGCCGACGCCGTCGCAGCTCGCTGCTCTTCCAGCTTGGCGCGACGAACGGTCGCGCGCGAAAGCGTGGGTTCGATTTCGCAAGACCGCGCTGGCGGCGGACGACAACGCAGAGGTCCCCTCGCTCGACGCACGCAGCGACGGCTATGACAACTACACGATTCGGGGCTGGGGCGACTCACGCGTCCTCCTCGTTTGCGAGAAAACCGCGACCGTCGAAGTGCTCCATAGCTGGGCCGGAAAGCAGCCGAGCTTCACGTATGCGAATCGCGCGTCGACGGCGACTACGTTTTGGTTGCCCCTCCGGCGCAGCGTCGAGGTCATTGCGACGTGCGCGCGCGTGGCAAGGGTTCCACTCGTGTGGTTCGGCGACCTCGATCCGCAGGCGCTCCATTGGTTTGCATCCGTGCGAGCCGGTGGCCGCGACGAGCTGCTCGCGTCGCGTGATTCGGCCAAGCTTCACCTTGCGTACGTCGGCCTCGACTCGCAATGGCTCGCCTGGCTCGATCGAACCATTCCGCAGTGGAGCTGGATGACCATCGCCATGCGTCACGTCGATCGCGAGTACTGGCACCTCGTCCAACGGCTCGTACCCGACGCACGCGAGCTCATCGGTCCGCGCGCGAGCGAAATGCTCGACGGCGGCACGAAGCTCGAGGTCGAAGGTCTCATCGGAGCTCATCGAGCAGTGTTCCTACGCGAGCTTCGCCGTCGTCTCTCGCGCCATCACGCACGGAAGCGCGCATCGCAACGCCGACGACCCTGATCCCGAGCCACGCAGCGCGCATCCCACCTTCACGGAACGTGCGTCGCGACTTTGCTCGTCGGGCGGTGGGCGCCGCGGCGGATCTCGACGTCGACGTCGAGCGGGCGGCTCGGCGCACCGATGACGCGCAGCGGGACGGCGCAGAATCCTTCGTCGACGCCCGACGACGCGAGCTCGACGCGGACGTCTTTGCCGGAGACCGCGACCGACGTTCCGAGCGGGTTGTGCACGTACGCGCGCACGACGAGATGAAGCACGCCGCTCGCGTCGATCGACGCCGTGACGCTCTGCAACGGCGGGCTCGTGAAAATGCCGCCGCACGTGGGCGCGCCGTCCGGCTCGATTCGCGGCGCGCCGGTCGCCGACGCATTGCCGCTGCCCAAGAGAAAGCACGCGATGAGCGCAAGGCGACGCACGATGATCCTACGTCGCGAGCGTACCGAAGCTTTCGCCCGCCCGCGTTTTTTCGTGGCGCCCTTCGCCCTACGGATTCCTCAATGATTTCGACGGTGGAACCGTGAAACGGGACGGTCGAACCGACGCTGGGAACGATAGAACCTTCGCGGCCGACGGTGCAGAGGTGCGCCGCCATCCGGGCACCTTCGCGGCGCACCGCGCGGGCGTTCGCGGGCAGCTTCGCCGCGTCACCCGGTAACCCGATTGGGTCGCTCTTCTACTTCAGCGGGTTCACGCCGAGGATGACGCCGCCCACGATGCCCGCGGGGACGAAGACGGCCGCGAGCACGCACGCGACGACGTATCCGACCGACGACGACTTCACGTTGTCTTGCTGCGCGACAACTTTCGCGCGGCGCGTGTCGAAGGTTCGTTCCGGGTTCTCGCGGCAGTCGGTGTCGTTCTCGGCGAGGATGTAGCCTTCGTCGTCGCAGGTGACGGCTTGATCGATCACCGTCTCGTGGCCGGCGATTTCGATTTTCACGCGCCGACCTTCGGCCTCGCGCGCGCTGTGAACCGGGACCCAAGTCGCGCACGCGGGAAGCATGGCGACGATCAACGATGCCCAAAGCGTGCGCATGCTCGACCCTCGCACACGCCGCGCGCGATGGCCCAATTCCGCGCTATCGGCTGCCGACGCACGCTCCCGACGAGTCGAAGTGACAAGTCGCGTCGGCCGGGCGCGGCGCGCAGACGATGTCGCACGGCAGCTCCGCGGCGAACGCGTCCGTGCACCCCGCGTCACCCACGCACCACGACGTGATTTTCGCGCGCAGCGGCGAATCTTTCCAAGATGGATGGTGCACGTTCCAATGATCGCCTTCGCGCTCACCCGCGCCGCAAGAATACGTGCAGCCACACTCCTTCGAAACGACGGGTAGGCAGCGACGTTCGACGCCGGCGTCGGCGACGACGACGGACGCTTCGGGTGCGGGCGCGCTCGCCTTCTGCGGCGTGCGCGAGCACGCGGCGACGAGCGTGATCGCGAGCATGCGCTTCACTGACACGTGTACATCCCGTCGATGCCGTTGCCGATCGGCGTGCACTGCTTCGACGACGGGCACGCCGTCGCGCCCGGGTCGCACATTTCGAACGAGCTCTGGAGCGCGCCGCACTCCGCTGCGGTGCGGCACGCCGAGCCGTGGACGACTGGATCGATCACGACGCAGCAGACGTCGCTCAGCGGGCACGTCGACGGATCCGCGCACGCGAAGAGGACGTCGTCGGCGCCGGTGCACGCGCTCGCGTCGCCGACGCACGTGTCGACGCGCCCGCAGTTGCCGGCGTCGTTGGTGCACTTTGCGCAGCACGCGCTGGGCGGAGCGCATGAGGTCGTGTTGCAACGAATCGCGCGCGCAGCATCGCTCGCGTCGGCAGCGGCGTCACCGCGAAGGTCGTCGAGATCGATCGTGCTGCACGCGAGGACGAACGGCAAAAGCGCGAGCACCCTCCTCACGCATCCAGATTACCGCCATCCAGCGCTCGCTGGCGCGCCGCGAAATGTCTCACTAGAGTCTGCCGCATGCGTCGCATCCTGCTCGCCGTCGTCGGCCTCGCGCTCGCGTGCGCATGCCGGCGCGAAGAGAAAACGCCGTTACCGAAGTGTAGCGACGACGTTCCGCGGAGCGACGTCGTGCGTCTTCAGGGAGCCGTGCGGAGCGGCGTCGATCCGTGTCCCGAGCTGCGGACGCCGAAGGTCGTCCTCGACTCGCACGGCGTGACGGTCGACGGCATGGTGAAGGTCGCGCCCGCCGATCTCCCCGCGCAAACGCCGGAGAACATCGCGCCGCTCTTTCAGACGTTCGTCGGGAAACGTCGCCTATGGAAAGAGATCCATCCGGGCGAGAAGATGCTCACGCAGGTCGAGCTCGACGCGGCGCCCGACGCCAGCGCCGTCGCGGGCGCGAGCGTCATGCGCAGCATCGCGATCGCGGGTTACCCCACGATTCACCTCGTCTCGGGCGACGTCACGATCGACTTCGACTGCACGGTGCCGCGGCCGCCGGGCGCGCCCGACGACGCGGAGATCATCCGGATTCACACGACCGGCACGATGCACGACCTCGCGAACGCCGTGAAAGACGCGCTCGCGAAGCCTTCGACACAACCCAAACGCGAAATCGCTTTCGGGCGCCGGTGATCGTCGCGACCTGGAACGTGAACGGCGTTCGCGCGCGCGCGCAGCGCTTGCTCGAGTGGCTCGAAGAACGCAAGCCCGACGTCGCGTGTCTCCAAGAGCTCAAGGTGAAAGAAGACGAGCTCGCGCACGAGGTGCTCGAGCGCGCGGGTTATCGCGCGGCGATGGTCGGCCAAGCCGCGTGGAACGGCGTCGCCGTCATCGCGCGCAAAGCTCCCGAAATCGTGTCGCGCGAGCTCGAAGGCGGCTCGGAAGCCGGCGCGCGATTCGTCGTCGCGCGCGCGTGCGGCATCGAATTCGCGAGCGTCTACATCCCAAACGGCAAGACCACGAAAGATCCCGAGTTCAAAATGAAGCTCGCGTGGCTCGAACGCCTCGTCACGTGGGTCGAAGCGCGCAAAGACGACCGCGCGCCGTTCGTCCTCGCCGGCGACTTCAACGTGTGCACGACCGATCGCGATTCGTACATGGGCGAGCACGGCCGCGGCACGATCTTCCACACCGAAGAAGAGCGCGCCCTCCTCGCGCGCATCGCGGCCGCCGGCTTGATCGACGTGTACCGCGCGAAATATCCCGCCGAGCAAGGCTTCTCGTGGTGGGACTACCGCATGGGCGCGTTCCACCGAAAGCTCGGCATGCGAATCGATCTCGTCTTCGCGAGCGAACCGGTCGCGCGCCGCGTGAAAGACGTCTACGTCGACCGCGACTTCCGCAAGAAGAGCAAGCTCTCCGGCGCGCTCCCGTCCGACCATGCTCCGGTCGTCGCGGTGCTCGAAGATTGATCAGTTCGCGACGAGCAGCGGAAGGTAGTGCGACACGCCCCCGAGCTGCGTGATGACCGTGAGCATCTCGGCGTTGAGCGGGCCCTTCTGATTGACGGTGACGTTCAGGTAGGTGATTTCGCCGTTCACGCCGCTCGTCTTGTTCGGATCGATCGACAGCGTGAGCCGCCCGGTCACCGGATTCACGAGCGGGTTGGACTCGGCCACGCTCACCGCGATCGGGCCGGTCGCTCCGTCGCTGTAGATGCCGACCGGGATTTTGCACGTCGCGTTGAGCGCGCAGGTGAAGCCCTTGGTCGTGAAATTCGCCGGCCCGCCTTCTTGCGAGAGATCGACCATGATGTCCCCGATGCCGATCGGCGCGACGTTGAAATACGTCGCCGTGTACGGCTGACACGGCGAGTGCCCGAGCGGGCCCTGCTTGTTCGACCAGAGCCGCTGCACTTGGAACTGGAACGGCTGCGCCTCGGTGTAGAACGAGTCTTTGAAGAACTCGCACGCGTCGCCGTTTTCGTCGTTGCCGCGCTGCCACTCGTGGAACGCGAGGTATGGATCGTCGTACCCATAATAAGCGGGCTGCCCGCTCGGATACGGATCGGTCGATGCCTCGCCGATCTCGTGGCTCGCGTACTGCGTCGTCTTGCTGTCGCTCGCGCAGTTCGGCAAAACGGCGTACGCGACGAGCTGGTTTCCGACCTGCACGTCGTCGTGATAGCCGCCGATCGAGTTGCACGCGTCGCCGCCGCCGAAGCTGAAGGTCGTCCCGGGCGCGATGTAGAAGACGTAAACGGTCTGCGCCGTCGGCGCCGGCAAGAGCGTGCCGGCGTTTTGCTGAATGAACGTGTGCACGTCGGTGTCGCCCCACTGCGCAGGTGGCGTCGTCGAGACGTGGACGTGGTTCGCGTCGCCGCTCGTCGCCGGGCCGACGCCGTACTCGCCGACCGCGCCGCTCCAATACGACGACGCGCCGAGCTCGTCGCCGAACGTCTCGAACGTCGAGCGTCCCGTGTCGACGTCCCACGTGATCGTGACGACCACGGGCGCCGACAAGATCGGCCCGCCGTTGTCCGAGAGCTGCGCCATCCACGGCGTGAATGCGGGATACGTCGTGCTCGGCAGGCCGTACGCACCGGCCTCGACGGTCGCGTCTTGCGCGCTCGCGTCGGACGCGGTGACGTCGGCGCCCGCGGCGTCGAACGTCGGACCCGCATCGGCGCCGCCGTCTCCGAGATCGACGCCGCTGCCTCCGCACGCAGCGCACACGACGAGCACGAACGAGGCGGCCGCCCAAGTCCTCATGCGAGAAGCTTCTCACTTCGATCCGAGCGCGCCTACGTCTAGTTGTGGCGTCCTCGCGGCAAACATATTTTTGGCAAGGCCGGCAAAAACCGCGAGCCCACGGGGAAGGTTTCGAGTACGGTGTGCGTAGTGTAGGCAACTGGCGTTCGGGCTTTTCGAACTCCAATTATTCCAGCTGCTTGCACCACACGACATTCACGGTTCACCTTGTCGCCCAATGTGGTATAAGTCGCTCTTCGACATACCTGGATTTACCATGAAGCTTTCGACCTCCGCCATGCTTCGCGACGACGAGCGCACCGCGCCGCTCCCGATGTTCCCGCTCGACCTCGATGACGACGTGTCCACGTCGCTCGACATGGACGCGTTCGCGCCCGCGCCGGGCGCACGCGAAGAGTCGTACGTCGGCACGCGCCCGCGCGAAGAAGAAGTCTCCGTCGTCGACGCGGTTCGCGCGCGACACGAGTCGCTCGCGTCGGCCGTCGCGTCGCTCGAGGCGACCTGCGCCGCGTTCGACTCCGTCGATCCGTCGGCCGTCGCTGCGCAGACCTCGCTTCGCCGGCGTGTCGGCAGCCTCGCGATGCTCGTGCAAGCGCTCGAAGGCGTTGCCGCGTTGGTCGAGACGTCGAAGCACGATCTCTTCGCGGGCGACGGACTGCTCGCGCCGTACCTCGCCGGAATTTATCTCTGGGCGAGCGACGTGACCGAGACGCTCCACGCCCTCGCGCGCGACCTCAACACCCTCGCGCCCGACTGGGCGTCGTTCCGCGATCGCTTGAACGATGTCTCGTGGATTCACGAGATGGCGCTCATCGAAGGGCGCCGCATCGAAGCAGTGATCGACTTGATCCCGTCCGAGATGACCGAGCCGATGGATGATTTGCTCCTCGCGTTCGTCGGGCTAAAGCACAAGATCGACGAGCCGTTCGGCTGATTAGCCCTCGGCTCTGACGATCCGTTCGAGCTCGGCGACTGCAGCGGCGACGTCTGGCTTTTCGTCGAGGACGCCGCGCGCGAGATCGCCCACGCTCGCCGCGCGATCGGGAACGGTCTTCAGCGTGAAGACGGATGGGTCGAGCGCGTCGTTCACTTCGTCCCATGCGAGCGGCGTCGAGACGGTCGCGCCCGCGAACGCGCGCACCGAGTACGGCGCGACGATCGTGCGACGACGTCCGGTTTGGCCGATGTCGACGAGCACGCGCGCGCCGCGACGCTCGACGACGCGTTCCATCGTGGCGATGTCGGGGTGGCGCGCGGTCACGAGGCGGCCGAGCAGCGTGTTGAGCGCTTGCGCGGCCTCGAAAGGAACGCCCGGCCCGAGCGGAACGAGAATGTGCAGGCCCCGTTGGCCCGAGGTCTTCGGAAAACCGCGAAGACCGATCCGATCGAGGAGCGCGCGGAGCTCGAGCGCGAGCACCACGCCGTTTTGCAACGTCGACCTCCCCACGTCGAAGTCGATCGTGCAGAAATCGCAGTGATCGAGCGAACCCACGCGACACGCGAGCACGTGCATCGGGATCGCGCCGAGGTTCGCGACCGCGAGCAGCGCGTCGAGATCGTTGATCAAGAAGACGCGCTTTTTCTTGTCGTCTTCGCCGGTGCCGAGCGGGATGTGACGAATCCACGCGGGAAACCCGAACGGGACGTTCCACTGGAAAAAATTCTTTCCCTCGACGCCGTCTGGATATCGCACGAGCACCGCGGGTCGATCGCGCAAATGCGGCAATAGAACGTTCGATATTTTTTCGTAATAACGGCAGACGTCGCCCTTGGTGATTTTCTCTTTGGGCCAAAAGACTTTGTCTTGATTGGTCAGGACGACGCGCGCTTCGGTGCGACGCGACGGCGGGCTCGGCGCGACTTGCTCGCTGGGAACGTCCGGGGTCGGCGCCGCGATGCAGTCGGCGGGCGCGCGGTCGTAGTCGATGCCGCGAAAAGTCGGAAAGCGCAGGCGCCCCTCGTCCGACCAGCCGAGGTAACGCACGCTGACGACGATCTTCGGTTCCACGAAGGTGCGGCCGTTGGGGGCCGCGTCGAGCTTGCCGGTGAACTTCTTTTCTTTCGTGACGAGCGGCGCGAGCTTCTCGAGCAAGAGATCGATCGTCTTTTCGTCGAGGCCGCTCCCCACTTTTCCGCGCACGACGAGCGCGCCGTCCTCGAAGCTCGCGAGGTCGAGGGCGCCGAGACGCGAGCGGCCCTCGTTGCCGCGCGTCCAGCCGATGACGACGAAGCTCTCGTCGCGCTCGCATTTCACTTTGACCCAATCGTTCGTGCGTTTGGGGCCGGCGCGATACGGGGAATCTACACGTTTCGCGACGATGCCTTCCATGTGACGCGCGCGGCAGAAATCGAGCAACGCGTTGCCGCCGGTTTCGAGGAAATCGAGCGCGCGGATGACTCCGCTGCCGAGCACGATTTTCCGCAGGATTTCGCGCCGGCAAACGAGCGGGAGGCCGCGTAGATCGTAAGGGCCGAGGGCGAGCACGTCGAAGACCAGGTAGACGACCGGCACGCCGAGCGTGGCCCATCGTGACGTGCGCTCGCTCGCGTGGATGCGCTGCGCGAGACGCTGGAAATTCGGCAAGCCCTTCTCGTCGAACGCGACGATCTCACCATCGAGGACGACGCGTCCGGGTGCGAGCGTTTGCACGGCGCGCGCGACCTCGGGATAGGCGGCCGTCGTGTCGCGGTTCGAGCGATACGTGAGGAAGACGTCGTCGTCGCGCTTGTCGGCGATCACGCGCACGCCGTCGAGCTTGAGCTCGTAGGTGTAACCTTCGGCAAGCCAGTCGGGCAGCGTCGTCGCGCTGCGATCTTCGAGCGACGCGCAGAGCATCGGCGCGAGCGCGCGCCCGTCGACTTCGCCCACTTTCGCGCCGAGGCCTTTCGCGAGCGTCTCGGCGTCGGCCATCATTTGCGGCGCGCGCTCGAGCTCTTCGACCGTCAGCCCGGACAGCACCGAGCGCGGTTGCAAAACGCGCGGATCATCGGTCGTCGCATGCGCGTCGGCTTTTTTGATGAGGAGCCACTCGTTGCCTTTTTCCGATTTCGCGAGCTTCACGAGCGCGAAGCGGCCGCGCAGCTTGTAACCCTGGAGCGTGAAATCGATTTTGCCCGACGCGAGACCTTCTTCGACGGTCGATTCGAGATACCGAATCGCGCCGCGGTCCCAACAAATCATCGGCCCCGCGCCATATTGGCCTTTTGGAATCACCGCTTCGAAATCGAGATATTCGATCGGATGATCTTCGGTTCGAACGGCGAGCTGCTTGTCGTTCGGATCGAGCGCAGGTCCCTTGGGAATCGCGAAGCTCGCGAGCACGCCCGACGTCTCGATGCGGAGGTCGTAATGCGTGCGCGTCGCGTCGTGGAGGTGAACGACGAACGCGCCTGCGCGCGTCGCGCCCGGCGTCTGCGCGTGCTCGTCGCCGACCGGCTCCGGCGTCGCGGCCGCGTCACGTTTTCGTCGGTAGTCGGTGAGCTTGTCGGCCATGAAAAGGCTGAGCGCGTGTGCAGGTCACGGTCCAGATATTCGACAATCGCGAATTCGGATCGATACCATTGTCACTCAGAAATCATGGCAGCGCGCGCTATCAGCTCAGGCACCATTTCGTTCGGGCTCGTTTCGATCCCGTTCAAGGTCTACACGGCCGCTTCTTCGCAGAACGTGTCGTTCAACATGCTGCACAAAAAGTGCGGCGGGCGGATGAAGCAGCAGTACCTCTGCCCCATCGACAACGTGGTCGTCGAGCGCACCGACATGATCAAGGGGTACGAGTTCTCCAAAGATCAATACGTGCAGTTCAACGAGGACGAGCTGAAGAAGCTCGAGGCCGCGAAGACCGACGCACTCGAGCTCGTCGAGTTCGTGCCGGAGTCGACGGTCGACCTCGTCCACATGGAGAAGAGCTATTACATCGGTCCGGACAAAGGCGGCGACCGCGCGTACCAGCTCCTCGCGCAGTCGATGAAGCGCGCTGGAAAAATCGCCGTCGGCCGGTTTTGGACGCGCGGGCGCGAGCAGCTCGTCTTGATTCGGCCGTATCACGAAGGACTCATCATGCATTACGTGTATTATGCAAGTGAGGTCCGCAGCTTCGCCGACGTCGGCGTGCCGACGGGCGGTCAGTTCAAGGACATCGAGCTCGAGCTCGCCGACAAGCTGATCGACCAGCTCTCGACCGACGAGTTCAAAGCCGACAAGTACCACGACGAATACGAGGACCGCGTGAAGGCGGCCGTCGAGCAGAAGATCGCCGGCAAGGAAGTGACCGTCGCCGACGAAGCGCCGAAAGCGCAGATCATCGATTTGTTCGAGGCGCTCAAACGCAGCCTGGCGACTGCCGCGCCGCCCGATTCGGCCAAGCCGGTGAAAAAAGCCGAGCCGCGCGAGAAGAAATCGAAGAAGGCCGCGGAAGGTTGATCAGACCGCCGCGACCCACTTCATCAGGGAGCCGCACAAATCGCTCTGCGGGTTCTTCTCGCGTTCGAGCTTGAGGCCGGTGCGGAATAGCTCCGCCGCGCGTTTCTCGTCGCCGGTGACCATGCAGCAGATGCCGAGCCACTGAAAATCTTCCGGCTCGCCGCGCGCGCCGAGCATTTCGCTGAGCGGGTCGATCGCCGCACGGAACGCATCGATTTGCGCGGCCGACGCTTTGTTCGGCGCGACTTTGATGTTCGCGACGAGCTTGATCGCCTGCCGCTGTTCTTCGATCGGGTACGTGCGAAACTGCGCGCTGCGATAGAGCGCAGCGTAGGCCTTGTACGCGTCGTCGACCGCGCCCGACTTCGCGAGCCCGACGATTCGTTTCACTTCGGCTACGAGCGCTTCGGTCGCCATGGGCTTCGACTCTAACCGCTACCCTTCTGTTTGCGAAATGCGAAGTACCCGGCGACGCAAAAGAGAAGGACGACGACTGCGCCGATGATCTTCCAAATGGGCGTGCCTTCGTCGTCGGGGGTCTCGTCGGCCGCGGCCCCGGACGGTCCCCGATGCGACGTTTTGCTGCCGGCCGCACCGCCGCCCGCGCCGCCGCCCGCGCCGCCGGCTGCCGTCGTGTTGCCCGCGCCTCCGGCCGCGCCCGCGGCGGTGCCTGCGGCGCCAGTCGTGTCCGCGCCGCCCGCGCTTCCCGCGCCGGCCGCGCCTTGCGCACTCTTGCCGCCGCTCTGTCCGCCGCTGCCGCCTTGAAACTGCTCTTCGGTTTTGTCGCCGGCGCGTTTGACGTTCTTGCCCATGTATCGGAACGTCAGGCCAACCGCGGCCACGACGAGGAAAAGCAGGAGCGCGTACTCCGCCACGCCGGCTCCACGCTTGTCGCGCGCGAGGCGTCGGCGTTTCCTTGTCATCGAGCACAATCTATCACCGCGGCCCGGAGTCCACTCCTCCTTTAAGAGTTCTCTGTCCCTGCAACGCCTACCCAGGTCGTCCGTTTCGTGCGAGACCAGTGACCCGGCGATGCAATTTCGTAGTTGGCTCGCGGCAGCGACGCTCGCGTTCACGAGCGTGACCGCTCACGCAGGGTCGTTCGATCCAAGCGGCGATTTCACGTTCGATCCTGCGGCCGTCTACACGAACGGTTTCGATGCGGTCCCCGCGCAAACTGGCGTGAAGCTCGTCCGTAGCGGCGACGCGGTCGACGGCGCTTCGTATTTGAACGTGAGCACGCAGAACGATTCGGCGGTTTATTCGATCACGCTGCCGCAGACCGACGCGTCGTACGTCGCGCGCGTCTTCGCGCGAACCAATCGCATCGTCGCGACGATCGACGTCGGCTATCCGAGCGACGGCGGCTCGCCGAGCACGAGCGCGATGTTTTATCCGAGCGGCACCGTCACGACCGACGGCTGGTACGAGCTCGTGACGAATCCATTTTCGGTGCAAGGGAGCCGCAAACCGACGACCGATTTTTCGGTCTTCGCGAGCGGCGCCGACGTCGACGCGCTCGAGGTCGTTCCGTCGGGCACGTTCCAAGCTGCGGCGAAGTGCGCGCCGCCGGTCGACGCGGCGTGCGGCCCGCATCAATTCTGTGAGAGCGATTGGTGCCGCGACGGCAACCCGCTCGTGCCGCCGCTCCCGCCGCCCAGCGAGCGCGACGCCCTCATCGGCCATTTCCGTTCGCGCATGCAGATGTTCTTCGGCGGCCGATTTTCGCGCATCGCGTATTTGCCGAACGCGCTCGCGACGCTCGACGGTTTGCATGCTGCGCCGGACGCGTGGTCGTTTTGGAACGGCATCATCACGGCGATTCATCGGTTGCACGACTGGCACACGACCGTGAGCTCTCCGTTCGGCTTCGGCGGTCGCGGTCTCTTGCCGGTTTGCTTCGCCGAGGGCGACGCGGATCTGTCGCACGCGATCGTGCCGAAGGATCCGAATTACTTCGACGTGCTCGTCTCGCACGTGGGACCTGCCGGTACGACGCTCGAGCCGGGCGATCGTCTGGTCGCGATCAACGGCATGCACCCGATCGCGTTCGTCGAGAGCCTCGACGCGCTCGACTGGGGCATGTGGCGCGCCGACGATCCCGACACGCACGCCGAGGCGATCGAACGCATGGTCTCGGTCATCCGTCGCTGGGCGTCGAACATCACCGTGATGCATTGTGATTCATCGAACGACACGTGCGGCGCGCCGCAGACCATCGCGGTCGACAGCCTGCCTGTCGATGACGGCTCGTACACGTATCCGTATTGCGATCATCGCCCGCTCTATCACCTCGGCTCGAACGGTCCGAATCCGGTGACGCACGACTCGTACAATGGTCCGTTCTACGGCGTCGTCACCGACAGCCAGCCCGGCGAGAACATTTACGGGATGGTCTGGAACGACGCGTACCTCGACGGCTCGGGGACCAATCCGTATCAGCCGGCGTACGACGCGTTCGCTGCCAACGCGGGCGCGGTCATTCTCGATCACAGGCTCGGAGACGGCGGCACGGTGCTCGGCGCGCAGTACCTCACGTCGCTCTGGCGCACGCCGGCGACGATCGCGGCGCAGTCGGGATTCAATCTCACGCTCGGGCAGTTCGACGCTTGGACGCCTTCGTTCGGGCTGAGCTTTTATTCGCAAGTCCTGCCGACGGATCCGTACGACGTCGGCGGCGCATCCGCGCTCACGAAGACGCCAGTCGCGCTTCTCATCGCGCGCGACGGAAGCGCGAGCGACTGGTTTCCGTTCGGCATGCAAGGGGGCGCGTCCAACATTCGTGTCTTCGGGCGTCACACCGCCGGCGCGTTCTCGTCGTATTTCGTATTCGATTATTACGGCGGCCTGAGCTGGCGCATGGCGTCGGGCGATTTGCTCTTGCCCGACGGCTCGACGCACCTCGGCACCGGCGTGCGGCCCGACGAAGAAATCGTTCCGCTTCAATCCGACCTGCTTCACGGCATCGACACCGCGTACGCGCGCGCGCTCGATTGGGTCCGCACCTGCACGACGTGCCGCCAATGAAACGCGCGCTCCTTCTCTTTTCGCTGATGGTCGCGTGCAACGCGGATCAAACGTCTGCGCAGCCGACGCCCCCGCTCGTGCTCGACGCGGGCAACCCCGCACCGGCCGCGCCGCGACGCATGGCGTTTCATCGGAGCCCGTTCGGCGACGCGCTCCAGGCCGACAACTTGATGATCGACGGCGACTTCGAGCTCACCGGCCGCACCGATCAAGCGCCTTGGATCACGTTCGACCCGACCCAAGGTCAGGTCACGCTCGACTACGACACCGGCGGTCACTGCCGATCTGGGATTCGCTGCGCGGTGCTCGCGGCGCCGGACGTGCTCGTCGGTTACATGGGCTCGCCGATGCTCACCAACATTCATGTGCGCGCCTATGCGAAGGTGAGCACGGGCAAGTGCAGCGACGTCGACATCTTCGCGATCGATCTCGAGGACAACACGACGGGCAAATCGGTGACCGCGCCGAGCAAGACGCCCGGGCCCGACGGCTGGTGCGTTTACGACGGCGACGTCGACGACGATCCGCTTCAGCAACCGGCGCTCTACGTCCAACCCGCCGCGAAGGCGTCGGTGACGCTCGACGACGTGACCGCGCTTCCGATCGGCGAAGCGCCGGTGCACGGCATCACGCCGCCGCCGTCGGAGATGGACGTCGCCACGAAGGCGCGCATGAAGACGACGATCGCGTGGCTACGCGCGCATCGCAAATACGGGAGGCCCTGATGCGAGTCGCAACGGCGCTCTTCTTGGCAGTCTGCGCGGCGTGCGGGTCGAGCGGCGACGACACGCCGAACGACGCGTCGCCCGACGCGCCCGTTTCGACCGAAGCCGGCACTGACGCGCCCGCGGAAGCCAGCGGCCAACCGATCACCGGCCTCCAACCGGCGACGTGGACGTGGGTCGATTTTCCGGGCGCGCAGTGTCGCGACGGAACGCCGACGGGCATCGGCGTGAGCCTCAGCCCGAACGCGTCCGACAAGCTGATGATTTTTCTCGAGGGCGGCGGCGCGTGCTTCAACTCGACGACCTGCGGCTCGAATCCGTTTCACTTCGACGCCGTGACGTTCGGCGGACAGTTCATGTCGGTCGAGTCGAACGCAGGCATCTTCGCGCGCGGCGACGCGCAAAACGCCGTCGCCGACTGGAACATGGTTTACGTCCCGTACTGCACCGGCGACGTCCACGCCGGCAACGCGCCGAACGCGACCGTCCCCGGCGTCGTCGGCGCGCAGCAGTTCGTCGGCTACACCAACGTCACGCAATACCTCGCGCGCCTCGTCCCGACGTTCTCGAACGTGAAGCAAGTGCTCCTCACGGGGCACAGCGCCGGCGGCTTCGGCGCGGCGCTCGACTACGTCCAAGTCGCGCGCGCGTTCGGCTCGAACGTCGAGGTGGACTTGCTCGACGACGCGGGCCCACTGATGGGCAATCCGTATTTGGCCGCGTGCCTCGAGACGAAGATGTCGACGCTCTGGGGCCTGACGAACACGCTCATCGCGCAAGATTGCGGAAGCGACTGCAACGATCCGAACAACGACCTGCTCCTCTACTGGAAGCATTTGCCGAAGACGTACCCGAGCGCGCGTTTCGGATTCATCGATTCGACGGGCGACTCGGTGATCGCCGGCTTCTTCGGCTTCGGCGCGAACAACTGCACGGGCTTCGCGGCGGTCTCGCCCGCGCAATACGAAGCGGGGTTGCTCGACATGCGCACGCAAGTCGCGCCGGACGCGAACGCCGGCTCGTTCATTTACGCGGGCACCGACCACACGACGCTTCTCGTCGCGTACACGACGCGCACGGCCCCCGCGAGCGACGGCGGGACGGTGCGATTCGAGGATTGGGTGAAGACGCTCGTCGGCGGAAGCGTGACGAACGTCGGGCCGTAGTCAGCCGCCGCAGAGCGCTTTGCCGAAGGCGACGTAGCAGTCTCCGCCGCTCGTGGCGCTGCAGGTCGCGTACGACGTGCCCGCATCGTCGTCGCATCGCGGGAAAGCGCCGCACGTCGTCGTGCGCGTCGCGGCGACACACGCGTCGAACGCGTCCTCGGGGAAAGTCCGCTTCGCACCAGGGGGCGGCCTCCGAAGCATCTGGCGCTCCGCCGTCAGGCGTCGACGGCGAGCTGCCGCAGCCGAGCACCAACACGATCCAAGCAAGACGAAAGCGCACGACCTACGCAGGCTACTCCGCGGGCGCGACTTCTTCTGCGTATCGCATCGACTGCGCGCCCTTCATGTCGATGATGCCGACGAACGCGAGGACGCGCATCACCTGGTACGTCGGGTCGAGCTCGAACCATCGCGCGGCGAAGTTCGGGCTCATCGCGAACTTGTGGTGGTTGTTTTGGAAGAGCTCGCCGGCCGTCACGAAGTCGAACACGAGCGTGTTGCGCGAGACGTCGCGGTTGTCGAAGTTGCGATAACCGTAGCGGTGCCCGCACCAGTTCACGATGGCGCCGTGGATCGGGCCCATCACGAAATGCATCGGCAGGAGCGCGAACATCCACGCGTGCGTCGCGAACTTCCAATAGAAGAGAACGAAGAGCGTGCCCCAGGCGATGCGCGCGACCCACGATTGGCTCAGCCGGTCGAGCGCCGGCCAATCGGGCATGCCGCCGTCGAAGCGCGCCTCGGGCTCGACGCGACGGTACGCGTAAGCGTCGTACGTCTTTTTCGTCGAGAGCATCATCGTCAGCGCGTTCTTGTAATTCTCGGGCGAGTGCGGGTCTTTCGGCGTGTCGCTGAAGGCGTGATGCATGCGATGCAAAATCGCGTAGCCGCGCGCCGAGAGGAAGCTCGGCCCTTGCGCGAGGTACGTCATCAGATGAAACGCGCGCTCCCACCCGCGGCTCATCGTGAACTGCTTGTGCGCGCCGTAGCGGTGCAGAAAGAAGCTCTGGAAAAATACCGAGAGCTGCCAGTGCACGACGAAAAGGACGAGGACGGTCACCGAAGGGATATGCGCGAATTCCGGCCACGCCGGCTACATCGTTTCGTCACGAGTTGGTCATTTCATAGGATGAGCCCCGGCTTGAACCTCCGCCGTGCGTGCTCGTGCATGACGATTCCCGCCGCGACCGCGAGCGGGAGCGAATGGTTCACCCCGTAAATCGGGATGCCGACGATTTCGTTGCATTGTGCAAGCACCTCCGGCGGGATGCCGAAGCGCTCGCTGCCGAAGAGAAATACGACGTCGCGCGGGAATTCCTCGACGCTCGCGATCGCGCGGCGCGCGGCGTCTTTTTCGAGCGCCCAGACCGGCCGTCCCGCGACGTGCGCAAAGAACGCGGCGGCGTCGGGCACCTTCACGATCGACTCGAACTTCTCCATGCCCATCGACGCTTTTTCGTAAGCGGGCTCGTCGCCGATGACGACGATCGCGCGCGCTAGGAAATTGTGCGCGACGCGAATGATCGCGCCGAGAGCGAACGCGTTTCCCGCCGCGTAGACCGCGACCGAAAAATCCGAGCGCAGCGGGCGAAGGGCCTCGCGGACTTCTTCGGGCGAAGCATCGAGCGGTGGAACGCGCGCCACGCGTGGATGATAGGCTCCGCCCGTGCTCACGCTCTACGTCATTCACCACTCGCCTTGGTCCGAACGCGCGCGCTGGGCGCTCCTGCACCACAAGAAAAAATTCGAAGAGCGCGAGCACGTGCCGCTCGTCGGCGAGCTCGCGCTGCGCATGCGCGCGAAAAACACGAACGGCAAAGTGTCGGTCCCGCTCCTCGTCGCCGAGGACGGCGCGTCGGTGCAAGGCTCGCTCGCGATCGGCGAGTGGGTCGACGCGCGCGGCAAGCAGAAAAAGCTTTTTCCGGAAGGCGGCCGCGAGCGAATCGTCGCGCTCTACGAAGCGCTCGAAGATCCGCTATCCGCGGGCCGCGAGCGCTTCGTGCGCGATCTCACGAGCGACCGCGAAGCGCAGCTCGAGAGCTTGCCGCCCTTTCTTCGCGCGCTTCCTTTCGCGACGCTCTCGGCGCGCGTCGGCACCGCGTTCGTCGCGAGCAAGTACAACGCGCGCATCGGGTCGGTCGACGACCGCATGCGCGCCGGTCTCCGCGCGCTGCGCGAAGCGCTCGCCGGCAAGCCGTACGTGCTCGATGATTTTTCGTTCGGCGACATCGTCGGCACGAGCATCGTCCAAGCCATTCGTCCGTGCGCCGACGAGTATCTCGATTTCCCGCCCGCCACGCGCAGGCTCTGGGAGCACCCGAAGCTCTTGAAGGAGTTCCCCGAGCTCGTCGAATGGCGTGACGCGGTCTACGCAAAGCATCGTCCCAAACGATGAAGCAGCTCCTCGCGCTCTGCGCCTGCCATTCCGCCGACTTCGTCGCGCAAAAGAAAGTCGTCGCGACCGCGCCGGCCGCCGACGTCTTTTCGGTCGCACAAAACGGCTCGCTCCAGCCGGTCGCGACCGTCCCGGTCGTGCGCGGCGCCCACTGCGTCGTCCTCGACGATCGCGGCCGCGCATGGGTTTGCGACCCGACGGCGGAAAAGCCTTGATCTGCAGCGTTCCGTAAGTAGAGTGCGCGGCCCCGTACCCGGATCACGCATGCCCACCATCAATCAGCTCATCAACCACGGCCGCCTCGCCGCTCGTTTCAAGACGGCGTCGCCCGCGCTCAAGTCCTGCCCGCAGAAGCGCGGCGTCTGCGTCCGCGTCTACACGACGACGCCGAAGAAGCCGAACTCCGCGCTCCGCAAGGTGTGCCGCGTGCGTTTGACGAACCAGATGGAAGTGACGTCGTACATCCCGGGCGAGGGTCACAACCTCCTATAGCACTCGGTCGTGCTCATTCGCGGCGGCCGCGTGAAGGACCTTCCGGGCGTCCGTTACCACGTCGTCCGCGGCACGCTCGACGCGTCGGGCGCCATCGGCCCGTCGTCGACCAACAAAGTGAACCGCAACCGCAAGCGCTCGAAGTACGGCGTGAAACGTCCGAAGGGCTGAGCGAGGAAAACCATGCCGCGTCGACGAGAAGTCCCCAAGCGCCGAATCATTCCGGACCCGAAGTACAAGGACAAGCTCATCTCGAAGTTCACGAACACGTTGATGCTGAGCGGCAAAAAGGCCGTGGCCGAGGGAATCCTCTACGGCGCGCTCGACGTGATTCAGGAGCGCTTCAAAGAGGACCCGCTCGAGGTCTTCCGCAAGGCGCTCGACAACGTGAAGCCGAAGCTCGAGGTCAAATCGCGCCGCGTCGGCGGTGCGACTTACCAGGTTCCGGTCGAGGTTCGTCCGGAGCGACGCGTCGCGTTGGCGATGCGCTGGCTCGTCACGTACGCGCGCGATCGCGGCGAAAAGACGATGCAAGAGCGCCTCGCCGGCGAGCTCCGCGACGCGGCGGAAGGCCGCGGCAACGCGGTGAAAAAGAAGGACGACACGCACAAAATGGCCGAGGCCAACAAGGCCTTCGCCCATTACCGTTGGTGAGATTGCGCTAAGCTGGAGCGAATGCGCTTCGGCTTCGGCTTTCTCTTGCTTGCGCTCGTCGCGTGCGACAGCGACACGTTCGTCGCCCCTGACACGGGCGTCGAGGACGCAGGCAAAGAAGACGTCGTGAGCGAGCCGGACGCCGACCACGCCGACGCGCCCTCCGAAGTCGGGCTGCCGGACGTCGTCATCGTCGGAGACTCGTCGTCGGGCGACGCGAGCATCCACACGCACGTCGTGTGCGGCAGCGGGAAGAGCTGCGACGACCAAATCTGCTGCGGCGGCGCGCTCGCGTGGGGAGGGCCCTACTGCGGGTCGGTCTCGGCGGAGGGCGTCGGTCTCTGCACGAACTGGCTCGCGTGCGATGACCGCGCCGACTGCCCGAGCGGCGACTATTGCTGCGCCACGCAGAAGATGGTGAGCGGCGAGGTCGTCAATTCTTCGTACTGCGCGCCCAACTGCTTCGCGACGCAGGGCGCGTTCGTCGTCTGCTCGCAAACGAGCGATTGCCCGACCGGGACCTGTCAGGCCTACGTCGGCGATCCTGGCTGGGCGAAGAGCTGCCAATAAACGCTGGCGTCGAGGCATGTTGCTTGACAGTGGCGTGCGGCTGGGTAAATTCCGCGTCCCCGAATCTGCCGAAATGAAGATCCTCACATAAGGATCGGGTTACTCGCACTCCAGCAGTACCCCGACACCCTCTCTGGAAACCGCGCGATGCGCGGCAGCTCTTCGAAACGGAAGCGCTGGGCCAGAGGGGGTTTCGTGCATCTAGGAACAAGAAAAGGAATCCCCCGTGGCCCGCGAATACCCGCTCGAACGAACGCGCAACATCGGAATCATGGCCCACATCGACGCGGGCAAAACGACGACGACCGAGCGCGTCCTCTATTACACGGGCGTCAACTACAAGATCGGCGAGGTCCACGACGGCGCGGCGACCATGGACTACATGGTTCAGGAGCAAGAGCGCGGCATCACGATCACGAGCGCGGCGACCAACTGCTTCTGGACGCCGGCCGAGGGCCCGAACGCGGGCGTCAGCCACCGCATCAACATCATCGACACGCCCGGCCACGTCGACTTCACGATCGAGGTCGAGCGCTCGCTTCGCGTCCTCGACGGCGCGGTCGCGGTGCTCGACGGCGGTAACGGCGTCGAGCCGCAGACCGAAACGGTTTGGCGTCAGGCCGACAAGTTCCGCGTCCCGCGCATCGTGTTCGTCAACAAGATGGACAAGACGGGCGCCGACTTCGAGATGAACGTCAACTCGATCAAGGACCGCCTCGGCGTCACGCCGGTCGCGATTCAATATCCGGTCGGCGAAGAAGATCAGCACAAGGGCGTCATCGATCTCATCAAGATGAAGGCCGCGATCTTCGACGAAGCGTCGAAGGGCCAAAAATACGAGTGGGTCGAGATTCCCGAGAACCTCAAGGCGAAGGCCCACGAGTTCCGCGAGAAGATGGTCGAGGCCTGCGCCGACGTCGACGACGAGATCATGTCGAAGTTCCTCGACGGCAAAGGCGACGAGGTCACCGAGAAGCAGCTCGTCGCGGCGATCCGCAAGGGCTGCTGCAGCTTCAAGTTCTTCCCGGTCATCTGCGGCTCGGCGTTCAAGAACAAGGGCGTCCAGCTCATGCTCGACGCGGTCGTGAACTATCTCCCGTCGCCGCTCGACATTCCGCCGGTCAAAGGCATCAACCCGGACAACGACAAAGAAGAAGAGCGCAAAGCCGACGACAAAGAGCCGTTCGCCGGATACGCGTTCAAGATCATCAACGACCCGCACGGCAACTTGACGTTCTTCCGCGTTTACTCGGGAACGATCTCGAGCGGCACGATGGTGTCGAACTCGACGCGCGGCAAACGCGAGCGCATCGGCCGCATCCTCCGCATGCACGCCAACAAGCGCGAAGAGCTCACCGAGGCCGACGCCGGCAACATCTACGCGGCCGTCGGTTTGAAGGACACGCGCACCGGCGACACGCTCTGCGACGAGAAGAAACCGATCCTCCTCGAGAAGATGATCTTCCCCGAGCCGGTCATCTCGATCGCGATCGAGCCGAAGACGAAGGCCGACGTCGAAAAGCTCGGCATCGGTCTCCAGAAGCTCGCGGCGGAGGACCCGTCGTTCCGCATCCACACGGACGAAGAGTCGGGCCAAACGATCATCAGCGGCATGGGCGAGCTCCACCTCGACATCATCTGCGATCGTTTGAAGCGCGAGTTCAAAGTCGAGTCGAACGTCGGCAAGCCCGAAGTCGCATATCGCGAGGCGATCACGCGCCAGACGAAGTGCGAATACAAATATGCCAAGCAGTCCGGCGGTCGCGGTCAATACGGTCACGTGCTGATGGAGATCACGCCGGGCGAGCGCTCGACCGGCTACGTCTTCGAGAACGACATCGTCGGCGGCGTCATCCCGAAGGAGTTCATCCCGGCGATCGAGAAGGGCGTGAAAGAAGCGATGGAGCGAGGCGTCCTCGCCGGCTACCCGCTCGTCGACATGCACTGCCGCCTCTACGACGGCAGCTACCACGACGTCGACTCGAGCGCGCAGGCGTTCGAGATCGCGGCCTCGCTCTGCTTCCAAGAGGGCGCGAAGAAGGCCGGCATGATTCTCCTCGAGCCGATCATGAAGAACGAAGTCGTCGTCCCCGAGCAGTACATGGGCGACGTCATCGGCGACCTCAACTCGCGCCGCGGACGCATCCTCGGCATGACCCAGCGCGGCAACGCGCAAGTCATCGACAGCGAGGTCCCGCTCGCCACGATGTTCGGCTACGTCACCGACCTGCGTTCGCTCACGCAGGGCCGCGCGACGAGCTCGCTGCACTTTTCACATTACGCGCCGGTCCCCGCTGCAGTTCAGGAAGAGATCGTCGCGAAGGTCAAGGGAACTTCCAAATAAGGAATTAGCGCCATGGCGAAAGAAAAATTCAATCGAAGCAAGCCCCACGTGAACGTCGGCACGATCGGTCACATCGACCACGGCAAGACGACGTTGACGGCCGCTCTCGTGAAGGTTCAGAGCAAGAAGAACCTCGCCAAGGCGATCTCGTATGCGGACATCGCCAAAGGCGGAACCGTTCGCGACGCGACCAAGACGGTGACGATCGCCGTGTCGCACGTCGAGTACGAGTCGGAGAAGCGGCACTACGCGCACGTCGATTGTCCCGGTCACGCCGACTACATCAAAAACATGATCACGGGCGCGGCGCAGATGGACGGGGCGATCCTCGTCGTGTCGGCGCTCGACTCGGTCATGCCGCAAACGCGCGAGCACGTTCTTTTGGCGCGCCAAGTCGGTCTCAATCACATCGTGGTGGCGCTCAACAAGTGCGACGCGGTGGAGGACCCGGAGATGCTCGACCTGGTCGAGATGGAAGTGCGGGAGCTACTGACGAAGTACAAGTTCCCCGGCGACACGGCGAAGGTCATCAAAGTTGCGGCGTTCCCGGCGCTCAACGGCGACCCGAAGTGGGAAAAGTCGATTGACGAATTGGTCGCGGCGCTGGACTCGGAAATCCCGGATCCGGTT
>DASXHD010000067.1:0-55322 GCA_036488725.1 Polyangiaceae bacterium | reverse complement strand
GTCGGCGCGACGTTCTTCAGCGTCGGGCCCGACGGCAAGCTCGCGTCGGCGGGCTGGACGACCGAGGGCGGCGCGACGATCCGTTCGGTGAAGATCGTCGCGACGGCCGGCCCGATTCCGAACGACATGATCGTGATCGCCAAGAGCCTCCCCGTCGCCGTGCGCTCGCCGATTCAGCGCTGGCTCCTCGAGCTCGACGAGCGGGCGCGGGCGCTCTTCGGCGACGTGATTCACAGCCGCGAGCTCCGCGTGCCGTCGCTCGAACATTTTCGTCCGCTCCGCGCGATGATGGCGTCCGGCCGCGCGCGCGGCATCCACTGATCATCGAGCCCTGCTAAAACCGGGGGTCGTGCGAGCGCGGGGGTGAGCCTTTTTTTGCTTGGGATCGTCGCATGCGGCGGCGATGACGCCGGCGACGCGGCGACCGACGCTTCCGACGAGGTCGGCGTCGATGCTCCGGCTGACGTCTCCGTCGACGTCGCGCCCGAAGCCGCGCCGCGCGACGCTTCGAAAGACGTCGCCGCCGACACCGGCGCTCCGCGGCTCACTTGCAAGAGCGACGTCGACGAGCCGAACGAGAGCGAAATCCTCTCGACCCCGCTCGGCACGATCGACGACTGCGACGGCAGCGGAAGCGACGTCGCCGCGGTTTCGTCGGGAACGGGCGACGTCGATTGGATGGTCTTTCACGGACAAGACACGTTCGGTTGCAGCGTCGACCCGACGCTGCAGATCGACGCCCCCGGTTTACGACTCTGCGCCTTCGCGCTTTGCGAAAAGGGCACGACGACGATCCAAGATTGCGGCAGCGGCACCGCGGCCACTTCGCCCGCCGGCACCCACGGCTGCTGCACGACGAGCACCATGAGCATGACTTTGCAAATCGCTTGCAGCGGCAGTGACGACTCGGCGGGGATTTACATTCGAGTCGACCAACCCGACACCAACCAGTGCGTTCCTTATGACGTCACGTATCACTATTAGTATTACGTTCGCGTTCGTGCTGATCGGTTGTGGCGGCGACGACAACGGCACGCCCGACGCCGCCGACGACGCGCCAGTCTCCGTCGACGCAGGCCTCGACGCGACGGTCGACGCGCCCGCCGACGTGAAGATCGCTCAAGAGCCGCCGTTCGACATTCACGCTGACGATCGCGCCGCGTGCGCTTTCGGCGCCGGCGCGCTGACCACCGACACCGTCGGGCCGAACGTTCCGCACGGCGATGCGCTCCCGTTCAAGCACGTCGTTTTTCTGATGATGGAGAACCGCAGCTTCGATTCGTATTTCTCGAAGCTCCCGTCGTACGGCGTGACCGACGTGGACGTCGCGCCCGACGATGCGAGCAATCCGGATCCCGGGCCGCCCGTCACTCAAGTAAAGCGATTTCACGAAACGCGTTATTGCATCGTCAACACGACGCACGATTGGGGCCCGGTTCATCTCCAATACGACGACGGCGCGATGGACGGTTTCGTCGTAACCAACGATCCCGGCGGCGCGCGGTCGATGGGTTATTACGATCAAACCGATTTGCCATTTTATTATTGGCTCGCGAAGACGTTCGCGCTGAGCGATCGGCATTTCTCGTCGCTCCTCGGGCCCACGTGGCCCAATCGATTCTTCTTTTACGGCGCGACGTCGTGGGGCCGCACGATGACGCCGGACACGCCGCCGCTCAACGAGACGAAGATCGTCAACGAAATGGACGACGCCGGACGCAGTTGGCAAATCTATCGCGACGGTCTCCTCGATTTCACGATCGTCTTCGGCCCGCAGTACGCGGGCACTTCGATGAGCAACTTCTTCAGCGACGTCGCGAACGACACGCTGCCGGATCTCTCGATCCTCGACCCGAGCTTCAACGGAACGGCGCAGGACGACGAGCACCCGCCGACGAACATGCAGCTCGGACAAGCGCTCTCGGCGAAAGTCATCGCGGCGCTCATGGCGAATCCGGCCGTGTGGCAGAGTACCGTCTTCATCCAGACGTACGACGAGCACGGCGGGTTTTACGATCACGTCGCGCCTCCGCCCGCGTGCGTCCCCGACGGGAACGCGCCGCCCGATTACGCGTTCGATCGTCTCGGCGTGCGCGTGCCGATGTTCGTCGTCTCGGCGTTCGCGAAGAAGGATACGTGAGCCACCTCGTGACCGATCACACGAGCATCACGCGCTTCATCGAAAACCGTTTCGACCTTCCGGCGATGACCGCGCGCGACGCGAACGCGTGGCCGATGCTCGACCTCTTCGATTTCGCGAGTCCGCCGTTCGCGACGCCGCCGACCGGCGCGCCCGACGCGACGCCTTCGCCCGCGGGCATCACGTGGTGCGCGAACAACCCCGCCGGAACCGGCACGCCGTAGATTTCTTACCGGAATCTGACAGGCTCGACCGCCTCGGTCGCGCGGCCTAGCATCGGATTTGCGGTGAGGGCGATTTTATTTCGGCATCGAGGCGGGCTCGAAGCGCAACTGTCCGAGTTGCGGCGGATGGATCCGCGCGCGCGCATCGTGGAGATCGAAGATCTCGCGCACGTCGCCGACGCCGACGACTGGCTCATCGTGCGCGCCGGGCATGCGCGCGCGCTTCAGGGGCCGACGTCGTCGTACGACGAGCTCCGCGTGGAGATGGGCGAGCGCGGGCCGACGTGCGCGACGTATCGCGGCGAGCCGCTCGCGCTGACGCACCTCGAGCTCGCGCTGCTCGCCGCGCTGGTCGTCGCCGGCGGACGCCCGGTCGCACGCGAAGCGCTCGTTCGCGAATGTTGGAAAGAGCGAACCGTCTCCGATTTCACGCGCATCGAGGCGGCGGTTTGCCGTTTGCGCAAGAAGCTCTGCGCGGCGACGCCGCTGAACGTGCACATGGATCGCGGGCTCGGTTATCGCCTCTCGCGCCGGATCGTTCGCGAGGCGGAGCGGCCCGAGCGGGGGCGTCGCGTGCTCGTCGCCGAAGCGGACATGCGTTTGCGCAGCGCGCTCGTGAAGAACCTTCGCGAGTTCGCGGTCGACACGGCGACGACGTGCGCGCGCGCGGCGAGGCTCTTGCGCGATCGGCATTACGTCGCGGCGTTCATCGCGACGAAGCTGCGTGACGGCGCCTCGTACGCGCTCGTCCCCGCGGGCTGCCCGACGATGATGCTCGCCGAGGACGACGACGACACGCGCCGCGCGCTCGACGCGGGCGCGACCGCGTGCTGGCAGAAGCTCGACGACCCGAACGAGCTGCGCTCTTTCGCGCGGCGCGCCGCGAACGCGAGCGAAGCCTACGACGAAGTGCTCTCGCGCTGATTCACGGCCGCACGGGGCTCGCCGCGAGATCGCCGACGACCGTCGTCCACTCGCGAACGCGGTGTTTTCGCACGAGGCCATTCGCGACGTAGGGATCGGCGCGCACGAAAGCTTCGGCGACCTCGGGCGACTCGCCGCGAAAAACGAGGAGCGCGCCGTCGGGAGGCGCGAACGCGCCCGCGAGCACGAGCTCGCCGCGCTCCGCCGCGGCCCACGCGAGCCGGAGATGCTCGTCGCGGTGCGCGCCGCGCCGCTCGAGGTAATCGTCGACGAGATCGTAGAAGAGCGCGAAGTGTTTCATGCCCGCAGGTTACCGCAACGTGAGCGGCGGTTTCGTCCAGAGCATCGGTTTCATCCACGCGGGGCACGGGCCGGCGTCCCCCGAGCACAGCGCCGTGCGGATCGAAGCTGCGTCGTGACGCCAGAGGAGCGCGCACGCGACGTCGTTCGCGAGGTGCTCGTCGTCTTCGTCGCGCGTGAGCGGCGGATCGCGCGGGCACGCCGTCTGCGCGTGCTGCACCGCGAGCGCGTCGCGCACGGTGAACGCGCCGTCCGGCAGCGCGTGCGCGAGGAGCCGCACGGTCGTCGGCGCGTCGCCGAACGGGCGCACGATCAAATCAGGCCGGCCGTCGCCGTCGACGTCTTTCACCTCGTCGATCGTGAACGCCGCCGCCGGCGGATACGGCACGATGCGCCCGTGCTTGAACGTGTAAAGGAACGTGCTCGACCAGCGCGTGACGACGGCTTCGTCCTCGCCGTCGCCGTCGAAGTCGAAAACTTCCGCGATGGAGAAGGCCGCAAACTTGAACACGTTGTATCGGTGACCGTTACGGAAGCCGCCCGGGCCCGGCGCGATGAGCGTTTGCTCGGAGCCGTCCGGCGCGACGTGCACCACGCGCTCGAGCCAGCCCGTCGCGCACGCGGATGCGTCGGCTTCGAGATCGGTGACGTCGTCGATGCGAATGGCCCAGGTCGCGCCGTTCTTCGAAGTTCTGCATTCGAGCTCGCCGTAACCGTCGAGGCAGAGGCCGGCGTCTTCGGCGACCGCGACGTACTTTTGCGAAGCCGCGCGCATCGCGGCGCAGGTCGGCGACTCGGCGAGCGTCGCATCCGGCTCGGCGGCGCCGGCGTCGACGATCGCGGTCGGTTCAGCCGATGCCGCGTCTTGCGGTTCGACGCTCGCGACCGCGTCGGCCGGTTCTGCCGCGCTCTCGGGATGCTCGCGCCGCTTCGCCGCGACGTACCAAACGATCGCGGCGACCGCGACGACGAGGACCATCCCGATGAATTTGTCGCGCATGCCGCGTTCACCGAGCCTACGCGTCGCGTTGACGCTTTGTGAAGTTCGTGCGCTACTTGGAGCGATGCGAACGCTCGCCGTGCTCCTCGCAGCCAGCGCGCTCGTCGGGTGCGTGGGCGACAGCTCGCCGTCGGGAGGCGACGCGGCGCCCGACGTCACCGTCGGTGACGGCTCGCCCGCCGACTCCGCGCCGATCGACGCGACGAGCGACGCGAGCGACGGCGGCGCGTTCGAAGCGGGCGATGCGGGCTGCGTCACCGCGACCTACACCGACTTGAGCGCGAACTGCGCGCAGGTCCCGTGCGTTCACGCCAACGCAATCACTTGCGAGCAGAGCATCTCCGCGTGCAAGAACACGAACAACGGAAAGCCCGTCGGGTGCGGCACGACCGCCGACTGCGACGCGTCGGCGTGCTGTCTCGCGTCGACCTTCAACGTCAAAGCGGCGTGCCCGTTCGACGCCGTCGTCGGGCTGACGACGAGCGCGACCGCGTGCACGACGCAAACGACCGGCGCATGTCCGGGCAACCAAGTGCAAGTCTGCGTGACGAGCGCCGAGTGCGTCACCGGCACGTGCCAGGACACGGTCTTCGATTTCAACGGGACGAAGTCGGTGCACTTCGGAACGTGTCAGTGATTGCGTCGCAATGCTCTTCGCGCTGATCGCCGAAGCGGCGAAGGCGCTCCTCCGTCACAAAGCGCGCAGCGCGCTCAACGTGCTCGGCGTCGCGATCGGCATCGCGGCCGTCGCGTGGGTCGTCGCCATCGGCCAATCGGCCGCGGCGCGCGCGCAGGCGCAGCTCGCGGCGCTCGGCGACAACCTCGTCTGGGTCGAGGCGGGCTCGCGCAGCGCGAACGGCGTCCGCAGCGGCACCGACGGCATGCGCAACCTCACGCTCGACGACGCGACGGCGATCGCGCGCGACGTCCCGTCGATTCGATTCGTCTCGCCGAACGTCGACGGCACCGTCGTCGTGCAGTGGCAAACGAAGAACTGGACGACGCGTTTCCGCGGCGTCGCGCCGGACTACGAGGACATCAAGCGCTGGGACATGGCGAGCGGCGAGCGCTTCACCGACGACGACGTCGATCGCGCGACCAACGTGTGCGTCCTCGGCGCGACGGTCCGCGCGCAGCTCTTCGGGTCGGGCGACGCGGTCGGCCAGACGATTCGCATCACCGGCCAACCCTTCAAAGTCGTCGGCGTGATGGCGCCGAAAGGTCAATCGGCGACCGGTCGCGATCAAGACGACGAGCTCCACGTGCCCTACACGACCGCGATGAAAAAACTCCGCGGCGGCGGCGAAACGTGGCTCGACGACATCCTCTGCTCGGCGAGCTCTTCGGCGAGCATGTCGTCGTCCATCGCCGAGATCGACGCGCTCCTTCGCCAGCGTCATCACCTCGGCGTCGACGACGACGACGACTTCAACATCCGCCACCCCGAGGAGCTCATTCAGGCGCAGATGCGCGCGGCCGACACGCTCGAGACGCTGCTCGTCAGCATCGCGTCGGTCGCGCTGCTCGTCGGCGGCATCGGCCTCATGAACGTGATGCTCGCGTCGGTCGTCGAGCGCACGCGCGAGATCGGCGTACGACTCGCGGTGGGCGCGCCGCCGTGGGCAATTCAAGCGCAGTTCCTCGTCGAAGCGCTGATGCTCGCGTGCGTGGGCGGCCTCGTCGGCGTCGGCGCGAGCGTCGCCGGCACCTCGCTTCTTTCGCGCACGCTCGATTGGTCGCTCGCGATTCCACCGCAGGCGATCGGCGTCTCGGTCGTCTTCTCGCTCTCGATCGGCGTCACTTTCGGCTACCTGCCGGCCCGCCGGGCCGCGCGCGTCGACCCCATCGAGGCCCTCCGCCAGGAGTAAATGTCCGAAAACATCAAGCCATGAATCGAGCGAATCGTCGTCCAATTGAACACTGGAGGAACGCGCTCTCATGAACCGAATCTTCTTTCGTTCGATGGTCTTGGTAGGACTTTGCGCTGGGCTCGGATGCAGCTCGAACAACCCGGCGGGCCCCGGCGACGGCGGCGACGCGGGCGGGACCGACTCCGGCTGGAACGCGGTCGGCACGAATGGTGGCGAGCCGAGCACCGGCGCGAGCTACGGACGAATCGCCGCGGGCGGCGGCAAAGTATACGTCGCGTACTCCGACGGAAACGTGAACGGTCAGCTCACCGTGATGGTCTCCGACGGCTCGACCTGGTCGCCGGTCGGCGCCGCGGGATTCAGCCCGTCGGCGGTCGATCCGTCGAACCTCGCGATCGCGGTCGACGCGTCGGGCGCGCCTTGGGTCGCATACACGATGACCGACTCGGGCAGCGGCGACAGCGTCATCACGGTCGAAAAATATTCCGGCGGAAGCTGGTCGCTCCAAGGCGCCGGCGGATTCAGCTCGAACAGCGCGACGATCTCGCTCGCGATCGCGGGCGGCGCGCCGTACGTCGCGTTCGTCGATTCGACCGGCGCCGGTCACGTCATGACGCTCGGCAGCGCGTGGACCGAGCTCGGCGGTCTCTCGAGCGCGCCGACGTCGGTCGAAAATCCGGTGCTCGGCACCGACGGAACGACCGTCTACGTCGCGTACGACGACTACGACACGAGCAAGCTCGTTCTCGCGAAGCTCGCGGGCAGCACGTGGACGACCGTCGCGTCGACGACGATCACCATCGACGACAACTGGTCGCCGAGCGTCAGCGTCAGCAACGGCACGGTGTGGATCGGTTACGAAAACTCGACGAGCGGCCCGGTCGTGATGCAGCTCGTGGGCTCGAGCCTCGAGAACGTAGGCTCGCTCGGCTCCATCGCGAACGGCGACGAAATCGAAACGGTCACGTCGACGGTCTACAACGGCGTGCCGTACGTCGCGTTCGACGACGAGTCACGCGACAGCGATCCGGACCCGCGCGCGGCCACCGTGAAATACTGGGACGGCACGCAATGGGCGCTCTACGCGGGCTACCCGAACCCGTGCGACATCGAGGACACGGTCATCACGTCGGACCCCTCGAACGGCCACCTCTATCTCACGTACCAAGACTGCAACGGCTTCATGTCCGTCGTCGTCCACTGACGCGTTTCACTCGTCTTCGAAGCGGCGTCGCAGCTCGTCGAGCGACGCCGCGCCCGAGTAGAGCGGTTGGCAACGTTCGTCGCAGATCGAATATTCGATCGAGCCGTCGTCGCGAAGACGCTTCACCGCCTGAAGGCCGTGGCCGAGCGCGCGCACGACGGCGCGGACGCCGGTGGGCGACTCACGGAGCGTGAAGCCGAACGCGGCCTCTTCGTCCGTGACCTCGGCTGGGAAGCCTGAGTGCATCGACGTCATCTAGACGCTGGAAGTCTAGCTCCCGAACGGCTGCGATGCGCCGTGGTATCTTGCCACGCTCTTCGCTCAGGCGAGTCGTCGTTCGACCTCCGCGAGGACGGCCATGGCACGGTCGTGGACGATGCGGCGCGCCGATTCGAAGCGCAGCGTGCCGCGCAGCGGATCGAACAATGGACACGTGTCCATCCACTGCACGTCGAAGAGACCGAGCGCGAGCGCCGACTCGATCGAATCGAGCGCGCGGCCCTCGTCGCCGACGAATGCGTACATCTCGGCCATGATTTGATGCGCGAGCGCGACGCGTCGCGGGGCGCCGACTGCCATACCGAGGACGCGGCCGATGTCGACCGGCTCGCCGCGGATCAGTCCTCGCGCCGACTCGAACAAGAGCTTCGGGTGCGCGTCGAGGTGGCTCGAATCGAACGACCCGCAGACCTTTTCGAACCACGCGCGATCGCGGTTCCAAAGGCAATAACGAGCGAACGTCACGCGGAGGAAGAGCTCGCGGCCGCGCGCGCGAGCGAGCTCCGTCGCGGCGAGATCGAGTCGCCCTCGGAGCGCGTGCTGGCGCAAGAGCACTTCCATCGGCTCGGTGAACGTCGGGTCGAGCTCGAGCGCGCTCTCGGCGAGCACGCGCGCGGGGCCGATGGCGCCGCACTCGTTGACGACGCGCGCGAAGTGCGAGCGCTGCTCGACCAAGCCTGGCGCGATGCGCAGCGCTTCCACGAAATGCGGAACCGCCTCGACCACCGCCATGCGCTGCATGTTCGCCGACGCGAGGGCGACGCGCGAATCTGCGCTCTCCGGCGCGAGCGCGACCGCGCGAAGCGCGAGGTCGCGACCCAAGTCGTGCTCCGGCGGAGCGGCCTCGTAAAAACGAAGGCGCGTGTGCGCGGCCGCGCACCAAGCGAGGACGCGCGGATGATCGGGCGCGAGCGCGCGTGCGCGATCGAAGAGCTCCGCGCTCTTCGCGACCTGCGAGCCCCAGAAACCGCGATACGCGGTGCGCGCTTCGAGGAAGAGCTCGGCGACCTCCGTGGACGGAAAAGGAAGCTCTTCGCGACGCTGGACCGACGTCGGAACGAGCGCGAGCTCGATCGCGTGCGCCGCGCGTTCGACCAGCTGCGGCAGCTCGGCGAGCGGACCGCCGAACGCATCGCTCCAAACGAGGTAACCGTCTTGCGCGCTCGTCATCGCCAGCTCGAACGAGCAGTCGCCGCCGTGCGCGGCGATTCGTCCGCCGACCGCGGCCTCGGCGTCGTCCGAGACGACGCGGACTTTTCCGCGAGCGTCGAGGCGCGACGCGAGGTCGACGCGCGCGGCGGCCGCGAGCTCTTCGCTCAAGCCGGACGTCTCGACTGCGAGCGACACGCGGCGCGCCGCACCTGCGCCGATCTCGCGCGCGAAACGCGAGAGCTTCGAGCCTGTCTCACGCGTCGCCGCTGCGCGAACCCCGCCGAGCGCGGTCGCGAGCGCGTCGCACGAGGCCCAGCGATCGTCCGGGTCGAGCGCCATCGCACGCGCGACGATCGCCGCGAGCGCGTCGGGCACGTCGGTCACGAGGCGACGCGGATCGGGCGCGAGCTCGAGCCCCGTTCGCGGGCCGTCGAACGGTTTCTTTCCGGTGATCATCTCGAAGAGGACGACGCCGAACGCGAAGACGTCGGTCCGCGCGTCGAGCGCGCCGCCCGCGAGCTGCTCGGGCGCGGCGTACGTGGGCGTGCCGGAGCCGTCGGTGTGCTCGGCGCCGTGGCCTGCGCGAACCGCGATGCCGAAATCGGTGAGCACCGCGCGCCCGTCGCTCGCGAGGAGCACGTTGCCCGGCTTCAAATCGCGATGGACGATCCCCGCTTCGTGCACCGCGCCGAGCCCGCGGCACACGTCGCGCGCGACGGCGACCGCATCGCGCACCGGGAGCCGTCCCTCGCGTCGCAGTCGCGCCGAGAGCGTCTCGCCTTCGACGTACTGCATCGTCACGAACCACCGTCCGGCATGCTCGCCGAGGTCGTGCGTGCGCGCGACGAACGGGCTCGACACGCGTCGCGCGAGGCGCACCTCGTCGCGAAAGCGCTCGACCATCGACGCGTCGCCGACGAGCTCGGGCCGCAGCACTTTCACCGCGACCATCTCGTCGAGCTCTTCGTCGCGAGCGAGATAGACGCTGCCCATCCCGCCGGTGCCGAGGAGCGCGACGGGCCGATACCGCTTGCCGAAGAGCAGAGGCTCGGCAGCCTTCGCGCGGTCGACGTTGCGGTCGACGACGGTAGGGTCGTCCACGGAACGATCGTCGCACGCGGGCGGCGCGCTGTACAATCCGCAACCTCTCGGCGTGGCGCGCCGGCGACACGCGAAGCTCGCTGCCGTTCATCGGGAAGCTCTTCCTGCGTTTCGTGCTCGCCGATCTGTTCGCCGACAAAGAGCGCGGCTGCATTCATGGTGGATCAGCTGGATGCCCCGGCCTGGGCCAAAAATCCCCGCTGATCGGATACTGACAATTTTGCAGTCGCGCACTATCCAAATCCGGATAATCTGGTTGGTGGGGTAGTGAAATGAGCATCGTGCTTCCGGCGCAAGGGGACGTTCTAGATGGCAAGTACCGCATCGATCGTGTGATCGGCGAAGGCGGGATGGGAATCGTCTACGAGGCGTTCCATCTGCGGCTGCGCCAACGCGTGGCGATCAAAGTGCTGCGGCCGGACATTTGCGCGCACCCCGAATTCGTCGCGCGGTTCGAGCGCGAGGCGCGCGCCGCGGCGACGCTCGACAGCCCGCACGTCGCGAAGGTGCTCGACGTCGACACGAGCGCCGACGGGCTGACGTACATGGTGATCGAGTTCCTCGAGGGAAACGATCTCGCCGAAGAGCTCACGCGGCGCGGGCGCTTTCCGATTCAAGAGGCGGTCGCGTATTTGATGGAGGCCTGCGTGCCGATCGCGCAGGCGCACGCCGTCGGCATCATTCATCGCGATCTCAAGCCGTCGAACCTCTTCCTCGCGAAGAAGGGGAGCGAGCGCATCTTGAAGCTCCTCGACTTCGGCATCTCGAAGGTCCTCACCGACGCCGACGCGAAGAGCACGTCGTCGCTCGCGCTCGGCACGCCGCACTACATGTCGCCCGAGCACGTGCGCAACGCGAGCGACGTCGATCGGCGCTCCGACATCTGGTCGCTCGGCGTCATTCTCTACGAGCTTCTCACGGGGACCGAGCCGTTTCAGGGAGAGCCGGCGCAGATCATCGCGGCCATCGTGACCGAGCCGGTGCCTTCGCCGCGCGCGTCGCGCTCGGACGTTCCGCCGGAGCTCGAGGCGGTGATCATTCGCGCGATGCAGAAGAATCCGCGCGATCGATTTCCCGACGTGCGCGCGTTCGCGCGGGCGCTCGTGCCGTTCGCGCCCGAGGTCGAGCTCGTCGCGGCGCCGTCGTCTTCGAAATTTCCCGCCGCGCGGAGCTTCCATCCGCCGACTCCGCTGGTGTCGCCGTCACGCACGCCTCCGCCGGTCGTCGCCGATCCGCGCGACGTGCCGACGATGGTGCTCCCGAAGCGGAGCAACCGGCTCGCGGTCGTGTCGGCCGCGGCGATCGCCGTCGCCATCGGGGGATTGAGTTGGTGGGGACTGCGGGCGAGCGCGAGCCATCACGAGGTCGCGCGCACGAGCGAGCCGCCGCCCGCGGTCGTCGAAGAGCTGCACGCGCCGACGGCGATCGAGCCGCTCGCGCTCACCGCGGCGCCGCCGCCGCGCGCGGAGGATACGAACGCGGTCCCGACGCCGCGCGCTTCGGCTTCGTCCTCGGCGCCTCCGCGCGAGACGCACGTCTCGGCTCCGGCGCCCAAGCCGAGCGCGGCTCCCGCGGCGACCGCGAAGCCCGCGGAGAACCCGTTCACGCTATGAAAACGCGCGCAGCGGTTCTTGCTCTCGGGCTCGCGCTCGCGGCGCCCAGCGCGTTCGCGCAGTCGAACGAGGACACAGTCGCGAAGCTCAAAGCCGCGGGCGACGCCAAGATGCACGATCTCCATTTCGGCGAAGCGCTCGAGCAGTACGACGCCGCGCTCAAGCTCGGGGGCAGCGGCGCGATTCAGTACAACCGCGCGCGTGCCTTCGAGGGGCTCGGCGATTATCCGCGCGCGCTCGACGCGCTCGAGGAGTTCGTGCGCACGAGCGATCCCGAATTGCGGGCGCGCGTGCCGCAGCTCGCCGAGCTCATCGCCGACATCCGCGCGCACGTCGCCGTGATGTCGATCACGACGAACGCGCCGCACGCCACGGTGCGCGTCCGGCACGATCTCGTCGGCACGACGCCGATCGCGGTGCCGGTGCGGCTCTCGATCGGCACGGCGCTGATCGAAGCTGACGCGCCCGGCTATCGTCATTACGCGCGCACGATGACGCTGCGCGCGGGCGACGGGCGTCTCGACATTGCGCTCGAGCCGATCGAGTCGGAGACGACCGGCGGACGGCCGTCATTCCTGCGGCCCGCGGGGATCGCCGTGGGCGGCGTCGGGCTTGCGGGGATCGCGCTCGGCGCGGTCTTCGGCGGCGTCGCGATGTCCAAGCGAAGCGATCTCGACACGCTCTGTCCAAACCAGGGTTGCGATCCGATCGGCGCGCAAGCGCGCACCGACGCGTGGACGTTCGCGACGCTCTCGACCGTCGGCTTCATCGCCGGCGGGACGCTCCTCGCGGCCGGCGCCGTCATGTTTTTGCTCGCGCCGCGCGCGCATCGGACGCTCGCGGTCGTTCCCGTCTTCGGGCCCGGCGCGATCGGCCTCGAAGGGACGTTCTGATGCGTCGCATCCTCGCAGTCGCCATGTTGATCGCGTCCGTCGGTTGCGCCGACGTTCTCGGGCTCGGCGATTTCCACGACGTCGACGCATCGACCGACGCGACGCTCGACGGCCCGGCCGAAGCGGCGAACGACGCCGCGACCGACGCGTTGCCCGACGTGACCGCCGACGCCGACGCCGACGCCGACGCCGACGCAGGCTGCGCATCCGAAACCGTCGACGACACGCAAGGCATCTTCGTGACGCCGAGCGGAAGCACCGACACGTCCACCTGCGGCACCGAGACCGTGCCGTGCGCATCGATACAAACGGGGGTGGAGCGCGCGCACGAGATCACCGGAAAGTCCATCGTCTACGTCGCGCGCGGAACGTATGCGGAGTCGATCTCGCTCTACGGCGGCCTTCATCTCGAGGGCGGCTGGGACGTCCTCGACAACGGCTCATCGAAGACGTGGGTGCAGGCGTGCAACGACCGCGCGAGCGCAGTCGTCATTCAGCCGGCGACCGCGACGGTCACGATCACCGCGACGGATCTCGGCGGCGCGGCGATCGTGAGCGACCTCACGGTGAAGTCGAAGGCTAGCGCAGCCGCGGGCGAGTCGCTCTACGGATTTTTCGCGACCGGCGCGACGACCACGCTGACGCTCGACGACGTCATCGTCGCGATCGCGGCGGGCGGAAGCGGAACGCCGGGCACGAACGGATCGCCCGGCGACGCGGGCGCGACCGGTTGCACGCCGGACCTCGGCGACGCGGGCGACGTCGGCGTAGTCGGCGCGGGCGCCGAAGCCGGAGCCTTCGCGAACGACGGCTGGCACGTCTCGAGCGGCGCCGAGGGCGCGGTGGGAACCGCGGGGCTCGCGGGCGTCGCGGGCTCGGCGGGCGCGTGCGTCGCGTGCGGCACTTGCAAGACCGGCTTCCTCAGCTGCACCTTCAACGACAACGGGCAGTCGTGCGGCGTCACCGGCTACGCGGGTTGCGGCGGCGCACCCGGTGGCGGCGGCACGCCCGGCACGGGCGGCGGAAGCAGCGTCGGCGTCTTCGCGTGGGACGCGACCGTCACGATTCAAGCGAGCGATGTGCGCGCGGGCGGTGGCGGCGCGGGCGGCGCCGGAGGTCTCGGCGGCAGCGGCGGCGCGGGAGGACCCGGCGCGATGGGTGACGCGGGCACCGCGTGCGGCGTTTCTTGTGACGGCAAGTGCAACGAGGTGAATGGCGCGGGGACAGGCGGCGACGCCGGAAGCGCAGGCGGCGCGGGCGGAAACGGTGGCAACGGCGGCGGCGGCGCGGGAGGCTGCACGTTCGCGCTCTTCCAAGGCGGCACCGCTGCGATCACGACGACGTCGACGACGCTCGAGCACGGCGACGCCGGCGCGGGCGGCGGACCCGACGGCTCCGCCGGCGCGAGCGGCCTCGCAGCAGACCGCTATCCCTGATACGACGCGCGCATGCTCGTTCGAGTCGTGCTCGCGCTCTTCGCGGCCGTGATGCTCGCAGCCTGCGGCGCCGCGAAAGATCAACTCAGCATCAGCACCGTCGACGGGTGCATCAAACACAACTGCAACGATCCGAACGCGCAGGACTACACGTCGTGCGAAGCGACATGCCGGAGCACGTACGGTCGCTGACCGCGAGCGGAAAGCTCGACGTCGGTGACGGGCACGCCATCCACTGGGAAGTCGCGGGCACGGGCAAGCCCGCGGTCGTCCTGCACGGCGGGCCCGGGCAGGGGAGCTCGCCGAACATGCTTCGCGGGTTCGACCTCACGCGCTACCGCGTCGTGCTCTTCGATCAACGCGGATGCGGTCGCTCGACGCCGCACGCGAGCGATCCCGCGTCGTCGATGGAGCACAACACGACGTGGCACCTCGTCGCCGACATGGAGCGACTGCGCGAGCACCTCCGCATCGAGCGATGGCTCGTCGTGGGCGGCTCGTGGGGCACGACGCTCGCGCTCGCGTACGCCGAGAAGCATCCCTCGCGCGTCTCGGAGATGGTGCTCCTCGCGATCACGACATCGCGCCGCGCGGAGGCCGATTGGCTCTATGGCGGGCTCGCGCGATTTTTCCCGGAGGCGCACGAACGATTTCGCGCGCAGGTCCCCGAAGCGACGACGACGCACGAAATCATCGCGGCGTATGCACGCCGCATGGAGGACGCCGACGCCGCCGTTCGTCTCGCGGCCGCGCGCGCGTGGTGCGCGTGGGAAGACGCCGCGCTCGGCCTCGAGCCGCATCCGCAACCGGACGTGTACGCGGACAAGCCAGAAAGCGAGCTCGTCGCGTTCGTTCGAATCTGCACGCATTTTCTCGCGCACGACGCGTGGCTCGAAGACGGGGCGCTCCTTCGTGACGCCGGTCGCCTGTCAAAAATTCCCGGCGTCCTCATCCACGGGCGACGCGACATGACGTGCCCCATCGGCACGGCGCATGCGCTCGCCCGCGCGTGGCCCGCCGCGACGCTCGTCGACTTGCCCGATTCGGGTCATCTTCGCAGCGACGAAAAACGCGCCGCCGTCGTCGCCGCGTACGAGCGCTTCGCGCCGGCGGGCTAAGCTGCGAAGCCATGCACCGCTTGCTCGGCGATCTCGTCTCGCTCCTCGCGCTCGAACGGCTCGATCGCGATCTCTTTCGTGGACAGAGTCAGGACCTCGGGTGGGGCGCGATCTTCGGCGGACAAGTGCTCGGGCAAGCGCTCTCGGCGGCCGCGCAGACCGTCCTCGATCGGCACGTTCATTCGCTGCATGGATATTTCATTCGCGCAGGCGACGTGCGCCGGCCGATCGTTTATCAAGTCGAGCGGCTCCGCGACGGCAAGAGCTTCACGACGCGTCGCGTGTCCGCGGTGCAAGAAGGCGCGACCATCTTCAGCCTCGAAGCGTCGTTTCAAATCGAGGAGACGGGCTTCGAGCATCAAGACGAGATGCCCGACGTGCCCCCGCCGGAGGCGCTCCGCTCCGAGCGCGACATGGCGCTCGACGTCGCCGATAGATTGCCGCCGGCGCTTCGCGCGCGCGCGACCGCCGAGCGTCCGATTGAAATTCGTCCAGTCGAAGTTCGCAATCCGCTCGCGCCGGTCGTCGCGCCGCCGCGGCGACATCACTGGTGCCGCGTCATCGATCAACTGCCCGACGATCCAGCGCTGCATCGTTATCTGCTCGCGTACGCGTCGGACTTCGCGTTCCTCGGCACGTCGATGGACCCGCACGGCGTGAGCTGGCTCTCGCCCGGCATGCAGGTCGCGTCGCTCGATCACGCGATGTGGTTTCATCGTCCGTTTCGTTTCGACGATTGGCTGCTTTACGCAGTCGAGAGCCCGTCGGCGTCGGGCGGTCGTGGTCTCGCGCGCGGGCGCTTCTTCGACCGCGCCGGCAAGCTCGTCGCGACGTGCGCTCAAGAAGGTCTCATTCGCAAACGCGTCACTCCTCCTTGACGCTCTCGTTCGATCCCGTCGCGCTGACCTCGAGCTTGCCGTCGCCGTAGACGTCGATCGTGTTGACCGACGTGATGTCGCCGTTCTTTCGTTTCATGATGAGCTCGCAGTTCGCCCAAACCGATTTGGGAAACGCGGCCGACCCGTCGGGATTCACCTCGAGCGGCACTTTGAGGTCGTTGTCGCATTTGGCCGTCACCGCCCACACTTTGCTTTCGAGGAGCTCGATGTGGATCGCGCTCGGCACTTGGACGGGCGGCGGCGTCGCGCCGGGTTTCGCGTCGACGAGCTCCGCCGGCCCGTGCTCGAACGAGATCGCGTAGCGCACGTCCGGACCGGTGTCGGTCGTGTAGTGGAATTTCTTCGTCACCTTGGTCGGCGGTGCTTTCGCCGCGCCGACGGTCCAATCTCGCACGCTCATTTTGGTGAACGCCGGCACGTCGAGAACGACGCCGGGCGGCGTCGCCACCGTCTTGTCGCACGCCGAAAGCACGACGACCGCGATCGCCAAACCACACGCTTTGTTCATGCGCGCGAGGTTAACACGCGCGCGGCATTGCGGTTTTCGATCGGACTGGCCAGCGCGATCTGACTTATGCTCCCGGGCATGTACATCAAGGGGGGTTTGGTCGCGCTGTCGTTGGTCGCGTGCTCCGGGAGCTTGCTCGACATCGACAGCGGAGCGCCGGACGGTTCGATCGAGTCGGGCACGAAAGACGCGGCGACCGAGGTCGCCCCGCCGAACGAGGCCGGCAACGACGCGACGAGCACGTGTCATCCGGACCCGGGAAACTTCGACATTCCCGGCAACGGCTGCGACGACGACGGCGACGGGATCGTCGACAACGTCGCGCCGTGCGACTCGGCGCTGCTCCCCGACGGCCCCGCGGAGGACATGGCGCGCGCGCTCGGAATTTGTCAGGCCGCGACCGCGACGAAGTGGGGTCTCGTCTCGGCGACGTACACGAACGGGTTCGCGTCGCAGGGCGCGCCGGACGCGATGCAGCACGGCATCCTCCCCGCGTTCGGAACGAACGTCGTCGCGCGCGAGGGAACGTCGCTCGGCATTCTCTCGACGGGCTGGGCGCGCCCGTTCGACGGCTGCACCACGCCGACCGACCCGTTCAAACCGGGATGCGTCATGCAATCGGGCACCGCCGGCGTCGCGCCGCCTGGTTATCCGAAACAGCCCGGCTGCCAACCGGCGACGAACGTCTTGGACGTCTCGTCGCTCGTCTTGCAAATCAAAGTACCGAACAACGCGCTCGGCTTTTCATACGACTTCGCTTTTTTCTCGGGAGAGTTTCCGGACTTCGTTTGCTCGACCTTCATCGACACGTTCGTCGGGTGGCTCACGTCGACCGCGTTTTCTGGAACGGGCGGCGACCTGAACATTTCGTTCGGCAGCAGCGGCCCGATCACGACGAGCAGCAATTTCTTTCAGGCGTGCGCGCCGAGTCCCGCGACCGTCGGGTGCACCGGCGGCGTGGCGGGGACGAACGCGTGCGCGCTCGGCGCGGGGATCCTCCAAGGCACCGGCTTCGACGATCCCGAAACGGCGTGCGGACAAAACGATTCGGGCGGCGGGTCGACCGGCTGGCTCACGTCGGCCGCGCCGGTCGCGCCCGGCGAGACGATCACCTTGCAGCTGATGATCTGGGACACCGGTGACGCCAACTACGATTCGAGCGTGCTGCTCGACGATTGGAAATGGAGCGACGCCGCGGTGACCGTGGCGACAAAGCCCGCGCCGTGACTCTCGGTGTGGCATCGTGGCAAGACGCGACAAATCGTAAACGTTCGTAAACGAACCGCCAGTCGGGACGTTCCGCGCGCAGGCTTCGGCCCCTCGAAAGAAGGTGGCAGGATGCGAAGCGCGAAAGCAGCTTTGATCGTCGCGATAGTCCTCGCGGCGGGGTGTAAGCAGGAAAACCAAACCACGCAGACGTCGGCTTCGGTCGCCGGGAGCTCGTCGGTGACGACGACGCCGTCGGCTTCGGCCTCGGCGAGCGCCGAGCAGGCCGAGGACGACTCGGCGGACGAAGAAGAGGCCGCGGAGCAGGTGCGGACGCACCACCGCCATCATCATCACGGCGGCGTCGCGATGTTCGTGCGCATGGCGATCGACACGCTCGGCGTGGCGCCCGAGAAGAAGACGCAGCTCGAGAAGATTCAGTCCGATCTGCACACGGCGATGGCGCCCGCGCGCGACGCCGCCAAAAACGTGAAGACCGTGCTCGCCGACGGCGTCGCCTCGGGCAACATCGACAAGGCGAAGGTCGACGCGGCCGTCGCCAAGGAAGATGCCGCCGCCGCGAACGTCCACGGCGCCGCGAGCGACGCGCTCAACGCGCTGCACGCCGCGCTCTCGCCGGAAGAGCGCCAAGCGCTCGCCGACAAGGTGGAAGCGCACGCCGAGATCTGGAAAAAAGTGAACACCGAGGCCGCCGGCAGCAAAGAGAAAGGCAGCCACCTCGAGCACCTTCAAAAGACCCTCGGCCTCTCCCAGGATCAGGTCGACAAGATTTCGGCGGCGCTCCAGAAGAACGCGCTGCCGAAGACCGACACCGCCGCGATGGACACGTACGTGAGCGCGTTCACCAAGGCTTTCCCGACTGACACGTTCGACGCGAAGACGTTCAATCAGGCGAACGCGGCGAACGGCGCAATGGCCAAACACGGCACTGCGCGCATGGTGCATTTCTACGAAACGGTGACGCCGTTGCTCACGCCCGAACAGCGCACCAAGCTCGCCGACAAACTGCGCGAGCGCATGAAAGACGACGGAGACACCAAATGAAGACCAAGATCCTCGTCACGCTCGGCGTTGCGACGCTCGCTCTCGCCGCGCTCGCCCCGCTCGCGGCCGCGCAAGACAACGATTACCCGCCTCCCGAGGTCATCGTGACGATGTCGCCGGTCTACTACGAGGGCCACGCCGCGTACTGGTGGCACAACCACTGGCACTACCGCGACGCCCACGGCCACTGGGGCCACTACAACGCGGAGCCGAAGTTCCTCCACGATCACCGCTACGGCCACCCGGCCGACCGTCACTACTACGCGGGCGGCTATCACCGTCGCTGACTGGTCGTGAGTCTCTCCGCCGCTTGCACGACGCAGGCGGCGGACGCGCGTTGTCCCGTCATTGGAAGACCCGGGCGCCCATCGATCCTGCGGGAAAGAGCGATCTGACGGCGGATGCCGCGAGGTGGACCTCGGGCGCCATCACGTAGAAGCCGTCGGCTTCGTCGAACACGACGTCGAGAAAGAGCGCGCCGTTTTTTTCCAGGACGCACAGCGCGCGGCCGTCGCCGATCTTCACGTAGCTCAGGTCTTCGCCCTTCGTGCGCGAAGGATCGCTCGCGATCGTCTTTCGCACGAGGGCCGCGAGCGCCGTGCGGCCCGCGCTCGGGAGCTCGCGGACCAAGCTCGTGCGCGCGCCCGACGCGAGGTCGAGCACGTAACATTCAGTCGCCGCGAAGCCGTGCGTGCCGCCGGCGGTGTAGCCGTACGTGCGGACGTCGAGCGCGACCCAGCCCGGGCGCTCTGCCGCGAACGCATAGCTCGTCTCGTCCCACGCGCTGATCGCGCTGCTCGTGTCCGGCGTCTTCGACGGTCGCGCCATGCGCTGCTTGCTCCACGCGTTGAGCGTCGCTTCGGCGGAGCTCGACGCGAGCCCCGAAAACATCGGCATCACCGAGGCGCTCGCGTAGAACGGGATCGCCCAATACGATTCGATCGGCGCCATCGTTCCGCCGCCTTGCAGCGTGACGACGGGCGGATAATCGAAGCTCATCGTCGCCGAGCGCAGTGTGATCGGACGCGTCGTCGTGCCGTCCGGCGAAGTCCACCGCGCGAGGACGTCGCCGCTCGTGAGAAAGACGCCCGTCCAGCGGCCGCTCGGCGCGCCCGTCGAATCCTTCTCCGCCAACCGAAACGTTCCCCACTTCTCGTCGACGGTGCCATCGAGCGTGTGCTTCTCGCCGCGAATCGTGATCGTCGTCGCGCTCAGCTTGCCGTGATCGCGCACCCACTTCGAGCGAACGTGAACGTCGCCGACGACGCCCGCGAGCGGACCGGACGAAAACGTGATCTCGTACGCGCTGAACGGAGATTGCTGCTGGATGTCGACCGCTGTCTCCTCGCCATCCAACTTGAACGTTCCCGTCAGGTGGCCGACGGCGTCGATTGATCCGTCGAGCGTGACCTTGCCGAACGCCGCCGCGTGGAACGTTCCGTTCGGCGCGGTCCGTCCGACGAGCTCGGTCGGACGGTTGGTGATGCCGCCGGCCGAGATCTCTGCGTCCTTCGCGAAGAGAACGCGAATCGCGCCGCCCTCGCGCTCGACCGCCGCCGCCGCGTGCTCACCGCGATAGAAACCGAACGGCCCAGGCCCCGCTTCTCGCACGATCGAGGCGTCCGTCGCGTCGACGTCCGCATCCTCGGCGCTCTCGGCGTCCGCGTCGCCGTCGGCAGCAGCGTCCAGGGGAGCAGCCGCGCTCGCGTCCGCTTGCGCCGTCGTGCGCGGCTTGCCCCCTTTGCACGCGACGCATGCAACGAGCGCGACACCGATGAGACGAAAGCTCGAAGCTGACGTGCCGCGCATCGGCAAGAGCTTATCGCTTCTTCACCGACAGCACAGAGCACGCGCGGAGCTCGAGCTTCTCAGCGCGCATCCTTCTACGCGACACAATGCTCACGCCGATGGCGAGTCATCGACGAAATCATTCGCAAACGACGCGGCGCCGATATGGCACGACGCGTGCTCGTGCGGGCGGCGCATGCGACAGGCTCTTCTCGCTATCTGCATGATGACGACGGGCTGCATGACGACCTTCGACTTCGTCCCCGTCGCGCAACCCGAGCTCGCGCGCGCCGGACGCGATCTCACCGTTGCCGATCGCGCGACGGTTCACACCGCACGCGGCAACGAGAAGGTCGACGCGAAAACCATCTTCAAAGTGGACACTCCGGACGGAAAGCACTTCGGCCCGTGGCCGCTGCGCCAAACGACGATCGATTGTTCGAGCAACCCGGACTGCAAGCTCACGCAACCGGGAACGTACACGGTCAGCAAACCGCACCAGCGCATCGACGGCGGCAAGGTCACGTCCTACGTCCTCGGCAGCGTCGCCGTCACGGCGCTGTCGGGGCTCGTCGCGGAGCACTTCGTTTGTTTCTCCGACCCGACTTGCCAAGACACCGCGCGCACCGGTCTCGTCGTCACCGACGTCGCGCTCGGTGCAACCGCGCTCGCCGCCGTTCTCGTGGTTGGATTCGTCGCCGCGATCATGAGAGGCTTGAACAACTGATGGGAAAGCTCAGCGTCCGCTGTTTCAGCATCTCGCTCGACGGGTTCGGGGCCGGCCCGAAGCAGGATCTCGAAAATCCGCTCGGCGTCGGCGGCCCGGCGCTTCACGACTGGTTCGTCTCGACGCGCACCTTCAAGAAGACGCACGGAGGCGAGGGCGGTACGAGCGGCGTCGACGACGACTTCGCCGCGCGCGGATTCGCGCGCCTCGGCGCGTGGATCCTCGGTCGCAACATGTTCGCACCGAGTCGCGGCCCTTGGCCGGATGACGCGTGGAAAGGTTGGTGGGGCGACGAGCCGCCGTATCACGTGCCCGTCTTCGTGCTGACACACCACGCGAGAGCGCCCATCACGATGAAGGGCGGAACGACGTTCCACTTCGTCACCGATGGAATCCACGAAGCATTGAAGCGCGCCCGCGACGCAGCCAAAGATCAAGACGTGCGGCTCGGCGGCGGCGTCGCCACGATCCGGCAGTACTTGGAGGCCGGCCTGGTGGACGAGCTGCACTTCGCCATCGCGCCCGTCTTGCTCGGCACGGGCGAGAGCCTTTTCGGCGGCATCGACTTGCTCCGTTTGGGTTACGAAGTCTCCGAGCACGTCGCGACGGAGAAGGCCACGCACGTCGTCCTCACGAAGCTCGCGTAGAGTATTCTCGCTGCATGGGGCTTGCCGCTTTCGCGCATCGAGCGGCGCGCGCGACCGACGTCGCGACGCTCGCGGCGTCTGTCATCGAAACATCGGCGACGCTCCTCGGCGTCCGCTTCTCCGGCCTGCATGTGAGCGGCGAAGGCAGCACCGACTTGCCCGAGCGGTTCGTCGCGCGCTACGCGGAAATCGGCGAACCGAATGATCCCGTGCTCGCCGCCGTGCGCGAGCGCCACGCGCCGATGGCAGCCACCATCCGCGATCTGCGCCGCTGGGCCCGCGCGGCGCAAAGAGACGACTTCATGGAGCTGCTCGACTACTCCGTCGGTCACCATTATCTCGTCGCACCGGTCGTGATGGACGGCCACGTCGTCGGCAGTCTCATGTTCGCCCGAAAAGAGGACCGCGCGTTTGGCCAGACCGAGCTCGCCCTCGCCGGCGCGCTCTCGCTCCACGTCTCGACGCGCGTTGCGGCGCTGACCACAGTCCAGCGCGGGCTCGACGACGCGTGGTCCGAAGTCGTGAGCCGTCGCGGTCTCGAAGTGGCTGACCTCGCCGCTCGCGGCCTCACGACGACCGAAGTCGGCCGCGCGCTCGGCGTCTCGCCCAACACCGTGAAAAAACACCTTCGCGCGATCTACGAAAAGCTCGGAATCAGCACCCGAGCCGAGCTCGCGATGCTCCTCGCAAACCGCGCAGCAAAATGATGATCCAACAGCTCAGCGAGACGATGCCCCGAGGACCGTCAGGACCTTTTCGAAGTCCCCTCGGTTTGCGACAGGCCCGCTCTTGATCTTGAATTGCGCGCACGCCACCGCGTCCATCGGCGGGGGCCCAGCCTGGCTCGCGCCGGCGTCCTTCAGCACGCCGACCGCATCGGCATGCCCGGCGCACGCAGCCAAGTAGAGCGGCCGCGCGCCCGAGAGGTCCGCAGCATCTTTGTCGGCCCCTTTCTCCAGCAACGCGCGGACGACTACAACCTCCCCATCACCCGCTGCCTTCTGAAGCACGGTCGTGCCCGTTGGCGGGTTGCAGATCGCGTTCGGGTTCGCGCCGGCGTCGAGGAGCGCGAGCGTCACATCCGCGTGCCGAGGCTCCTTGTCGATGCTGAAACAGAGGGCCGGCACCTTGGAGTCGGGCATCACGACGTTCGGCGAAGCTCCCGCGGCGAGCGCCTTCTTCACCTGGTCGACGTCCGCGCCGACTTCGAGCGCTGACACGAGCTTTTGGTCCGGGCTCTTGCACGCTGACGCCAGCACGAGGAGAAGGACGATGGCGAGCCTTTTCTGCATCTCGACGACGCTATCACTCGCCGGGCTCGACGTGCACGATGCGTGGCCGGCAGCACACGCAATCTTCCGTGTTGCTCATCGTTGAACCACAGACCCAACGAGCATCGCGACGCCGGCGGCGGAGAGTAGACCGCCCGTGATGAGGCCGACGCCGAGCGCGCGTAGGCGCCGATTGAACAAGAGGGCTCCACCGCCTAGGGCGATCACGAGTTGAACGATTCCAAGCACCACGATCGGAACGAAGATTCCGACGTCGGCATTCGGAAGCCGCGACAGGCCCAATACGATTAGGGCCGTCGCTCCCGGCTGCGCGATGATCGGGACGGCCATCGCCGCGACGCTGGCGCCTCTCATCGGTTCTTTCACTCCCCCCGCTCGAGCCACACGGTGACCTCGCCGGGCGCATCGCCGGGCTCGACGTGCACGATGCGTGGCCGGCAGCAGACGGCGCAATCTTCCGTGTACGTCTGGTGAGCGCCGCCGCCGAGATCGATGCTCAGGTCGTCGGTCTCGCCGCAGAACGGGCACGCAACGACCGTGCTGGACCGTTTCTTCTTCGGCACGCGCGGGAAGGTTACCACCGACAGTTCACCAGGCCGCGGCCTGCGTGTGCAACGTGCTGCACGTTTTCGCGCGGACGTGCGCACTCGTTCGTTCCGAAAATTGGGGAAACACACATGTTCCGACACGGCACACGCGCTGCAATGGCGCGCCGGCATGAAGTCCCTCCGACTCCTCGCATGTTTCGGTGCGCTTTTCGTTTGCTTCGCGTCGCGCTCCGCGCGCGCCGATGATCAACCGACGCCGGTCGTGGATCACGGTCCGCGTTTTCGATTCGGCGTGAGCGCGACCGCGGGCCTCATCGGGCAGCAGCAAACCTACGACAACGAAACGCAGTGGCAGAGCAACATCGCCGTGCCCGGCCTCGCAGTACGTGCCGGCGTTCAGCTCGACGATCGCTACGCCGTCTTCTATCAACTGAGCGGGTCGATCTTCCTGCCGACGCTGCGCAACGCGGCAATGTTCGAGGTCACACCGGTTCGCTGGTTCAGCGTCGGCGCGGGCGCGTCGGTCAACTACTTCAACCCGCTCGACTACGACGCCAGCGACGCGTGGAGCCTCGGCGTTCCCGTTCGCCTCGCGGTCAACGTGCCCTTCCACATCTCACCGACGTCGGGCCGGCGTCTCGGCATGTCGTTCAACGTCGAGGTGACGCCTGCGTATTCGTTCGGCGGGCCAGGGCTGCCCGCGGGCTTCCAGCTCGGCTCCGTGGCCGGTGTCGGCTTCGAGATGTTCTAGCCGCGGACTGTATGCGAGCGCTTTACGATCGCGTGCGCAAAATACGTACGACCCTCGACCGAGCTCGCGCGTCTGAAAGGGCATGTCTAGAACACGCGCTCTTCTCACCACGCTCACTCTCCTCGTCACGCCGGCGTGCGGCACCACGTACGTCACCGCGCAATCGGTGCCCACCGAGCACACGATCACGGTCGATGGCTCGGCCAGCGCGGACGTCGTGCCCGACGAAGCCTGCATCGAGCTGACGCTCGCCGCGCGCGACGCGTCGATGCCTGCTGCGCACGCCGCGCTCGTTGCACAAAGCAGCGCGCTCGGCGCCGAGCTTCGGCAGCGCTCCGAGCTCGTCGTCGAGAACGGATCCATCGCCTACACGCCGGAATACGACACGGACGCCGGACGCGCTCGGCTCGCGCGTTACGTCGCGTCGGAGCAAGTCAACGTGCGCGTGCGCGACTTCGGCCGCATCGCGGACGTGATCGGGCGCGGCGCGGCGCACGGTCTCGATCGCGTGAGCGTCACCTACTACTCGACCAAGATCGCGTCGCGAAAGTCCGAGGTGCGCGCGCACGCGCTCGAGGCCGCGCGCGAAAAGGCGCGCATGATGACCAGCACACTCGGCGTCTCACTCGGCGACGTCATCACCATCGTCGAGGGCGACGCGCACGGCAACGGACAGACTGGCGCGGCCAGCTACCTCGATCGCGCCTCCGTCGACCGAGTGCCCGACGTCCCCGCGCCTCCCGGCGCCATCCCGCTCGCGGTGAACGTGAGCGTCGTCTACCGAGTTCGCTGATCGGGTCATGAAAGCGGAGCCCGCCGGACGGATGATGATCCAACGGGCTCCTCGGCCCATCCCGCATGCTGCTTACTGGCAGACCGGCGGGCTCGGACCGGCGCACGATCCCGAGCAACAATCGTCCGACCACTTGCAGACGGCGCCCTGCGGCAAGCACTGCAGCGACTTGTGTGAATCGTTACCCGAAACCTCGACCTTCGCGTTGCGAGCTTCGGCCGGCTGGACGAGGACCATCCCACCGACGAAACCAAACGCGAGCGTACCTCCAGCTCGCAAGCGTCGCCGAAGCCGGTCGATGAAACAATCACCCGGACACGGATTTAAGAGCGATTTAAGACGGCGAGCCGCTCAAGGGACGGGCGCCTTCGACCAAAGCAAAATGTTGTAGCCCGTCGACATGAGCAGGAGCGCAGCGGCGCGTTTGCCGCCGGGAGGGATGGCGTCGAACTTTCCGTGAAGCGTCGCGACGTCGCCGTTCTTGCGTTTGAGCGACACGCTGCCGTCGTCGGCGACCTTGATCGTGACGCCGTCTCGCCCAACGACGCCGTCGGCGGTGAGCTTCGCGTACTCGTCGTGATCTTTGAGGTGCTCCGTCAGCGTCCCGTCGGGCGCGATCGAAAACGTGGTCATGCCTGCGCCTGCCGTGAGCGCATCGTGAGCCATCTTGCCGATGGCTTTCCCGTTCTGGACGATGCTGCCATCGGCGCCGAGCTCGAGGGTCGAGAAGCCGAAGTTCAAATCGCCCATCAGGTTTTGCCCTTCGGGCGTGGGGACGAACCGCATCGGCGTGATCGCGAACTCGGAGCTCGGTGGCGCGCTCGCCGTCGGCGCTGCGCTCGCGGTCGGCGCAGCCGGGGTCGTCGCAGTGTCGTGCGTGCTGGTTGCGCAAGCCGTGAGCACGAGGAGGCCGATCAGGGCAAGCTCATTCATGACTCGCGCGACTGTATCATCGGATCGCGAACGAGCTGCCTCCTCCTCGTGCACGGTGCGCGTGACATCGTGGCCTTTCGCGCGTTTCTGCCTCGGCCGACGCGCGCGCGCGACGCTGAAAATCGCCGCGGCGGCGCTGGCGCGAAACGTGAAATGCGCGGCGGACCATGAAGCTCGCCACCCTCGCGCTGCTGGCCGCCGCTCTCTGCGTCGCCGGCTGCAAAGATCACAACGACGCGCCGACGACCACGACGACCGGCGCGACCGACAACGCGGACAACACCAAGCTCAACGTCCGCGATCGTAGCGACAACCCGACGCCGACCCAGCAAAGCAACGCCAAGAGCGACGTCGACGTCGCGGCCCAAATCCGCAAGAGCATCGTCGCCGACGACACGCTCTCGGCCGACGCCAAGAACGTCAAAGTCATCACCGAGAGCGGCAACGTCGTCCTGCGCGGTCCGGTGAAGAGCGCCGCGGAGAAATCAGCCATCGCCGACAAAGCCGCTGCCGTCGTCGGCCCCAATCACGTCGAGAACGATCTCGACATCGTCACGAAATGAAAACGGAGAACTGATCATGAAAAAAGCCGTCATCGCCATCGTTCCGACCGAAGCGCTCGCCGAGTCGATCGCAGCGCGTCTTCACGAGGTCGGGTTCGCGACCAACGACATTTCCGTGCTCTTCCCCGATACGCGCACGACGAAGAACTTCGCTCACGAGAAGAACACCAAGGCTCCCGAAGGCGCGATCGCCGGCGTGGGCGCGGGCGGAGCCATCGGCGGCACGCTCGGGCTGCTCGCGGGCATCGGCGCGCTCGCCATCCCGGGGCTCGGACCGTTCATCGCGGCCGGACCGATCATGGCGGCGCTGAGCGGCGCGGCCGCGGGCGCGAGCGTGGGCGGCGTCGCCGGCGCGCTCGTCGGCATGGGCATCCCCGAGCTCGAGGCCAAGACGTACGAAGGCCAGATCCGCAACGGAAATGTCCTCATCGCGGTCCACACCGAAGACAGCGAGATGCGCAAGAAGGCGCTCGAAGTCTTCAAAGCGTCGGGCGTGAAAAACCCCTCGACCAAGTCCGAAGAACGCGTTCCGAAGGGAGCCTGAGCGGTGAAAGCCACCACGCTCCTCAAGGCGCAGCACAAAAAGGCGAAAGCCGCGCTCAAGAAGCTCACCAAGAAACGCGACGACGACGTCCTCGACGAAGTCGCCAGCGAGCTCGCCGCGCACATGGTCGTCGAGGAGACGATCTTTTATCCGGCGGTCATGAAGGTGAAGCCGGACCTCGTGATGGAGAGCTACGAAGAGCACGCCATCGCGCAGCTCGCGTTGAAGCGTCTCTTGGACGTCGACGGCGACGGCTCGATCTTCACCGCGCGCGCGAAGGCGGTCTTCGACCTCATCGACCACCACGTGGAAGAAGAGGAAGAGGAGCTCTTTCCGAAAGTGGAGAAGGCGATGGACGACGACGTGCTCGAGGCGCTCGGCAAAAAGATGAAGGCGCGCTTCGAAGAGCTCGTCGACAAAGGGCACGCGGCGGTCCTGCCGAAATCGCCAGCGCAGACGACGGCCGATCCGGCGGCGGCGAAGGTCGCCGTGCGCGCGGACGCGGCGTAGGTCGAACCTATCAGGGCGCCGCCATCGTCGGCGCCTCGCGCGGCGGAGGAGCCGGCACGGCGAGCTGCGTCCACGTCGTGCCGTCCCACGTCCACGTGTCGTCGAGCGCGCCTCCCGCTGCTTGGTCGCCGCCGTAGATCACGAGCTTACCGAGCGTGACTGCAAACGCGGCGGCCGAGCGCGCGGGCGGTCCCGCGACGTTCACGTTCGCCCACGTCGTTCCGTCGAACGTCCACGTGTCCGCGAGCGCGCCCGTCGCCGCGAGCCCGCCGAAGAGGACGATTTTTCCGCCCAGCGAAGCCATCACCGCAGACGAGCGTGCGACGGGACCGGCGACGTTCAGCTGCGTCCACGCGCTGCCGTTCCACGACCAGGTGTCATCGAAGTCGTTTTGGGAAAAGTCTTGGCCGCCGAAGAGGACGACATTGCTGCCGAGCGCCGCCATCATCGGCCAGACGCGCGCGGCCGGCCCCACCGCGTCGTGCTGCGTCCACGTCGTGCCGTCGAACGTCCACGTGTCGCCGAGCGGCGTCGCGCTCGGCGCTCCCGGATTTCCGCCGAAGAGGACGAGCTCGCTGCCGCGTGACGCCATGCCCGCGGAGGCTCGCGCGCTCGGGCTCGTCGCAACGGTCAGCTCCTTCCAGGTCGACCCATCGAATCGCCACGTGTCCGACAGCGTGACGCCGAGCGCTCCTGGATCGCTTTGCGCGCCTCCGAAGAGAATCACGTCGCCTCCGAATCCCGCCATCATCGCGTTGTCGCGCGCGCTCGGACCGGTCACGTCGCGCTGGGTCCACGCGGCTCCGTCCCACGTCCAAGTGTCGGCGAGATCGTAACCGCCGAAGAGAACCGCGGCGTGGGTCTGCGTTCCACCCTCGGGCGACGGGCCCGACGAAACGTTCAACTCGGTTCGTGCGCCGCATCCCATCAAGCTCGCGAGGACCAGCGACGAAAGCCGTTTCATCGCGAGGGTCGCGTCGCGCGCTTCGAGGGGCGTTCGGCGGGGATCGAGTCTCTTCGAATGGTGACGCGCGGGTTTCGCGGATCGGGCTCTTGCGCCGAGCGGAAGAACGACTCGGCGACGTCGGCGGCGACGTTGACGGTCGAAAACGATCGCAGGACGCGAATGGCGCCGATGTCGCTTCCGCGCACGTTTCCGCGACGACAGAGCATCGCGAGGAGGCGACGCGCGTCGGCGCCGTGCTCTTGGCCCCACGAGACGCGAAATGACGCCCAGCTCGTCGGCTCGTCGCGTCGACGCTCGCGCTCGTGATCACGATGGCGCTCGGGCGGCGCCGCGATCGGTCGCACTTCGCGCGGCTCGGCGGGCCCCGCGCCGCGCACGCGCGCGAGCAGACGAGCGAGCGCCCGCGTCGGTTTGTCCGTCTTGCTGATGCGTTTGGCGAGCGCCCACGCGCGTTCGTCCTCGAACTCTTCGTTCTGAGTCAGCTCTTCGAAGAGGCGCTCGTCGGCGGTCGTGCGAATCATGTCCGCCGTCGGAATCGGCTCGATGCGGTAGCGCACGCCCGCGCGCTTGAGCAGGCTCGTCGCGCGTCCGAGCGAGCCGGGCGTCACGAGGATCGAGCTCGTGCCTTTGCGGCCTGCGCGACCCGTTCGGCCGCTCCGATGCGTGTACGAGTCCGCGTCGCTCGGCGCCTCCGCGTGGATCACGCGCGCGATGTCCTGCACGTCGATGCCGCGCGCGGCGACGTCGGTTGCGACGAGCGCGTGAAGCGCCCCACGTTTGAACGCCGCGAGCGCGCGATTGCGCGCAGGCTGCTCCATCTCGCCCGAGAGCGAGGCCACGGAAAAACCCGCGTGCTCGAGGTCGCGCGCGATGTGTGCGACGTCGGCGCGCGTCCGCGCGAAGACGAGCGTCTGCGCGTCCGGCGTCGCGAGCAACAAATTGACGATCGCATCGAGCCTCTGCCGCGAATCGACGACGTGGATGACGTGTTCGATGTCGGTGTTGGCCGTGCCGAGCTTCGTCCCTTCGACGTGTGCGGGATCGCGCTGCACGCGATCGGCGAGCGCACGAACGTCGCGCGGGAACGTCGCCGAAACCAAATGCGTTCGGTGCTCTTTCGGCGCGTGATCGAGAATGGCCAAGAGGTCGTCGCGAAATCCGAGGTCGAGCATGCGATCGGCCTCGTCGAGCACCATCGCGTCCACTCGCGTCGCGTCGATGCTCCCGCGCGTGAGGTGATCGAGCAAACGCCCGGGCGTGCCGACGACGACGTTCGGGCCCGCGGCGAGCGCACGTCGCTCGTCACGAATGCTGGCGCCGCCCGTCACGGACGTGACCGACGCGCGGACGGGCGCGTAGAGCCACGCGAGCTCTTCTTCGACTTGCTTGGCGAGCTCGCGCGTCGGCGTGACCACGATCACGGTGGGCTGCGCGATGCCCGTCTTCGCCGTCGGTGCGGGCGTCAACGAGTCGGCGACGACGAGCCCAATCGCGACGGTCTTGCCCGATCCCGTCTGCGACGTGATCCGCAAATCGCGACCCGCGAGCGCAGGATCGAGCACGGCCCGTTGAACGGACGTGAGCTCCTTGAATCCCTTTTTCTCGAGCGCGCCGGCAAACGCAGGCCGTAACAAACCGAAGCCAGCGTCGTCCATCGAGCGCTTCCTCTACCACGTGGCTCGACGCTGCGTCCTATCGCGTTGCAAGAAGAAGGAGCCCGCCGGACGGATGATGATCCAGCGGGCTCCTCGGCCCATCACGCATGGCTCGCTCCGTTGACGCCGCTCAGCGACAACGCGGCCATCGGCGGCGCCGGGCTCGGCGCAGCAACCGGAGGCGGCACGACGACCGGAGCGGCCGGCGGCGGCGGCGGCGTGATCGCCGGAGCCGTCGCGGGCAGAGCCGGCTGCGATGCAGCGACCGGAGGCCGCGCCGAGCGCGAGGGCGTCAGCCAGGAGCAACTCGCCGTCTATGACTTGCTCGTCGGTGTCGAGGTCACGCTCGCCAAGAATGAGCAAGCCGCCGTGAAGAAAATCGCGGCGGACCTACCGAAGCAGCTCGAAAAGAGGCTCGTCATCGACTGGCGCAAGAGCCAGATGAAGCGGGCCGCCGTGCGCGTCGCGATAAAGACCGCTTGAAGGACCTGCCTGACGCATACGACGATGTGAAGTTCGAGGCCGCCCTCGAAGCGGTCTACGAGCACGTGTACGAGTCGTACTGGGGCGAAGGAAAGAGTGCGTACGCGAGTGTAACTCCTCGGGCGCGCGTAGACTCGGCGGCATGGGACTCTTGACCTTCTCGATCAACTTGACGCTCAGGCAATGGGTTCCTCTTTGAGGAAGAGCGCCAACGTTGCGTAGTCGATCACCGCCTGGTGGTAGCGCAGAACGTCCTGGCCGATGACGGCGCGAATCGGGTCGACGCCTCTCGCGATGAGTCGTTGATTGGTGCTGCTCATGTCGAGCGCGAAGATGCCGTCGGGGCGGAGCGCGAGCCCCGCGAGCGTCAAGTGAGCGTCGCCCAGGGTGAAGACGTTGCCGGCATGTCCGGCCAGTGCGGTATCGGTCACGGCGATTCCTTCGGAGCGACAATACCTCAGCTCGATGAAGGTCTTGCCGGCGCCGGTGTCGAGCACGATGTCGATGGGCCGGTCGTCGAGGTGCCCGGCGAGCACGAGGTGCCCGACGCCGCTCCGAGACATCATGAAGCGGCGGAAGCCATGGCGTGACAGCAACTCCGCGATCGCCGATGCGTGATCCATCCTGAACGCTCCTGCCAATTCCAGTATTGTAGGCGCCGCCGGCGAGTGATCACTTCCAGTCGTACGTAAACTCCCACGCGAGCGCGTCGAGCGCTTCGTCCGCGAGCTCCGGATGGCGGTCACGCATCGCTCGGCGCGCTGCTTCGCCGGCCGACGCGAGCGAGCACGTCGCCCAGTCGATCTCGACGGCGGCGATCTCCGCGCGGAGCGCATCGATCTTCTCGCGTAGAAAGGCGGCTCGTTCGGGACCGAATTCGCGCGCGAGTGCGGCTTCGTCCCTCTGCGGCCAGGACGCTCGTCGATGGCCGAGGAAGAAAACGATCGCGGCGTTCAGCTCGCGAGCTTCATCGTTCGGATGACCCATCCGATCACGGCGCGCAGCGGCAGCAATAGACGAGACAGCACTCCGGCGTCGGAATCGGGACGACGGAGCAATCGAGTGCTGCTGGCGGAGGCTCGCCGCCCTGGCACGTGACGCTGTATTGGCCGGGCGCGCACATGGGGCTGCCGTTGATCGTGTCGGGTTGTGCTCGGCACTGGCCGAATGAAGCGTCGAACGTTTCGCCGGCCGCGGGCGCGATGCATGCGCGGCCCGAGCTCGCGTCCGACTGGCCGTCGGACACCACGCGGCCCCCGCAGCCTTCACACGCGAGCATCACGACGACGAGAAAGAATGAGCGTTCCACCCGAGTGCCAGCATGCGACGCCCACGAAACGAGTGCAACCGACGCCAGGACGCGCCGACGCGCGTAGACTCCGCGACATGGGACTCTTGACCTTCTCGATCAATTTGACGCTCGACGGCTGCTACGACCATCGCGAGGGGATCGCGGACGACGAGCTCCTCGACTACTACACCCAGCTGATCGACGCGGCGGGCGCGATGGTCTACGGGCGCATCACGTACGAGCTCATGGAGGACGCGTGGCCCGCGATCGCGCGGGACGAGAGCGCACCGCGCGCGGCGCGCGAGTTCGCGCGCACGCTCGAAGGAAAGCCGAAATACGTCGCGTCCACCACGCGGCGCGACTTCCCGTGGAAGAACACATTCCACGTCGACGGCGATCTCCACGAGACCGTGCGCCAGCTCAAAGAGAAGACCCCGCGCGGCGTGCTCGTGAGCGGCACCGTGCTCGCCGCCGCGCTCGTCGGGTTGATCGACGAGTATCGATTCGTCGTTCATCCGGTCATCGCGGGCCACGGGCCGACCTTGTTTCAAGGCATCGAGCGCACGCGCCTGGGTCTCATCGACGTGAAGCGCCTCGAGTCCGGCGCGATGGCGATGCATTACAGGCGCAACTGAGTTGTTCGAGCCTGGCGCGGATGTCATGGATAGCAACCATGCTTCGACATTCTTACGTTCTGCTCCTCGCGTTCGTTGCATGCGGCGGCCTCGCTGGGCCCTCCGACCAGTCTCAGATCGTCGGCTCGTTCTTCGTGACCACCGGAGCGGACGTCGACACGTTCGCGGCGGAGCTCCAGCCGTACGTCAACCAGTCTTCTTCGACGTCGGCTTGCCCGGGGGCGACGATGGTCGTCGGATCGTGTTGCCCGTTTCCGGCTCCGCGGCCACCGCCGTTCTTGGGCGTCGGAGATGGTGGCGCCGGCGGTCCGGCGGTTCCTGAGCTCAGCGCGGGCTCGCTCACGTTCTCCGACGGCACCACGAGCGCGACCGTGTCGACGTTCGGGTTCGGCGATGGACTCTACGAAGGCGTTCCGGCGACCTACCCGGCCGGGGCGTGGCAGCCGGGTGACACGCTGACGGTGAGCGCAGCGGGAGATCAAATCGACGCATTCACGATCTCGGCGCCCGCGCTCGTTCCTCCGGCGCCGAGCTTTCCTTCGGCGTTGTCTCTTTCGGAGAGCCTCACGGTCGCGTGGCAACCCGATCCGAACGCGGACACGATCGCCGTCTCGTTCGACGACGCGAGCGGAGCGGTCGTCGAGTGCACGGTGCCCGACGCGCAAGGGAAGGTGACGTTCGATGCCAGCCTGTTCACCGAGTATGCCTCGGGCGCGTCTCTCCAAGCGAGCGCGCAGCGCCAAACGCAGCGGGAAATCACGACGCCGAACGGGCGGATCGTCCTCGAGACCTTCGGTTGGGGATCGAACGTCTTCGTTTCCGCAAAGTGAGCGCGCGCCTCAAAAGAGAACGCGCTCGCGGTCCGGGGCGAAGAGCTCCCAGCCGTGCAGGACGATTGCGATGAGCGACTCGACGAGAACCAGGCTGTCGTTCTGCACGCCCGCTACCAGGGCCGCGCGGGACGACGAAGGCTCCGTCGAATACGCGTACGACTTGATCGCGCCGCTGTGATCGACGCTCCCGATGACCCGTCTATGCTCGTCTGCGGAGCTCCGATGAAAACGCATGGGAGAGTGACGAACCGCGCTCACGAAGGTCTCTTCGTGATCCTTTGCGATTCGAAGGCGCGCTTCGGCGGATGGGACGAGCATGGCGAGATGCTCGCCGACGAAGGGAGCGTGCCGCTCGAGCTCGATGGCCTTCGCGCTTTCGTGGAGGAGGCGCACGCGTCTGGCAGGTTCGGGCATCACGAGGTCCTCGAAAGCGAAGATGGAACGATCTGGTTGCGCACCTTCGAGCGCGGCAGCACCCCGATTCCCATCGAAGCGCTCGAGCGAGAAGCGCGCACCGAGGTCGTCGAGATGGGCTTCGTCGACGTCCCGAGTGGCACACTGACCATCGCGCTCGCGTACCCGCCGCTCAACACGACGAGCACCGGCGACCACGCCGGCGTAGTCCACAATGAAGGCGAGCGTGTCGACGTGAAAACGAAGTCCAAGCTCTTCGCGGTCATTCGCGAGTTCACCGAGAGCGGTCAGGTCGTCGCGCTGCGCCCGCGGTAAACGTCAGTCGCGCGAATCCGTGGCCATCAATAACATCGCGTCGCTCTTCACCACGATCGCGGCGAACGGCGTTTGCCCGTCGTCCACGCCCTTCTTGCATACAGATCGGTCGTCACTGTCGCGCTCCGATGCGTAGTCGCATGAGCCGCACGCGCTTGGCGTGGCGCTCGAGAAAGAGCAGGTCGCCGTCGTCTGCTCGCGCGAGCATGCCGCCGCCGGATGCCGGCGGTTGGTATTCGCCGCGCGGCACGACGTCCGCGATCGCTTGGGTGCGCAAGTCGACGCGCTCGAGCGCGAAGCTCGTCGGCGAGCCGCGACCGGCGACGACGAAGAGCGCGGGCTGCTCTCCCGAGTCGAGCATCGCATCGGCGTAGGCGTTGCCGTCGGGAACGGCGCCGTGCGCGAGCACCTCGCCGGTCGCGATGCGAATCCATTCATAGGCCAGTGAGTTGCCGGCGAAGCCGACCCACGCGACCGTTAGCCGGCCGGCGTCCCAAAAGAGCGTGCCGAGCCTCGCGCTCGTGATGCAGTGGCGCAGGGCGGGCGGGGCGATGATGCATTCGCGATCGTGATCCATCGTGTGCGCGACCAGCGTGCCGTCGGCGCTCCAGCCGAAGTCGGCGACGTCGTTCATCGTCACCCGTTGCTCGCTGCCATCGCCGCGCGCGACGACGAGCGAATATCCCTCACTCGCGACGCGCTCGGTCCACGCGAGCCACGCGAGCTTTTTGTAGTCGGCGGAGAACGCTGCGCGCGCGCTTCCGGCGTGGTGCGGATCGAGAGGGTGAGCGCCGTGCCCGTCACGCCGGGCGATCCACAGCTGGGTGGCGACGCCGTCGGTGTCGCGTCTCGCATAGACGATCGAATCGGCCGATACCGCGACGCGCCCGTCCTCGCCGTGCGTGCCTCGGGCGATCACATCGGCGTAATGCGCGAGGTCGTCGTCGAACGCGTGATCGATTGCGTGGAAGCCGTCGCTCGTGTGCAAGCCGGTCCAGAGCGCGGCTTGCGCGAGCCCCGCATCCCATCGGTTCGACTCGGCGCTCGCCGCGAGGTCCACGGTGCGGAGCGACCACGCCGGTGGTGTCGTGCTCGACAGAGCCACTGTCGCGTGACCGCGCTTGGCACCGAGCAGACGTGCGTCGCCGTCGGACGTGGTGCTCCACACCTCCGTGAGCTCGGGCTCGGGCGTCGAAGCGATCGCGTCGACCACGGCGATTCGCTTCGCGAGGGGGCGCGCCCGCGACCCGATGAAGAGCACGCCCGCGAGCGTGCCCACGACGAGACACTCGAGCAGCCACGCGCGGCGCGCCGCTCCGAGCGCATCGGACGCGCTGCCAAGAAACACGCGATGCGCTCGCGTCGCGCGCCGGTACGGTTCGGTCGCTGCTTGTTCCAGCACGGCGAAGTCGTCGCCGATTCCGTAGTCGAACGCCGGAACGTCCGCGGCGAGCGGGCCGGTCGGCGGCGTGGCGCCACGCGCGCGCTTCGCCGTTCGATGGAGCACGACCAACGCGACGAGATCGCGAAGCAGCACAATCGCAGTTAGGCACGCAGCGACCGCGCCGGCCGCCACCATGCGTGACGCATCGTTCAGCGCGAGTGTGCCGAGCACCGCGGCGACGGCGACGATGCCCAACGTGCGGGCGTGGACGACGACCGAGCCCAGTCGCGAGCCGCGTCGGACGCGCTTGACGCACACCAGAAGCGTCGCCGCGAGCAGCGCCGCGGCGGCGAGCGTCGTCCAGACCGGAGCGTCTGCCATTCGCGCTTTCTACGTGCAGCGCAGAGGGCATCTACCCCTCAAGGGGGCATCGCGCGGCCGGCGGCGTATCAACCTCGATGCGAATTCGCGACACCGCCGAGTGGGTCGCCCTCGCCGGCGCCGCTGCGCTGCTCGTATTCGCCGGGCGAGCGTTCGCAGCCGCGTATCTCGCGCCGCCGGCGCCGATCGACGTTCACGTGCGTGCGCCGCCTGCGCCACCGAATCCGAAAATCTGGGAGGAGGGCGAGATGCAGGCCCTCGCGCTCTCGTGGCACGACGGGCTCGCGTGTTGGAGGGAAGCCGACGGCGCCGTTCGCGTGACGCACACCGCGGCCGACTCCGCGCCGGGGAAAATCACGACGTTCCGTCTTGCGGGCGCCGTGGTCGGCCCCGTGCCTGTCGCCGGAGCGGACGAAGCATGCTGGTTCGCCAGCAACACGCTCCGCTGCGCGAGCCCCGCGTCGGATCGGGTCGTCGACGTGGCGACGGCCGCGAATTCCGTCGTCGAAATGGCCGCAGACGCGAGAGGCGTCGTCTGGACGCAGTTCGACGGCGTCGTCGCAGAGGTCACGCGCGGCGTGGGGAAGGCGGGCACCGTACGAACGCTCGCGAAGCTTCGTTATCCCGACCACGTCGTGCTCGACGGCGACACGGCGTACGTCGTCACACTCGGTCCGCTCCGCATCGTCCGCGTCGCGCGCGGCGACGCGCAGCAGCAGACGCTTTTCGAGCGCGCCGGCGTCAACCACGCGGGCCTTCTGCTCGCCGACCGCGACGCACTCTACCTCGACATGTACGACCGCCACGACGCGATGGGCCGCATCCTCCGTATTGCGAAAAGAGACGGCGCGGTGACCACGCTCTACGAAGGTTTCGCCCACGTGGCTCTTGCCACGATCCACGGCGACACGCTCTACGCGGTATCGGCACCCGAGACCGACGAGGGCCAATGGGATTTGGATCACGCCGCCGTCGTCACGTTACCAGCGCGCGGCGGCCCGATATCACGCGTGCGCCTCCCCGCCGAGAACGATCACGGGTCGACGGATCTCGTGATCGGCTGGGGCGGCTCGATCGCCCTCACGAACGACTCGATCTTGTTCACGCGCGCCCCGCGCAATCCAGTCGGCGCCCCGGGCCCAATCTGGCAGCTCGAGGAATGATTCGAGGTTTCGTTCGACGTCAGTCGAATTGGGCCTTCAGTTTGATCACGCCCGTCGTTCCATCGAGCGTCACGGTGCATGGTCCCGCGCCGCTGCACGCGCCCGACCATTGTATGAAAGCGTGACCCGCGCTCGGGACCGCGGAGAGCGTGATGCTCTGGCCGTTTTCGCCGGAGAGGTTGCAGTACCCCCCGACGCACGAGATCGCGGCGCACTCGCCGACCGAGCACGTGCTCTCGACGACTCCCGCGCCGGCACCGTCGCCGCCCGGCCCGGCGAGGTTCACCCAGAGCGAGCCGACGCACGGCTTCGGAGCGCCGAGCTCGCCGTTCGTCGCGCCGCCCATTCCCGCCGCGACGCACGGATCGGCGAAGTGCACGTGCCCTTCGATGCCCGCGTTCGCAACGACGGGCACGTTGCTCCACGGCAGGATGTCTTCGACGCCGAGCACGTTCGACTGCGCGCCGAGCCACGTGAAGAACGGACTGTCGACGCAGTCGTCGCACTGCTTCGTGTCCGTCGTGCAAAGTGAATCGCAGGTCGGCTTCGCCAAGCGAAACGCCTCGAGACCCTCGGCGCCGTAGTTGTACGAGAGCGGGCCGACCCAGTTGGTCGTGTTTCCATTCGTGTCGAAGAGGTACGTGCCGTAGTGGCTCAACGCGGTGAGCACGGACTTTTGCCAGGGAGGCACGTTCATCTTCGCGATCTGATCGTCGGTGTAGTCGGTGAAGAGCAGCTCGCCCGTCGCTGCGCCCGGCGTGCAAGTCTGTCCGTTCGGCGGGACGTAGTTGACGCTGTCGGCGGGGAACACGCGGCCGCCGGTGCCGAGGCTCTTGTCGACGCAGCCGTAGCCGGCGATGAGCGCGTGCTTGATTTGGCCGAGCATCAGCTCTTGGAGACGCACCGTTCCGCCGAACGCGGCGAACGCGCCGCTGTTGCGGCCGATGGTCTGCGCGGCGTACGGCTCGTTGCCGTTGTTCCAGTCCTTGTCGGTGCCGCTCGTTCCCGCGAACGGCTGCTCGATTCCGCAGCCTCCGCCGAAGCTGCGCGGAAGCGGACACGCAGTCGACGCCGTCTGGCCGCAGCCGTTCGGCATCGGAAACGAACGGACCTCGTTCGTCCCGATGCTCACGTACATTTGAACGAGCAGCCCTTGCGCTTGATCCCAGATCGCGATGTTCGTGTCGCCGCCGCCCGAGCGCGCGTACGTCGCGCCCGTGGGTGCGTGAAAACGGACGTCGAGCTTCGCGCCGTAGTAGCAGGTCGGGCCAGCGTCGGTCGTGTCGGGCTGGATCCAGTACCAAGGATCGCTCGCAGTCGCGTAGTAGAGCGGCGCGGAAGCGCCCGCGCCGTCGCCGTGGAAACGAGCGAGGCCAGTGCCGGCGTTCTTCACGAGGGCCGACGCCGTCGCGTCCGAGTTGGAGAAGAGATGCGCGAGCGGGCCGCCAATGCCCGCGCCGGGAAGCTCTTTGCACGAGAGACAATCGGGATTGGCTGCATACGGAATGCACGTCACCGGTTGCTGATTGGTGATGCTGAAGGTTCCCGTGCAGCTGGGCGCGGGCCCGCCGTCGTAGGTTGCGACGTTGCCCGTCTCGACGACGCTCGCGTCTGCGACGTCCGCGACGTCCGCGGCGCCGTCGGGCCCCGCGTCGCCGATTTCTTCCGCTGACGTGCCGCACGCGACGGCGATCAGGACGGCGCAACCGATCAGCGCGCGCGAGACGAGACCGAGTTTCGTGTTCATGCGGCGGACTTCGCAAGATCCTCGCCAAGTCCGGCGACGATCCACCCCGGGCGAAAGCACGGGGACATTCGATTAAGGTCGCGACTAAGGCGATCCAACGGGTGGGTCATGCTCCGCACGCGCGCCGCGTCGCACTACTATTGTAGAGCGTGATGACGATGGCTATCGTCCGGCAGGTGCGCGCGCCACTCGCGTGCGATTGAAAGGGGCTCCGGATGCGAAAGATGATGGCGTGCGTGGCGGTTGCGTTCGTGATTGTCGCGTGCTCGGGCGGCGGGAGCGTCGGTGCCGCGTGCACCAGCAATTCGCAGTGCTCGGCGCTCTCGGGCGGCTACTGCGCCGCTGGCGGCATCTGCACGCGCCCGTGCTCGGAGCACGCGGACTGCGGCTGCGCGACCGGAACGACGACCGGCGACATCGCGAACGGCAAGTGCGATGTAGCTTGCATCACCTTCCAAGGCGCAACGGGATCGGTCTGCACGCCTGTCTGCGCCAACGACGGCGACTGTCAAGGCGCGACGACCTGCAACCAAGTGACCGATAACGGCGTCAGCGCCGGCTACAGCATTTGCGACTGACGCGTAGCCGCGCGAGCGAACATGACTTTCGGCACATTGTGATCGCTCGCGGGCGCTGATAATCGTCCGCCCATGAGCATTCGAAGAATCGTCCTTTGCTTCGCGCTGGTCGCACTCGGATGCGGGAGCTCCGGATTGACGGTTTCCGGCATGGCCGCGCCTCCGCAGTGGGCCGACGGCCACCACGACCTTGGCCTTGCCGCGCAATGCACGGGTCTCACACTCAGCGGTGATCCTCGTACAGTCGATTTGGATCTCACGATGAGCATCGCGAATTGCACCGGCTCCTGATCGGCAGCCAAGCTCGACGCGTCGTCTTCTGGGCTGCGCTCGCCGTCGGGTGCGGAAGCAGCTCGAGCGACACGGTCGACGCTTGGACACCTGCGCGTTCTCTGCCAGTGGCGCGCTTCGAGTCCTACGCCGCGACGTGGGGCTCGCGTATCTATTTTCTCGGCGGAATCACGGGCACGTTCGGCGACATCTCGACGGCGTCACCGAGCGTCCGCGTCGATGTTTACGACGCGGCGACCGACACGTGGACGACGGGTCCAGAGTTGCCGGAAGACGGCCCGAAGCATCACCTCGCGGTCGCCGTCTTGGCCGATGGGATCTACGTCGTCGGCGGATTCGACGGGATCCTCAACCAGAATCCGAACGAGCCGTTCGTCCCAGTCGCCAAGGCTTACGCATTGCGCGGGCCGTCGTCCGACGGCCTCTTGACTCGCTGGGATTCACTCTCGCCGCCACCTCTCGCGCGCGGCGCCGCGACTGCACAAGCCATCGGCGGAAAGATCTACGTGACCGGAGGCGCTCCGACCGAAGATGTGCCGCCATTCGCGGAGCTCGACATCTATGACCCGGTCACCGACTCGTGGTCGACCGGCGCGCCGATGCCCACGCCGCGCGAGCATCTGGCGTCGTGTGCGCTCGATGGAAAAATGATCGTCGTCGGCGGCTGGAACAACGACGTCGCAACGAATGCAGTCGAGCAGTTCGACCCATCGACGGGCGCATGGAGCTCGCTGCCACCGCTTCCTGCCGCGCGTGGCGGTCTCGCCGCCGTCGAACAGGGCGGTCGCTGTCACGTCATCGGGGGCGAGGATTGGGCGCTTCCGTTTCCAGGCACGTTCCACGAGCACGACGGGTTCGACCCATCGACGAACCGCTGGGAAAACCTCGCGCCCATGCCGACCGCACGACACGGCCTCGGGCTGGCGGTCATGGGCCAAGCGATCTACGCCATCGGGGGCGGGCCTTCGCAAGGCAACAGCTACACCGACGTCGTCGAGGTCTACTTGCCATGAGCGCGCTCCGCCTGCTCGCGATCGCGATGCTCGCGGCGTGCGAGAGCAATCAAGTTCTCCCTTCGCGACCGAGCGCGTGCCGTTCGACCGTCCACGGCATTTCGATTCCGGCTTTCCATGGCGGACCCGCTCGACTCGGTTGGACTTCGCAGGAATCGCTCTCGCCCGCGCGCGTCGGTGGCGCCAGCTTCGGTTTGTCGTGGGCGTCGTCGGATTTCGACGGTGTTCAAATCGCAGGACAGCAGTACGCGGGTCGCGCATACGCGTCACCGCTCTACGCCGACGACGTGACGATCGCCGGCGGTCCGTTCGACGCCTCGAACGTCAGCGTGCTCTTCGTCGCGACGAGCAACGGCATCGTTTACGCGATCAACGCGTTCGACGCTCCGTGCTCGAGCCGCTCCATTCCGCCCGGCGAAATTCTGTGGCGAGCGAGCCTCGTCACCCCCGGTGTCGTTCCCAACCTCGACGGCAACCTGCCGATGGGCACGATGTCGACGCCGATTCTCGATACCTCCACCACGCCGCCGACGCTCTACGTCACCGCGATGGACGCGCAACAAGGGACGTGGACATGGAAGGTCTTCGCGCTCGACGCCAGTCGCGGCGCCGTTTTGCCGGGCTGGCCCGTCGTCCTCGATCGCGCTTCGGTCGAAAGCGTGAATCGCAACGGGCCCGCTTTTTTCGACGACGACGCGCGGAACGTTTCGCAACGCGGTGCGCTCGCGCTATCGCCCGACGGCGGTCGCCTCTATCTCACGTTCGGCGGCTACTGGGATGGCGCCGTCGGTTGGATCGTCGCGATCGACACGCGCGCGCCGGCGGCCGCCGCTTCGTTCTCCGGCGCACCCGACACGCTGAGGGACGCACAGGGAAACGTCTCGCGACACGCGAACGCGGGAATGTGGGCTCCATCAGGGCCGGCCGTCGATGCGGCGGGCCGCGTCTACATGACGACCGGCAACAGCGAGCCGTCGTGGGAGACGGCGCCGAGCACGTGGGGAAATTCGATGCTTCGCTGGACGAAGGATCTCGTCCTCGATTCGACCTACACGCCATACGATTTTTGTACCCTCGACGAAGGTGACGTGGACGTCGGCGGCTCGTCGGTCGTTCTCCTTCCGCATTTTTCGGCGCTGCAAACCACCACGCCGAGCCTTCTCGCGTTCGGTAGCAAAGCGGGAGTCGCCTACTTGCTCGATACGACGAACATTCCCGGTGGTGTCGCGTCGCGGCCGGCGTGCAGCATGTCTTGGGACGATTCAGCGCACGATGGGTCGCTGCTTCCTCCGTCGCCGAGCAAGGACCATTGCAACACGGTTGCGCAAGCGACGTGCGTCGCACCTGCCCCGTCCACCGACTGCGCGCGTGGCCCGCTCGTGATCTTCGGTCCCGCCGGTGACGTCGCCGCGGTCGATCACGCAAAGATGCGAACGACGCCTGCCTACTTCGAGTCCGAGGGCGGGACGCCGTACCTCTACTTCAGCGGTTCGACGAAAGCCGCGTTGTGCGCCGTGGACGTCGTGCCGCCGTCGATCGTTCGCGTGCGAATCGCCGCGGACGCGGGCGGCCCCGCGTATCTGGTGCAAGACGCGGCCGACACCGAGCTTCGTCTCGTCAATCCCGGTTCGCCTGTCGTGTCGAGCGACGGCGGACGCGATCCGATCGTTTGGGTCGTCGACGAGAATGCGCTGCGGAGCGCATCGCTGCTCGCGTCACCTGCCCAACACCCCGAGCTATACGCCGTAGATGGCACGACGATGCAGGTGCTCTATCGTTCCGAACCGGGCGACCTCGACGTCGGAGGGAAGTACATGACGCCCGTCGTGGCGCACGGCACCGTGTTCGTGGTGACCGATCGGGTGCAGGCTTTCAGCGCGCCGTAGGCCCGAGCCAATTCGAGCCCGAGCACCGGTCAGGAGGAAAAAGTCGGGGAGGCGGGATTTGAACCCGCGACGACGAGCACCCAAAGCTCGTGCACTACCGGACTGTGCGACTCCCCGGACGTCGTTCTGTTTAGAACGTTTGTTGCAGATGTGCCACGATGGCTACGCCATGCTTCATCGAAACCTCATTTTTCTCGGTGTTTTCGTAGTCGCTTGTGGATCCTCGACGGACCAAGGCGATGATTCAGGGACCACGACCGACAGCGGGAGCCCGCAGGGCGACTCCGGATCGCAGACGGACGGGGCAACGAATCCCGACGGCGGAAATCCGGGTGCCGACGCGGGCGGCGACTCGGGGCAGACGCAGACCGGCAAGGTGATCTTCGTCGTCGCGATGGAGAACCACGACGAGACCGAGATCATCGGCGACATGACCGACGCGCCCTACATCAACAAAACGCTCCTGCCGCTTTACGCGACCACGTCGAACTTTCAGGACCCGCTCACGCACAGCATTCCGAGCGAGCCTCATTATGTTTGGATGGAGGCGGGCACCAACAAGTTCAGCGACACGACGTTCACGACCGACTCCGATCCATCGTCGACGAACAGCACGAAGGAAACGAATCACCTCGTCACCCAGCTGCAGACGGCCGGCATTTCTTGGATGAGCTACCAAGAAGGCATCACCGCGGGGACGTGCCCCGTCTCGTCGATCCCTGCGAAGTACTACGCGGCCAAGCACGATCCGTTCGTGTTCTTCCAAGACGTGGCCGGCAAGCCACCGGCGTCCGGCAACGCGAATTGCATCGCGCATCACAAGCCGATCACGAGCCTCTCGGACGACATCAAGAACAGCACGGTCGCGAGCTACGACTTCGTGACGCCCAGTCTGTGCAACGACATGCACGGCGCGGGCGGCTGCCCACAAGGAACGACCGACGCGGAGAACATTCTAGCCGGCGATACTTGGTTGAAGAACAATCTCCAGCCGATGATCGATTATGCGGTCGCGCACGACGGATACGTGTTCGTCGTTTGGGACGAGGGCGACTCGACTCAGACGATGCCGTTCATCGCAATTGGCAAAAACGTCAAAGTGAAATACTCGGGCGCGACGATGTACACGCACAGCTCGCTCTTGAAATCGGAAGAAGAGATCCTCGGCGTGACGGTGCTTCCGGCCGTGTCGGGCGCGAACGACTTCGCCGATCTCTTCACACAATTTCCGTGACGAGCTTGTCGTAGTCGTCGGGCGAGACTTTCGAGTGCTCTTTGAGCGCGGCCAGGACCGCGTCGCGGCCGAGCTTTTTCGCGTCCTCGTATTCCATGGTGCATGCAGGATGCAAGTATCCGGCGCCGCGCTGGACGCCCATGCCCGTCTCGACGATTCGTTCGAACGCGACGCGCAAGGAGCCCTTCTCGATCGCTTCGGCGCAGACGCGGCATTTCGCGCGGCCGTTGCCGGCGCGCTCGGCGTACGGATAGTCGGCGTGCAAGTTCGCGGCGATGGTCGCGTCGAGCTTGTCGCGATCGGGCACGGGGCCCGGATACGATTTGAGCGCGTCGCGGACTTCGTTCGCGAGCTTGCCTTTCTCGGCGGCGCACGCGAGATGCCACCAGCGGTACGTCGTGCCGCCTTCTTCGGAGAACATGTTGGGTGTCTCTTCGCCGAAGCGGAGAACGTCCTTCTCGATTTTTTCGCGGCACCCGCGGCACGTGGAGCGACCGCTCTTCGCGATCTCGATGGTGTGAGCCATGGGCGCGCAGCGTAAATCAGGAAGGTGCTTTCGGCCATCGGCGTAAGACGTCAAGATGAGCGCCGTGGCAGCGGGGAGCGAGCTGATCGTCGACGCGGAGCGGGGCCTCCCGGCGATTTGTCTCAAATGCGGCAAGCGAAAGCACATCGTCCGGCGGAGCGAGCGGTTCATCGCCGCGAGCGCGACGCAAGGTCTGAGCTTCGCCGGCGCGGCGGGCGGCGTGATGGTCGCGCGCGCGATGCAAGACGACGCGCTCCTCGGGGCGCTCGTCCTCGGCGGGTCGATCGCCGGCGCGGTCGTCGTGGGGCTCGTCGTGCAATCGCGCGCGCCGAAGGTGCAGCTCGCGATTCCTCTCTGCCGCGAATGCAACGAACGATGGCGCACCGGCCTCCGCGCCCGCTACGCAATCTTGACCGCGCTCTGCGCCGGCGGCGCCGCGTTCGCGTACGGTTTCTTCTTGCACGACGCGATGGGTTACGTCGTCGGAGGCGCGCTCTTCGCGGCGATGATCGTCGCCGCGCTCGCATTTCGATTGCGCGATCGATTCGTGTTCGCGTCGAGCATCCAAGGCTCGCGCGCTGTGCTCAAAGGCGTGAGCGACGAAGCGCGCAGCGCGATCGAGGCCAAGCGGCTCAAGCGCGGCAAGAGTGTGTCATCATGAATCGATGCGTCTTCGCTTGGTGCTCGCGGCTTGCTTCGCGGTAGGCGGCTGCGCCGACATCCTCGGCATCGATGACGGCATCGCGCGCGACGGCGGCGGCGACGCGAGCGCGGTCGACGCGACGAGCGATGCGCCGAAAGGCGCGTGCAATCTCGCGTCGCCGTTCGGCACGCCCGCGCCGCTGGCCGCGCTGAACACGAGCGCCATCGAGCAGCACCCGCGTCTCTCACCCGACGAGCTCACCGTCACGTTCCAGCGCGTCGTCGTCGACGCGGGCTACGATTTATTCACCGCGACGCGCGCGAGCGTGACCGCGTCGTTCATGCCGCCGACCCCCATCGCCGAGCTCGACACGCCGGCGAACGAAGCGGATCTCACCGTTTCGCCGGACGGCCTTCGCGCGTTCTTCTCGTCGGACCGCGCCGGAGGTCTCGGCGGATACGACATTTGGCAGGCCTCGCGCGACGCCTCCTCGAGCCCCTGGGGAGACGTCGCGCCGACGGCGAACGTGAGCTCGACACAAACCGACGACACGTCTTATTACGTACCTGGCGCGCTCTATTTTTCGTCGACGCGAGGCAGCGGCGGCGCCGACATCTATCGCGCGTCCGAGCAGGCCGGCGGTTTTGCGTCGCCGCTCCTCGTCGCCGAGCTCTCCTCGTCCGCCGGCGATGCGTTCCCGGTCGTCACGACCGACGAGCTCCGCATCTACTTCGCATCGACGCGCGCCGACGGCGGCACTTGGCAACCCTACACCGCGACGCGCGCGACCGCCTCCGCGCCATGGGACGCGCCGACGCTCGTCACCGAGCTCGCGACCTTCGGCAACGCGATCCCCGCATGGATCTCACCTGACGGCTGCCGCTTGTATCTGTCGAGCGACCACGGCGGCGATTACGACTTGTACGTGGCGACGAAATCACCGTGAGATCGTTCAGCGAGCACAGAACGCGATTTTCTCGTTGTTTTTGACGCCGAATGATCGCTGAAGCCCCTCACTCTTCGCGCAACGCCACGATCGCTTCGCGCAGCCCGGCGGGCGTCGCGCGCAGGGCGATGTACAAATGGTCGCCTTCGGTTTCGATCGCGCGAATGCCGACGAGCGGCGAGACCACTTGAAGCGCGCGGCGTAGTCGCTTGTTGTTCGCGAGCGACGGGACCTTCATGAGGTCGAGCGTGATGAGGTCGTCGTGCGCGTCGACGATCGCTTTGGGCCGCTTCGGAATGAACTTCACGAGGTTGCCGGGCTTCGACAAATCGAGCGCGCCGGATTTCACGAGCGTCGCGACGGGCGTCTCGCTGTCGTCGAGCACTTTGAGCTTCACGTCGTGGATGCGCAGCGTGATGCGCAGGCTCTCGGGCGTGATTTCGACTTCGTCGATTCGCACGTTCGCGCCGGCGCGGAGCTCGGTTCCCATCGCATCGACGGTGGCCGTGAGACGGAGCGCGGGCGGCACGGCGCCGAGCTCGATGTCTTTCGGCGCCTTCTTGCCCTTCGCTTGACCCGCGAGCCAACGCAGCGCCGCGATCGGCACGCCGAATCGCAGCCGTCCGGCGTTGAACGCTTGCCGAACGATCTCGTCGGGGTTGCGACGCAGATAGCCCGTCGCCGCAGAGAGCAGATCACGCACCATGAGGAGCCAACCTAACACGAACTGTATGATAGACAGGGCAGCGTGCGGCTGGCGCTCTGGTTCTCGGTCGTCGCCGCCGCGCTCGCCGTGAGCGCGCCGGCCGCTGCGGGCGTCGTCGAGCCCGACGAACGGCCCGACGAGCAGTTCGACTTCATGAACCTGCTCGCGCACCACGGCTTGCACGACAACGAAGACGAGCGCTGGAATTTCTACGGCCAGTCGACCGAGATCACGAGCTTCAAACTGCCGTTTTCGGCGCCGTACACCGGCACGTCGTCGCTCTCGCCCAATTTCGAGACGAGCTGGACGTACACGCTCACGCTCTACGGCGGCGTGAAGCTCTGGCCGGGCGCCGAGATTTATTTCGTTCCCGAGGTGGTCGCCGAGCAGCCGCTCTCGAACCTCAAAGGGCTCGGCGGCGCGATCCAAAATTTCGAGCTTCAAAAAGGCGGCATGACGACGCCGCAAGTCTACCGGTCGCGTCTCTATCTCCAGCAGACGATCCCGCTCGGCGGCGCGCGCACGCAGCTCGATTCCAATCCGATGCAGCTCGGCGGCAAGACCGACGCGCACCGGCTCGTCTTTCGCGTCGGGAACTTCAGCGTCATCGACTTCATGGACAAGAGCTCGGTCTCCGGCGATCTCCGACGGAGCTTCTTCAACATGGCGTTCATGACGTACGCCGCTTACGACTTCGTCGCCGATTCGCGCGGCTACTCGTGGGGCGCCGAGGCGGAGCTCGATTGGGACAACCTCTCGATTCGCTTCGCGCGCATGGCGCCGCCGGTGAATCCGAACAGCCAGCCGCTGACGCTCGAGATCGACAAATTCTACGGCGATCAGCTCGAGCTCGAGCTCGACTGGAAGCTCTTCAAACAACCGGGCGCGATGCGCCTCCTCGGTTATCGCAACGTCGAGAACATGGGGCGCTTCGACGACGCGCTCGCCGCGTTTCAATCCGACCCGTCGAAGAACGCCGCGAGCTGCACCGCCTACAACTACGGCTCGACGAACGCGAACGCGCCCGATTTGTGCTGGGTTCGGCGGCCGAACACCAAAGTGGGCATCGGCCTGAATCTCGAGCAGTGGCTCACGAAGGACGTCGGCGTCTTTTTCCGCGGGATGATCTCCGACGGGCGCACGGAGGTTTACTCGTTCACCTCGACGGACAGCTCGGCGTCGATCGGCGCGACGCTCAAAGGCGCGCTCTGGCATCGCAAGCGCGATCTCGCGGGGCTCGGCGCGGGCGTCGGCTGGATCTCGGACGCGCACGCCGCGTACTTGGCGGCCGGCGGCGTCGACGGGTTCATCGGCGACGGCGCGATCAAGGCGGCGCCCGAGAGCGTATTCGAAGTTTTTTATCGTCTCAATTTGATCGCCACGCTGTCGCTCACCGCCGACTACCAGCACATCACGAACCCCGCGTTCAATGCCGCGCGCGGGCCGGTCGACATCTTCGGCGCGAGGGCGCATGTCGAATTTTAGTCGCGCAGTCGCGATCGCGCTGTTCGCGTGGGTCGCGCCGGTGCACGCGCAAAACGGATACATGCTCGAACGCCTCGACCCCGCGCCCGCCGGCTCCGGCTGGATCACGCTCGACGCGCTCGACATGCACGGCCGATTTTCCGGCGCTGCGTCGCTGACCGTGAGCTATGCGCGCGATCCGCTTCCTGCCATCGTGTCGGACGAGGCGTTCTTCGATCTCGGCGCTTCGATCACGTTCGACCGTTTTCGCTTTTCGCTCGACCTCACGAGCCCGGTCGCGATCGACGGCCCCGGCGCGAACGTCGACCTCGCACGCGACCCCGACGTCATCTGGGATCCGCGCTTCGGATTCGACGTGCGTTTGCTCGGCGACGCGACCTCGCCGGCCCGGCTCGGGTCGAGCGTGAGCATTCTTTTGCCGAACGGCGATCCCGCGAGCTTCGAGAGCGACGGCACCGTGCGCGGCATCTTCCAGCTGCTCTTCGCGGGGGACCTGCCGCATTTCGCGTACGCGGCGCGCGCGGGCGTTCACGTTCGAAGGTTCGACGCGGGCGACGAATTCGTCTTCGGCGCAGCCGCTGGCGCGCGCTTCGGGCCGAGCGCGTGGAGCGTCGTCGTCGGTCCGGAGATTTTCGGGCAGACCGCGTTGGGCGATTTCTTCGGCGCGCGCACCGGCCTCGAAGGATTGCTCTCGGCGCGTCTCGAGCACTTCGCGCCGCATCGACCGGGCCTGCGCGCGAAGCTCGGCGTCGGCGCGGGGCTCGACCCGAATTTCGGCGCGCCCGCGTGGCGCCTCGTGGTCGGCGTGGAGCTCGTCGGGCCCGGCGCTTCAGCGCAGTGATTCGCTGCGTTCGACGAAGCCCACGATGGGCGGCGCGACCATCTCGCCGCGCGCGGCCCGCGTCAAAAGTCCGGGCACGGCGAAGCGATCCCACGCGAGCCATGACGAGCCGCCGGCGCGCGCCGAGCCGGTGGCGATCGTGACCGCCGCGCTGCGCCCTTCAGGCGACGCGTCGACCGCGCCGCGCCGGCTCATCGCGAAGAATCCGCCGCTCCCCGCCGCGTACACACTCGCGAGGAGCGCGCCGTCGGCGATGCGGAGCAAGTGCGCCGTGTCGTTTCGATCGTAGACGACCGCGACGCCCGCTCCGATCACGATGCGCTCGCCGGTCAAGACTTGCACCTCGGTCGGCGTCGCCTTGCCGCCGATCTTCCACCGATAGACGCGCTCGTATCCGGGCTTGCCCGGCCCGACGACGAGCACTTCGTCCTCGCTCGCGAACGCGAACGCTTGCAGCGGACCGTAGTCCCTGTTGGGCGCGAGATCGGAGGACGAGAGCCTCGCGAGCTCGTGGTTGTCGGCGATGGACGCGACCAGCAACGTCTTCCGGTCGGCGCGCCACGCGACGAGCTTGCCGTCGGGCGAGAGCGCGACGCCCGGGCCCCCGAGCGCGGCGCTCCTGCGCAAAAGCTCGCGCCCGTCGTCGAGGCTCCAGACGACCAGGTCGCCGGTGCTCGCGATGACGGCGGCGGCCTCGTGCATGTCGCGATCGAACGCCGCTTGGAAGAGGCTCCCGCCGAGCGCGATGCGCCGAACGACGCGCCGGAAGTCCCGAACGACGAGCGAGTCGCTCGCGTTCGCACTGACGACGCGCTGCACGGCGACGTTCGCTGCGATGACCTTCTCGTCCGGCGCGTCGAAATCGGCGACGTGCTGCCTCGTCGCGAGGTCCCACAAGAACGCGCCGCGCTTCGTGTAAACGAGCGCCACGCCGCGATCGACGAAATCGGCGGACGCGAAATCAGCCGGGAGGCCCCCGACGACGCGATGCTCGGTCGTGTCCCAAATGCGTGCAACGGCCTTCGCCTTTTCGCTCAGCCCGACCGGGACGCCGGCAACCGCGACGTAGCGGCCGTCGCTCGAGACGGCCTGCATGTACCCGCGAACGCCGCCTTGCTCGAGTATCGCGGTGCGCTCGCCGGTCGTCGCGTCGAAGCGAGCGATCGCGCCGTCGACGCCGCCGACCCACGCGGTCGTCGGGCCCGCCCACGCGAGCGCGTCGCTCGAGAGCATGTCGAACGTCGTGACCGGCGCGCCCGTCACCGCGTCGCGGACGCGCGGGCCGCCGAGGCCGCGCGTCAAGATCGCGCGCGAGCCGTCGGGCGAGAGCCACGCTTTCGGCGTGCGCGCGCAGTCGGCGAGCACGTCGGGCGTGGGCGCGCTGCCGAACAAACCGGTCGCGAACTCGTCGGGCGTGCATTTCGGCTCGGCGATGATTCGCGCGCGCTGCCGCGCGACGTCCCAGCTGACGATCGCGCCGTCGCCGGTGACGACGCGCAGCGTCCTCGCCGACGAGTCGAATTGCATCGCGACGGCGCGGCGCCCGAGCGCTTCGTGCTCGTCGTGCGCCGTCCCGGGCGGGCGCAGCGCGACGGGGCTCGTCGCGCCCTTCGTCCACACCCAAATCGTACCGTCGCTCGACGCGATCGCGATCGCGCCGTCGCGCGCTTCGGTTCCGATCGGCTCGCTCGGATACATCGCCGTGAATGTGTCGTGCATCGTGCCGCGCCCGGCGCGGTAGATGCGCATCGCTCCCGCGGTCGAGCCGACGATCGGAAAAGTCCGGGCCACGCGTCCTAGTGAATCCCATTGGGTGACGTCATGATCGCGCGACGCGAGGAGCGCATCGCCGAAGAAGGCGAGCGCGTCGACGCCTTGCACGCCCCACGAAGCTTCGGTCCGTCCCGTGCGCACGTCGAAGAGTCGCGCCGTCTCGGGCACCGGCGCGGCGATCAGGTCGACGGGCCGCTCGGCGACGGCCGCGGTCTTGCCGTCGCGAGCCAGCGCGAAGCCGGCGAGGCTTCCGGTCGGAATGCGAATCAGCGGATCAGGATCGCCCGGCGCGTACGTTTCGATCCAATCCGACTGCGTGCCGCTCGACTGGTAACCGCCGACGAGATAACGCTCGCGCGTCCGCGCCGCGAGGATGCGACCGTCGGCTGCGTCGAGCGCGCTGACTGCGCCGGCGGCGGTCGCGACCAAACCGATCTGCCCGCCGGCCGCGTCGATGCGGCTCCGCGCGCGCGCCCAGAGCTTTCGCGCCTCGACGTGCTGCCCGAGCGACCACGCGGCCCGACCGGCGAGCTCGAGGACGAGCGGCTGCGCGCGCGGCGAAATCTCCGGGGCGAGCTCGCTCGCGGCCGTTTTGGGATCGTGCGCGGCGAGCGCACGGATCGCGCGTCCGACGCGGTCGCCGTCCGGTTCGATCGCGTGCAGGTCCCCCTGCGGAATCGACGGGTCGTCGCCGAGCACGGCGCGCGCTCTTTCGAACGCCCACGCGTCGACGAGCGCGCGCCCGTAGGCTTTTTTTGCCGCGTCGGTCTTGTCCTTCTCCCAAGCGACGCGGAGCTCTTCGGCCGCGACGTCGAGGACGCCGCGCTCGGCGTGACTCGGACCGGACTCGGCGATCTGCACGCTCGGTCGCCGTGGCGTTTCGACCGCGGCCGGCGTCGCGACCCGTGCCGGACCGCACGCGACGAGGAGACAAAACAAAAACCGCCGCATGACCCCTAAAATACGCCGGCCGCGTGCTATCTCTTCCTCGTGCGGCCGAAGCTTTTACTCGCCTTCTTTTTCGTCTTGGTCGTCGTCGCTTGCGCGACGGGATCGACCACCGAGACCAACTGCGCGCTCACCGTCTGCGGGGGCGCGTGCGTCGACCCAAAGTCGGATTCGCAGAACTGCGGCGCGTGCGGCAACGTGTGCCCACCGAACGTCGGGTGCAGCGCGGGCGCGTGCGCTTGCGCGACCGGTGAGATCGTCTGCGGCGCGGCGTGCGTGAACGTGCAGAGCGATCCGCAGAACTGCGGCGGCTGCGCGACGTTCTGCTCGGCGAAGCAAGTTTGCTCGAACGGCCAATGCAAGACGAGCTGCGACACGGGCCTCACGCTCTGCGGCTCGTCGTGCGTCGACGTGACGAAGGACGCGCAAAACTGCGGCGCGTGCGGCTCGGCGTGCGCCGCGCGCGCGAACGCGACGGCGACTTGCGCGACGAGCGCGTGCTCGTGGGCGTGCAACGTCGGCTTCGTCGACGTGAACGGCGATCTCGACAAGACCACCTCCGACGGCTGCGAGTGCCACTCGACCGATCCGAACGACAAGCCCGACACGTCCTTCGCCGACGCGAACTGCGACGGAATCGACGGCACGATCGCGAACGCGATCTTCGTCGCGCCGAGCGGCAGCGACTCCAACCCCGGCACGATGGCGCAACCGGTCGCGACGATCGGCAAAGGCATTCAGCTCGCCGCCGCCGCGAACCCGGCGAAGGACGTCTACATCTCGAAGGGCACGTACACCGAGTCGGTCACGTTGAAATCCGGCGTGAGCCTCTACGGTGGCTTCGACGCGACGAACAACTGGTCGCGCGCGACCGCGAACAACACGGTGATCCAATCGCCGACGTCGACGGGCATCTTCGGCCAAGACCTCACGTCGGACGCCGAGATTCAGCTCCTCAACGTGACTGCCACCGATGCGCCGTTGCCAGGCGGGTCGAGCTACGGAATTCTCATCGTCGATTCGCCGAACAACACCGTGAAAGTCACCGCGTGCAAAGTCACCGCGGGCAACGGGCGCGCGGGAAGCGGCGGCTCGCCCGGTGCGACCGGGCTCGGCGGTGGCCCCGGCGGCAACGGCAGCAACAACGGCTCCGCGGGTGGCGGCGCGTCGTCGTGCGGGCTCGGCGGCGGAGCGGGCGGCGCGGCGGTATCGGGGGAGAGCGACGGAAAAAACGGCGCGTCCGGCAGCGGTCCGGCCGCGGGCCAATTCGGGACGGGCGCGACGGGTCACGGCGTTTGCGCAGGCTCGGGAACGCACGGCAACACCGCGCCCGACAACGCAACGAACGGCGGCACGGGGAGCAACGGCGTCAACGGCGGCGCGGCGGGAATCGTCGGAACGTTCAACGGCGCGAGCGGCTACGTCGGCGCCGATGGTAAAGGCGGCACGTCCGGCACGCCCGGGAGCGGCGGCGGCGGCGGTGGAAGCGGGAGCGGCGATTCGAGCTGTTGCGGTTTCGTCTGCACGTCGTGCTGCGACGCGGCGAGCGGCGGCGGCGGCGGCGGTGGCGGCGGCGGGTGCGCGGGCACGGCCGGGGGCGGCGGCGCGGGTGGCGGCGGCAGCTTCGCGATCGCGGCAGTCAACGCGAAGATGGACGTCGAGCAGTCGGCTCTCGCCGCAGGAAACGGCGGCATCGGCGGCACGGGCGGAAACGGCGGCACGGGCGGCGGCTTCGGCAACGGCGGATCGCCCGGCCCGTCCGGCGGACAAACCGCGGGAGCGGGCGCGCCGGGTCACCCCGGCGGCGCAGGTGGATCGGGCGGCGCCGGGTCCGGCGGCTCCGGAGGACCGTCCGTGTGTCTCGCGTACACGACCGGCAACGGCGCGCCGACGCAAAACCAAAACACGTGCGCGCGTCCGCAGAACGGCGCGCTCGGCGGCGCCGGCGGTTTCAGCCCGGCGAACGGCCAAGCCTCGGCGGGCGGCGCGGGCGAGACCGCCGACGCGTTCGCATTCTGATCAATTCGGAACGAGCGGCGCGACGGTCGTCGACCCCGCGCCGTAGAACGCCGTGCCCGGCGGCGCCGCGACGGTCGAGATCTGCATCGCGAGACCTTGGAAATCGATTTTGAAAATTTCGCCGCCCGCGTCGAACCCGTAAACGCTGCCGCCCCAGAACGCGATCCCGAAGACCGCGGTGTGTCCGAGCGGGCCCCATTCCAGCAGAAAAGAGCCGTTTTTCGGATCGACTTGAATCAGGCAATCGTTGCATGAATTCGGGCCGCCCTTGACGGTGAGGTACGTGCCGCCGCCCTTCACCGAGACGACGTCGCCGCTCGACGTGTAGCCGCCGCCGATCGCGCCGACGGTCGTCATCGCGCCGCTCGCCTGGTCGATGCGCACGTATTGGTCGCCCAGAAATCCAACGAGCGCTTCGTTGTTCGCGTCGAGCGTGCCGGCCGGAACGAACGAGAGCGAGTTCGGATACGTTCCGGTCGCGACGAGCGTGCACTTCGCCGTCGCGCGATCGACCGTGTAGAGACCGTCGAGCGTCGTCGCGTACATCGTCGAGCTCGCGTCGAGCGCGATGTCCTCGACCGACGAGCAACCGGTGAACAAACCGATCGTCGTCACCGCCTGCGTTTTCGGGTCGAGGCGATAGAGCGTGTCTTGGCTGTGCGCGAAGACCTCGGACGTTCCCGGCGGCTCGGCGTCGACCGGCGCGACGTCCGGAAAAAGCGGCGCGTCGCTGATGCCCGCGTCGCTCGCCGCGTCGCCGCCAGTCGGAAACGTTCGATCGCCGCACGCGAGCGCGAGCGCGCTCATGACGAACAGCACGCTTCTCAAACGCGGTCCTCGGGCGCGAGATGACATGGGTCCGACTCGGGCGTCTCGACTTGGATCGTCGCGTGGCCGATTTCGAACTCTTCGTGGAGCTCTTTCGCGACGCGGCGCAGGAGCACGTTGTCGGGCGGCATCGCCTCCATCACGAGGTGCGCGGTCAGCGCGACCTCGGTCGTGCTCATCGGCCAAACGTGGAGATCGTGCACCTCGCGCACGCCGACGATCGCCTTCAAATAACCGCGTACGCGATCGATGTCGACGTGCTCGGGCACCGCATCCATGATGAGCCCGAGCGAGTCGCGCAGGAGCCC
>DASXHD010000117.1:0-5625 GCA_036488725.1 Polyangiaceae bacterium | reverse complement strand
CGGCGCGTCGGCGAGTGCGTCGGGCGGCGCGTCGGCGGGCGCGTCGAAGCCGCCTTCGACTCCGACGGGCCCGTCGTCGGACGCGTCGCTCCCCCCCGGTTTGAAAGTCGCCGAGCAGCGACGTGCACCCGACCAGCGTCGCGAGCGCGACGAAACCGAGGGTACTGCCCTTCATCGTAACGACGAGATCAGAACGGAACGACGGTGTGTCCGCCGCCGCCGCCCGCGGGCGCCTTGTCCTGCTCGAGGATGATGAACTGAACGCGGCGGTTCTTCGCCTTGTTCGCCGTGGTGACGTTCGGCACGAGCGGCTTGGTCTGGCCGTAGCCCTTCGCGACCAAACGATCGGCGGCGACGCCGTGCTGAATGAGCCAGTTACGGACCGAGTTCGCGCGGCGCTCGCTCAAGTCTTGGTTGTGCTCGGGCGTGCCGGTGTTGTCGGTGTGGCCCTGCACCTCGACCTGCTTGATGCGCGGGTTCTTGATGAGGACGTCGGCGATCTCCATGAGCAGCGGCGTCGACTCGGGCAGGATGATGTCCTGATCGAGCGCGAACTGAATCTGCTGCTTGATGGTGATCTCTTTCGCCGTCACTTGAACGAGCGAACGAACCGGCTTGTGGCGGATGACCGCGTCGAACGGATTGTCCTGGCGGACTTTGACGTTCGTGTGGTCGACGTACGCGAGGTAATCCGGCGCTTCGACGGTGATCTCGCCTTCGCCCGGCGCGACGCCTTCGAATCGGAACGCGCCGTTCGAGTCGGCGCTGATCGAAAGCTCTTTGCCGCTCGCGTCCTTGAACTTCACGGTCGCGTTCGGCACCCACGCGTTGGTCTCGCCGTCTTTGACGTGACCGACGAGGTTACCGACGCGCGGCAACGCCTCGAGCGGGCAGTCGACGGTGACGTCGGCCGCGGACTTCATGATCTCGGCTTCGCACGCGCCGTCCTTGTAACCGTCGGCTTTGATCGCGAACGTGTACTTGCCCGGCGTGAGACCTTGCGTCGTGAAGCGGCCATCGGGGCCGGTGTAGAGCGCGGTGAGCTCGGGATGGTTGTCCCACGCGACGACCGCGCCGGGGATCGCCGTGTCCTTGTCCTTCTCGTGGACGAGACCCTTGATGCGACCCTGCGTGACCTTCGCTTCGATCTTCTTTTCGATCGTCTTGGTCTGCACCACCGGCGGGCGCTCCCAAACGTCGAAGCTCCAGCCCGCGCCGAGGTACACCATATAAGGAGTCTGCGGCGCGAGCTCTTCGATGAAGTTCTGCACGCCGGTCATGCCGACGTCGACCGCGGCCTCGAGCATCAGGCCCTTCCACGGGAAGAAACGCGCGCCGATGGTGAGCGTGGTCGGCACGTCGGTGTCGTTGGCGAGGCAGTTGTCTGCGCTCGGGTTCTTCGTGTGGCAGGCGTAGCCTTGGCGGTTCGCGGCGCCGACGAGCGAGAACTCGAGGAACGGGCGAATGCGATCGTTCAAGAGGAACGTCTCGGCCGCGAGGTTCACGTCGAACTGGTCGACGCGGTTGATGCCGAGGCCGAAGCGCTCGATGCGCGTGACCGGCGTTCCGCGCGCGGTCTCGGTGTCGGCGATGATCGCGCCCGAGTTGTCGATGTCGTACGAGAGGTTCAAGCTCGTGCGGAGCGGGACCTTGCCGGCGAGCTTGCGAAAGTCGCCCGTCGCGCCGAGGAGGAAGCGCGCGCTCGTGCCGTTTCCGAAATAGCCGACGCCGCCTGCGCCGCCGAGGAGCTTGAGCTCCGCCGCAGCGAACGGCCAAAACCATTTCGTGCCGAAGTCGTAGGCGCCCTTCACGCCGAGCGTCATGTCGCCCATCTCTTGGAGGAGCGTCGGGTGGTTGTTGTCGTCGCCCGTCGCGCTCGCGTTCACCGAGAGGTACGCCTCGAGGTAGTCGACGATCGAGACGCTCAACGCGACGGTCGCGCCGACTTGGTTCGTGCTGTCGGTCGTGATCGGCGCGCCGCCCGCGGGGTTCGGGCACGGGTAGGTCGGGCTGCACTGAAAGCCCGCCGACATGAAGTTGGTGATGAAGCTCGCGCGAAACTGTCCGCCCTTGCCGGGCTCGCCGTGCATCGTGTGAATCAAACCGAGCGCGCCCGAGAGCGCGTTCGATTCGAGCAGCGAGTTGTCGCGGTCGGCCCACTCGTCGGTCTCGGGGACCTGATCGGTTTTCTCTTCTTCCTTCGCGGTCGTCGTCGCCGCGGGCGCGGTCGTCGTCGCCTTCGGCGCGGGCTGCGTCGACTGTGTCGAGCCCCCTCCACCGCCGAACGTTATTTTCTGCGCGGACGCATCGGGCGCCGTGAGCGCAAAGGCGAGAGGAACAAGCGAAAAGAACCAGCGTGAGCGGGTACGCATGCTGGCTCAGCGTTGTAACACCCCTTTTTGCGCCTGGGGAAACGAATCGTCCAGGCGCTCAGAAGGTCACGGTGGCGGTGACGGTGCCGCTCGCGAACTGGTCGGCGGCGGGGAGCGTCGCGGTGAGCGTGCCGTGTGTCCCGAGCCAGCCGGTGCCGCTGGAGCCGGCGTACGACTGACCGACGTCCGAGACTTCGAACGTCGCGTCGCCTTGGTCCGGGTGCTGGCCGTCTTGATAGAACTCGGCCCAGACCGCCGTGCCCTGCGCGACGGTGCCGACGGTTTTGGTCGTCGCGCCGAGCGCGAAGGTGCCCGTCGTGAGCGCCGAGCCGGGGAGGTTCGACGCGAAGGCGAATTTGCCGTCGGTCGAGGCGACGCCGAAGTGGAGGCCTTGATCGTCGTCGGCGGCGGCGACGCTGCAACCCGACGTCGCGGTCACCGCACCCGAGAGCGTGATCGTGCAGTTGCCGGGCGCGGGCGCCGCGTCGTTGGCGGCTCCGCCGTCGCCCGTGTCGCCCGGTCCCGGCGCGCTGCAAGCCATCGCAAAAGCGGAAACGAAGAGCCCCATCGCGAATTTGGTCATGCCCGGTGGACGCGCCGGCGCAGCGCCTCGTGCATTGCATTTTCGGACACGGCGGCTGCTATGGTTTCGAGCGATGGCCTCGCGCGGACGAATTCTGATCGTCGACGACGAAGCGAACGCGCGCGCGGCGCTGAGCGAAATTCTCCACGACGAGGGCTACCAAACCGAGACCGCCGCCGACGGTTTCAAAGCGCTGCGCAAGCTCGAGGAGTTTCAGCCGGACGTCATCTTGACCGACGTGAAGATGCCCGGGCTCGACGGGATCGCGTTCATGGACAAGGCGCGCGCGGCGGCGCCGAGCGCCGTGTTCATCGTGATGACCGCGTTCGGAACGATCTCGAGCGCGGTCGCCGCCGTGAAAAAAGGCGCGGACAATTATCTGACCAAGCCGCTCGAGTACGAAGCGCTCTCGGCCGTGATCGAGCGCGCGATGGAGAAGGCGCGCCTCCTTCAAGAGACGCGGCGCCTGCGCGATCGGTTGCGCGAGCGGAACGCGTTCCATCACATCGTCACCGACGATCCGAAGATGAAGGAGCTCCTCCAGCTCGTCGGGCAAGTCGGCCCGTCGAAGGCGAGCGTTCTCATCACCGGCGAGAGCGGGACCGGCAAAGAGCTCATCGCCGAAGCGATTCACGCGGCGTCTCCCCGCGCGCGCGAGCCGCTCGTCCGTCTCAACTGCGCGGCGCTCGCGGAAGGTTTGCTCGAAAGCGAATTGTTCGGGCACGAGCGCGGCGCGTTCACCGGCGCGGTCTCGCGACGCGAAGGTCGGTTCAAACAAGCCGACGGGGGGACGCTCTTTCTCGACGAAGCGTCCGAGATCCCGCTCGGCACGCAAGTGAAGCTCTTGCGCGCGCTGCAAGAAAAGAGCTTCGAGCGCGTCGGCGGGAACGAGACGCTCAAGGTCGACGTGCGCATCATCGCCGCGACCAATCGCGATCTCGACGCGGCGATCAAAGCGGGCAAGTTCCGCGAAGATTTATTTTATCGCTTGAACGTCGTGCCCATCGAGCTGCCGCCGCTCCGCGAGCGTCGCCGCGACATTCCGCTGCTCGCGAGCTTCTTCTTGAAGCGCTACGCCGACGAGAACGGGCGCGTGATCGAATCGATCTCCGAAGAAGCGCTGGACGTCTTCGCGAGCTACGCGTGGCCGGGCAACGTGCGCGAGCTCGAGAACGTCATCGAGCGCGCCGTCGTGCTTTGCGATGGGACGGCGATCGAAAAACGACATCTGCCGTCGTCGCTCCGCGGAGGCGAAGCGGCGCTCGTCGGCGCGGGCGCGCCGCCGGTGCCGGGGACGAGCATCTACGACCTCGAGCGCTGGGCGATTTTGAAAACGCTCGAGGCGTGCGGCGGCTCGACCTCGAAAGCGGCGATCATTCTCGGCATCTCGACGCGCAAGGTGCAGTACAAGCTCCACGAATATTCTGGCGAGAAGCCGGAGACGAAAGACGATGAGTGAAGCGGTCCTGACCGTCGACAAGCTCGAGAAGACCTTTCGCAAGCCGTTCTCCGGGCGAAAAGTCGAGGCGGTCCGCGGCGTGTCGTTCGAGGTCTCGCGCGGCGAGGTCTTCGGCTTCGTCGGGCCGAACGGCGCGGGCAAGACGACGTGCATCAAGATGCTCACCGGGCTCATCTTTCCGACCGGCGGGAGCGCGACGATCTTCGGCGAAAAAATCCCGTCGCCGCGCGCGATGGCGCGCGCCGGGTTCTTGCCGGAAAATCCGTACGTCTATCCTTATCTGACGCCGCGCGAGTTCGTGACGCTCTGCGGGCGCCTCTCGGGCATGTCGCGACGCGAGCTCGGCGCGCGCGTCGAGAAGACGATCGCGCGCGTCGGCATGAGCGAAGCGATCGATCGCCCAGTGCGCGCGCTCTCCAAAGGCATGGGCCAGCGCGTCGGCCTCGCGGCCGCGCTCGTCCACGATCCGGACTTGCTCATCTTGGACGAGCCCATGAGCGGCCTCGATCCGGTCGGCCGCAAAGACGTGCGCGACTTGATCCTCGAGGAACGTGGCCGCGGCAAGACGGTCTTCTTCTCGACGCACATCTTGAGCGACGTCGAGACGCTCTGCGACCGCGTATGCATCCTGCGAAAAGGATCGGTCGTCGTCTCGGGCAAGCTCCACGATTTGCTGAAGAGCGAGTCGGCGCGAAGCGAGATCGCGCTCACCGCCGCGAGCGACGCCGCGCGCAAAGCGCTCGACGAAGCGGGCTTCCCCGGCAAAACGATGGGCGACACGTACGTGATCGAAACCGAGGGCGACGCCGCGCTGCGCAAGGTCATCGACATCGCGCAAGCCCAAGGCGCGAAGATCCGCAGCGTCACGCCGAAACGCGAAACGCTCGAAGAGCTCTTCGTCCGCCGCGCGATCTAACGCGTGTGGCCCGCGGCCGGCCCGGGCCAGGCCTGGCCACCCTCCGTTGCGGGCTTTCTCGGCGAATTCGTGCGGCACGCGCGGTGCTCACCGGCGCGGTGCGCGCGCGTTTTTTCATTTCTCGTCGACCAGGAGGATCGATGCGTTGAAGGATTTGGATTGCTAGGGCTTGCACAACGGGACAGAGACGGAGGCAAGCGGGCTCACGTGTGTGGTTCTGCGGCGTGCGCGGGGGTCGCCCCTTGAAGGCGATTCGGCTGCGCGCCAAAAGACGGACCTATGGCCTCGAGCCGAA
>DASXHD010000092.1:0-44663 GCA_036488725.1 Polyangiaceae bacterium | reverse complement strand
TTTTTCGACCGACACCGCGGCAGCGCGTCGGCGTGAATTTCCATCGCGCGCAGCGCTGCCGCGGTGTCGGTCGAAAAATACGGGTTCCCGGTGCCCGCGGCGAAGATGACGACGTGGCCGTGCTCGAGATGACGAATCGCGCGGCGCCGAATGTACGGCTCGGCGACCTGGCGAATCTCGATCGCGGTCTGCACGCGCGTCGGGACGCCCGTTTTTTCGAGCGCGTCTTGCAGCGCGAGCGCGTTGATGACGGTCGCGAGCATGCCCATGTAATCGCTCTGCGCGCGGTCCATGCCCGAGCTCGCGCCCTTGAGGCCGCGGAAGATGTTGCCGCCGCCGACGACGAACGCGATCTGACAGCCGAGCGCGTGGACCTCGGTGAGCTCGGCGGCCATGGAGCGGAGCGTCTCGGGGTTGATGCCGAAGCCGCCGTCGGTTCCGCAGAGCGCCTCGCCGCTCAGCTTGAGCACGATGCGCCGGTATTTCAGACCGGGGTGAAGCGGCGGCGGATACACACTCGCGTCGTCGTCCTCGCGCTGGGGCATGCCTTCGCATAGCATGCCAGACCCGAAATGCGCACGCGCTCGGTCCTGACGATGATTGCATTCTGCACGCTTCTGGGCGTGGCAGGCTGCAAGTCGTGCAGCGACGAAGCGTCGACGGCGGACGCGGGGGGGCATGCGCAGACGTCCTCGCTCACGCCGGAGCAGGCCGCGAAAGTGCTCGCGAAGGTCGGGGACAACACGATCACGCTCGGCGACTACGTGGCCGCGCTCGAGCACATGGATCAGTTCGATCGGCTGCGGTACCAGTCGCCCGAGCGGCGGAAAGAGCTGCTCGACGAGCTCGTCGAAGTGGAGCTCCTCGCGCAGGAGGCGACGGCCAAGGGTTACGACAAGGACCCGGTCGCGCAGCAGGAGCTTCGCGCGGTCTTGCGCGACGCGATGTTGAAGGAAGCGCGCTCGGGCGCGCCGCAACCGAGCGACATTTCGGACGCGGATGCGCGCGCGTATTACGACGCGCACAAGAGCGAGTTCCAAGATCCCGAGCGACGGCGGATTTCGCTGATCGTGACGACCGACGAAGCGAGCGCGAAGAGCGCGCTCGAAAAAGCGAAGGGGTCGACGGCGGCGCAGTGGGGCGCGCTCGTTCGGCAGACGTCGGTCGACGCGCAGGCGAAGGCGAACGTTCCGGTCGATCTCGCGGGCGACTTCGGGCTCGTCTCGGCGCCGGGCGACACGAAAGGCGCGAACCCGCGTGTGCCCGGCGAGGTGCGCGCCGCCGCGTTCGAGATCGACAAGCCGGGCGACGTGCTCGGGCGCGCGATCGCGACCGGCGGGAAGTTTTACGTCGTTCGCTTGACGCAAAAGCAAGACGCACACGAGCGGACGTTCGCGGAGGCCGAGCGGGCGATTCGCGTGCGCATCGCGCAGGACCGCGCGAAGGCGAAAGAAGACGAGACGTATCAGTCGCTCCGAAAACAGTTCCCGGTGAAGATCGACGACGCGGCGCTCGCCAACGTGCACGTCGACCCGCGGGCGCTCGACGCGGGGAAGTGATGGTTGCAGCTGCAACTTTACCGGTGCTCGCGCCCCGCAAAAACCCGCGTGACTGGCGGTGGCAGCTCCGAAATGCCGTGACCTCCGTCGACGAGCTCGCGCGCGCGATTTCGCTGACCCCCCGCGAGCTCGAGGGCGCGCGACGCGCCGAGCGCGCGGGTCTGCCGATCGCGATCACGCCCTATTATTTGTCGCTCGCGGATCGGGAGGACCCGGCGGACCCGATACGCCTTCAGTGCGTGCCCGACGCGCGCGAGTCGGACGACGCGCCGGGCGATCTCGTCGACCCGCTCGGCGAAGAAGCGCACACCGTCGCGCCGCACCTCGTTCGGCGTTATCCGGATCGCGCGCTCTTGCTCGTGAGCGATCGCTGCGCGGTCTACTGCCGCTTCTGCACGCGGTCGCGCATGGTCGGCCAAGGCGGCGGCGCGATTTCGCTCGACGCGATGAAGCCGGCGTTCGCTTGGCTGCGCGAAAATCCCGAGGTGCGCGACGTGATCGTGAGCGGCGGCGATCCGCTCGCGATGGCGACCGACAAGCTCGTCCGAGTCGTCGCGGCGTTGCGCGAAATTCCGAGCGTCGAAACGATTCGACTGGCGACGCGCGTCCCCGTGACGCTCCCGATGCGCGTCACGCGCGAGCTCGTCCGCGCGCTCGCGCCGCATCATCCGATCTGGGTGATGACCCACTTCAATCACCCGAGCGAAATCACGCCGGCCTCGCGTCGCGCGTGCGTCATGCTCGCGAACGCCGGCTTTCCCGTCATGAATCAGTCGGTCTTGCTGCGCGGCGTGAACGACGACGAAAAAACGCTCGAGAAGCTCTTTCGCGGGCTCGTCGCGATGCGCGTCCGGCCGTACTACTTGCTGCAGATGGATCCCGTGCGCGGTAGCTCGCATTTGCGAACGCCGCTCGCGCGCGGCGTCGAAATCATGCGGGGCCTCCAAGGGCGCATGTCGGGCATCGCGCTGCCGAAGTTCGTTTGCGACACGCCCGGCGGCAAAGGCAAAGTCGTCCTCGCGCACGACCCGGTCGTCGCGCGGCGCGAAAAGCGCACGACGCTACGCACCTTTCGCGGCGAAGACGTCGACTACATCGATCCTTGATCATGTAAAGTCGGCCGCATGCCCACCGCGTCCAAACCGCCGTCCGCGCCCATCGCGCGCCTCGACGAGATGAACGAACGCGCGCTCCAGGGCGGGGGGACGGAGCGCATCAAGAAACAGCACGAAGGCGGCAAGCTCACCGCGCGCGAGCGGATCGATCTGTTGCTCGATCCCGGTTCGTTCGTCGAGATGGGCCGCTTCGTCACGCACCGCGCGACCGAGTTCGGCATGGCCGATCAAAAAGTCCTCGGCGACGGCGTCGTCACTGGGTTCGGGCTCGTCGATGGTCGCAAGGTGTTCGTCTTTGCGCAGGACTTCACCGTCTTCGGCGGCTCGCTGAGCGGCGCGTACGCGCAGAAAATCTGCAAGCTGATGGACGCGGCGATGAAGGTCGGCGCGCCAGTCATCGGCCTCAACGACTCGGGCGGCGCGCGCATCCAAGAAGGCGTCGAGTCGCTCGCCGGCTACGCGGACATTTTTCTCCGCAATACGCTCGCGAGCGGGACCATCCCGCAGATCAGCGCGATCCTCGGGCCGTGCGCGGGCGGCGCGGTGTACTCGCCGGCCATCACCGACTTCATCTTGATGGTCGAAGGCACGAGCTACATGTTCATCACCGGGCCGGACGTCATCAAAGCGGTGACGCACGAAGAGGTGACGAAAGAAGATCTCGGCGGCGCGGCCACGCACGCCGAAAAATCCGGCGTCGCGCACCTCACTGCGCGCGACGATCGCACGTGCATCGCGCAAGTGCGCGAGCTCCTCTCGTACATCCCGTCGAACAACGTGGAGGACCCACCGTTTCGCGACACGGGCGACCCGCCGATGCGCGAGGTCCCCGAGCTCGATTCGATGATCCCGCTCGAGTCGAATCGACCGTACGACGTGAAAGAAGTCGTTCGCGCGGTCGTCGACGGCGGCACGATGCTCGAGATCATGGCGCCGTTCGCGCCGAACATCGTCGTCGGCTTCGCGCGCATCGGCGGTCGCGCGGTGGGCGTCGTCGCGAATCAACCCGCCATCCTCGCCGGCGTGCTCGACATCGACGCGTCGGTGAAAGCCGCGCGCTTCGTTCGCTTTTGCGACTGCTTCAACATCCCGCTCGTCACGTTCGTCGACGTCCCCGGATTTTTGCCCGGCACCGATCAGGAGTACGGCGGCATCATCAAGCACGGCGCGAAGCTCCTCTTCGCGTTCGCCGAGGCGACGGTGCCGAAGGTGACCGTGATTTTGCGCAAGGCCTACGGCGGCGCGTACGACGTCATGGCGAGCAAGCACATCCGCGCCGATGTGAACCTCGCGTTTCCGACGGCCGAGATCGCGGTCATGGGCCCCGAGGGCGCGGTCAACATCATCTTCAAGAACGAGATCGCCAAGGCCGCGAACCCCGAGCAAGCGCGCGCGCGGTTCGTTGCAGAATACAAGGAAAAATTCGCGAACCCGTACAAGGCCGCCGAGCTCGGCTTCGTCGACGAAGTGATTTATCCGCGTACGTTGCGAGCGCGTCTTTCCGCGGCGCTCGAGGTCCTCAAGGACAAGCGCGACACGAATCCGCCGAAGAAGCACACGAACATTCCCCTCTAAAGGAATGTAAAAAGGGTTGTGCGCATGAATGGGCGCACCGATGCTCTCGTCGGACTGTCCACGTCCGAGGAGGAATCATGCGCATTTGGAACAAGAAGGGTTTCGTGTTTGCGGCCGCGTGTCTCGCCAGCATGGCGATCGACTATCAAGCGTCGGCCAACTCGGGGAACAACTCGGAAGCGAAGATGGTCGAGGGCGACTATCGCCGCATGCACCACGCGCTCGACAACTTGCGCGCGGCGCGCATCGAGCTGCTCGCGTCGGAGCACAATCACGGCGGGTGGCGCGAGCGCGCGATCCTCGCGACGGACAACGCGATCCACGAGACCGAAAACGCGATGAACTGGAGGTGACTCAGTCGCTGATGCCGAGTGAGATTGCGTCGGTGCCCGCGTTTTTTCGAATCGCGTCGAGCAGCGTCACGATCTCGTGAAACTCGGTGTCTTTGGTGACGAGCAAGCTCGCCGTGTTGGTGGTGTGCGCGGCGTGAACTTGCGCGACGCAGCGCGCGAGGCGGTCGCGGTCGATGAGCCCGTCGAGGCGTGAGACCGCGACGCCTCCGCCGAGGTTTTCGCAGCCGGGCCCGACGGTGCCCTCCGGAACTTTGAGGACGACGCCGCCTGCGAAGACCGACGCGGTCAGCGGGCGCGCGTCGGCCCGTTCGGGTCGGCCGAACTCGAGCGGAATTTGAGCGGTGGTTCCCTCGCGCGAAACGGCGAGGTGGAACACGTTCATCCCCGCGTCGAGGCACGTCGCCATGACTTCCATCGCGGTCTCCGCCTTCACGTCGGAGTCGAACGCGACGGCGACGTCGTGGCCGTGAATGCTCGGATCTTTGAGCCACTGCTGGAGCGGCTCGATGAGCGGACCGTTCATGTACTCGATGCCAATCGGTGTCGCGATCGAGGCGTGCGGCACGCCGACGACGATGAGCTTCGCTTTGGTGAGGATGACCGTCGGCAGATCTTCGTTCGCCGGCACCGCGGTCGTCGACGACGGAAGGACGAGCGACGCAGGATCAATCGCGGTCGCGGCGGCGTCTTCGGCCGGCGGCACGCACGCGAGGAGGAACAAAAGAAACAGCGTCCGCATGACCCGAGCCTAGATCGAAAACTTGGCCCGAGCAGGCCGAAGCTTTTATCGCGGGATGGTCGGAGGAAATTGCCATGACCATGGATGCAAACGATCGCCGCGCGCCGGGCGCGACCCGGATCCCGTTCGAAGCTCTCGTCGAAGTGAGCCCGTCGCTCGGACCGGCGTTCGAAGCGCAGGCCGTCGATGTCTCGGACGGAGGGATGCACCTCCGAACGGCTTACTTGCCCGAGATTGGCCAGCCGCTCACGTGCCGCTTCGACGCGGGCGCCGGAGGCGAAGTGAGCGCGCAGTGCGAGGTGCTCTGGCGAGAAGAAGGCGAGCGCGGCGGCGAGTTCGGCCTCCGGTTCGTCGATCTCGACGCGCAGAGCGCCGAGGCGATCGGTCGCATCGTCGGCGTGCAGCAGCGCGTGATCGCGCCGCAGGGCGCGAAGGTTCGCCTCCACATCGAAGGTCTCGGCTTTCCGATGAAGGCGCGCGTGAAGGACGCGACGCGCAAAGAGCTGACCGTCGGCAACGAGCTCGGTTTCCTTCAGGTCGGCAAAGAGCTCGAGCTTGAGGACGCCGAAACCGGCGAAAAACGGCCTGCGCGCATCGATCGCGTCGAGGTCGAGATCGATCCCGAGTCGCGCGTTCCGCGTCTCGTCGTCGGGCTCCGCTACAACGACGAGCCCGAAAGCGTTCCGGTGGAGCCCGCGGTGATGGCTCCTCAAAAGGACACGACGCCCGAGCCGACCGTGATGGAAAACGAGGACGAGCCCGCGCCGCACGTCGAGGCCAAGACCGAAGAAGACGAGCCGCTGCCCGACTTGAAGAGCTCGTTCGCGAAGAACGCCGCGAAAGTGACGCCGGCGATTTTGGATTTCGCAAAGCGCGCGCGCGCGACCGCGGCGCTGTTGATTCAGAAACGGAAGCAGCACGCGCGTGAAGGGGTCGAGGCCGTGAAGCGGACGACCGCGCCGCCGCCCGGCGGGGGCCTGCACGCGACCGGACGCAAAGTCGTTCGCGCGACCGATCTCGTGAAGCCGAAGACGCCGAAGATCGACGCGAAGCGAAAGCTCGTCATCGGCGGCGCTGCGGGCCTCGCGGTGGTGCTCGCGTACGCGGCGCTCCACAAGTCGCCGAAGACCGAAGCGGTGAAACCGGTCGCGACCGACGCGACCGCGCTCGCCGCCGCGCCGCCGCCGCCGGCTCCGCTCCCCGCGCCGGTTCCGATCCCGCAGCCCGAAGCGACCGTCGCGAACAACGGCGGCGACGAGAGCGAGCCGAGCGATCATCATCACCACATGAAGGTCGCGCCGTTCGGAAACGGCGGCGTCTCGCACGGCAACGTCCTCAAGCTCAAGATGGACGGTACGATCGAAAAGATCGACGGCGCGAGCGAGCCGACCGGCTTCAGCGTCGTCGTTCCCGGGCGCCGCGCGCTCGAGCCGGCAGGTCCGCTGGCCGCGCGCGACAGCCGCATCGCGTCGATCAAAGTCTCGAACGAAGGGACCGGCTCGCAGCTCGACGTCGCGTTCAAAGACGGCGTGCCGAGCTATCTCGTGCGCGCGAAGGGCGACACGCTCGAGATCGTTCTTGCCTCGCCGGGGCACGTCGGCGACCACCCGAAGACGGACAAAGTCGCGTCCAAACACCGTACGTCGCACAAAAAATGACACGCGCCTGCAGGCGCGCCACGCGGGCGTCGCGGCAGGAACGCAAAATTGCGTCTGAATCGTCCGGTACGAAGGCTGCTTCGGTCGCGCTCATGGTCAGCCCCAGCCAAATCAAACCCAACATGCCGGTCGTCTGCTCGAACGAGACGAAATTCGCCGTCGTCGACGGCATGGAGGGCGACTGGATCCGACTGAAGCGCGAAGGCGGGTCGGAGCATTACATCCCGCTCAGCTGGGTTCGCATGGTCGACGACAGCGTCCACATCGATCGACCCGGCAAGCAGGCGATTCAGCAATGGTCGATGACGCCGAGCTTCGACGGGCTGAAGAGCGCGTCGCGCATCTCGACGCGCGAGGCGCCGACGATTCCGAGCGGCGCCGCCGCCCGCCGCAACAACTGGTGAAGCACTAGCGCGCGCCGCGGCCTTTGCGGGTCGCGCGCGGGAGCGCCGTCGCGCTGGTCGCGGCGAGGTCCCAACCGTCGCGTTCGCCGCGCGCGAGCCGCATCGCGCCGGCGTAGGCGATCATCGCGCCGTTGTCGGTGCAGCTCGCGATCGCCGGCACGTGTGCGCGGAGGCCCGCGCGCGTTGCGCCCTCGATGACGCGCCGGCGGAGCTCCGAGTTCGCGGCGACGCCGCCGCCGAGGACGACGTCGCGAACGCGTTCGCGCTTGGCGGCATCGAGAAGCTTGTCGGCGAGCACGCTCGTGACGACGGCTTGAAACGACGCGCAGACGTCGGCGACGCGCGCATCGCTCATCGCGCCTTCCTCGCGCACGAGCGCTGCGACTTGGGTCTTGATGCCGGAGAAGCTCATTTCGAGCGTCTTCGCCATTGGACGCGAGAGCGCGACCGCGTTCGGATTGCCGCGCGCGGCGAGCTTGTCGACGATCGGGCCGCCGGGGTAGCCGAGACCGAGCGCCTTCGCGACTTTGTCGAACGCTTCGCCGGCGGCGTCGTCGCGCGTCGCGCCGAGCTCGCGCACTTCCGACGAGCTCGGCCCGTCGACGCGATAAATCGCCGTGTGCCCGCCGGAGACGAGCAGCGCGACGAACGGAAACGCCGGCAGGTCCCCGCCGGTTTCATCGCGCTTCAAAAAAATCGCGAGCAAGTGCCCCATCAAATGATCGACGCCGACGATCGGTTTTTTCGCGCCGAACGCGATGCCCTTCGCCGCTTGCACGCCGACGAGGAGCGCGCCGACGAGGCCCGGCCTGCACGTGACCGCGATGCCGTCGATCGCTTCGAGCGCGACGCCCGCACGCGCGATCGCCTCGCGCACGACCGGCAAAACGTTGCGCGCGTGATCGCGCGACGCGAGCTCGGGCACGACGCCGCCCCACTCGGCGTGAACGATTTGCGATTGCACGACGTCGCTGAGCACGCGCCCGTCCTCGCGCACGACCGCAGCGCCGGTCTCGTCGCAGGACGATTCGATTCCGAGGACGAGCAACGTCAGGTCCGAACGATGCTCGCGGAGAGCGTTGGCTTTTGCGCGATGGTTTGCAGGACGACGCAGTAACGCTCGGTGAGCTGGAGGAGCTTGTCGAGCTTGTCTTGCGGCGCGTTCGTCGTGAGCTCGAGGACGAGACGAATGGCCGAGAAGCCGACGGGCACGGTCTTGTCGACGCCGAGCGTGCCGCGCCAATCGAGATCGCCCTCGGCGCGCACGACGGCGCGTTCGATGGGCACCGCGAGCGCGGTCGTCACCGACGCGAGCGTGACGCCGGCGCAACCGACGAGCGCCTCGAGCAACATCTCGCCCGAACAGCGGAAGTCTCCGTTGCCGCCGGTCGCGCGATGAAGGCCCGCGAGCCGGCCCTCGTGAGGTTGGTCGACGCGAATCGCGACGTTCGCGAAGTCGACCTCGCCGCGCGCACGGAGCACGTCACGGGCCGTCGCGGCGTCGGCCTTGTAGCGTTCTTTGAGCGGCGCTTGCGCGTCGCGGAGAGCGGCTGCATCCATGAACGCGATGGTAATCTGCGACCTCCTCGCGCGCACGCATCGCATCGCCGTGCTCGGCATCAAGACCGAAGCGCAGTCGTCTCAGCCGGCTTTTTACGTGCCGCAATACTTGCAGAGTGCAGGTTTCGAAATCGTGCCGGTGCCGGTTTACTCTCCGGACGCGACCGAGATCCTCGGGCAGCGCGCGTACCGGAAGCTCGTCGACATCCCGGGCGACGTCGATTTGGTCAACGTCTTTCGGCGGCCGATCGATCTCGCGCCGCACCTCGACGACATCGTCGCGAAGAAGCCGAAATTCGTGTGGCTCCAGCTTGGGATTCGCGACGACGCGTTCGCCGCGAAGCTCGAGAGCGCGGGCATCGGCGTGATTCAGGATCGGTGCATCATGGTCGAGCACCGCGCTTGCCAAGCGAAGCGATGACACGTAAACATGGCGGCCGTTCATGGCTCAGGCGAAGGCACAAATCCGCCCGGTCGTTCGCGGCTCGCGCGACGCCGCGGTGCTGGGCGAGAGCGTCCGCATCCGCGGGAAAATCTCGGGTGACGGCGACTTGTCGATCCTCGGCACGGTCGAGGGCGACGTCGCGATGCGCGGCGACCTGACCATCGGCGAAAACGCGCACGTCGAGAGCGAGTCGCTCGAGGCGCACGCGGTCAGCATCGCCGGCGAGCTCAAGGGCGACGTGAACGCGTCGGGCCCGGTGCGGCTCTCGGCGACGGCGCGCGTGCACGGCGACTTGAAGGGCTCGGAGATCAGCATCGAAGAGGGCGCGCAATTCGCCGGACGCCTCGAGGCGGACTTCGAGCTGCCCGCGGCGCTCGGGAAAGCGCGTTGAGGAGAACGGACATGGCGAGCACGGTCATCGGCGCGAACATCACGATCGAAGGCGAAGTGATCGCCGACGAGGACGTCGTCGTTCAGGGAACCATCCGCGGCAAGCTCTCGGCGAAAGAGGGCGTCACGGTCGAATCCGGCGCGGTCGTCGAGGCCGACGTGAGCGGCGGACCGATGACGGTCGCGGGCCAAGTCACCGGCAACGTGACGTCGACCGATCGTGTCGAGCTGCAGAGCGGCGCGCGCGTGGTCGGCAACGTCAAAGCCGCGCGCATCACGATCGCCGACGGCGCCCACTTCAAGGGCAACGTCGACATGGATGTGTGATGGCGACGGCGACGATCATCGGGCGTGACACGCGCGTCCACGCGCGCGTGAGCGGCGCGGGGGACATCGAGGTGCAGGGTCATCTCGAGGGCGAGCTCACGGTCGGCGGCGAGGCGCGCATCGAATCGACGGCGACGGTCGCGGCCGACGTGCGCGCGCGTCGCATCGTCGTGCGCGGCGCGGTCAAGGGCGATCTCAGCGCCGACGAATCGATTCTTCTGGAAGATGGAGCGCGCGTCGTCGGCGACGTGCGCGCGCCGCGCGTCGCGATCGCGCCGGGCGGTCTCGTGCGCGGTTACGTCGAGACGCAAGCGGCCGGCGCCAAGCCCGCGTCGCGTGCGGTGACGCCCGCGCGTCGTGTCGATGGCGTGCGCGCAGTTCCTCCCGCGCCGAAGTCGAAGCCCGCGGTCGTGCACGTCGCCGCCAAGCACGCCGCGCCGAAGGGCCGCGGCATCACGCTCGCGGGCGGCAAAGCGCCGCCGCCGGTCGTCCCCGTCTTGAAGAAGGGCACGAAAGCCGCGCTCACCAAGCGCCGATGACGCCGAACGCGGTCGAAGCGCGAGCGCGGCTGCTCGAGCTCCTGCGCGCGCGGTCCTTCGCGCGAAGACGCGTCGTCCTCGCCTCCGGGCGCGAGAGCGATTTTTTCATCGACTGCAAACAGACGGTGCTCGGCGCCGAAGCGCACGCGCTCGTCGGCGAGCTTCTCTTCGACACCGTGCGCGACTTTTCGCCCGTCGCGGTCGCGGGCGTCGAGCTCGGCGGCTGCCCGCTCGCGAGCGCCGTTGCGCTCACCAGTCATCTGCGCGGCGCGCCGCTCGACGCGATCTACGTCCGGAAAGACGCGAAGGACCACGGGAGCCGCCGCGAAATCGAAGGCGACGCTCACCTCGCGCGCGGCGCGCGCGTCGCGCTCGTCGAAGACGTGATCACGACCGGCGGCTCGACGCTCAAAGCCGCCGAGAAATTGCGCGCGGCCGGTTACGAGGTGACGGGCGTCGCCGCGCTCGTCGATCGGCTCGAAGGCGGTCGCGAAGCGATCGAAGCGGCGGGCCTTCCGATTGTTGCAATCTACACGCGTCACGATTTCATGACGTAACCGTCAGGCGCCAGGAAACAATGCCTCGGCTCGGATTGTTCTGCGCGCGCGCGTGTATAGATTAGGATGCGCGACGAGGTGACCGTGCAAGGCAAGCTCATCGACATCGTGAGCGACTCGACAGGTGAGACGGCCGAGAAGGTCGTGCGCGCAGCGATGCTCCAGTTCCCCCATTCGGGCGCGCAAATCCGCATGCACACGCGCGTGCGCACGAAGGAGGCGGCGCGACCGGTGCTCGAGCGCGCGGCGAAGGACGGCGCGCTCGTCGTCTTCACGGTCGTCAGCCCCGAGCTGCGCGAGTTCATCCACTCGCAGAGCTACGAGCTAAAAATCGAGGCACTCGATCTCATCGGCTCGCTCATCGGCCGGCTCACGACCTTCCTCGACCGCGAGCCGATCAACACGCCGTCGAGCATGCTCCCGCTGAGCGACGAATATTTTCGCCGCATCGAGGCGGTCGAGTTCACCGTGAAGAGCGACGACGGCAAAGAGCCGCGCAACTTCCGCAAAGCCGACCTCGTTCTCGTCGGGGTCAGCCGCACGTCGAAGACGCCGCTCTCGACGCTCCTCGCGCAACGCGGCCTCAAGGTCGCGAACTTGCCGATCGTCCTCGGCATCGAGCCGCCGGCGGAGCTCGAAGACGCGCCGCAAGAGCGTGTCGTCGGCCTCACGATCGAAATCAATCAGCTCGTCGAAATTCGCAAAGCTCGCCTCAAGCAGCTCGGCATGCCGATCGACGCGAGCTACGGCCTCGCCGATCAAGTTCGCGCCGAGCTCGACTACGCGCGGAGCATCTTCGACAAACACCCGACCTGGCCGGTCATCGACGTGACGGGCCGCGCGATCGAAGAGACCGCGGTCATCATCCTCGAGTCGCTCAAAGACCGCGAAGCCAGCAAAAATCTCCGCGCGGCGATCGTTTAGCCGCGGCGGCGGGACTTCTCGCGTTCGCGGGCCTCGCGGACGGCGTCGATGATGTGCTGGATGTCGGCCTGGTTCATCTTGTCCGTTCGCTCGTCGCCGTCTTCTTTTTTCGGCTTCGCCGTCGCCTTGCGGTCGTAGACGGTGTCCTGCTGCTCGCTCGGGTCGTCGTAGGGCGACGACGGCTCGGCGGGGACCTCCATCATCGGCGCGGTCGTTTGCTCCCACTCGTCGCTGCTCGACGCCATGCCCGGCGTACGCGAGTCGCCTTCCTCGGCGAAGTGAATCGGGATGTCGGTCGAGCTTTGCGAGAGCGCGCCCGGCGCAGGCACGGCCGCCCGCACCGCGGCCGGCACGCGGCCCGAGCTCGACTTCGCGAGCCGTTTTCGGAGCGCCGAGAGCTCGTGCGAAAACTCGGCTGCGACTTGAAAACGATCTTCGCGATTCTTCGCCATCGCCTTGAGCACGATCTGCTCGAGCTCCGGCGGAATGCTCGCGCGGAGCGCGCGCGGCGGCTTCGCGTTGCCTTGGAGAATTTGAACGAGCAGCGTGTTGTAGTTCTTCGCGACGAACGGTCGCTGCGCGGTGAGCGCCTCGTAGAGCAAGACGCCGCACGCGTAAATGTCGACGCGTCCGTCGAGGTTGCGATCGCCGCGCGCCTGCTCGGGCGACATGTAATAGGGCGTGCCCATCACCATGCCGGTCTTGGTGAGGTCGGTGTCGTCGTCCCACTCGCCGCTGCTGACGACGACCTTCGACACGCCGAAATCGAGCAGCTTCACGATCGCGGGGTAACCGGCGCGCTCGGCTAGAAAGACGTTCTCCGGTTTGATGTCGCGATGGAGGATGCCGCGCTCGTGCGCCGCGGCGAGTCCGGAGAGCACCTGCATCACGATCTCGATCACGTCGAGGAACGGGAGGCCCCCCTCGGCGCCGATGCGCGACGCGAGCGTCTCGCCTTTGAGCCGCTCCATCACGAGGTACGGGCTGCCGTCGCTGAGCGTCCCGAAATCGAAGACCTCGCAAATGTTCGGATGACCGATGCCGCCGGCCGCGCGCGCTTCTTGGTGGAAGCGTTTCACCGCGACTTTTTTCGTCGCCTGCGCGGGGTGGAGGACCTTCATCGCGACGACGCGCCCGATCGCCGAGTGCACCGCCTCGAAGACCGCGCCCATGCCGCCCTCGCCGAGGACGGCGCGCACTTCGTATTTGCCGTCGACGGTTTGACCGATGAGCGAGCGACGCGCCGAGCGCGACGGCGGCGGCCCTGCGGGCGTCGACCCGTCCATCGGACGTGGGACCACGATCTGCGAGCCACCGCGCGGCGAGCCGGGCTTCACCGATGGAACGCCAGTCGGATGCGAACGCGTGTTTCGCATCGGCGTGTTCGTGACCGGGCAAACGGTCACGGTGGCCTCGTGCATCTGGCCACAATGCGGGCAGCGGATCGAGCGGCTCATCGACTAGCGCGGACTTGGTGAGTATATCACCCCTCATGACTGCACCGATTTTCATCGCCTCGGCGGCTCGTACGCCCATCGGTTCCTTCCTCGGCGCGCTCGCGCCGGTCACCGCGCCCAAGCTCGGCGCTACCGCAATTCGAGGCGCGCTGTCCCGGGCGAAGCTCGATCCGAAGACCATTCAAGAGGTTTTCATGGGCAATGTGCTGACCGGCGGCGTCGGCCAAGCTCCAGCTCGGCAGGCGCTCATCTTCGCCGGAATCCCGAATACGGTCCCGGCGACGACCGTCGGCAAAGTGTGCGGCTCAGGCTTACAAGCGGTCGTGCTCGGCGCTCGCACGATCGCGCTCGGCGAAAATGATCTCGTCGTCGCCGGCGGCATGGAGTCGATGTCGAACGCGCCGTACTACGTCTTCGGCGCGCGCGCCGGCTTCCGCATGGGAAACCAATCGATGGTCGACGGCATGATCCACGACGGCCTGTGGGATCCGTACAACAACGTCCACATGGGAAGCTGCGGCGACCTCTGCGCGAAGGAATACAAGCTCTCGCGCGAGGCGCAGGACGAGTTCGCCAAGGAGAGCTTTCGACGCGCGCTCGCCGCGCAAAAAGAAGGAATGTTCGACGCCGAGATCGAGCCCGTCGAAGTTCCGCAGCGCAAGGGCGATCCCGTCGCGGTGAAGCTCGACGAAGGTCCGGGCAAGAGTGACCCGTCGAAGTTCTCGGCGCTGAAGCCTGCGTTCTCGAAAGACGGCACGATCACCGCGGCGAACGCCTCGTCGATCAACGACGGCGCGAGCGCGCTCGTCCTCGCGAGCGAAAAGGCGATGAAGGAGCACGACCTCCAGCCGCTCGCGCGCATCACCGGCTGGTCCGCGGCGGCGCAAGACCCGCAGTGGTTCACGACCGCGCCGGCGAAGGCGATCGAAAAAGTCTGCAGCAAGCTTTCGATCAAGCCGGGCGACATCGACCTCTACGAAATCAACGAAGCGTTCGGCGTCGTGACGATGGTCTGCGCGCAGCTCGCGGGCATCGGGCTCGATCGCGTCAACGTTCGCGGCGGCGCGGTGTCGCTCGGTCACCCGATCGGCGCGAGCGGCGCGCGCATTCTGACGACGCTCCTCTACGCGATGAAAGACCAAAACAAGAAGCGCGGCCTCGCGACGCTGTGCATCGGCGGCGGCGAAGCGGTCGCGGTCGTCGTCGAGCGGTGATTCGTCCGCGCGACGTCTTCCCCGGCGTGCAGGCGTTCGCGGTGCGGACGCCGACGCTGCTCCCGGCGACGCACACGAACAGTTACGCGCTCGGCTCGAGCGAGGTCATCTTGGTCGAGCCGTCGACGCCTTACGAAGACGAGCGGCGCGCGTGGGTCGCGTGGGCGCGCGCGCTTCCGTCGCAAGGGCGAACGCCGATCGCGATCGTCGCGACGCATCATCACGAAGATCACATTTCGGGCGCCGAGTTTTTGTCGCACGAAATGGGTTTGCCCCTCTGGGCGCACGAGGCGACGGCGGCCCGGCTCGACCAATCCGTGCAGATTGCACGCATGTTGCGAGAGGGCGAGATTCTGCTCGATTCGTGGCGCGTTCTTCACACGCCGGGCCACGCGCCCGGCCACATTTGTTTGTATGATACAACGACCGGCGCGCTCGTCTGCGGCGACATGGTCGCGAGCGTCGGCACGATCTTGATCGCGCCGGGTGACGGCGACATGCGCATCTACCTCGAGCAGCTCGCGCGGCTCGAGGCGCTCGGCGCGCGCGTCGCGTTGCCAGCGCACGGCGATCCGATCGACGAGCCGTCCGCGCTTTTTCGGCGGTACATCGCGCACCGCATGATGCGCGAAGAAAAAATCGTGAACGCGCTCCGCGGTCGCGAGCGCACGGTCGCTGACCTCGTGCCGGACGCGTACGCCGACACGCCGGCGCACCTCTGGCCGATCGCGGCGCTCAGCTTGCAGGCGCACTTGGACAAGCTCGTCGGCGAAGGGCGCGTCGCGCTGCGCGAGAACGTGTATCGTCTGCTTTCGTGAAGGCGGGCGGCCTCATCGCTCTTTTTCTGACCGGGTGCGCGATGCGCGCGCCCGTCGTCGCCGACGTTCGGTGCCCGAAGAATGCGACGATGATCACGGCGCCCGGTGAGGGACGGTGCGTGCTCGCCGATGGGAAACGTCACGGACCGAGCTGGTCCGCGAGCGACGCGGGCGTCACGGTCGAGGGTTACGATCACGACGTGCCGGCCGGGCCGTACGAGCGATGGGACGCGCGCGGTCGCGTCGCGGAGGAGGGCTTTCGTCCTGGCGTGACCGACTCGATGGATCCGCAACCGGACGTCGGCCCGGCGAAGTGGGACGCGCCGAAGACCAACGGCACGCTCGTTTGGCCGGGACGCGTGCGCCTCTTTCCGGTCCAGGCCGACGTCGCGTTCGCGGCGTCGACGCTCGTCTCTTCCGAGGGCAAGCCGACGTCGTCTTTCGTCGGGGCGGCGGTCGACGTCGCGCTCACGCCCGACGAGCGCGTGCGTCATCGCGGTGATGCGTACCAGGCGTGGTTCGTCGCGTATGGCGCGCAAGGTCTCGCCGGCGCGGTCGCGCGCAGCGCGTGCGACGACCCGACCGTCGCCGGGAGCGGCGGGTTTTGCGGCTCGCGGTGGATGGCGGGCCCGTTCGTGCGCGTCGGATATTTTCGCACGAGCGACGCGCGACCGAGCGCTGCGCTTCCGTCGCTCCTCGCGTACGGGCGCATCGGCTTCGTCCTCGGCGAAGATCGTTGGAGTTCCAACCTTTCGAGCGGCAGCGAGCTCGTCTGGCGTCTGCGCGTGGGCGCCGGTTACACCGCGTTCGGCGCGGTTGCGGATCTCGCGCGCCGCGCGAGCGAAAATCCGGCGCAAGGTTGGCGATGGCTGCTCCTTCCGCTCGCGATCGTGCTCGAGCACGCCGAAGGCTTCGTGGAGCTCGGCGGCGATGGCGGCAGCGCGCTCGGCGTGGGCGGCGGGGTCGACTTGGGGTTCGGGCTATGAGCTGGCAGCTCGCGTTCGTCGCGACGAGCGTCGCGCTCGGCGAAACCGTCGACGGCGCCGTCGCGGCGCTCGGTGACGACAAGCTCCGCACCGCCGCGCTCGAGACCCTCCTTCGCACCGGAACGCGCGAGGCCCGCGCGCGCGCCCTCGCGCAACAGCTCGCGCCGGTCGTCGCCGAGCTCGACGCGATGGAGGCCACGTGGCACGCGTGACCCCCGCGCGCATCGTTCAGCGCGCGCAAGGCACGGTCATTCCGCCGGCCGCGGCGATCGAGCCGCGCACGATCGAGCGGCTCACGCGCGAAGAGCTCGAGGCGCGCGAAACCGCCGCGCGGACCCTCGTCGAGGCCAAACAATCCGCGGCCGCGATCCTCGACGAAGCGCGCGCGAAGGCCTCGAGCGTCGCCCAGACCGCCGCGCGTGAAGCGGCCGAGGCGGAGCAAGCCAAGCTCGCTGCGCAGTTCCTCGCGATGCGCGTGCGTGAGGAGCGCTCGGCCGACAAGCAGATCGATCGCAGCGTCGAGCTCGCCCGCGTCCTCGCCGAGCGCCTGCTCGGCGAAGCGCTGCGCGTGGAGGCCGAAACGATCGCGAAGCTCGCGCGCCAAGCGCTCGCCGAAGCGCAAGGCGCGCGCACCGTCCGCATCGAAGCCCATCCGGACGACCTCGCCGCGCTCGAGCGTCACGTCGCCCTCTTGAACATCGCTCAGGTAGCATCCATCGTGGGTGACGCTACGCTGGAGCGGGGCTGCCTGCGTCTCCACACGGATCTCGGAACTATCGATGCGAAGCTCAGACCTCAGCTCGAACGACTCGCCGCCGCGCTCCGAGACGCCCTCCGAGCCTGACCCGGACGCTCCGCCGCCGGTGAAGTGGCGGCTGAACCTCGTATTATTTTTGACGACGATCGTCTCGGTGTTCGTCGCGGGCGAGTACCCGGGACCGTATCTCGCGCGCGACGGGCTCGTTCGCGGGGCTCAGTTCGCCGGCGCGCTAATGCTGATCCTCGTCGCGCACGAGCTAGGTCACTTCTTCACGGCTCGGTTCCATCACGTCGATGCCTCGCTGCCGTTCTTCATCCCGCTTCCGTACGTGTCGCCCTTCGGCACGATGGGCGCCGTCATCCGCATGGATCGCATCCCAACGAGGCGCGCTCTCCTCGACATCGGCGCATCGGGACCGCTCGCGGGTCTAGTCTTCGCGATCCCGCTCTATGCTTGGGGGGTCGCGCATTCGCAGGTCATCACCATGGGCGACGGCGGGATCGAGCTCGGGAGCTCGCTCATCCAGCGGGCTTGCGATCATCTTTTCGCACCGCACATCGGGCCGGGACAAGACGTCGTGCTCCATCCAGTCGCCTCTGGCGCCTGGGCTGGAATGTTCGTGACGATGCTGAACCTGCTGCCTCTAAGCCAGCTCGACGGCGGCCACGTTGCCTACGCTCTCTTCGGCACGAAGCAAGACCGCTACGCCCGACTCATTCATCGAGCGGTTCTGGTCTTTTTTTTCGTCAGTCTCGGTTCGTACGTCGTTCGCGATCTTCGGGTCGGCTTCGGCCTCGTGCGTTTCGGGCGGAGCGTCGAAAATTCCATGATGTGGCTCATCCTGTTCGAGCTGCTCGCGATCCTCGGCACGCTCGCATCCAAAAGCCTGCCTCACCGCGAGCACGACGCGAACGCCGTCGGCACCCGCACGCGCATCTTCGCCATCGCTTCGCTCGTCGCCCTCGCGATGATCGGTGAAGAATACAACCGTCCCATCATCTGGGCCGCGTGGGCCGTCGTCCTCGTGATCACGCTCGCGATGGAGCGGCGCGCCGGCGTTCTCCGCCCGCACGACTTGCTCGATCACCCGCCGACGGGCGCCGCCCCGCTCGGCCCGGGCCGCAAGGCCGTCGCGTGGCTCACGCTCGCGATGTTCGTGCTCCTCTTCATGCCGACGCCGTTCGAGCTTTGAGATTTTTCTCGATGCGCGGCAGGGGGGCCTCCCGATCCGGCGTGAACTCGCGACCGGTGATTCGCTCGAACGCCTCGATGTAACGCTGCGCCGCGCCCACGCGCACGTCGTCGGGCATCGCCGGCGGCGCCCCGTCGCCGCGATAGCCCATCGCGATGAACGCGCGTCGCACGAAATCTTTGTCGAGCGGCTCCGGGTCCTGCCCCGCCGCGAAGCGCGCCTCGTACGTGTCCTTCATCCAGAAGCGCGACGAGTCGGGGGTGTGGATCTCGTCGATGACGATGATGCGTCCGTCTTTCGTCTTTCCGAATTCGTACTTCGTGTCCACGAGAATGAGCCCGCGCTCGGCGCACATCTTTTGCCCCGCCGCGAACAGCTTTTCGGCGAGCGCCGCAGACGCATCGAAGTCCGGGGCGCTCACGTTTCCGGTCGCGAGGATGTCCTCGCGCGATCCCGAAATGTCGTGCTCGCCTTTCGGCGCTTTGGTCGCCGGCGTGAGGATCGCTTTCGGCAACCGCTGATTCTTCTTCATCCCGTCGGCGAGCGCGTGCCCACAGAAATTCCGAGACCCCTTTTCGTAATGCGTCCAAATGCTCGTCGACGTCGTGCCCGTGAGGTACGAGCGCATCACCATCTCGACGAGAAGCGGCTCGCACTCGACGCACTCGAGCACGTTCGGGTCGGGCATCGCGATCATGTGATTGGGCACGACGTCCTTCGTGCGCTCGAACCAATGCGCCGCGAGCGCGTTGAGCACCTGACCCTTGAACGGAATCGTGCCGAGCACGTGATCGAACGCGCTGATCCGATCGGTCACGACGATGAATCGACGATCGCCGCGCGAGTAATTGTCGCGGACCTTGCCCTCGTATTTTTTTCCGAGCGCCGCAAAATCCGTGCGATCCAGCGTTTTGTCGAGCGCGCCTCGGAGCGTTTTTTCGTCGACCATGGTCACCTTCCAGCTCTCTCGCTGACCGTGCGCGCGAGCGCGTCGAACTGTGCGGGCGCGATGCGCTTCGCGTAATACGCCGCCCAGGCTTCGGGCGCCGCGGGCACGACGGCGCGGTTGCGTTTGACGGCCGAGAGGATCGCCTTTGCGACGACGTCGGGCGAGTGACCGCGCTCGGCGAACATCTTGATGACGCCGTCGCGTTGCGCAGCGGTCTTCTCGCTGTAGCGGCCTGTCTTCACGATGTTCGTGTTGATCATGCCGGGACAAATCGTGGAGACGCCGATGCCGTGCGGTCGAAGCTCGCCGCGCATCGACTCGGACAAACCGAAGACGCCGAACTTCGAGGTCGCGTAACCGATGCTGCCGGGCGGCGCGAAAAATCCGAAAACCGAAGAGACGTTGACGACGTGCCCGCCCGCTTCCGAATCTGCGCCGCGTCTCCGCGCGGCGACGCGCTCGACCATCTTCGGCACGAAAAAATGACAGCCGTGGATGACGCCCCACAAATTCACGCGGAGGACCCAGTCCCAATCGTCGAGGCTCGTGTCGAGCAAGCCGCCCGATTGTCCGACGCCCGCGTTGTTGACGAGCACGTCGACGGCGCCGAAGCGCGCGTGCAAGTCGTCGGCGAGCGCTTTCATTTCGTCGCGCGACGAAACGTCGACACGGCGCCATTCGATGTGATCGACGTGCGGCGCGACCTCGCGCTCGACCTCGCGCAGACCGTCTTCGTCGCGGTCGCACAAGACGAGCTTCGCGTGCTCGCGCGCGAACGCGTTGGCCGTCGCGCGCCCGATTCCGCTCGCCGCCCCGGTGACGACGACGACCTTGTCCCGTAGCGACTTCATGGCGCTCGTCTACCAGGGACGCGCGCCAAGCGCTACGCTACGGGCGCTCACCGCACGGGTGGCGAAATTGGCAGACGCAGTGGATTTAGGTTCCACCGCCGAAAGGCGTGCGGGTTCAAGTCCCGCCCCGTGCACCCTTAAGGGCTCACGCTCGCCGGCCGTATGCCTGACGAGATGTCCTCGCCCATCCAAGACAGCTCGAACGCGGCTTATGTGCGCTTCAACGTGAGCGCCTCGCGCGTCCAAGGCGCGGGCGCGGCGGCGCTGAGCGCGCTGATGGTCATTTCGTGTTGGGGCCGATGGTCCGCCATGCTCGCCGTCGGACTCATTCAAGGTCTGGTCGTGGTCTTCAACGTGCTCTTGGTCAACGAGCGGCTGCTCCGCGAGTGGGGAATCGTTCGCGCCGAGCTCCTGCGCACGGTCGTCAACGTCGCGACCGGCCTCATCGCGAACCACATCTCGCAATGGCCGCTCGCGTCGTGGCTGTTCCTTCCGTACGTCGCACTCGTCTTCGATCATTTCAACTCGCGCGTCGCCTACGGCGTGCTCGTGAGCCACTGCGCGTTCAACGCAGCCCTCGCCGTGCATGACGGCGTCGCGTGGAGGATCCCCGCGGCCTTCAGCGCGCTCGCCGTCTTTTGCTGCGCGATGTCGCGCGTGCGATACGACGCGATTCGCGCGATGGCAATCGACGCCGACATGCAACGTCGAGAAGCCGAGGCGGCCCACGAACAGCTCGTCACGACCGAGAGCAAGCTGCGACAAGCGCAGAAGCTCGAAGCCGTCGGTCGCTTGGCGTCCGGCGTCGCGCACGAGATCAACACGCCCGTTCAGTTCGTCAGCGACAGCGTGACGTTCGTGGCCGAGGGCGTCGAGAGCGTGCTTCGGGTGCTCGCGGCGTACCACGCCAAAGCGCCGGGCGTGGAAGAGCTCGAGACCGAGCTCGACATCCCGTTCATCGCCAAAGAGCTGCCTGGAGCCGTTTCGCTCGCACGCGAAGGGCTCGATCGCGTGGCCACGATCGTCCGCTCGATGCGGCACCTCGCGCACCCGGACCGCGCCGAGATGGAGCTCGGCGACATCAATCACGCCATCACGATGGCCACGACGCTGGCCGCGAGCGAATGCCGTCCGGTCGCCGACGTCGAGACCGACCTCGGCGACGTTCCGAACGTTCTCTGCTTCGTCGGCGAGATTGGCCAGGTCGTCCTCAACCTCGTCGTCAACGCCGCGCAGGCGCTCGCGAGCGCGCCGAAAAAGCCGTCGCGTGGAAAAATCACCATCTCTTCTCGTGCGACCGCTTCCTCGGTCGTGATCACCGTCGGCGACAACGGCCCCGGAATTCCGTCGGCCATTCAAGAGCGAATCTTCGAGCCATTCTTCACGACGAAGGACGTCGGCAAAGGCACGGGACAAGGCCTCGCGCTCGCGCACGCGACGATCGCAAAGCACCACGGCGCGCTCACTTTCGAGACGGGCCCGCGCGGCACGACGTTCCGAATCGAGATCCCGCGGTCGCAGAGCGCACAGGCCGCCTGAACGCGAGCGTACGGTGGCACGCCCACTGCAGTAGTCCGCGGCGTCTGGCGGCGAGCAACACGACGACGAAGTGAAAGCACCCAGCAGGTAGAGCCGGGCATCCCCCCCGGCGGGAGATCGAACTAGCCTTCGAGTCACCTCATCCTGCAATAGGTCATCGCACGTCGCAGCGTGAAGCTCGCCGCCAGACGACTATTGCGTCACGAGGACGGCCGCCCCGCGCACGCGTCCTTCGCGCAGACGCTGGAGGGCGACGTTCGCGTCCGCGAGCGGATGCGTCTCGTAGGTCGTGCGAATCGGGATGGTCGCGGCGAGCTGCAGAAACTCGCGCGCGTCGCGACGCGTGTAGTTTGCAACGCTCACGACGTTTCGTTCGAGCCAAAGCAGGTCGTACGAAAACTCGGGGATCCGATCGAGGTGGATGGCATTGATCGCGACCGTGCCACCACGATCGACCGCGCGCAGCGCCGCGATCACCACGTCGCCGGACGGCGCGAACGTGACGGCTGCGTCGAGGCGTTCCGGCGGCAGGTCGTCGTATCCGCCCGTCCATTCGGCCCCGAGATCGCGCGCGCGCGCACGCTCCGCCTCGGACCGCGTGCACACGAACACGCGACAACCCCAGTGACGCGCGACCTGAATCGCGAGCGTCGCCGACGCGCCGAAGCCGTACAGTCCGAGCTTGCCGCCCGGGCGGATCCCGCTTCGAAGGAGCGAGCGATACCCGATGACGCCGCCGCAGAGGAGCGGCGCGGCGTCGAGGTCCGAGAATCCGTCCGGCGTGTGCAGCGCGAAGTCGGCGCGCACGATCGCACGCGTCGCGTATCCGCCGTCGTGATCCCAGCCCGTGAAGCGCGCCGCTTCGCACAAATTCTCGCGTCCCTCGACGCAGAAGCGGCAGGTCCCGTCGGCTCCCGCGAGCCAGCCGACGCACGCGCGGTCGCCCACGCCGAAGTCGCTGACGCCCTCGCCCACCGCGCCGACGGTCCCGACGATCTGATGTCCAGGAACGATCGGCGTCTTGCGCGCAGCGAGATCGCCGTCGCAAATCTGCAAATCGGTTCGGCACACGGCGCACGCGACCACGTCGATGGCGAGCTCGCCCGGCCCCGGCGCCGGGTCCTCCCGCTCGACCAAGCGAAGCGGAGCGCTCACCCGGTCGAGCGCCATCGCGCGCATTACTTGTAGTCCTCGGGCCCGAATCGAACGTCGCCGGTGTTCTGCGATTCCATGTGCGCGCGCAGCGTCTCGTGCACGATCGTGAGCGCCTCCATGCGCGTCGTCGGCATCGAGAAGACCTCGGCCTCGACGTCGGGAATCGCCGCGAGCCGCGCCGAGACGACGTCGGCGTCGCCCGGGTCGACCTCGAAGTGCGCGTGCCACCCTTCGGCGAGCTCGGGCGAGAGCGCCTCGAGCACCATCCCGAGCGGATTACATGCAAGATACACATGTGTGAAATAGAGCCGCCACGCCGCGTGGTCCCCCTCGGCAAACCAAAAGGCTCCGAACTCCCGGCGCATGACCTCGCCGAGGTACGCGCCCACCGACGCTGCCACGACCGCGAGCGTCTCCGGCCGGGTGTCGACCTCGGTGTGAGCGTCGCGAACGTACTGATCGACGAGCGGGAGCGTTTCCGCCGTAAAATCGAGCGCGACCTTGTAACGCGTCGCGACGAAACGGACGCACGCGGCGGCCAGCTCGGTCACGGCCTCGGGGGGCGGAGCCTCGTCCGTGTCCTTCGGCTCAGGGGGCAACTGCCCGGACCCGTTCAATCCAGAACCCGCCATGGCGAGCGGTGTAGCAGCCTTTTCGTGTATAGTCCGAGTACAGAATGCGCCTCGGCATCTTCAGCGACGTCCACGCGAACTACGAGGCTCTCAGCGCGGTGCTCGAGGCGTATCGCACGGAGCGCATCGACGTTTACTACTGCCTCGGCGACACGGTCGGTTACGGCGGCTCGCCCAACGAGTGCGCAGACCTCGTGCGCGAGCTCTCGAAGAAGACGATCCTCGGCAACCACGACGCCGCCGTCTCGGGCCGCATGGACTACTCGTATTATTACGAGGCCGCGCGCCACGCGCTCGACGCGCACGCCGCGTGTCTCACGCCCGAGAACATGACGTGGCTCAAGTCGCTTCCGTACGAAGCGCACCTCGAGGACGTGAACCTCCTCCTTTGCCACGGCTCGCCCGTTCGTCTCGAGGAGTTCGAATACATCTTCGCGCCGGAGCAAGCGCGCGAGTGCCTCGCGATTTGGGAGCAGCTCGGCCACCTCACGCTCATCGGTCACTCGCACCTTTGCAAAGTCTTCGCGCTCGGAAAGAACAGCGTGGAAGAGCTGCCCGCCGTCGACTTCGAGCTCGAGAACGACAAGAAGTACATCGTCTCGGTCGGCAGCGTCGGCCAGCCGCGCGACTTCGACAACCGCGCGAGCTTCACGGTCTACGACAGCGACAAGAAAAGGTTCGAGTTCAAACGAATCGAATACGACATCGAGCTCGCCGCCGACAAAGTTCTGCGGGCGCGACTCGAACGTAATTTCGCGCACCGGCTCTTCATCGGAGTCTGAGTGTCCGAAAAGATCGCCTGGCAGGAGACGAAGCGTCCGGGCGGCACGAGCGTGACCTTCGCGGGACCTGCCGCGTCGGCCGCGCGCGCGTGGGTCGGCGCGGCCATGATCGCCGCCGCCGCGCTCTTCGGGTACCTCGCGTACCTCGAGCCGAACGCGAAGCCCGCGGCGCATCAGCCGTGGTTTCGCGTCGCGCCGATCGTACTCGTGCTCGCGGGCGTCGCCCTCGCGGCCACTGAATGGCCAGGCATCAGCGCTGGCACGCTCGACGTCGATCGCGCGCGCATTCGCATCGAGCCGGCAGCAGCATGGCGCCTCCAGGTCGAGGTGCCGCTCGCGAACGTCGAAGCGGTCGCGACCGAAAGCGGCGACGCGACCGGCACGGGCCGCTTCCGCGTTCGCGTCACGCTGCGCGATGGCACCCGCACGACGCTCGCCATCTTCGGCGAAGCCGACGCAGCGCTCTTCATGGCGCAGCGCCTCGAAGGTCTCATCGACCGCGCGCGCGCGACTCAGATCACGGGTTGAGGTCGAGCCCGAGGCCCTGCGTGTCGATGCACTGCATCGCGAGACTATGGAACTGACTCGTGTCTGTAACCGACGCGCAGTAACTCGTCTCGCCGTCGGCCGCGAGGAACGAGTTGGTCACGTTGTTGTTCGTCGAGCACGAGCAGGTGCCGTCGTCCTGGCACGAGATGGTGTAAAAATTGTTGTCGCTGCACACCTGCGTCGTGATGAGGTCACACGCGCCCGGCGATTTGTTCAGCGTGACTTCGGGACAAGTGACCGGCGGCTCGAGCTGCGTTTGAACCGCGCAAGCGACGACGAAGGCGACTGCTCCAAAAAAAGCCACGCGCATGCGCGCAGCTTAGCAGCGTCAGTTGGCGGGCTTGGCCGGAATGTGCGGGACTTTCTTTCCCTCGCCATTCGAGCCGTTCGTCTTCTCGACCGCGGGCGATGCTTTCGCTGCATCGACAGCGACGTTCTGCGCCGGCGTACGACGGATGCCGTGCTTGGCGAGGATCATCTGCTCGATCTTCTCCATCGCCTCCGGATGCGAATCGAGGAAGGCGCGCGCATTCTCGCGACCCTGCCCGATGCGCTCGCCGTCGAACGAGAACCACGACCCGCTCTTTTCGACGATGCCCATGTCGCTCGCGAGGTCGACGAGGTCGCCCGATCGCGAAATGCCCTGCCCGTAGAGAATGTCGAACTCCACCTCGCGGAACGGAGGCGCGAGCTTGTTCTTCACGACTTTCACGCGCGTGCGGTTGCCGACGACGAGCGGATCTTTGCCCGCGACCGGCGACGTCTCTTTGATCGCGCCGATGCGCCGAATGTCGAGACGCACCGACGAATAAAACTTGAGCGCGTTGCCGCCGGTCGTCGTCTCGGGCGAGCCGAACATGACGCCGATCTTCATGCGGATCTGGTTGATGAAGATGAGAATGCAGTTGGACCGCGCGACCGTCGACGTGAGCTTGCGGAGCGCCTGCGACATGAGCCGCGCTTGCACGCCGACGTGGCTGTCGCCCATGTCGCCTTCGATCTCCGCCTTGGGCACGAGCGCCGCGACCGAGTCGACGACGATCACGTCGACCGCGCCCGAGCGAACGAGCATGTCGGCGATCTCGAGCGCCTGCTCGCCGTAATCCGGCTGCGAGACGAGGAGCTCGTCGGTCTTCACGCCGAGCTTGCGCGCGTACGTCGGGTCGAGCGCGTGCTCGGCGTCGATGAACGCCGCGACGCCGCCCATGCGTTGCACGCTGGCGATCGCGTGGAGCGTGAGCGTCGTTTTGCCGCTCGACTCCGGCCCGTAAATCTCCATGATGCGGCCCTTGGGATACCCGCCGATGCCGAGCGCGATGTCGAGGCCGATGCTGCCGGAAGAGACCACCGCCACGTCGGTCGTGAGCGCGCCGTCTTTGAGGCGCATGATCGCGCCTTTGCCGTACTCTTTCTCGATGGAGGCGACGGCGAGCTCGATGGCTTTCTGGCGGTTCTTGTCTTCCATTCCTCGACCTCTACTGGTTGCTTGTTCAGTAGTCAATATTTTCTTGTTCAGTGGGTGCGACGACGAGAAAAAGCCGCACGAAACGCAGCTGGCGACGCCTTCGGAGATCGCGAGCACGCTCGGCATCGACGCGGCTGCGCTCGCTGGGCCCCTCGTCGACCCGGAAAAACCCGCGGGCGATCTCGGCGCCGATCTCGCGTCGTTCACGACGGTCGAAGCGTGCATGAAGGAGCGCACGAAGACGCTCGACCCGCTCGTCGGCGACGCGGTCGACGCGATTGGTTACGACACGTTCCTACGCGACGCGTGTCGCGTCCTCGAAGCGGCGAAGACCAAAGACGCGAAAAAGTGCGAGCTCATCGACGCGAGCTCGCTCCGCGCGCGGTGCCGCGCCGTCACGGCGATGGTCGCCGGCGATGCCGACGGGTGCCCGCTGAAGGCGCCGAGCAAACCGGATCTCGGTCGCGACGCGACGTGCGTCGCCGCCGCGCTGCGAAGCCCCGCGATGTGCGAAGGCGCCCAAAAGCGCGACCGCCCCGCGTGCGAAGCGCTCGTCCTCCACGATCCGAAAAAATGCGATGTCATTCCGCTCGACGATTTGCGTGCACCTTGCACACGCGACGCGCGTCGTTTCCGCGCGGTGCTCGGCGGTGACGCGGCGATCGCGAGCGTGCCGGCCGCGAAAGGAACGCTCACCGTGCACGGCGAGGGTCGCGCGGATCCGGCGCAAAACAGCGTCGATCTCGACCCCGACGTGGGCTCGGGCGTGGTCGTCGTGCTCGACGGAAAAAAGACGCGCGTCACCTTCGGCCATCCCGGTGACACCTTCACCGCGACGCCCCACGTCGCGCAACCGCTCGAGCGAACGCGCTTCGGCCTCGCGTTCGCCGAGTCGGCAGACAAGCCGTTCGAGATCACCGCCGCATCGCTCACGGTGCCCGGCGCGCTCCAGAGCTCGTGCAGCGGTACGTCGTGCGCGCTCTCCGTGAAGACGACGAAGCTCGAGCCCAAGCGCGGCGGCGCCGTCGAGCTCACCGTCGACGGCATGCTCGGCGCGTTCCGCATTCACGCCGACGTGAGCACGTTCGTTCGCGACGTCGTCACCGCGACGCCTTGAGTGATATGGTCATCGAGATGAGGTGGCGTCTCCTCGCAGCGGCGTCCGTCTGCTTCGGGCTCGCCGCGTGCGCCAACATCCTCGGCATCGACGACGGCGTTCCGCGAACCGGCGACGCGGGGTTCGACGCGCCGTTCGAGGCCGCCGCGCTCGACGGCGGCACCGACGCCAAACCCGACGGCCCGTTCAGCCCGCTTTCCTGCGGCAACACGGTCTGCAACTTCGCGCTCGGCCAAACATGCTGCCGCACCGGCGCGAACGCGTACGCCTGCGTCGCGTCCGGCTCGTCGTGCAACGGCACGAGCATCCCGTGCGACCGCCCGAGCCAATGCCCATCGACCGACGCGGGCGCTTCGACGTGCTGCACGACCGACGTCCTCAACGAAGCCGGCACTGACTACGTCGCCGAGTCGGTCGCGTGCATGCCCTATCAAGCGTGCCTCGGCATCCCGGCGCACTACATTCTGTGCGGCGACGGCGACGGAGGCGACTGCCCGACCGACGCCGGCTGCGCCGAGAGCACGTCGACGCTGCCGCCCTTCCTCATCTGCAGGTGATGCTTTGAAGATTTACGTCATGCGCCACGGTCCCGCCGAGGACTTCGCCGCGAGCGGGAAAGACGCCGATCGCGCGCTCACGCCGAGCGGTCGCGACCGCGTGCGCGCCGTCGCCAAAGCGCTGCGCGACCACGACGAAGCGCCGAGCGTGATCGTCTCGAGCCCGCTCGTTCGCGCCCTTCAAACCGCCGAGATCGTCGCGGCCGAAGTGGGCGTCGAGCGCGTCGAGACGTCACGCGATCTCGCGCCGTCGGGCGACGCGGTCGCGCTCGTCCGCACGCTCGTTCAAGGCGGACGCAAGCGCGCGATGGTCGTCGGCCACGAGCCCGATTTGTCGTCCCTCGTCGCGTCGCTCTGCGGCGCGTTCTCGCGCGACATGCTCAAAGCGATGGTCGTCGGGCTGCAGGCGCGTGCGGGCGAGCCCACGCGGATTCGCTTCGTGCTCGAGCCGAAAGATCTCCGCTGGGAGCACGCCGACAAGTCCGTGTAGTCTACAAGTAAGCGGGCGAAATTCCTTGTATTTTACACGCGCCCGCAGCGGGGCCGACCTAGCGGTCGAGGTCGATCGTTCGGATCCGAACGATCTCCCCGATGAGCCGTGGCAACTTGGCGTAAAGAGGCCACTTCGAGGCCGCGCCTACACTGTCCGACGGTGTCGCTTCAAGCACTTGCAAGGGCCGGCGCACACCTGCTCAAATGTATGAATTTGCAAAAGAAAAGTTGGTTCCTTGACAGGGGTTCGGGCGGCTCATATCCCAAACCTGATGGCAGCGCGCAGCACGGTTCCGCTTCTCTCGCCGAGCGCGTCATCGGGGCGCGCGCTGCGCGTCTACGGAACCGAGAACGGCACCGTTCGCTATCGAAGCTACGCGCGTCCGATGGGTGCGGTGGCGATTCGCGTGCCGGAGCGGGCGCCGCATGCCGTCTTCCCGCGCTTCTCGCCGCGTCTCTTCGTGCACGAGGGTGCGCGCCAGTCGCTGGAGCGGAAGCTCAGTGTCGGATGGACGCGGCCGGTCGTCCTGTCGATCACCGACAACCGCCACGCGATGATCTCGCACAGCGAAGAGCGCGGCGTCGTCAAAGCGCGCGTTCATCACATGTTTCTCGATGCGCCGCCGCGCGTGCAGGACGCGCTCGTCCGTTACGTCCGTGAAGGGGATCGCGAAGCCAGCGATCTCATCGGCCGCTATATCGAGTCGAACACGCCGCGCCTCGCGCGGGTGTCGCGCCACAAGCGGCTGGTCACGCAGGGGCATCATCACGATCTCCTCGCCACCTTCCAGCGCCTCAACGACAAGTATTTCGGCGGCACGATGAACGTGCTCGTCACGTGGGGCGCGCGGCAGGGGCCACCGAAGAGCCCGCGCGCGACGATCAAGCTCGGGAGCTACGCGTTTCAAGACCGGCTCGTTCGGATTCATCCGGCGCTGGATCGGCGCTGGGTACCGCGGTACTTCCTCGAGTACGTGATGTTCCACGAGATGCTCCATCACGCGATGCCGGCGACGCGCGGGCCCGGGCGGCGGCTCTTGCACCCGCCGGAGTTTCGCGAGCGCGAGCACGAGTTCCGCAACTACGAGCGTGCGCTCGCGTGGGAGCGCGCACACCTGCACCGGCTCCTTCGCGCGTGAAAAAAAGCCTCGCGGCGGCGCTCGTCGTTTCGAGCATCACGTCGGTCGCGTGGGCGCAGCGCGATCCCGCGCAGGAAGCGAAAATCGATCAGGCGGTTTCGGCGGTGGACCCGGCGCTCGTCGACGCGCTCCACGAGGCGAACGCGGCGGCCGATCGCGGTGACGAGCCATCCGCGGCGAAGGCGTACGCGCGCGTGCACGCGGGCGCGCCGGCTGTCTCCGACGTGACGCGTCGGCTCTGCACGGCGGAGGCGCGCTCGGGAAATTGGGCCGCCGGTGTTCAGCATTGTCGCGAGGCGCTCGCGGCGGACGGCAGCGCAGAAAATCACGCCGCGCTGGCGATGGCGGTTCTCACGACGCAGCCGCTCCAGCAGGGCCAAATCGACGAAGCGGCCACCGAAGCGAAGGCGGCCGTGAGGCTCGCGCCGAACAAAGCCTTCGCGCAGAGCACGTTTTGCGAGGTCGCCGCGGCGGACAACGACTTCGCGAACCTCGACACATGCAGCGCGAAGCTCGAGGTGCTCGCGCCGAACGCGCCGACGACGCACCTCTTTCGGGCGATCGTGCTCGGCCACGACGGCGACATCGACGGAGCTGAGCAAGAGCTCGACCGCGCGCACGCCGCCGGCCTCGCGCAGGCCTCGTACGATCACACGCGGGCGATGCTCGAAGCGATGCGTCCGCCGCCGCATACGTTTCGGACGATCTTGATGACGACGCTCACGTCGTGGATCGCGCTGATTTTTTTCTTCATCGTCGGCGGCATGCTCCTCGGCGATGGGCTCGAGCGTGGAAGCTCGCGCGCGCGGCGCGCGCTCGAGCGGCGCCTGCTGGCGCTCGCGGTGGGCCTTTTTTACGCATCCGCCGCGATCGCGACGATCGCCATCGGCCTCGGGGTCGCGCTCGTGGTCATCGCGTTTTTCGCCGTGATTCGCCTGCCACGTGCGGTCGAGGTCGCGCTCGCTGCATTCGGGCTTTACGTGCTCGTGGGGATCGGGCGATCGGTATTCGCCAAAATTCCGACGAGCGATTGGGGCGATGCGATCGATCTCGGCGATCACGAAGCGCTCGGAAACTTCATCGACCGCGTCGAGACCGCGATCAAGGCGCCGCCGATCGATCGCGTCGTCGTTCGACCGGACGCAGAGATCGAAGTGCTCGAGCTCGGCGGGTCGCTCGGACATTTGCGCAGACGGAACGAGCGCGTGCTCGCCGTCGGCGTCGGCGCGCTCGACGGGCTCACGCAGCGGCAGCTCGCGGCGGTCGTCGCGGCGGAGCTCGGGCGTCGTCGTCGCGGCGAAGCGGGCGGCGATCTCGCGCTCGTGGAGATCGCGTCGCTTGATGCTGCGCTCGATCGCATGGAGACGCGCGGCGTCGCGACCGATGCGAACCCGGCGTGGTGGTTCGTGCGAATTTGGCGAGCGATGTTCACGCGCGTCGCCGACGGCGCGGTCCTCCTCCAAGAAGAGAGCGCCGATGCGCGCGCGGCGGAGGCGTTCGGAAAAGACGCGCTCGAAGCGGGCCTGCGTCACGTCGCGAAGCGCCGAGTCGAGATGGCCGCGCTCGCGCGCGCTTCGATTCGCGACGCGATCGACGGCGCGGACGTCGTCGATCTCTACGCGCGCTCGGTCGACGAGGATGTCCGCGAAGAGATCGACGAAGAAATGAAGCTCGTGAGCGAGCGACTCGAGCCGCTGACCGTCGAGGGCGACGAGCCGACCGAAGACTGCAGCGACGAGCCGGCGTGGGCGCTCTTTGCCGACCGCGCCGCGCTCGAGCGCGAGATGGCCGAGCGCGTGAAGCGCGAGATCCACGAACGCGCGGGTTTTCGCCTCGATCAGCCGAGCAGCGCGTCGAGCGTGGCCAGCGCGTAGCGCGCCGCGACGTCGAGCGTGCGAGCGGCGCCGTCGGGCGTACGCGCGATCGGCGGAGCGACCTCCATGATGTCGCCCGCGGTGAGCCCGACTTCGCGGCCGAGACGACGAACGAGCTCGACGACGAAATCCGGCTCGAGACCGCCGGGCTCGGGCGTGCCGGTCGCGTCGACGAAGCGCTCGTCGGTGCCGTCGACGTCGTTCGAAAAATAAATCGAGCGGACACCGGTCTTCTTCACGTGCGCGACGATCGCGTCGAGCGCCGCCGCGGGATCGCGCAAACACTCCTCGGCCCAAAATTGCCGCACGCCGAGCTTCGATTCCCAGTGGCCGCGCTCGTGCCGCGACGCGCGCAGCCCGACTTGAACGAGCTTGCCGCCGCGGCCGAGGAGCTCGTTCGCGTGGTACGACCAGGTCGCGAAGCAGTAGCGAACGCCGAGACGCTCGGCGAGCAAGTCGGTGTGCGCGTCGATCTGGACGATGCCGAACGGCTCGCGTCGCGCGCGATGGAGCGCGTCAGTCACCGGCCACGCGCACGAGTGATCGCCGCCGAGGACGAACGGCTTCGCCTTCGGCGCAATCGCGAAGATCGCGTCGAGCGCGCGCGCGGTCTTCGAGAGCGGCGAAACCGGCAGCGCGCGCCGGTCGCCTTCGGCGACGTCCGGATATTGCGCGTCCTGCGACGCACGGATTTGTTCTCCCGAAAGCATTCCGTCCTCGAGCAGCTGCGGCACGACGAGCACGTCGCCCGCATCGACGACGCCTTCCGGCCAGCCGCCGCGATCCAAAATCTTCGCGCGGATCGCCTGCGGCGCGACGTTGGCGCCCCGCAAATACCCGGCGCCCACGTCCGACGGGACGCCGAGCACGACCACGCGCGCGCTCGCGAGCCGATCGAGCTCGGCGTGAAAACGATCGCGTATCGCGTCGTCGCCCGAAACGCCGTAGAGGCGCTCTTGCACGGCGCGCTGCTCGGCCGTGCCGGTCGAAACGACGTAAACGCCGCCTCCCGCGGGCCGAAGCAGCTGGGCCAGCACGTCACGCGGCGTCATGCGCACAACGTACTTTGGACTTTGGGTCCGTGCTACCAATCGCGCATGCGAGCGGATGGGATGCTTTTGCTCGTCTCGACGGTTGCGTGCTCGATGCTCTTTTCCTGCGGGGATGAGGTGTGTGGCGAGCAAGGCTTCGACGTCGTGGAGACGAGCGATCCCATCGTCGACGTCGTGGCGTCGGACGTCGCGTGCCTCGGCGTGACGCCGCCGTGCGTCGCGAGCGACGACGCGGGGACCTGCGCGCGTTTTTACGTCATTCCGACCGACACCGGAAATTGTCACGTCGACGTGCACCTCGCGAAGGGCACGACTTTTTCGACCGACGTGAAGATCGTCCGCGGGAGCGGAAGTTGTCCGGGCTTCTTCCCCGCGGTCGCCGCGGATGCGATCGTCGAGGTGCCTTGAAAGCCGTCCTGCTCTTTTCGCTCGTGGCGCTGACCGCGTGCCCCGGACCGAAATACGGTTCGCCGCTCATGTCGATCAAAGGCCCGCCGCCGAAAATCTTCGGTCGGCAGAACGATCCCGCGACGGCCGCACACATGTCGACCATCGCGACGCTCCGCGATCGCGCGGTGGGGCCGTTCCTCGCGCGCGGCGACGCGGGTGCGCTCGCGGTTTACGTCTCCGGCGTTCGCAGCGGCGCGACGCGTCCGGTCGTCGCCATTCCGCTCGCGAAAGACGGCTCGCCCGACGCACAAGCGCGCGTCATCGCCGAAGCCGCGCCAGACACCAGCACGCTCGTCGTTCGTCGCGTCGACGCTGGATATCTCGTCGCGTGGACGTCGCTCACCGATCGCGGCGAGTCGCTCAGCCTCGTCGGCGTGGGCGACGACGGCGCGCCGCGTGCGCGCGCGATCGAGCTCTCGCGCACCACCGGGCACATCGTTTGGGTCGAGACGGTCAAGACCTCGCGCGGCGCAGTCTGCGTTTGGGCAGACGAGGGCCCGACGGGCGGCGCAGACGTGCTCGCGCAAGCGCTCGACGCGAGCGGGCGCCCGCGTGGCGTGCCGAGCCGCGTCTCGCGCGGCGCGTCGTCGTGGCAAGCGGTCGCGAATGGCGAAGGCATCGCGCTCGGCGTCGTGTCGTCGGGCGAGCTCGCCGTGATCGGTCTCGATGCAGACGCGCGCGTCGTCTCCGGCCCGACCCCGATCGCGCGAAACGTCGGCGCCGACATGGATTTCGTCGCGACGCCGAAAGGCGCGCTCGTCTTCGCGTGGACCGATCGCTCGCGCATGGACCCCGCGCTCGTGGTCGCCGGCGTCGACCCGCAGCGAAAACCGATCGCGCCGCACGATGCGATTCCCGACGTCGGCTCGTCATCGCTCGTCGCGATCCAGCCCGGCGCATCGGGCGCGCTCTTGCTTTGGGAGAACGCGCACAAGCGCGATCGCGTTCGCCGTCCGGTCCGCATCGCCGAAATCGCCGACGCGTCGTCACCCGTCGTCACGCGAACGACGCTCGAGCTCTCGGGCGGCGGCGTCGTCGAAGCGCGCGCGCGCGGCGATGGCTACGGTCTTCTCGTCTGGGCGCGCGCGTGCGACACGAGCGGTGCGTGCGCGCAGGGCGCGGCGCCGACTTTCGTGCGCCTCGACGCGTCGCTCTCGGTCGCGCAGAGCGAAGCGCTCGTGCAGGGTCCTCCCGTGTCGCTCGCGTGGAGCCTCGACTGCGGCAAAGACTCGTGCCTCGCGCTCGCCGCGACGCCGGACGCGCCGACGACCGTCTACGCCGTCGATCTCTCCGAGCGTCCGAGCCCGAGCGCCGCGCCCGTCCAAAAACCTTTACCCGAAGACGCGCCGCGCCTGGTGACCGCGTCGACGCTCGCGAGCGGCGCGCAAATCGCCGACGTCGCCTCGGTGCGCGTGGGCGCGACGACGCTCGTCGCGTCGCTCGTCAGCGAGCTCGACGAAAAGTCGCGCGAGCCGCGCGCGTCGCTCCGCGTCGTCCCGATCGCGAACGGAAAGCCCGGCGCCGCCGTCACGCTGACGACGCACGCGCTCCAGACCGGCGGCATCGCGATGACGTCGAGCGGCAAAGACGCGCTCGTGGCCTACGTCGTGAAAGACGGCTCGAGCGCGCGCGTGCACGTCGCGCGCCTCGACGACCACGGCGTCAAACGCGGCGAAGCGACGCTCGGCGGACGCGGCGACGCGAGCGACGTCTCGATCACGTCCGTATCCGGCGGCTCGGTGGTCGCCTGGGTCGACACGCGCGACGGCAACGGCGAGGTCTACGCGACCAAGCTGGACGCGAGCCTGTCTCCCGGCCGCGAGACGCGCATCACGAGCGCGCCGGGCGACGCGACCGATACCGCGCTCGTCGCGATCGGCTCGAGCGTCATCCTCGCGTGGGCCGATCCGCGCGAGAGCCCGCGAGACGGCTTCGCCGACATCTACGCGGTCGCGCTCTCGCCGCGCGACGCGCACCCACTCGCGCGCGAAGAACGCATCCTCTCGACCGCCGCGCACTCGCGCTCGCCGGTCCTCGCAAAGACGACCGGCGGCGCCGCGCTCGCGTGGATCGAAGAAGCGCCCGTCGGTGCCGCGAGCCAAGAAGCCCGCGGCGCGATGTTCGCGCTCCTCGACGAAAAAGCTCATCCGGTGCGCGAGCCGGCGAAGCTCCAGCTTCGCGACGAAGGCGTCGTCACCGCGATCACGCTCGACGCGGGCGACTCCGGCCGCTTGGTTCACGCAATCGCCGCGCGCAGCGCCCACGACGAGCTCTCGCTCGACGCCGTGCGCATCCCGATCGACGAAGGCGGCGCCGTCGATAGCTATCCGCTCTTGGTCCTCGACGGCCCCTCGTCGATGGACGAAGCGCTCGCCCTTCACGGCGACGAGCTGCTCTTCTCCGACGACGGCCCCGACGCGAGCGACGCACGTTTACGCCGCGCAGCGCTCGACTGGCGAAAGTGACGTTCACTCGACGGCGCTGACCCACGCCGATAGACACTGCCTCGCTTCATCGCAGCTCGGCGCCGAGAGGCAGCTGCGCGCGGCGTCGAGCGCGTCCGAGCGGAGCCACGCCGCGTCCGCGTCGATCTCGTTCTGAAAGCTCGAGCCGCACGTCTCCGACGGGCAGCTCGTCGCGAGGTTCGCGCAAATCTCGTCGCCGAAAGTCGTCGGCTGCGGGTTGCAGGCGGCCATCGCGGTCGCGTCGGTCATCGCCGAGCAGGCGAGCTGCGCGACGCACTGATACGCCGGCACGGCGACGTCCGCGCTCTCGTTCGAAGCGTACCGGGCGCAATCCGACGCAGTCTGTTGCGCCGAGTAACCGCACCCGGAGATCGCCGAGAGCATCGCGTTGCACGCGTCGTCGACCGACGGATCCGGGTTGTCCGCGTAGGTGACCTCGTAGCCCTCGTCGAGGCACGTGTTGCGATCGTAGTCCGAGCAATCGCGCGGCGAGCAGCTGTCCTGGCACGCCGACTCCGAATTGCAATCGTACGCCGCGGCGCCGCACGCGGCCTCGCACGCGTGGCACGCCGAATTCCCGTCCTCTTGCATCTGGTCGCACTGCGTCTCTTTGCAGGTCTCGTAGATCTTCATGTGATCCGTCGGCGTCGACGGGTCGACCGAACAGGCAACGGCGGAAAGCGCGAGGACCGAGGCGAGCGCGAGCGTTTTCATGAGCGCCTATCGGTCGGCGCACGGAAGAGTTGCGCGTCTGTTTGGGCAACCGATGCAAAGCGGGGTAGGCTTCCTTTCGCGCATGAGCAAGGTCGACACCGATGAAGGGCTCGGGCCCGGCAGCGAAGATCGCCGGCGCGAAGTCCGCAAAGCGCAGGACGATCTCGACTCGCGCTCGAAGCTGAAGACGGCCGAAACCCAGCCTGGAATCGGAAAAGTCGAGCGCAAGAGCGACACCGTCGACGACCTCCTCGACGGCTTCGGCCCGAGCCGACCGGATCTGCCGCATCGCATTTTGCCGAAGGAGGACACGACTCCTCCGCCCGAGCCGATTCGCCGTGAGCTCACGCCAACCGAGCCCGGCAAGCGCCAGCGACTGCGCAAGATGATCCTGGCGGCGGTGATTTCGTTCGGCGTCATCGTCGGCATCGGCGTGGTCCTCGTGCGAATGAGCGGACCCGCGACGACGTCGACCGCCGCGCCGCCCGCGACCACGACGAGCGCTGCGCAGGCGGTCTCGACGGTCACGGCCACGGCGACTGCGCCGCAAACGATCGCGCCGATCACGACGATGGCCGTCGAGTCGCTTCCGACCGTCGCGACCGCCGCGCCGACGCACTCGCATCACATCGCCGCGACGCATCCGACTACGACCGCATCACCACCGACGACTGCCACGACCACCGCGACCGCGCGTCCGACGGGGACCGCGCCGCCTGGAATGAATCTTCTCCCCGACGACCCTCATCGATGATGCGAAAAACTTCGTTTCTCTTTTGCGCCGGCATGCTCATCGCCGCATCGGCGCACGCACAAGACGCGAGCTCGCCCGAATACGTCGAAGCTCGCCAGCGCCTTCAAGAAGGCAAAACGCTCTACGGGCAAGGCAACCTCGACGGCGCGCGCCTGAAGTTCGAGCAAGCGTGCGCGGTGCTGAAGACGCCCGCGTGTCAACGCGCGCTCGGTCTCGCCGATTTCTATACGAAGCGTTATCTCGAAGCGCTCGGCAACTTGCAAAAAGCCCTCGACGACCGCGAGCTCGACACGACGCAGCGCAAAGAGATTACCGACTTGATGCAGCAGGCCTACGACAAGACGGGCCACGTCGAGATCCACGCGCCCGCCGGCGGCCGCGTCAAAATCGACGACACGATCGACGTCGGCAACGCCCCGCTGAACGACGTCGTGAACGTGACGATCGGCACGCACACGATCAGCGTGAGCATCGAAGGCAAAACCGAGCGCAAAACGGTCGAATGCTCGGAGGGCAAAGTCCTCAAAGTCGATTTCGCGGACCGGTTTCCGAATAGTGGAAATGACGGCCACCTCGGCACGACTCCGCAGTACGAAACTCACAAGAGAATGTTCCCGCCGCCGACCGGCGCGATCGTGACGGGCGTAGTGGGTTTGGTCGGACTTGGTCTGGGAATCGGATTTGGCGTCGCTTCCGGAAACGCGAACGGCGACAACGTCGCGCGCGGCGCGACTGCAAATGGGATTTGTTCGACCAATCCAACTTCGCAAGTTTGTTTGGATGGGAAGTCGACGCGCGATTCGCAACAAACGGACGCGGTGGTCTCGACGGTAATGTACGTCGCGGGCGGCGTGCTGCTCGCGACCGCAGTGGTTTGGTGGCTCGTCGCTCCGCGCAAAGTCGTGGAGCATCAAGCAATGATTCTTCCGAGCATCGGCCCGCACGGCGCCGGCGCAGCGTTCAACTTCACTTTCTGAGGCGGTGGACCGATGAAGCGATGGACTCTCTGGTTGGCCGGCGCCACCGCCTTAGTCGCTGGTTTGGCGGCCTGCCCGCAGTTCGCCCCGGATGACGTGTGTGGGTACCCGGGATTTTGTGGTGATTCGTCGACCGAAGGTGGCAAGGACGGCGGGCCTGATGGCCCGGCGACGTGCCCGTCGGGCAACGAGCCGAAAGACGACCCAACCTGCTTGACCGACGAGAGCGGCGTCTTCGTCTCCCCGAACGGAAGCGACGCCAACGACGGTACGCGCGCGAAACCGGTGCTGACGTTGAAGACGGCGCTGACGAAGCTCGCGGGCAAGCCGTTCATTTTCGTGTGCAATGGCAATTACACGGAGAGTGTCGACATCAAGCAGACGGTTTCGATCTTCGGTTCATTCGACTGCACGACCTGGTCGTACACGGCGACGACGCAACCGAAGTTCACCGCGACGAAACCCGATTACGTCATCCATCTAGACGGCGCGAATGACACCGTGATTGGTGATTTGGAACTGGACGCAATGGACGGCGCCGCGGGAACCGGGCAGTCGAGCGTGGGTGTGTTCGTCGCAAGTTCGCAGGGTGTGAAGCTCGAGCGGCTGACGGTTCACGCCGGCAAGGGCGCCGACGGCGTAGATGGTTCGTTGTCGAATTACTCGTTTCCCGCGACATCGGCGCTGAGTGGCGGTGACGCAACCGGCAGCATGGGCGGTTCGGCAAACGCTTACACGGGCTGTCCCGGCGGCGACACCACGGTCGGTGGAAAAGGCGGCGACAATGGGTTTAGTGGCGAAGCGGGCACACCCGACTACGGAACGGACGGTGGCGCAGGCGGCGTCAACGGTGCTGCGTGCGCGGGACCGGGGACAGGGGGCGACGGATCTCCGGGTCCACATGGGAAAGATGGCGTCGCGCCCTCCAAGCTAGGCCTTCTCGGCGCGTCTGGGTGGCAGCCGGCCGGTGGCGGAAACGGGGATGCCGGAGCTGTTGGTCAAGGAGGCGGCGGCGGACAGGGTAATGGCGGAGGGGCCGGTGGGGGAGGCGGGGCGGGCGGTTGCGGTGGCGCACCGGGAACCGGCGGCAGCGGAGGCGGTGGAAGCGTATGTATCCTTGCTTATCAAGCCTTCGTTGACGTTACGATAAGTTCGCTAAGCTCAAATGGGTGCGGCAAAGGCGGGAACGGCTCTGGTGGCCAGGGTGGGCAGTCGTCCGGTGGCGTTGGCGGTAATCGAGTGAGTCCCGGTTGCGTAGGAGGCAATGGTGGGCCTGGTGGGACCGGCGGCAGCGGGGCAGGCGGAGCAGGTGGCGTCTCCGTTGGAGTTTTGAGTACGGGCGGGGCGATCACTGTCGACGCGAAGACCACGATCACCGTCGCACCCCAAGGCGGCACGAAGGGCGCCGGTGGTGCTGGAAACGACGGCATTGACGGCGTTGCGCAGGCGCAGCTTGCGCTCTGATGGGCTACGGGCACGGTGCTTCGGTAGCAACGCGTTCCGGCATCCCGGCATGTAGGCCTCGCTCGCGCTCCGAATAATTCAACGCCGTTCGCCATCGGCATCGCGCCGTCGAGGTCGACTGCTGCTCAATCTGTCGTCGACCAGCAAACGCATTCACAGACAGATGCAATGATCACCTACTAGGCTGCGCGCGAGATCGATACAAAAACGAAAACGCGCGGTCGCCTCCGGGCGCCGCGCGTTCTCTCGATCCGGATGACGATCATCACTGCGTGACGGCCGCGCCGTTCGTGTAGCCGTTGGTCGCGACGCCGTTGGTGACGCCGTTCGACGCGGGGGCCGGTGCGGGCTGGATGATGCTCACCGACGGCGCAGGTGCGGGCGTCGGCGCGGGTTGAACGACGACGGGCGCGGGCACCGGGGCGGGGGCGGGCGTCGCGGTCGCGTTGTGCTCCGCTTCGAGGACGCTCGCGCGCGGCTTCGCGCGGGCGACGAGGCGCTCGGCGTCGCGGAGCTTCGCGTTCGCGCGCGTTTGGAGCTTCGTCGCCTTCTTCTCGAGCACGGACTCGTGGCGGTACGAGAAGAACGCGCTGATGGACTCGAGGCTCGCGGCGAGTTGGCCGTCGCTCTGCGCGCGCCGTTGCAGGAGCGCGTAGAATTGGAGCGCCTTCGCCCACGCGGTGCTCGTCGCCGAGTACTGCGCGTCGCTCACGCGCTTGCTGATTTTTTCGAGCGACGCGACGAGCGGAGCCAGCGTCGTCGCCGTTTCGAGATCGTCGAGCATCTCGGCAGAGTCGAGCGCGCTCGAGTCGAGACCGTGTGCTTTCACGAGCTCGGCGATCGCGCGCACGACGTTCTCGGCGCCCTTGCGCGGCTTGACCGAGTGTTTCTTGTCGAGCGGCGTGAGCGGCTCGCTGTCGATCGGAAACGACGACTCGGCTTTGCCGACGCTCGTCGTGAGCTGGGTGACGTACTTGATGAGACCGATGTTTTTGTTGTTCGTCTTCATGATGGCTTCTCCAGAATTCGACGCGCTCGATTGCGCGTCTGGAAAGGCTCATCGCAAGGCGCGGTCCATTACCGCGCGTCGCCAAGTGCGCGAGATCTGGCGACGCGGCGCGCTCACGAGTTTGGGCTCGCCCAAATTGTGGGTGGGCTCCCAATGGGCTCAGTCGCCGTCGTCTTGCGCATCCATGCTCGCATCGACTGGCGAGCTCAGCTCGAGATCGGCCGGAGTGATGTCGAAGACCCGGGCCGCAGCCGTCGCAGTAGGCAGCGCCGACGACGTACGAGTGCGCGCCGAGCACGATGAACGGGATGCCGAGGCCCACGGCGACCGAGCCCACGGTCATCGACCCGATGCCCGTCGCGATCATCGCCGGGCTCTTCGCGCGAACGGAATGCTCGTCCTGCGCGTGCGCGCGAGACGCAGAAGAATCGCTTCGGCCACCGCCGACAGGCGCTCAGGCTGGAACGAGCCAAGCCAGGCCGTCGCCGACGGCTCGAAAGATTGCGATGCGCTCGCCGACGGCATCGCTCGCAAACCCGTGCACCATTCGATTCAGTCCGTAAATGACGGGGCTCGGCGCGATGACGGCGACGCGCGCCGTTCCGAGCGAGCGGCTCTCCTGAAACATCGACGCGATCCGGCGGATTTCGGCGGGGGTGATCAGACCAGGCGTGAGGTCGCTCTCGTCGATGATGAAGTGACGCACGCCGCTCGCCGCGATGCTCTCGAGGTCGCGAAGCAAGCTCGCGATCCCTTCGTAACTCGCAGCACCGGAGAGCGCCACCGAGGCGATCTCGGCGCCGTTACGGCGCCATCGTTGGATCGTGTGCTGCATCCGCGTTCCTCGAAAGTCGGGGTCAGCGCGTACGCTACCATGGCGTGCGCGGTCGAGAGGTACGTGCGAGGAAGCGGTGGGGCGTCAGTCGCGTACGATACGAGGCCGATGGGCGCCCGCTTGCGTGTGGACCTTCCACTCGAGAAGAGCTCGAGCGACTGGCGCCGCGGCTCCGAGGTGCTCGCCCCTTCCGTTGCCCAGGTGGAAGCGGTCTGTCGCCAGGTCGCGGAGATGGCGGGGGCGACCGTGCGCCTCGGGCGGTGCCTCTCCACCCAAACGCAAACCGAGGTCGGCGTCTACGTCGAGCGAGGCGCGCGCGTCGGCGTCTTCGTCGGGCTTCGATGGGTGCCGGGCGGGAGCGTCGCTGCGCTCACCGTCGGTCCCGGCTCGCGGATGCACGCTCGCCTCCAATGGGGAGCGCTCGTCATGGGGCTCGCCGTTGCGGCGGTCGTCGGCTTCGCGTTCGGACCGTACGCGCAACCCGTGATCGCGCTTGCGGCGGTCCTGCTCGGCGGCGTCGGGCTCGGCGTCGTCGCGATGAGAGTCGTCGTCACCCGCGGGCTTGGACTGGACTCGAAAGCGTCTCGCAAGCTCGCCGAGCGCGTCGTCGAGCGGCTGACCGCGCCGTGAATGCGCCTGGGAAGGCTTTGACAGGACGTAACTAAAAACCTAGATACATAGACGTGAACGCGAAGCTCGACCGACATGCGGAGCAATTCGGCGCCCTCGGCCACCCGGCTCGTCTCTCCATCTTGCGTTACATCGTGCAAGGCGGGTCGGAGGGCACCACGACGACCGAGCTTCAAGAGAAGCTCGACATCCCTTGGACGACGCTCAACCACCACCTCGATCGCCTCGTCGGATCCGGTCTCGTGACGGCGCGACGTGAGGGCAAGTTCGCGTTTCATACGGCCGATTACGGCGCGCTTCGGGCGCTGACCGATTTCCTTTGGGAGGACTGCTGCAAGCGAGGAAAGGGCGGGCCGAAAGGCTGCTGCTGACGGGGCTGCGATGATGCGAATTCTCGTCCTCTGCACGGGCAACTCGGCGCGCAGTCAGATCGCCGAGGGGCTCTTCCGCACGCTCGGCGCTGGCCGCGTAGAAGTGTTCAGCGCCGGCACGAAACCGCGCGATGCCGTCCATCCGATGGCCGTGAAGGTCATGGCGGAGCACGGCATCGATATCTCGACGCAGCGCCCGAAGGACGTCGAGCAGTTCGTCGGAGAGCGGTTCGACTACGTCATCACGGTCTGCGACCGCGCGAAGGAGTCGTGTCCCGTGATGCCGGGCGCCGAGATGATTCACTGGACGTTTGCCGATCCCGCGGACGAGCCGCCCGAAAAGCAAGAGCGTGCGTTTCGAGACGTCGTCACGGGCCTCCGCGCGCGCATCGATCTTTTTCTCGAAAGGAACAAAACATGAACATCCTCAAACCGCATGTTTCTCTGAACGTCTCCAACGTCGACGCGTCCGTCGCCTTCTACGAGAAGGTGTTCGGCGTCGCCGCGACGAAGCGTCGCCCCGGATACGCGAAGTTCGATCTCAGAGAGCCGTCGCTGAACCTCTCGATGGTCGAGACGCCGCCGACCGGCACGAACGCGAGTCACTTCGGGATCCAAGTCGCGAGCACCGAGGACGTCGCGTCGGCCTGGACGCGCTTCAAGGAAGCCGGGCTCGACACGCGTAACGAAGACAACACTTCGTGCTGCTACGCGCATCAGGACAAGGTGTGGGTGAAGGATCCGGACGGCAACGAATGGGAGGTCTTCGTCGTGAAGGGCGACACCGACACGATGAGCGACGACCCCGCGGTCGCGAAGGCGGCGTGCTGTACGCCGGCGCAGAAAGCGAACGCGAAGGCGAGCGGTGGCTGCTGCGGCTGATTTGCCGCGCCGCGCGGTGGCCGAATTCGTGGGCACCGCGTTCTTGCTCGCGACCGTCATCGGGTCGGGCATCATGGGCGAGAAGCTCGCGGGCGGAAACGTCGCGATCGCGCTTCTCGCCAACACCATCGCGACGGGCGCGGGTCTCGTCGCGCTGATCCTGACTTTCGGACCGATCTCGGGCGCCCATTTCAATCCTGCGGTGACGCTGGCCGATGCGAGTCAGCGCGGTCTCGCGTGGCGCGATGTGCCGGTCTACGTCGTCGCGCAAGTCGCCGGCGCGTTCGTCGGGGCGGGCGTCGCGAACTTCATGTTCGAAAAACCGTTCTTCTTCGTGTCGCATCACGAGCGCGCGGGCGCGGCGCAGCTCGTGAGCGAATTCGTGGCGACGTTCGGGCTGCTCGCGGTAATTTGGGGATGCGCGCGTCGCCGCGCGTCGGCGGTTCCGTTCGCGGTCGGCGCGTACATCACCGCCGCGTACTGGTTCACGTCGTCGACGTCGTTTGCGAATCCCGCGGTCACGTTGGCACGCACGGCGAGCGACACGTTCGCGGGGATTCGACCCGCCGATGCGCCGGGATTCGTGATTGCTCAGATTCTCGGCGCCGCAGCGGCGACGGTCTTGTTTCGATGGCTCGTGCCGATCACGCCCGCCGTGGCCGAGCGCGTTCTCGATCGCGATGGCTCGTAGCGCACGGCATCAGGCGCGCTTTCTCAAGATCCCGCGCATCGCGTCGCGCTTGATCCCGAGCTCTCGGGCGGCGGCGCTCACGTTTCCGAAGTGGCGCTCGACCGCAGCATGAGCGTCGGCGTCGCTGATGCGCCGCGGTGACGCGACGACCGTAGGCCCGGCCGCGACTGCGGCGGACGCGTGGAGCCGCAGCGTTCCTCCGCGCGATGTCGGCATCGCGCCGCGGAGCGCGCGGGCGAGCGCGCGGACGTTCCCCGGATAATCGCGTCGCAGGAGCGACGTCATGAGCTCCTGCTCGATGCGGACCTCGGGACGGCTGCGGCCCGAGTAAACGAAACGCTGCGCGGGGCTGCGCGGGTCCGACGCGGCGGCGAGGAGGAGGTGGCGCGCGAGGAGCGGGATGTCCTCGCGTCGCGCGGCGAGAGGCGGGAGCGGGATGTCGTGCGGACATCGCTCGACGAAGTCGATCAGCACGCCGTCGAGCGGTTTGTTCGTGGCGCAGACGAAGCGGACGTCGGCGCGGCTCGGGTGCGGATCGCCGCCGCGGTGGTAGCTCGCGTTCGGATCCATCGCGCGGAGGAACGCGGCGAGGAGCTCGCCGGGGGCCGCGCCGACCTCGTCGAGAAAGAGCGTGCCCTTCGCCGCCGCCACGAGCAGGCCCTCGCGCTCGGGCGTTCCGACGTTCGGCCAGTCCTT
>DASXHD010000027.1:0-24818 GCA_036488725.1 Polyangiaceae bacterium | reverse complement strand
CGCGGACTGCCGTATGCCTTGGCGGAGGCGGCCGGTGGCGCGATCGCCACAAGCGTCAACTGTGACGGCGGGGAAATGCGATAATGAAAATTGTTGGTCAAGAAAGGCGTATTCGACGGACCATATTTGGGTTTCACGTCACATCGAGCTTCACACCATCTGCGCACGCGGGGACGACCTCGTTGCCGCAATTGTACAAACCGTCTTTGCACGCCACGCACGAACCGTTCGTCGTCTCGGGGCAGCTCGGATCCGTTCCGCCATCGCTCGGCGGCGGGACGTGAGCGTCCCCACCATCTGCCGCCCCGCTCGGTGCATCATCCGTTGAAGCCGCGTCGGCGTCGGAGCCGCTCGCAATGTGTCCGCCGCATCCCCCCCCCCACAACCAGCGCAACACCTAATATCAGCGCCGTTTGTATCGTCGCCATGCTCACCTCCTCGACCCGCAAAAACTGCGTGGTAGAAGTCAGGCGTATGCCTTCGCGAGGGGGCGGTCCATAGTCCCCAGGGTGTAGGGACTGCGCGCCCTACCGAAATGCCCGAGGTTTCGCTATCCCGACCGGGCTACGACTGTAAAACTTGGGATTCAACCCATTCGGGACGCCGCTGTCGACCTGCCGCCGCAAGCTCAGGCCTACGGAACGCGCGAGAAATCGATCGTTCCCAGCCAAATGTCGGTCAAATCGAACATCGCAGTTTGCCACGATTCGTCGCGGTCGAGGTCGCCGCTGTACCACGCGACCGCCGCGCGATTCGCGTCGAGCATCGCGTAGCCCGCATACGAAGTATCTCCCGCGCTCGGGAGCTCGCCGATTTCGTGGATGTCGATGGGGCCGCCGTCGAGCTCGCCGGTAATCTCATAAAGCGAAGTTCGTTTGTGGCAAAGCGTGTCGGTCAAAATGTGTTTGCGGGCGACGACGAAGAGTCGATTGTTCCAAAAGAACGCGAGTGGGCCGTCGAGACGAACGCCGTCGAGCGTTTGCGGACAATCGAAAGTGTCATAAGGCGGCGTCGCCCAGCAGACGCGCGTCGAGATCGGCGGCTGCTGCGCGAGGTAGACCGCGTCGCTCCCGTCGGTGCGGACGAGCGCGAGCATGCGGCCCGAGGGCATGAAGACGAGCTCGGTCTCGAGCGGCGTGTCGGCCGCGACGCCGTAGACCTGCGCGCCTTGCGTCCACGCGAGACCGTCGGTCGACGAAAAGAGCGACACGGCTTGGTCGCCGTCTTCGTATGCGGCGCTGTAATAAACGCCATTCGATTGTTTGACGCGCCAGAAGCTCCACGTCTCGGGGCCGATGTTTTGGAGCGGCGCCCAGCTGACGCCGTCGGGCGAGTGCGTCGCGACGCTGATCGAGTCGACGCCGGTGTCGCGCACCGAATTGACCGGCAGCCGCGTGATCGCGTGGATGAAGAGCTCGGAGCCGACGACGTAAAAATGCGGATCGCGCAGATCGCGATCGCTGGGCGCCTGGATCAGCGCGACTTGCGCGAAAGACTTTCCGTCCGCCGAGCGATAGACGTGGAGCGCCGAGTTCGGCCCGAGGATTTGACTGCGCGCGGTGCGATGAACCAGCCAGAACGCGCCGTTCCACTGGATCATGTCGACGTTTTCGTTGTGACGGCAGATGACGTCGCGGCAGTCGTATTGGTCTTCGAGATCGTGGCCCGAGACGAGCACGTGCGCGTCGTCCATCCACGCGGGAAGCGCCGGGTGCGGATCGTAAGGCTCGTCGCCCGCGTCGGCCGGCTGCGAGCCGCCGGCGTCGCACGCGCACACCAAGAGCAGCGCGAACGCCCACCTCATTCGTTCAATATGTCAGAGCGCCGTGCCTTTGGCGAAGTCCGACGAGATCGTCGTCGACACTTTCTGCACTTCGCTCGCGGTCGTGACGACTACGCCGAGCTCCCGATTGTATTGCAGCGAGCCGGTGCTGAGGTTCTCCGAGCCGATGAACGCAGTCGTCCCGTCGGCGATGATCGCCTTCGCGTGGATGTACGGCGTGCTCACTTTCACGACTTTCGCGCCGGCGCCTTTGATCTCGGCGAGCGCCGATTGTCCGCTCTGCGTCATCGTCGCGTCCGAGAGGACCACGCGCACCTTCACGCCGCGCCCGAGCGCCGCTTTGAGCGCGTCTGCGGTGTGATAGTCGCTGAGCTCTTCTTGCTCGAGATCGAGCGTGCTCTTCGCAGCGTTGATGATGCCGGTCAAATCGGTGAGCGAGTTGATCGGCGAGACGACGAGCGGTCCGTTCACGCTCGCCGGGGGACTGCTGGCGAAGTCGCCCTCGAAGATCGTCTCGGCCTCGGTGACGTCGGCCGCGCTCGTGTCGATGCCGAGGTACTCGCGGTTGCTCGAAGGCGACGACTGCGTGAGGTTCATCGTCATGATCCACGCCGTCGCGCCGTCGATGATCACGCATTTTTCGTGGGTGTACGTGAACTTATTCGAAGACCACGCGACCGCGACGCCGCCCGACTTGAGCTGGTTGTAGACCGAAGTGTTGTCGGTCGTCGACGACGAGTCGAGCAAGACCTTCACGTCGACGCCTGCTTTGTGACGCGAGATGAGCGCGCTGATGACGTTGGTCGACGTGAGCATGTACATCGTCATGTGGACGGATTTTTTCGCGGCGTTGATCGCGTCGACGACTTGCTGGCCGTCCTTGCCGTCCGGCTCGACGATGATTTGCACGTTGCTCGCGGGCATCGCGCCGTCGGTCGTCGTCGCGCCGTCGGTCGTCGTGCCGCCGTCGTCGCTCGTCGTGACGTCCGCGGTGTCGCCGCCGTCGTCCTGCGACTGCGTGTCGTCGTCGTCGCTGCCGTGTGGCGAAGCCGAGCACGCGGCGAGGAGCATCAGCCCAAATAAAAACGCACGCATGAAGCGGCGATTTCTTAGCGCACGCACATGAGGTCGGCACGGTCGAAAAAAATTACGGCTTCACGCAATCACGCGATCGCGACGACGGGGCCCGCGCCTTCGCGCAGGACCACCGGCGGCATGCTCGTCACGTCGATGATCGTGCTCGGAAGGTCGCCGCCGCCGCCCGCGTCGAGCACCAACGCGAGACCGGGAAACGCGTAGTCGATCTCGCGCGGATCGACGAACGGCTTCGGATCTTCCGTCGCGCCGTGGCGCTGCGCGGTCGTCGACACGAGCGGTCGCCCGAGCGTGCGTGTCAGCGCGATGGTCACTTCGTGTGCCGGGACGCGAATCCCCACCGTCTTGCGTTTCGACTGGAGCATCTTCGGCACTTCGCGCGTCGCGTCGAGGATGAAGCAATACGGTCCGGGCAAGAGGCTCCGCAAAATTCTGTACTGCGCCTTCTCGACGATCGCGAAGCGCGCGATGTCGCCGAGGTCCGGACAGATGAACGCGAGCGGGTGCGAACGGTCCATGCCTTTGATCGCGTAGAGCTTGTCGATCGCCTTCTTGTTGAGCGCGTCGCAGCCGAGGCCGTAGACGGTGTCGGTCGGGTAAGCGATGACCTCCCCCGCCTCGAGCAGCTGGACCGCGCGCGCGATCTTGCGCGGCTCGGGGTGCTCGGGGTTGATCGCCATCAGCATGCGGAGCGAAGAGCTACCAGCTTTCGATGCTACGTTGGACGCGAGATGATGCGCGTCGACGAGCTGCCGCCGAACGCCCTTCGCGTGATCGCGGCGATGTTCGGGCTCATTTGGGGAAGCTTCCTCAACGTCGTGATTCACCGCGTGCCGCGCGGAATGAGCGTGGTCCGGCCGGGCTCGACGTGTCCGTCGTGCGGCAAGCCCATCCGCGCGTGGGACAACGTCCCGGTTTTTTCCTGGCTCGTCCTTCGAGGAAAATCGCGCTGCTGCAAGACGCCGATCAGCGCGCGCTACCCGATCGTGGAAGCCCTCGGCGCGATCGCGTCGCTCGCGGTGCTCGAGATCGCGATCTTGCCCGCGGCGAGCGAGCCGGCGATTCGTGCACTCTGCATCTATCTGACCGACTTCGCGACCATCCTCGCGCTCGTCGCGGTCGCGTTCATCGACTTCGAGTGGATGTACATCCCCGACTTCGTGACCTACGGCGGCACGGTGCTCGGCATCGCGACCGCGTCGTTTCGCGGCATCCCGATGCTCGGCGCCGTCATCGGCGCAGTGATCGGATTTCTCGTCACGTACATTCCGTTCATTTTTCTCTACCGCGTCGTTCGCGGGCGCGCGGGGATGGGCGTCGGCGACGCGAAGCTCCTCATGATGGCCGGCGCGTTCTTCGGCGTCTGGGGAATTTTTTGGACGCTCCTCGCGGGCGCGGTGCAAGGCAGCGTCGGCGCCTTCGCGCTCTACCTTTTGCGCGGAAAAGTGGGCCTTCCCGAGGGCGTGAAGCAAGAGCTCGAAGAGCTGAAAAAAGCAGCCGCCGAGGGCGACGAAGAAGCGAAAGAAATCCTCGAGGAGGATCCGCTCGCGCAAGACGTCGACCCGGAGGAGATCGGTCTCACGCGCTTCGCGTTCGGCCCGTTCCTCGCGCTTTCATTCGTCGAGTTCTTGCTCTTCGGCGACAAGATCCTCGACATCGCGCACGATCATTTGTTCTTCAGCTGAGCGTCGCGATCTCGTCGTAGAGGTGCGCCGCGCTCTTGATGCCGAGGTGGTAATTCTCGAGGTCGAGCCACTCGTTCGGCGCGTGCGCATTTTCGTCCGGCTGGCCGAAGCCCATCAAGAGGCACGGCTTGCCGGTCGCGTCGGCGATCGTGCGCACGAACGGGATCGACCCGCCTTCGCGCATGAAGATGGTCGGCTTGCCGAACGCTTTCGAGAATGCGCGCTTGGCGACCTCGAACACGGGATGGTCCGTCGGAGCGAGGTACGGCTCGCCGCCGTGCATCCGCACGACGCGCACGCGCACGCCGGGCGGCGCGAGCGCGATCAAATGTCTTTCGAGCTTGTCCGCGATGTCTTTCGACGACTGATTCGGAACGAGGCGGCACGAGATCTTCGCCATCGCGCGCGCGGGGATGATCGTCTTGCTGCCTTCGCCCTCGTGGCCGCCGCTGATGCCGTTGCAATCGAGCGTCGGGCGCGCCCAGATTCGCTCGAGCGTCGAGAATCCTTTTTCGCCGAACACCGCGGGCGCGCCGGTCTGCCCGAGCCACGCCTTTTCGTCGAACGGGAGCCCGGCCATCTCGTTGCGCTCGGTCGGCGTGAGCGGCAGGACATCGTCGTAAAAACCGGGCACCGTCACGCGGCCGTCGTCGTCGTGGAGCTTGGCGATCATGCGCGCGAGCGCATTGATCGGGTTGAGCACGCCGCCGCCGTACGAGCCCGAGTGCAGATCGCTCGACGGCCCGTCGACGTGCACTTCGAGATAACAGAGCCCGCGCAAGCCGACGCAGAGCGACGGGATGCCGCGACCGAACATCGCCGTGTCGCTCACGCAGACGTAGTCGGACTCGAGATCTTTTTGATGGTCGCGCATCAGCGTGTCGAGGTTCACGCTGCCGATTTCTTCTTCGCCCTCGACGATGAGCTTCACGTTGATGGGGAGTTTGCCGGCGGTGCGAATGAACGACTCGAACGCTTTGACGTGAATGTGGACTTGCCCTTTGTCGTCGACGACGCCGCGGCCCCACATGCGGCCGTCGCGAATTTGCGGCTGGAACGGCGGCGATTTCCACTCGGCGAGCGGCTCGACCGGCTGCACGTCGTGGTGCCCGTAGATGAGGAGCGTCGGCTTGCCCGGCTGATGCATGTAAGATGCAAAGACCGCCGGGTGGCCCGCGGTCGGCCATTTTTCGCAGCGATCGGCGCCGAGCGCGCGAAGCTTTTCCATCAGCCAGTCGGCGCTGCGGTCGACGTCGGCTTTCTTCTTCGCGTCGCTCGAGATCGACGGAATGCGCACCCACTCTTCGAGCTCTTGCACGAAGCGCGTCCGGCCCGCGTCGATGTACGAAAGCACGCGATCGATTTCCGCCATGTTTCCTTCCTTACCACTTTCACTTGGCGAGAAGCGCGAGCGCTTCGCGAACCGATTGCCCGAGCGGCTGCCCTTCGACGCGATCGGCCAGCGCCGCGAGCGCGCGCTCGGCCTCGCTCGGGCGATAACCCATGCGGACGAGCGCGTCGTGCAAGAGCTCGCCTTGTCCCGACGGAATTTTTTGAACGGCGTTCGACGCCGCCGCGGGCGCCCCGATTTTCGCTTGGAGCTTGTCCTTGAGCTCGAGCACGAGACGCTCGGCGGTCTTCTTGCCGACGCCTTGAATGGCCGTCAGCCGCGCGACGTCGCTGCGCGAGACGGCGCGCGCGAGCTCCTCGCTCGGGAGCTGACTGAGCACGGCGATGGCGATCTTCGGTCCGACGTTCGAGACCCCGATGAGCGTGCGGAACGCGATGCGATCCGTCTCGCTCGCGAAACCGAAGAGCGAGAGCGCGTCCTCGCGCACGTGCGTGTGGACGAAGAGCGTCACGAGGCCCGCGTCGGTTCGCGTCGCGCGACCGAGCGTGCCGAGCGGCACGGTGATTTCGTAGCCGACGCCTTGCACGTCGAGGACGACCGCGTCGGGCTCTTCGTGAACGACGCGCCCCGTGAGCCGGCCGATCATGATTCCTTGGGTTGCCTTCTACCGCATTTGGCGCGTACATGCGGCCATGCGAATCGCTCTTTGGTGCTCGATCGCTTTTTCTTTGGCGTGCGGGGGCGCGGACAACGTTCCGCCGCCGGCGCCGCCCATGCCGCCCGAGACCGCGACGGCCGCGCCCGAGCCGGCTCCCGCGCAAACCGGCACGTCACCTGCGATGTCGGCGACGCCCGCGGCCGCAGCGAGCACGGCGCCGGCTGCGTCGAGCGCGCCGGCCTCCTCGGCGACCAAACCCAAGCACAAATGATTCACGCGCGGAGCGGCTTGCGAAACGCCGCCGCCGCGAGAATGCAGAAGATCGGCGTCAACACGACGTGATACCGGTCCTCGCCGAAGAAAACGGCGTGGGTGACGATCGTCGTTCCGACGAGCACGAGCCCGAGCGCGAGCGCGTCCGGAAGTGGCGCGCGGCCCGGTAGCGGGAGCCACGGCAAGCTCGCGCCGACGAGAACGAGCGGATAAAAATGCGGCGCGCCGCCCGACACGGCGATCCCCGCGAGCGCGAGGACGACGAGGAGCGCGGCGCCTTGCGCGACGGTTTCGGTTTTTCTTCTGCGGCGCGCGAACGCGACGCCCGCGAGCGCGGCTGCGACGACGAGCAAGCGATGCACGGTCGTCACGCCGTCGCGCCACGCGCCACGTCTCGCGTCGGGCCAAGCGGAGGGTCGCGCCTCGTGGAGGTACTCGACTTGAAACGACTCGTGGTCGAACGTGTAGCCGAGCTTCGCCGGCACGAGCGAAATCCAATGCCAAGGATGCTCGCGAATTTGGTCGAGCCCGTAAGCGAGCCAACATCGATCTTGTTGCACTTGCCCCGTGACCACGCGGCAACCGTCGGACGCGTGGAGCGTCTCGAATCGGCCGGTCGCGCGCGGAAACGCGCCGATGGCGAGGTTCCAGCCGCCGTTGGTGCTGACGAGCGCGCAGCCATCCATGCGCTCGCAGTTTCGCGCGGTCCACGGCAAGACCGGAGCGAGCGCGAGCGCGCACGCGAGCGCCGCGGCGATAGGCCGCGCGAGCTTTCCGTATTTCGCGAGCGGCGGGGGCATCGTGACGAGCGCGAAGAAGGGCGCGCACAAAAGCGCCTGCGGCCGAACGAGCGCGCCGACGCCGAGCACGAGCGCGCCCACTACGAATCCGGACATGCTCTTCGGCCGGCGCGTCGCGATCCAAAACGCTGTCAGCGTGAGCAGCGCCGAGAGCGGCTCGGTCATGACGAGCGCGGCGTAGAGCACGAGCCCCGGGTGCACCGCCGCGATGGCCCCTGCGATTTTCGCGCGCGCCGGCGAGAGCGCGTTCCGCGCGAGGAGCCAAGTCATCACGCACAGCGCCGCGCCCACCGACGCGTCGAACACCGCCGCGACCCGAAGATCGCTCCCGAACACGCGATACACCCCACCGAGCGCCGCGCTGTACCCGACCGGATAATGGCACCACGGGTGCCACGCGATGAGCCCGTTCTCCCAGCGATCGTCGGAGTACCCGAGCCCCGCCGCGATCCGCCGCGCGCCGAAGTCGTAATAATGCCCGTCCCAAACCGGCTCCCCGGCCCAGCGCAGCGCAACGAAAAGCCGCGGCAAGAGCGCGACGAAAAACAGCGCGAGCCCGAACGGGATTTCCGAGGAATTCCGCCTGAGCTCGGATCCGAACTTGGTCACTCGCTCCGCCCCGCGGCGAGCTCCCGCATGCGCCTCAAGTAGGTTCGCTGGACTTGGGCCGGGTCGAGGCGGAGGAATTTCGCGAGCTCGACGAGGAAGCCGCGCACGTAGACCTCGGCGGGGAGGGCCTCCCAAGTTTCGTCCTCGAGGGCGGCGAGGTGGAGGCGGCCGATTTTGGTGCGCTCGCTGATTTCGGCGAGCTCGACGCCTTGCGCCTCGCGCACTTTGCGGAGGGTCGCGCCGGAAAATTCGGTGTCCGGTCCGATTTCGCGCGCCAGCTCGGCGCGGAGCAAGTCTTGTTCGGCGGCGGCGGCGCGCGCGGGCTTTCGCGCAGCGACGTTCGGCGACGGCGCGCTCGACTCGGGAAACGTCGAGAGGTCGTAGGCGCGCCGGCGCATCGCATCGAGCAGCGTGTCGTACGCTTCTTCGAGTCGCGCCTGCGCGACGCGCAGCTGATCGGGATCGAGGAGCGAGCTCGTCGCGATGCTCCCGGTCGCGTAGACCTCGCGTTGGGCTTTGTAGGCGCGCCGAACTTCTTCGTCGCTCGCGGTTCGCGTGACGCCGAGGACTTCGTAGAGCGTCGGCGCGCCCGCGGGCGGCTCGTCGGGTGCGGGCGCGCGCGCGTCGATCGATTTGGCCGCGAGGAGCGCGACGACGCGACGGCCGATACGCTCCAAGTTGCGCGCCGCTTTGCACGTTGGGCTGTCGATGAGAAGCGGCCGCCGGCGGCGCATGCTGAGCCAGACCGTGTCGTCGTGCTCGACATGACCGAGCTCGTCGATCGCGATGCCGTAGTGGCGCGACGCGAGCATGCTCATCCAGCCGCCGAGCTCCATGTCGCCGCGCATGCGCGTTTGGTTGACGACCAAGTAGAGGCGCGACTTGCGGGCCTCGGCCCACGCGAGCCCGGCGAGCGTGCGGTCCATTTTCGCGAGCACGCGGACGAGGTCGAGCGGCGCGGGGAGCGCCTCGAGGTCGGCGAGCGCGCGCTCGAAGAGGTGCATGCGAAACTTGTCGCGCAGAAGCGCCCGCCGGAGGCGGCGCTTGTACGCGGCGCGGATGAATCGGTACGTCGTCTCGACCGACGCCGGCTCGGGCGCGGTGACCGCGATCGGGACGTCGGCGCCGAGCATCAAATCGACCGAAAAATTGCCGGTTCCGGGGCCCGCGTCGATGACGAGATAATCGGCCGGGATCGCGCGGAGACGCGAGAGCCAGCGCGCCTTGCGTCCCGCGCGAAGGAGCGACGGTCCGTACGCCGCGTCGTGCGCTGCCGGCAAAAGCGAGAGGCCCGGAACGCTCGTCGGCACGAGCGCCTTCTCTAGCTCGTCGAGCGAAGCTTCGGTTCGCGCCGCGGGAAGATCGAACTGCGCGTGCAGGTTCGTACCGCTCGCGTCGGCGTCGACGAGCACCACCGTCTTTCCGAGCTGCGCGAAATAGATCGCGATGTTCGCCGCGACGAGGCCCTTGCCGACGCCGCCGCGGCCCGCGCCGACCGCGATCACTTTTCGCGGCTTTTCCGGCTCGTCGAGCGATTCGAGCGACTCGTCCGGCTCGTTCATGTCGTCGCTCGCCGCAGCAAGCCGAAGATGCGCGCGCCGAGCTCGGGCGCGCGGAACGGTTTCACGACGTAGTCGTCGGCGCCGCCGGCGAATGCTTCGACGACGTCTTGCGTCGTCGCGTTGGCGGTGAGAAACAAAACCGGAAGGCGCGCCCAGCGCGCGCGCACCGCGCGACAGAGCTCGAGGCCGCTCATGCCCGGCAGGGTCCAGTCGAGGACGACGAGATCGAAGCGCGCGCGCGCGAGCTTGGTGAGCCCGTCTTCGCCGGTGTGCGAGCCGACGACGTCGAAGCCGACCGCCTCGAGCATCGCGCTCACGACCTCGCGCACGCTCGCGTCGTCGTCGACGAGCAGGATGCGCGCGCCGGCCGGCTCGGCCAGCTTCTTCACGACGCTGCGCGGCGGCTTGACGTGGGGAGACCGATCCGTCGGCGGGATCGCGTCGACGAGATGGCAGACGCGCGTCCAATCGCGCGGCTCGAAGACGAGCGCGGTCGCGTCGCCGTGCCTTCGCACGCGCGCGGCGGCCGCCGTCGCTTTTCCGGTCGCGCCGAGCTCGACGATGGCGAGCACCCACTCGCCGTCGGCCGCCATCCCGCGCGACGAGGGGGGCGCGGCGTCGCTCCCGCGCGGCCGGCGCACGACCGCAAGCTCGCGGTCCGGCGACGCGGCGGCCCGGACGAGGAGATCCGCCGTCTCGTAACGACAAACGATGCTGCGCACGTTGAGCCGTATGTACCGCAACGGGTCGACGCGAGCAGTCTTTCTGAGTAAGGTGCCGCTCGTGAAGGCTGCCAGCCTGCTCCTGCTCTTCGGCCTCTCTTTCAACTGGTCGATGTGCAACAAACCGTCCGGCGGCGGTGAGGCCACGAAAGACCCGGAAACCGCCGTCGACGTGAACCTCGCCGGGGTCGACACGTCGACGCTGACGCCGCGCGAAAAACGCGACTGGAGCGGCTACGTGAGCGAGCTCCTCGCCCCGTGCGCCGACACGCCGGTTTCGATCGCGCAGTGCGTTCAAGAGAAGCGCGCCTGCAACAAGTGCCTGCCGGCGGCCAAGCTCATCCTCCGCGGCGTGCGCGACGGCTACGCGAAAGAGCAAATCGAAACCGCGTACCACAACCGCTTCGACGCCGACCACGTGAAGAACGTGCCCATCGACGACTCGCCGACGCGCGGCCCGACCTCCGCGCCGGTGCAGATGGTGGAGTTCGCCGACTTCACCTGTCCGCACTGCCAGGCGTTCGCGCCGATGCTCGACAAGTTCACCGACGAGCACAAAACGGACGTGCTCTTCGCCTACAAATTCTTCCCGCTCTCCGGCCCGGGCCACGAGCGCTCCGAGGCCGCCGCGCGCGCCGCGTGGGCGGCGAAGCTTCAAGGCAAGTTCTGGGAGATGCACCACAAGCTCTTCACCAATCCCGAGCACCTCGAGCAGGGCGATTTCGAGCAGTACGCGAAGGAGCTCGGGCTCGACGTCGCGAAGTTCCGCGTCGACATGCAGGCGCAGGCGACCAGCGACAAAATCGCCGCCGACAAGAAGCTCGGCGAGTCGCTCGGCATCCAGGGCACGCCGACGCTCTACATCGACGGCCGCGAGTGGGACAAAAGCCAGACGCTCGACGACTGGGTCGATCTCGATCTGCGTTTGAAGAAATGAACGGTCTCGGCCTCACGACCGCAGCAGCACAGCCGCCGCCGGCATCGTCGCGTCGCGCGAGCGCGCGCCTCGCGCTCGAAGGCTGCGGATGTTTTCCGAGCGGCCGGCACTATCCGGGCATCGCCCATCTTTTGCGGACGATCATCCGCGGTCTCGCGGAGGAGTTTTCGCAAGACGCCGCGTGGCGCGATCTCGAAATCGCGCTGCTCGACGTGGAGACGACCGGCCGCGACGCGGCGCACGATCGCGTGATCGAGGTCGGCATCGTCGTCGGCCGCGGAGGCGAGGTCGTTGCAAGATACAACTGGCTCCTCAACCCGGGCATCCCGATCCCGCAGGAGTCGCGCGAGGTGCACGGCATCACCGACGAGCAGGTCGCTTCGGCGCCGTCGTTCGAAGCGGTCGCGCACGAAATCGCCGATGCGCTGCGCGGGCGAATTCCGGCGGCGTACAACGCAGAGTTCGACAAGCAGTTTTTGCTCTCCGAGTTTGCGCGGCTCGGCGCGCGAGCCGAGAGCGCGCCGCCCGCCCTTCGCCGCGAGATCGCGTGGGTCGACCCGCTCGTCTGGGCGCGCGAAATCCAATCCGCCGAGCGCTCGCGCGCCCTCGCCGAAGTGGCGCAACGGCTCGGCATCGTGCTCGAAAAAGCGCACCGCGCGAGCGAAGACGCCGAAGCCGCGCTCCGGGTGCTCTACGCGCTCGCCGAAGATGCGCGCATTCCTCGGCAGTACGGCCCGCTCGTGCAAGAGCAGCGGCGCATCGGCTTCCTGCAAGCGGACGAACGCCGCCGCTGGCAGCGCCCCTCCTGAAAAAACGGCCCTATGCTTCTCTAGTGACGCACCGCGAAAAGGCGTCCTAGAATGCCCCCGGTCGGGGGTTCTGGAGCAAACCCATGAGCGAAAAGGCCGAGATCAAAGTCAGCGACACGGTGAAGCTCGAAGTGCCGATCGTGGTGGGCACCGAAAACGAGCGCGCGCTCGACATCGCGCAACTCCGCGCGAAAACCGGCCTCGTCATGCTCGACCCGGCGTTCATGAACACGGCGTCGACCAAGAGCGCCATCACTTTCATCGACGGCGACAAGGGCATCCTCAGATACCGCGGCATCCCGATCGAGCAGCTCGCCGAGCACTCGACCTTCGTCGAGACGAGCTACCTCCTCATCTACGGGCACCTGCCCAAAAAGGCCGAGCTCGAGCGCTTCAGCGGGCTTTTGACGCGGCACTCGCTCATTCACGAGGACATGAAGCGGTTCTTCGAGGGCTTCCCGACGACCGCGCACCCGATGGCGGTGCTCTCGTCGATGGTGCTCGCGCTCTCGAGCTTCTATCCGGACGCGATCGACGTGAACAACACCGACCAGATCGACATGACCATCGCGCGCCTCCTCGCGAAGGTCCGGACGATCGCGGCGTTCGCCTACAAAAAGTCGATCGGCCAGCCGATGGTCTATCCGAAGAACTCGCTCAGCTACTGCGCGAACTTCCTCAACATGATGTTCAGCGTGCCGGCCGAGCCGTACGAGGTCGACGAAGAGCTCGTCCGCGTGATGAACCTCCTCCTCATCTTGCACGCCGACCACGAGCAAAACTGTTCGACGTCGACGGTGCGTCTCGTGGGCAGCTCGCGCGCGAATTTGTTCGCCTCGATTTCGGCGGGGATCTGCGCGCTCTGGGGCCCGCTCCACGGCGGCGCGAACCAAGAAGTGCTCGAGATGCTCGAGTCGATCCGCGAAAACGGCGGCGACGTGAAGAAGTACGTCGCGCTCGCCAAAGACAAGAACTCGACGTTCCGTCTGATGGGCTTCGGCCACCGCGTGTACAAGAACTTCGACCCGCGCGCGAAGATCATCAAAGCCGCGGCCGACAAAGTCCTCGCCAAGCTCGGCATGCAGGACTCGCTGCTCGACATCGCCAAAGGCCTCGAGGAAGCGGCGCTCACCGACAGCTACTTCATCGAGCGTAAGCTCTACCCGAACGTCGATTTCTATTCGGGCATCATCTATCGCGCGATGGGCTTCCCGACGAACATGTTCACCGTGCTCTTCGCGCTCGGACGTCTCCCCGGTTGGATCGCCCACTGGAAAGAGATGATGGAAGACACGACCACGAAGATCGGCCGCCCGCGTCAGATCTACACGGGCCCGACGCAGCAGAGCTACGTGCCGCTCGAGCAGCGGAAGTAGCCGTCAGCCGTTAGCTGTCAGCTGTCAGCTCTGATACGCTCGAGGTGATGCGAAGGGGCCTGCTGGCGCTGTTTTTTCTCTGTGCCTGCACGCAGGACTTCGACAAGTTCGAGGGGGAAGGCGGCTCGGCGGACTCGGCGAGCGAGGCCGCGTCCGATGCGCCGAGCTGCAACGTCCCGCAGTCGTGCATCGCGAGCGCGAGCACGTGCGGGCAGTCGTGAGCTCGAAAAGTAAAGGGCGCAGGAGGCGTGAGCGGAGAAATCACGTGCGTCGGACAGTGCGGCGGCGGCCAGACCTGCAAGAACCAATGCAAGGGGCAAGAGTCGACGTGCAAACAGATTTGTCAGACGGCTTGTGAGTCGTGCGCCGACGCGGGGACCTGCGCGCAGACGGTTTGTCAGAACGCGCTGCCGTGAGTCGTTTCGTCGAGCGCGAAGGCGAGCTCGTCGGCGATTTGTCCGACGAGTGATTTGATCATGTCGGCGCCGCCGTGACCGGCGTTCTTTTCGACGCGCAAAAGCACAGGGCCTCCCGTCGAATCGGCTTGGAGCTCGGCGGCGAATTTTCGCGCGTGCATCGGGTCGACGCGGTCGTCGCTGTCCGCCGATAGCAAGAGGACCGACGGATATTTTTTCCCCGGGACGACGTGCTGGTACGGCGAGTACGCGTAGAGCGCGTCGAAGTCGGCGGGGTTGTCGGCGGTTCCGTACTCCTCGATCCACGTCTTGCCGGAGCCGAACTTTTGGTAGCGCAGCATGTCGACGAGCGGCACGCCGCAGAGGCCCACGCGAAAGAGCTGGGGGAACTGCGTGATCGCCGCGGCGACGAGCAGGCCGCCGTTGGACGCGCCGCGCACGGCGATGCGATCCGGCGAGACGCCGCTCGCGATGACCGACTCGATGACCGCGCGGAAATCGTCGAAGACGTTTTGTTTCTCGTGACCCATGCCGGCCTGGTGCCACGGCTCGCCGTACTCGCCTCCGCCGCGCAAGTTCGCGACGACGTAGATGCCGCCGTGCTCGAGCCACGGGTAAGCCGACGACGTGAAGTGCGGCGACATCGTGATGAGAAAGCCGCCGTAGCCGTAGACGATCGCCGGCGCCTTCGAGACATCGACGCCTTTCGGCGCGATCGTGAAATACGGAATTTTGGTTCCGTCCTTCGAGCGCGCGAAGGCTTGGTCGACCGTGTATTTCGTCGGGTCGACTGGAACGCTCAGCTTGAAGTAAAGCTTGGTCGCGCCGGTGCGGACGCTCGTCTCGTAAATTTCGGTCGGGTAAGTGAACGACGTGAACGAGAAGTAAGCCTCGTCGTCGTCGGGGTTTCCCATGAGCGGCGTCGCCGAGCCCTTCGCTGGCAGGGGGATCTGCCGCACGAGCTTGCCGTCGAGATCGCGGACTTCGAGCTCGCTCAAGACGTCTTTCAAATACGCGATGGCGAGCTTGCCTCCGACGAGGCTCATGCCGTCGAGCGCCGCGTCGCGCCGCTCGGGGACGATTTCGATCCACGCGGTGCGCTCGGGCTTTTTCGGATCGACGCGCAAGACGTGATGATTGGGCGCGCCGTCGTCGGTCTCGACGTAGAAGCGGTCTTTGTAAATCGAGACGCTGTACTTGTGCGGCTGGCCCGCGACGAGCGTCGACCACGCCTTCGGCTCGGAGCCGCTGCGGAGATCTTTGTAATAGACGTCGGTCGACGACCACCCGTGCTGCACGTACGAGATCAAGAAGTGACCGTCGCGCGAGAGCTCGGCGCCGATGAACGTCTTCGGATCGTGCGTCGCTTCGTGGACGACGCGGTCCTTTTGCGGATCGTCGCCGAGCTTGTGGAAGCGCACCTCGGCGAAGCCCGGCCGATCGGAGACGCTGACGCCGGGGCCGACCGGCGGAAGGCGCGTGTAATAAAATCCGTTTCCGTTCGGCGTCCACGAGACGTCCGCGTATTTCGCGCCGTCGATCACGTCGATCGTCGAAACTTTTCCGGTCGCGACCTCCATCACGTGGAGCGTCGCTTCGTCGGAGTTGTGCTCTTTCTGGAGATAGGCGACGTGCGAGCCGTCGTGCGACGGCGCCCACGCGCCGAGCGAGACGCTGCCGTCGGGCGACCACTCGTTGGGATCGAGCAGCACCTTCGGTTTGCCGGTTTTTCCCTGCTTCCACCAGACGACGGATTTTTCCTGCTTCGCCTCGCGGTGCGACCAGAACCACCGATTCGTTTCCTTCCGCGGCGCCGACTGCGAGTCGACGTAGAAGAGCTCGGCGAGACGGCTCGCGATCGCGTCACGCTCGGGGAGCTTCGCGAGGCGCGCGCGCGCGAACGCGTCTTCGCTCGCGGCCCACGCTTTTACTTTCGGGTCGTCGCCGTTTTCGAGCCAGCGGTACGAGTCGACGATTCGCTTGCCGTGGAGGACGTCGACGACGTCGGCGCGCGGCGTCTCGGGGTAGTCGTATTTTTTTGTGGGCGGCGGCGTGACGGCGACGCTCGCGGTCGCGCTCGGCTGCGGCGTCACCACCGGCTGGGGCGAAGCATCCGGCCCGCACGCCGCGAGGACTGCGATCAAAGCCAAAAACCGCTTCATGGATGCGCACGTTACCCAAGTTGAGTAAGGTGCGCCGCAAACGAAGATGGCCGCCAAGAAAAAATCCACCAAGCCGCGTGAACGGACCGAGCGCCGCTTCGTTCCGCGGTCGACTGCGAGCCCGATGGTCGTTTACGTGGTCGGCGCGATCGGCGCGATCGTGCTCGGCGCCGGCGCGTTCGGTCAGTTCGGAAACGCGATTCGCAAGACGCAGATCGATCCGGTCTCGTGGGCGCCTTGGGTGCTCGCGGTCGGCGCGGTCATCGTCGCGATCGCGATTTGGATCGGCACGAGCACCGACGCCGCGATTCGCGTCGGCGTCGCCGGAATCGCCGAAGAGCGCAATCCCACCAAGCGCATCCCGTGGTGGCGCGTCGAGGACGTGAGCGGCGACGGCGAGAACATCATCGTGCACGGGAAAGACGAAGCGGGCGTCGACACGACCATCCGCGTCTCGCGCCGTGGGCTGCCGGACGCGATCCCCTGGGTCCTCCGCGAAGCGCGCGATCGCGCGCCCGAGCAAGTCGAGGTCGCGGCCGACGTCATCAAGAAGATCGGCAAGCCGTCGAAAGAAGTCGGCGAGGTCGTCCCGTGCCCGCCGCTGCAAGTCGTTGGGCGTCACTGCGCGGACAGCGACAAAGTGATTTCGTACGAGCCCGACGCGCGCGTGTGCCCGCGGTGCGAGCGTGTCTATCACAAAGACCACACGCCCAAGAGCTGCGTGTGCGGCGCGTCGCTCGCCGACGTGAAGAGCGAAGAGAGCGCCTGACCGTCAGCAGCCGTGCGGAAAAAACGCTGACGCGACGTCCGCGCTGAAGCAAAAGCGAAACGTCGCGAAAAAATCGATCGCGACCGCGGCGGCGACGCTCGCGAGGACGAACAGAAGCGGCGGCAAGAGCGCCAGCGTCGCGAGGACCGCGCCGCCCAGTCGCGAGCGCACCGGCCGCGCGGCGGCGCGAATGACGTGCGGTTGCAGCCTCGTGCTCGCGAGGCCCGCGCCGGCCGCGAGCACGACGACGAGCAGGGCGAGCGCCAAATGCGGCGTTGCTTGCCGATCGCAATCGCGATCGAGAAGAAGGTGACGGACCACGGCGACCGACGGCGCACCGCCGAGCAGCGCGAAGAGGAGCGCCGCACGCCGCGTCCAAACGAGCGAAGGCAGAAACCGCTCGGGCGCGACCCGCGACGCGCGATACGGAGCGGCCTTCTGCATGATGGGTTTACGGGTTTCGCTGGGCCATCCTTCCTCGGCGAGAACGGTGCTATCCATGCGCCCGATGCAGAAGATCGCCGTCCTCGGAACGGGAACGATGGGCCAAGGCATCGCGCAGCTCGCGGCGACCTCGGGCTTCGAGACGCGCGTGTTCGACGTCGCCTCGCAGCGCGCCAAGCTCGCGGTCGACGCCGTCGCCGCGCAGCTCGACAAGCTCGTCGCCAAAGGCAAGCTCGATGACGCCGCGCGCAAGTCGGCGCTCTCGCGTCTCGCGGTCGCCGAAGAAGTCGGCGCGGCCTGCGCCGGAGTCGACGCGGTCATCGAAGCGGTGCCCGAGGACATGGCGCTCAAGGTCACGCTCTTTCGCGACGTGATCGCCGCCGCTCCGCAAACCGCGCTCCTCGCGTCGAACACGTCGTCGCTCAGCATCACCGAGCTCGGCGCGAAGATCGGCGCCGCCGAGCGGACCATCGGTCTCCACTTCTTCAACCCGCCGCCGGTCATGGAGCTCCTCGAGGTCGTGCGCGGGCTCGCGACCTCGCAAGACACGCTCGAACGCGCGCTCGCGCTCGCCGTCGCGCTGAAAAAAACGGCCATCGTCGTGAGCGATACGCCGGGCTTCGCGTCGAGCCGGCTCGGCGTCATCCTCGGCGCCGAGGCGATTCGCATGCTCGAGTCGGGCGTCGCGAGCGCGACCGACATCGACCGCGCGATGAAGCTCGGCTACCGCCACCCGATGGGGCCGCTCGAGCTCACCGATTGGGTCGGCCTCGACGTGCGCCTCGCGATCCTCGAGCACTTGCACCGCGAAATCGGCGAGCAGTTCCGTCCGCCGGCGCTCTTGCGAAAGATGGTCCGCGCCGGCAAGCTCGGACGAAAGACGGGCGAGGGATTCTATCTATGGAAAGACGGCACGGCGCACGCCAAGTGAGAGCGGTTCTGTTCGCGGCGCTCCTCGCGTGCGGCGGGGCCGCCGAGGTCGCCGCGCCCTCGAAGCCTCCGCCCCCCGAGGTGCTCGCGATGCAAGTCGGCGTGCATCCCGGCGGAAGCGACGACACGTTTTGCCAAGCGCTCGAGCTCGGCCTCGCGCGCTCCGGCGTTCCGATCGCGAGCGGCGGCGTCGCGCCCGACGTCGTCATCTCGTGCCATCCGTTCGTGACCGAGGACGACTCGTTCATTCGCATGGAGGTGAACGGCCAGCGCAAGATGAAGTTCGACGTTCGTGTCGAGGTGCGCGCGGCGCAGAACGACTCGCTCGTCGATCAATTCGTTGCAGACTACAAGGGTTACCGTGGCGGGCCGCCGGACGAGGACGTGGTCAACAAAACGGTGCTCGGCTTCGCGTACTCGCCGCGCATGGCGGCGTACGCGCGCGCGGTCGCGCAGAGCAAGTCGTCGGGCGTTGTGGGCACGGTCGTCGCGCAGCCGACGGCGACCGCGACCGTCGAGGCGCCGCGCGCCGACACGCGCGACGACGCCGACTGGTTCGCGATCGACACGGTCAAATGCAAAATCCCCGCGCGCGTCGAAGCGTGCGACGCCGTGCGTCGCTACTTGCAGCGCCACCCGCAAGGCACGCACGCGCAAGAAGCGAACGACATTCTCGTTGCTGCGCAGCCCGCGCTCGAGAAGCTGCAAAAAGACGAAGTCGCGTGGAACAAGGCCAACCACTTCGAGTGCGCGAGCCGCCGAACGAGCGACGCGTGCGTCGGCGTCGAGGCGTACGAGATTCAGTTTCCCACCGGTCTTCACGCCGACGTGGCGCACCGACTTTTGAAGGCCGCGGGCGTCGACAAGTAATCTAATCCGTCGGGCACCGTTTCAGGCATTTCACGAGGCAGTCGGTTTCGTCGGTCGCGTCGACGCACGCGGCTTTGCAACCAGTCTTGCATTGGGCGCGGTTCGGCGCGCTAGCGTGCGAGGTCGTCGTGACCGTCGCCGTCGCCGTCGCCGTTGCCGTCGGGTGCGGTCGCGCGGTCGCCGTGCTGCTGACCGCGAGCGGTTCGATCGTACCTTCGGGCGCCGCTGCGGTGAGAGTGGCCGTCGCGGTCGCCGTCGCGGTGGGAGGCGGCGCGTAAGTGATCGTCTCGACCGGGTCGCGCGCGCGGTAAAAAAGAAACGCCGCGAGCGCCGCGCACGCGACCATGGCTCCAAAGATCGCGCCGAGCGCGATCGCGACCTTCGCGCCGGTGCTCATGCCGACGCGCGGGGCCGGCGACGAACGCATCATTGGTTCGTTCGTCGATCCGCCCGCGACCATCGGCGCGTACGGCGAGACGTACTGCGGCGTCATGTGCGGCGGCGTCATGTACGCCGGCGACGGCGGCGGGGACGAGATCGGCGCGTAGCCGGGCATCGGGAGCATCGTCGCCGCTTGGCCGACCGCGCTTCGCGCCGCGGTCTCCAAAATCTGCGAGAGCTCGGCGACTTGCTGGCCCGCCGTCGGAAAGCGCTGCTCGGGCGCGCGCGCGCACGATCGCAAGAGCCACCCGTCGATCGCCGGCGGCAGGTGCGGCCAACGCGACGACGGCGGATAAAGGGCGTGCGCCAAAACTTTGCTCAGAATGTCCGGCACCGTTTTTCCCTGCCAATACGGCTCGCCGGTCAGAAGAAAAATCGCGATGAGCCCGACGGCCCAAACGTCGACGGCCGGTCCGATGAGCTCGCGCCGCCCGAGCGCCTGCTCGATCGCCATGTAGAGCGGCGTGCCCATGACCTCGCCGGTGCGCGTGAGCGCATAACCGGAGCTCGTGTTCGCGCTGTCCATCGTCTTCGAAATTCCGAAGTCGAGGATCTTCACGACCGACGTCCCGTCCTCGCGTTGATGGAGGAAGAGATTCTCCGGTTTGAGATCGCGATGCACGATGCCAATCGCGTGCGCCTTGTCGAGCGCGCGCGCGACTTGGCCGAGGATTCGCGCGACCTCGGCGGGCGGGAGCGCGCCGCTCCGCGAGATGATTTTTTGGAGATCGCTCCCTTGGAGCAGCTCCATCACCAAGAAGGGCGCGCCGCCGAGCTCGGGCGCGCTGTCGGCGTCGAGCACCCGCACGACGTTCTCGCTTTGGATTTTTGCCGGCGCGCGCGCCTCGCGCTTGAATCGCTCGATCGAATCGGGGTCGATCGACGCCGCGCCGTGGAGGAGCTTCAGCGCCGCGCGGTCGCCGGTGTGAACGTGCTCGACGAGAAACACCGCGCCCATCCCGCCGCGCCCGATCTGCGAGAGCACGCGATAACGCGAGATGATGCTTCCAGGTGCGAGCACGGTCATTCAGCCTACCAGAGTGATGCTACGCTTCGCGCCGATGACAGCTGCCTACCTCATCGATGCGCTGCGCACGCCGATCGGCAAGTTCAAAGGCGCGCTCTCCGACGTTCGCACGGACGACCTCGCGGCGCACGTGCTTCGCGAAATCTTGGCGAGAAACCCGTCGCTCGCGCCGCGCGTCGAGCAGGTCGTTTTCGGCGCGACGAACCAAGCCGGCGAGGACAACCGAAACGTCGCGCGCATGGCTTCGCTCCTCGCGGGCCTTCCGTACGAGGTGCCGGCCGTCACGGTGAACCGCTTGTGCGGCTCGGGGCTCGAGGCGGTCGTCGACGGCGTGATGCGCGTTCAGAGCGGCGATGCGGACGTCGCGGTGTGCGGCGGCGTCGAGAGCATGACGCGCGCGCCGTTCGTGATGAAGAAGAGCGAAGAGGTCTGGGGCCGCACGCCTCCGACGATTTACGACACGACGATCGGCTGGCGCTTTCCGAACCCGCGCATGGCCGAGCGCTTCACGCTCGACTCGATGGGCGAGACGGCCGAGAACGTCGCCCAAAAATGGAAAATCGGACGCGAAGAGCAAGACGCGTTCGCGCTCGCCTCGCAGAAAAAAGCGGCGGCTGCGATCGCCGCACGCGCGTTCGACTCGGAGATCGCGGCCGTCACGATCCCGCAGAAAAAAGGCCCCGCGGTGACGTTCGCGAAAGACGAGTCGCCGCGCGACACGTCGATGGAGGCGCTCGCGAAGCTCCAGCCCGCGTTTCGAAAAGGCGGCACTGTGACCGCGGGCAACAGCTCGCCGATCAACGACGGCGCGAGCGCGGCGATCGTGGTGAGCGAAACCATGGTGCGCGAGATGAAGCTCGAGCCGCTCGCGCGCGTCGTCTCGTACGCGACCGTCGGCGTCGAGCCGAACTTCATGGGCGAAGGCCCGATCCCCGCGACGAAGAAAGCGCTCGCGCGCGCTGGTTGGAAGACGAGCGACCTCGACGTCATCGAGCTCAACGAAGCGTTCGCGGCGCAATCGATCGCGTGCCTTCGCGGCCTCGAGCTCGACGCGTCGAAGGTCAACGTGAACGGCGGCGCGATCGCGCTCGGCCACCCGATCGGATCGAGCGGCTGCCGCGTGCTCGCGACGCTTCTCTGGGCGATGAAATCCCGCAACGCGAAGCGCGGTCTCGCGACGCTCTGCATCGGCGTCGGTCAGGGCATCGCCGTCTGCGTCGAGCGTTGAGATGGCGCGCGCGTCGGTGCCTGCTCCGCCGCCGGGTCCGCCGTGGGACCTGCCGGTGCACGACGCGCCCCTCGCGTTCGTCGACCTCGAGATGACCGGGCTCGACCCGTCGCGCGATCACGTCGTCGAAGTTTGCATCGACCGGTGGCGCGGCGAGACGCGCGAGGCGGGCATCGAGTCGCTCGTGCGTCCGCCCGCGCGCGCCGGCGGAAACGCGCACGTGCACGGCATCGACGAGGCTGCGCTCGCGTCGGCGCCTCCGTTCGAAGATCTCGCCGACGACGTCGCGCGCATCCTCGACGGCGCGATCTTCGTCGCGCACGCGGCCGAGTACGACGCGACGTTTCTCACCGCCGAGATGACGCGCGCGGGCCGAACGCTCGAGCTCGGAAATTGGCTGGACACGCTCGTGCTCTCGCGTCGTGCGTTCGCGCTGCCGAGCCATTCGCTCTCGTCGCTGTGCACGCAGCTCGACATTCCGCGCGGGCGGGCGCATCGCGCCGGCGACGACGTGCGCGCGCTCCGCGCGGTCTTCGATCGCTGCATCAAGGTGCTCTCGCCCGTGAGCCCGCGCGATTTGTGGGAGGTTCGCGTCGCCGAGCGCCGCGCCCGCGCCGCGATCCTGAGCGCCTGCGAGGCTGCGGTCGAGCACGAGGCACCGGTCGACGTCGTTTATCGCCCGACGAGGCGCGGCGCCCAAACGCTCAAGATGATTCTCACCGAGGTGCGCACCGGGCTCGACCCGCCGCGGGTGATGGGGTATCTGCTCCCGGGTCGCGGGAGGCGCGAGCTCCGCGCAGACCGAATCCTCCGCGTGGAGCCTTCTTCAGCATGAAGCGTTCGATAGTTGCAGTATGCATGCTTTCGCTGGCCGCCTGCGGACCGGGCGCTTCCGCGCCCACGCGGCCGCCCCTCGCGCAGAAGTGGCTCGACCGCGGCGTCGACAGTTACAAGTCCGGCGACTTCGACGACGCTCGCGCCTCGGCGGACGAGGTGCTCAAGCTCTCGCCGCACGACGACGACGCGCGCCTCCTCGCCGCGCGGCTCGCGCTCGCGCGCCTCGACTACAAAAAAGCAATCGAGCTGACCGACGGCATGAAGTCCACCGAGGCGCACGGCATCCGCGGTCGCGCCGCGTGGTACTCGGGCGATCTCGAGAACGCCGCCGACGAGCTCGAAGCGATGCTCGCCGATCCGTCGGTGAAAGATCCGTGGGCGCGCGACGTCGCGCAGCTCGCGCGCTCGGGCGGCGCGCGAAAGCCGTTCAACATGGAGGGCGGCGTCGTCGCGCTCACCGAGATGCCGCCGGCCGGCTCCGCGCTCGTCGTTCCGTGCGAGATGGAGGGCGAGCAAGTCCTCACGATGATCGCGACCGGCAGCTCCGAGGTGATTGTCGACTCGGCCGCGCGCAGCGGGCCGTCGTGGGTGTCGCTGCGGTTCGCGGGGCGCATCGAGGTGCACGACGTGCCCGCGCTCACGCAAGATCTCTCGAGCCTCTCGCGCGTGCTCGGCGCGCCGATCAAGGCGCTCCTCGGTGTCGACCTTTTGCGGCACATCCACGCGACATTCGATCGACGCGGCGGGCAGTTCGTCGTCCGTCTCGACGAACCGCCTTCGCCGCCGCAAGCGAGCCGCCTTCCTCTTTATTACGCGCGCGGCGGCGCGATGCTGATGCGTCTTCAAGTCGCGCCGGCCGGAGCCGCGGCAGGCGGCGCCTCCGGGTCGCTCTTCTACGTCGACTCGTCCAAGCCGTATTCGCTCCTCATGCAAGACTCTTTGTGGAAGCGCGCGGGCGTCGATCTCGCGCAGCTCGTTCCGACGTCGGTCTTGCCGAACGCGCGCGCCGGCCGCGTTCCGTCGCTGCGCCTCGGCGGCATGGCGTTTCCGAGCGTGCCCGCGCTCGCGCTCGAATCGGTCGGCGACCAAGCGCCGCCGACGCTCGACATCGATCTCGGAGGCATCGTCGGCGCCGGCTTGCTCGAAGCATTCCGCGTGACGTTCACCGACGAAGGCCGCTACGCGTGGGTCGAGCCCGACCCGACGATGAACCAACCCGACGACGCGAAGCCATGACGACGCAGCATCCGCCGATCGCGCGCCTCGCCGTCTACGCGGGAAGCTTCGATCCGATCACGCTCGGCCACATCGACCTCGTCGAGCGCGCTTCGGCGCTTTTCTCGGACGTCGTCGTCGCGATCGGCGTGCACCCGACGCGTCAGCCGCTGTTCTCGATCGAAGAGCGCCTCGAGCTGGTGAAGAACGTCGCCAAAGATTTCCCCAACGTCACCGTCGCGTCCTTCGACGACCTCTTGATCGAGTTCTGCCGCCGCATCGGAGCGCGCGTCATCGTGCGCGGCCTGCGCGCCGCGACCGACTTCGAGTACGAGCTACAAATCGCCCACGCGAACGCCGACCTCCACCCCGAGGTCGACACGATCTTCTTGCCGACCCGCACCAAACACGGATTCCTCAGCGCATCGCTCGTCCGCGAAATCGCGAGCCACGGCGGCGACGTCAGCCGCTACGCTCCAAAAGCAGTCTGCGACGCGCTCTCAAAAAAATTCGCGACGCGCTGATTGGCCCGCCGGCCGGCCCAGGCCAGGCCTGGCCACCCTCTGTTGCGGGCTTTCTCGACGAATTCGCGCGGCACGCGCGGTGCTCTCCGGCGCGGTGCGCGCGCGTTTTCTCATTTCTCGTCGACTCACAAGGAGGATCGATGCGTTGAAGGACTTGGATTGCTAGGGCTTGCACAACGGGACAGAGACGGAGGCAAGCGGGCTCACGTGTGTGGTTCTGCGGCGTGCGCGGGGGTCGCCCCTTGAAGGCGATTCGGCTGCGCGCCAAAAGACGGACCTATGGCCTCGAGCCGAA
>DASXHD010000022.1:0-46230 GCA_036488725.1 Polyangiaceae bacterium | reverse complement strand
ACGCTGCGCAATCCGGTCGTGATTCGTTTCGACGGCGACGAAGTCGAAGCGGAGCGCGGCGAGCCGGTCGCCGCGGCGCTCGTCGCTGCCGGCAAGCTCGCGATCGCGCGCAGCCCGAAGTTCCATCGCCCGCGCGGGCCGTCGTGCTTTCGCGCCGCGTGCGACGGTTGTCTCGCGCGCGTCGACGGCGTGCCCAACGTGATGACGTGCCTCGCGCCCGCGCGCGACGGCATGACGATCGAGGCGCAGAACACGCTCGGCTCGCGCGAGGTCGACCTCCTGCGGATGACCGACTGGTTTTTTCCGCGCGGCATGAACCATCACGAGCTCTTCGCCGGCGTGCCGGGCGTGCAGCGCGTGATGCAAGCGTTCGCGCGACGTGTCGCGGGGCTCGGCAAGCTTCCGGAGGCAGGCGGCGAAACGACGCACGCGCGCCGCCGCGCGGTGGACGCGCTCGTCGTCGGCGCCGGGCCCGCGGGGATGACCGCTGCGATGGCGCTCGCCGATCGCGGTCGCGCGGTCGAAGTCGTCGACGACGCGCTCGAGCCAGGCGGAACCGCGCGCGCGATGCTCGACGGCCGCTTCGACGCGCTCGTCTCGAAATTTGCAGAATACACACAAAAAAGCGCGAAAAACCCGGTCGAAATGCGCTCGCGCACGACCGCCGGCGCGGTGTACGGCGATGACGTCATGATCGTGTCGGAGGGCGGCGCGGAAATTCTGAACGCCAAGACGCTGGTCCTCGCGACGGGCGCGCACGACGGCGTCCTCGCGTTCGAAGGCAACGACGTGCCGGGCGTGATGTCCGCGCGGGCCGGCGCGTGGCTCGCGCGCGCGGGCGTGGACCTCGGCGGCCGCGTGGTCGTCGCGGTGGTCGACGGCGGCGGCCCCTTCGGCGAGGTCTACGCGGAGAACGCAAAAGGCGTGACGCTCGTCCGCGAAGCGCCGACGAAAGTATCGGGCAGCTCGCGTGTGAAGCGCGTCGCGTTCGGCAAAAAGGAAATCGCGGCGAGCGCGCTCTTGATCGACGCGCCGCGCGCGCCGGCCTACGAGCTCGCCGAGCAAGCCGGCGCCGAGCTCGAGCACGAATCGCGCGGCTACGTGGTCCGCGCCGACGGAGGAAAAATCCGCGACGGCGTCTTCGTGGTGGGCGAGCTCGCGGGGACGCCGCTCGACGCGACGGCGATCGCACGCGAGGTCGCCGCGATCCGCTTCTGACCCCTTCGCTCTCGCGCGGTCGCGTGCGGAACAATCACCGCAAACACCCGGTGCAAATCGGCGAGGCGCTGTCACGCGGCCCCATCGACGCGTACGCTTCGCCGGCGGGCGCGATTGCGCTTCCGCCGCGGCACACGTGGCTGTTTGCAATCGCGGGGTGACCCATGACGCGTTTGTCGGTGAACTTGAACAAGGTGGCGACGCTTCGAAACGCGCGCGACCGAGACGTTCCGAGCATCGTCCGGTGCGCGAGGATCGCGCTCGACGCGGGGGCTGATGGGATCACCGTGCATCCGCGGCCCGATGCGCGTCACATTCGTCCGGACGACGTTGGCGCGTTGGCCGCGCTGCTCGCTGCGGCGGGCGCCGAATTCAACATCGAGGGCAATCCGTTCGACGGCGTCGTCGAGCACGTCGAGCGCGTGCGTCCGACGCAGGCGACGCTCGTGCCCGACGCGTCGACGCAAACCACGAGCGACCACGGCTGGGACCTCGAGCGCGACGCGGCGAGGCTCGCGCCGGTCGTCCGACGTCTGCGCAATCAGGGCGTTCGCGTGAGCCTCTTCGTCGATGCCGACGCGCGCACGGTGGCGCGCGCAGCGGAAATGGGCGCCGATCGCGTCGAGCTCTACACCGGGCCGTACGCCGCCGCGCACGCGCGGGGCGAGCAGGCGAAGGTGTTGCCCGCCTTCGTCGCGGCAGCCGAAGAAGCGCGCGCGTGTGGCGTCGGCGTCAACGCGGGGCACGACCTGAGTCTCGCGAACGTCGGCGATTTTCTCGCGGCGGTTCCCGAGGTCGCCGAAGTGAGCATCGGTCACGCGTTGATCTCCGATGCGCTCGACCTCGGGCTCGCGGAAGCGGTGCGGCGCTACGTGCTCAGTCTTCGATGAGCGCGCCGAACAAACCGAGTCCGCCGACGACGGCGATGAAGTCGAAGACGCCGAACAAGAGGAAGTAGTCGCGCAGCTCGGAGAGCTCGGCGCCGACCAGGATTTCGCGCGTCGCCGAGACGCCCGCGAGGAGCGCGGGCGCGAGCAGCGGAAACAAAACGACCGCGAGCATGAGATCGCGAGCGCGGGTGCGGACCGTCATCGCGCCGAAGAGCGTGCCGGTCGCTGCGACGCCGACGGTTCCCGCGAGAAGGACGAGCGAGAGCGGGCCGATGACGTCGCCGAGCTCGACGTGAAAGACGAGCGCGACGACCGGGACCACGACGATCTCGACGACGATCAAAAACAAAAGCAGCGTGAGCGCTTTGCCCGCGAAGATCGCGCTGCGCGCGATGGGCGCCGTGCGGAGCGCGAGGAAGGCGCCGTCCTCGCGTTCGCGTTGCCAAAAGCGGCCGATCGCGAGGACCGCGGTGAACGCGAGCGAGAGCCAGATCGTCCCCGGCGCGACGCGCTCGGTCGTCTTGGGACCTGCCGTGTACGAGAGCGACGAGAGGATGGCGACGAGCACGGCGAAGTAGCCGGTCGTCGCCGTCACCTCACGGGTGCGAAGCTCGATGCGGAGATCTTTTCCCGCGACCACGAGCATCGCGCGTCCGAACGACACCATCCGGACGCGATGTTACCTACTTTCGCGTCACTGGGCGGCCGGCGCGGGCGCGGTCTCTTCTTCTTCGTCGATCGTCGTCGCGCGGGCGCGGAGCTTCTGCGCCGCCGTCGCGCGCTGGTCTTGCGTGAGGATCGGCAGGGACGCGTCGAGCATGTCGAGCATGCGGCCCGCGAACTGCTTGCCCATGGCCTGATTCGGCTGGAGCGGCGCGACTTGATCCATCGAGAATTTGTCGCCCTTGAAGGCCTCGAGCACGTTCTTCATCTGCTCGTGCATCGCGTGGCCGCGCGCGAGCATCTGGCCGTCTTGGACCGCGTCGGTTTTTTGCGCGTCGGTGCCGACGACGGCGCCGGCGATGTGAGTCTGCCACTCGGCGCGGATCTTCTCGCGGATCTTGTCTTGTTGATCCTGCGTGAGGTTCAGATCGGTCGCCCACTTCTGCATGCGGCCGTGCATCTCGCCGCGGTGATGCGCGCGGCCCTCGTGGCGCTCGGCCTGCATCGCGGTGACGAACTGCGCGCGCTGCTCGGGCGTGAGCAGGTCGTGGAGCTTCTCGAGCGCCGCGCGATTCTGCGGCTCGACGGCCTGGTGCGCCGCGGTGAGCGCGTCGATCTTCGGCTGGAGCGCCGCACGATCGATCGTGCCCGCTTGCACTTGATCGGCGATCGCCGCAACGACGTCGGCGCGCGCCTTGCGCACGGGCTCCATGCGCGCCTCGCTGTCCTTGGCCATCTGCTCGATCGTCACGCGCTGATCGGCGCGCAGCGGAACTTGGCCGAGCGCATCGGCGACGCGCTTCGCGGGACCATGCACGGTCACCGAGATCGGCGCGGTCGTCGTGTTCGACTGCGCGGTGGTCGAAGGCTCACCGACGTTCGACGATGCGCTGCAAGCTGCAAACGGAACGGCGGAAGCGGCAAGAGCGACGGAGAAAGCGACGTTGCGGAGAAACATTGGCGGCGTGACCTCCGAGCTTCAAAGTGGCACGTCCGCAGGCGATTCCAAGCCCCGATGGGGTAAAGAATCGTAAAACGAAATCCCCCGTAAAATAAGGGGTTTGGTGCTCTAGAAAATGAACACGCCGAGCGCGACGACGGTCGACCAGAGGCCGGACTTGTGGCCCTCTGCGCTTTGGACGACGTGACGCGTGCGGAGGATGAGGCCTCCGGCTTTGAAGACTTGCTCGCGCTCGCGCCAAGCGGTCTCCGAGTTGAACTCGATGCCGAGCGTCGTCGCGAGCATCGTCGCGGCGAGGTCCTCGGCGTAGTCGCCGGCGATCTTCGCGGTCTCGCCGTAGCTGTGATGCTCGGAGAGATAGCCGTAGTTGTTCGGGTCGGCCGGACGCGCGACGCCGATCGACGCCGCGACGAGTCGGTTCGGCTCGTTGGTGTCTTGGCGCGCCATCACGCAGTGGACGATCTGCCCGGGCTTGATGAGCTTCTCGCCTTCCTTTCGCGACAGCTCTTTGCAGCGCGGCGGAAAGATCGAGCTCACCGTGACGAGGTTCGCCTTCTCGATGCCGGCGTCACGCAGGGAGAGCTCGAACGACGAGAGGCGGTCCTTGTGGACGCCCACGCCGTTGGTGAAAAAAATGGCCTTCGGCACGAGCATCTCGTGCATGACCGGATAGCCCGTCTCGCCGACCGGGACAGGTGCCTTGCCTTTCACCCTCGTCTCCTCCCAAGAGGCATCACTAACATCAGGCTTTCGATTTCGCAGCAGCCTTCTTCGCCGGTTTCGCAGGTGCTTTCTTCTCGGCGGGCGCTCGCTTCGCGACAGGCTTTGCGGCGGCCGGCTTCACGCCCGACTTCGCCGACAGCGAACGGTACATGTCCCAGAGGCGCGGGACCGGGTACTTCGCGAGGCGAGTCTTTTCGCCCTCGTCCTTCGTGCGCTTCTCGATTTCGAGGATCGCGTCGATGAGCTTGTCGCGCGAGCCGAACTTTTCCTTCACGGCGCTGAACGTCGCGTGGAGGCGAACGAGCTTCGCGTTCGCGACGCGACCGAGGCCCTTGTTCTTGTTCGTGCGATCGAGCCAGAGATCGTCGCCCGCGAGCTTTTCGATCGCCGCGACGAGCTTGGCTTTGTCGCCGTGTTTATCTTTGACCTGCGCGAGCGGAGTTTTCATCGACGGCGCCGACATAGCAGCCACTTGGCGCAATCGCAAGGGAACTAGGTGTATCCTGCTTGCGCTCGCATGGGTCGTTCGTCTCTTTTCTTCGTCTTGATTTGCGTCGCCGGGTGCGGCGGAGCGCCTCCGATGGCGTCGATGACCGCGAGCGCCGGCGCAACGCCCGCCGCAGCAGCTCCCGCGACGGACGACGGCGATGCGCGTTTGGCGCAGGACGTCGCGCCCGCACCGCCGCCGCCGCCGAAGCGCCAGATCGATCGCGGCCCGGCGCAGAAAGCGGAGCCCGACGCGCATCCGGTCGACAAATCGCTTCCGGTCGACGCGAACGGCCAGCCGCAAAATGCGACCGCCGCCGCGACCGAAACGCCGCCGCCGGGAACGCTCCTCGTCTACACCGCGCACGTCACGATGGCCGTTTATCAGGTCGACTCGGCGATCGACGCGGTCGAGTCGATCGCGCGCGGCGTGGGCGGTTATCTCGCCGCGCGAAACGACACCGAGGTTCGCGTTCGCGTGCCGCGCGCGCGCTTCGACGAGGCGCTCCACAAAGTCGAAGCGAGCGGCGACGTGATCCATCGCGACATCGCCGCCGAGGACGTCACCGACGCGTACGTCGACACGGAAGCGCGCCTCAAGAACGCGCGCGCCGTGCGCGATCGGCTGCAAGCTCTGCTCGAAAAGGCGAGCGTCAAAGAAGCGATCGACATCCAGCGCGAGCTCGAGCGGGTCACGGGCGAAATCGAAGTGCTCGAGGGCAAGCTCGCGTCGCTCGAGAACCGCGTCGCGTACTCGACGATCGACGTCGCGTTCCAAGCGCGAGGCAGCGTCGCGCTCCACGAGTCGCCGGTGAAGCTTCCGTTTCCATGGCTCGGCGAGCTCGGGTTGCCGAGGCTCCTCGATCTGCAAGGTGCGCAATGAGCCCGCTGCGTGTCGCGATGCTCGCGCTCGTGCTCGCCGCGTGCGGTCGGCCGTTCGACGTGAAGACGGCGCCCGGATTCCTCGAGCTCAAAGAGGCGTCCGCGCATTTCGCGTATCGCGCGACGACGCCGGAAGGTGTGGTCGTCGGCGTGCGCGTCGTCGACGTCGAAGGCGAGGGGAGTCACGACCTCGGCTTCTGGACGCGCGCGATGACGCTCGAGCTCCGCGACGCGGGCGGCTACGCGCTCGTCGAGACGCGCGACGTGAAATCGCGCGACGGCGTGCCGGGCAAGCAGCTCCGATTCGGCCACGACGAGAGCGGCAAGCCGTACGTTTATTGGGTCACGTTCTTCGCGGCCGACGATCATTTGATCGTCGCCGAGGCGGGCGGCAGCAAGGCGCACTTCGAAGCGGCCCAGTCGAGCGTCGAGTGGATGCTCGCGAGCCTCGCGGTGCGATGAGGTGGCTCTATCACGTGACGCAGGGTGACTCGCCGGCGGCGGGCGCCGAGGGTTTCGTCCATTGCTCGTTCGCGGGCGACCTCGCCGAAAGCATTCGGTTGCATTATGCAAATATTCCGAGGCGGGATTTGCGGTTGATCCGCGTCGATCCGCGGCGGGTCGCCGACGTGCGCATCGAGGGGCCGCGGAGCATGCCGCACGTCTACGGCGAGCTCGCGCGCGACGCGTGGACGATGGTCGGCTTCGACAACGCAAGAGACGTCGTCACCGGAACGCGCGTCGCGGTCGCGGGGTTCGCCGGAATGACTTTGCTCGATCTCGTCGGCGTGCTCGACCCGCTGATGCGCATCGTGTCGATGGAGGTCGACGGCGACGCGTCGATCGAGGTCGTGTCGCTGACCGACGCGCCGTGGTCCGGGTTCGGCGCGACGTTTTCGGCGATGCGCGTTCGGCCGCCGCTCGATGCGTTCGACGTCCTCGTGGTCGCGGGCGGTCCGGAGACGCGCATGCTGGAAAAAGACGCCGGCGTCGTCGCGTGGCTGCGTTCGTTTCCCGAGTCGCGGATGGTCGCGTCGGTCTGCACCGGCGCGCTCCTCCTCGGCGCGGCCGGGCGCCTCCGCGGAAAACGCGCGACGACACATCACGCTTCGCTCGCGCGTTTGTCCGATTTCGAAGCGACGATCGAAGCTGCGCGTGTCGTGCGCGACGGTCTCCTCATGACCGCGGGGGGCGTCACCTCGGGCATCGACCTCGGCCTCGAGCTCGTCCGCTGGCTCTACGGCGACGACGCTCGCGCGCGCATCGCGGCGCGCATGGAGTATCCTCCGCCACCATGACCGTACGCGTGCGCTTCGCGCCGTCGCCGACCGGCTATCTGCACATCGGCGGCGTGCGCACCGCGCTCTTCAATTGGCTCTGGGCGCGCCACACGAAAGGCACCTTCGTCCTCCGCATCGAGGACACCGATCGCGAGCGCAGCACCGACGAGAGCCGGCAGGCGATCTTCGACTCGATGAAGTGGCTCGGCCTCGATTGGGACGAGGGCCCCTACACGCAGATGGAGAGGCTTGCATTATACAAGGAACAAGCCGAGCGCTTGATCCAGCAAAAAAAAGCCTTTCGCTGCTATTGCACCAAAGAAGAGCTCGACGCGCAGCGCGAGGCGCTGAAGAAAAAAGATCCGAAAGCGCAGTTCCGTTACCCGGGGACGTGCCGCGATCGGACCGACCAGCCCGACAAACCTTTCGTCGTTCGTTTTCGAACGCCGAGCGAGGGCTCGGTGACCTACGTCGACAAAGTCTTCGGGGAGGTGACGACGCCGAACGCGGCGCAGCAAGATTTCGTCTTGCTCCGGAGCGACGGCATCCCGCTCTACAACTTCGGCGCGGTCGTCGACGACATGACGATGGAGATCACGCTCGTCGCGCGTGGGCGCGATCACATGGTGAACACGCCGCCGCAGCTGATGCTCTACGAAGCCTTCGGCGCGAAGCCGCCCGAGTTCGCGCACCTGCCGATGATGCTCGCGCAAAACGGCGAGAAGCTGAGCAAGCGTCACGGCGCCGTCAGCGTCAGCGAATATCGCGATCAAGGTTATGCGCCGAACGCGGTGCTCAATTACCTCGTGCGATTCGGCTGGTCGCACGGCGACCAAGAAGTGTTCTCGCGCGACGAGCTCATCGCGGCGTTCGGGTGGGAAGCGTGCGGGCGCGGCGACGGGAAGTTCGACACGAAGAAGTTTCTCGCGATCAACCACGCGCATCTCAAAGAAGCGCGGCTCATGCCCGACGACGAGTACGCGACGCGCGTCGTTCCGTTCCTCGAGAAACGCGGCGTCGCCGGCGTGTCGCACGACGCAGCGAAGGCCGCGGTGCCGCTCATTCGCGAGCGCGCGACGACCTTCGTCGACGCGGCCGATCGGCTCGATTTCGTGTTTCGCGCCGAGCCGGTGATGGATGAAGCCGCCGCGAAGAAATTTTTCGTGCAGGCCGCCGCGCCGAACCTTCGCGGGCTCGCCGCGCAGATCGAAGGCGCGACGACTTGGAACGCGCACGCCCTCGAAGAACGCGTCAACGCGTGGCTCGCCGAGCGGGGCCTCCAGATCAAAGACGTCGCGCAGTCGGCGCGCGTCGCGCTCACCGGGCGCTCGGCGAGCCCCGGTTTGTTCGACGTGATCGCGACGCTCGGCAAAGACGAAACGCTGAAGCGCTTGCAACGGGGAGCCGCCCTGGCGGAGAAAGCGGCGACGTGATCGCTCCGCTCGTACAAGCCGCACAGGAGCCGTCGGGGCTCCAATCGTTTTTCGACACGACGAAGCCGCTCTTTCCGATCCCTGCGCTCTTCGTTCTCCTTCCCGCGCTCTATTTCTTTTTCAGGAAGACGTGGCGCGAGCTCGACGAAGACGCGCAGAAGCACCGCGGCGAGATGCTCGCGCGCGGCGAGTACGACAAGCGTCCGTTTTTGGCGCTCGTCATGTGCGCGATCATTTTGACGATGCAGGAGTACTACGGCGGCCGCGGTTTCTTCGACGAGACCATCGCGCCGAAGCTCGTCACGTTCGACCACGCGCACCATCACGTGCTGCGCTATTTCAAATACAGCGAGCTCTGGGGATTCGGCTGGTGGGTCTTCGCGCGCGTGCTCGGGTACGTGCTCGTTCCGTTTCCAGTCTACAAAGCGCTCTTTCGCAAAGACTCGCTGCTCGACATGGGCCTTCGTACGAAAGGCTTCTTCGAGCACGCGTGGATCTACGCGCTCTTTCTCGCGGTCGTCGTGCCGGCGATGCTCGTCGTCTCGGCGCAGCCGGACTTCGGCGGGTATTACCCGTTTTACAAGCTCGCGTCGCGAAGCTGGTTCGACTTCCTCGTGTGGGAGGCGATTTATTTCATCCAGTTTTTCGCGCTCGAAATGTTCTTCCGCGGCTTCTGGCTCGGCGTCCTCAGAAAGAGCTTCGGGTCGGGCGCGATTTTCGCGATGGCCGTTCCGTATTGCATGATCCACTACGGCAAGCCGTACCTCGAGGCGAGCGGCGCGGTCGTCGCGGGCATCGCGCTCGGCTCGCTCAGCATGAAGACGAAGAGCATCTATCAAGGCTTCCTCGTCCACATCACGATCGCGGGCATGATGGACTGGCTCGCGCTCAGCCATCGCAACGGTTTGCCGCACACGTTCTGGCCGCCCGAGGACACGCGCGGCGCCATCGCGACGACTGCGCCGCCGGTCATCACCGAGCACGGACTGAAGGCGTTTCTCGTGGGATTCGCGATCCTGATGATCGCCATCGTCATCTTCACCCGATGGCGCGCGCTCGTCCGCGCGAGAACGGTGTATGCTGGCGAATCATGAGGTGGAGGCTCGGGGTGGTGGCGGCCGTGCTCTCGGTCGCGGCGGTCGTCGCGTGCAAGGACAATCCGAACATCGACGGCTCCAAAGTTGCGGCGAGCGCAGCGACGTGCCCTGACGTCTGCAACCGTTTGGTTGCACTTTGCGGATTCGCGCCGTCCGATTGCACCGACGACGACGCGGGCGGCTACTGCGACGTGAACCTCGCGGACGACACGGTGCTCACGTGCATGGCGACGGCGGCGAGCTGCCAAGACGCGTGGGACTGCCCGAATGCGACGCCGCCCGACGACGACGCAGGCGACGAGAGCTCGACCGACGACGACGCGTCACCGGGCGATGACGGCGCGACGACCGACGACGGCGCGACCGAGTGACTACTTGACCTCGAGCGCGGCGAGGATGCCCTCGATCGCGTGCGCGCGAACGTGATGGCGCGGGCGCATGCCGTAGAGATTCGCGAGCGCGCGAAGCGCGGTGAGCATGGCCGGCCGGCCGGGAATCCGGTCGCCACCGAGCTTGCGCCAGAGCAGCGATTCGAGCGTGCGCGGCCGGTGCTCGAGACCTTTGACCGCGCGCTCGACGATCTCGGGCGAATCCGGCACGAGACGCATCGCGCGAAGGTAATAAGCCGCCGCAGCCTCCGAGCGCCCGAACGCGAGCGCGCACGCGTCGGCGGCCTGGCAGAGCGCGTCGGCCTTCTCCGCGTCGGTTTTCGCGGCTTCGATTTTGGCCCGCGCGGCTTTCAGCGCCGCGCCGAGCGGCACGTTGCGGCGCTTGCCCATGCGCGGCCACGTCCGCGCGAGGATGAGGCTGAAAAAGCCCATCGCGACGACGAGAAGCGCAACGGTCTGCACGGTGACGTGCGGCACGCCTCCGCTATATCATTTGCCAGCGCCCTGCACGTGCGGCACGATCCACGTTGAATGCGCCTCGCGCCGCTGGTCGCCGTGCTGTTTTTGTCGACGGTCGCCGCGGCCGACATCTACCAGTACACCGACAAGGACGGCGTCGTTCACATCGTCAACAGCGTGCCGCACGGCGTCTCGGCGCGCCTCTTGGTGCACGGCGGAAACGCGCCGCGCACCGGCCCGCCGATCGTCGCGCCGAGCGATCACGACCCCGCGCGCTTTCGCCGTTACGACGAATGGATTCGCCAAGCCGCGACCCTCTATCAAATTCCCGAGCAGCTCGTTCGCGCGGTCATCAAGGTCGAGAGCGATTACGACCCGCGCGCGGTGAGCGTCTCGGGCGCGCGCGGATTGATGCAGCTCATGCCCGACACGGCCGAGCGCATGCAGGTGCGCGACATCGACGACCCGCGCGAAAATATTTTCGGCGGCGTTCGTTTGCTTCGCATTCTCGCGAACGCGTTCAACGGCGACCTCTCGCTGACGGTCGCCGCGTACAACGCGGGGCCCGACGCGGTCATGCGTTACGGCGGCATCCCGCCGTTCGATCAGACGCGAAACTACGTCGTCAAAGTGACGAGCTTCTATCGCCGCTACAGGACCACGGTCGACGTCGTCGAAGCCAGCATCGGGCCGTGAGACGCGGTCGCCGCGACCGGCGCCCCATGACGCGTCAAGTGCGGTAGGCTCGCGGCATGGCCGAGCCCACGATCCACTGTCTTTATTGCGGCGGCCCGCAGACCGCGGAACAGCCGACGTGCCCGACGTGCGGCGCGATCGCGCGCTTCGTCACGTGCACGAAGTGCAAAGCGAAGGTGCCCGCGGGCGACGAGCGTTGCTCTTGCGGTGCGTCGCTGCAACCGGGCGCGAGCGCGACGACCTCGCCGCCGTGTCCGCGCTGCAAGGGTCACGTGCTCGCCCTGCGACGTTTCGACGACGGCGCCGCCGCGCTTCAATGCGAAAACTGCAACGGCTGCTTCGTCCGCGTGCGCGATTGGTCGGCCATCGTCGACGAGTCGGCGAGCGGTCACCCCGTCGACACGAAAAATTTCGTCGTCGCCGGCGGCGCGCGTCTCACCCCCGATCAGCTCGCCGAGACGACGCACTGCCCCGCGTGCGGTCGCGACATGGACCGGTTCCATTTCGGCGTGACCTCGCCCGCCGTCGTCGACGTCTGCGAAACCCACGGCATGTGGCTCGACGCCGGTGAGCTCGCGACCGTGCTGGCCGTCGCCGCCGACGTCGCCAAGAGCGGCCACCTCCCGCCGGAGTCGGCGGCCGACCAAGCCGCCGATGCGGCGCTCGACGCGCGTCTCAAAGCCGAAGAGACCGAGGTCGATCGCAACGCCGAAATCGCGCGCGCGAACTTCCGTTCGTCCGATCCGGACTACGCGGACGCCGAGCGTTTGGAGCGCTTCGGCTCGTCGCTCACGAGCTTCGCCGCGCGCCTCCTCGCCCCTCGCAAACGACCCTGACGCGTGCGACTCGCCGCCTTCGTCCTCGTCTTCGCCCTCGGCACGACCGCCGCTGCCGCGCCGCAGCTCGAGGTGCAAGAGTTCGCCGCGACCGGCTCGATGCCCAAAGGCGTCACGCTCTCGCCCGACGGCCAGCACCTCTACGTCACGAACTTCGGCCAGCGAAACGGCAAGAACATCTCGATCTACGACGCGCGCACGCTCGCGCACGAGCACGACATCGACGTCCCCGGCATCGTCGTCGAGAGCGTTTTCTCGGGGGACGGCAGCATCCTCTACGCGTCGAACTTCGACCGCGACAGCGTGCAGCTGATCGACACGCGCACGCGCCGCGTGACCCGCGAAATCCACGTCGGCCTCCACCCGAAAATTCTCACGCTGAGCAAAGACGGAAAGACCCTCTTCGCCGCGAACTGGAACGGCAACTCGGTCAGCGAAATCGATCTCGCGCGCGGCGTCACGGTCCGCACGCACCCGGCCGGCGTCCACCCGCGCGGCATGGTGCTCACGCAGTCGGGCTTTCTGTACGTCGCGAACTTCGACGGCGAGACCCTCGACGTCTTTCACGGCCCCGGCTTCGAGCAAAACTACACGCTCGCGGTCTGCCGCATCCCGCGCCATCTCGTGCTCGCGCCCGACGAGCGCACGCTCTACTTGAGCTGCTACCACGACTCGCAGCTCTGGGCGCTCGACCTCACCGGCACGAGCGAGCGCGCGAATCACATCGTCGACATCGGAAAATTCCCGAAGAGCATCGACGTCTCGCGCGACGGAAAATACGTGTATTCTGCAGATTACGGGACGTCCAACAGCGTCTCGGTCGTCGACACGAGTGACTGGAGCGCGACGACCTACACGGTGCCCGGGATGGAGCGCGGGAGCGGCATCGCGGTTTTGCCCGACGGAAAACACGCCGCGGTCACCGGCTGGTGCGACAACCATGTCTATCTGGTCGGAATCGTTGGGAGCGGCGGCCACCCGCGCGAAACCGCCGAAAAGCTCCGCACGCTGCCGCACGCGCACTGCATGACGGCTTATCAGCCGTAACTTTGCTCGTGACGGATCATGGCGAAAGCGGCCATGATCGGGGGGTGGAAGCGCCCCCGGCGGTGGTCGTCGATGCGCACGACGTTTGTCCCGATCTCGATCGTGCCCAGCAGGCGCTTCGCGAAGCGCTCGGTGGGAGCGTCGCGCCTCAAGCGGGGTGGCGGCTTCGGGTCTTCGACGAGCGTCGCGGGAGCCATTACGTCGTGACCGCGAATTTGGACGACGCGCAGGGCAACGGGGTCGCGCATCGGGTGATCGACGCGACGGCCTCGGACCGGTGCGACGGCGTGATTTCGGCGGTCGGCGTTTGGGCGGCGCTCGTGCTCGACGCCGAGGCGCAAAAGGCCCGGGAGCAGGCGAAGAGCGCGCCCGCCGGAACCGCGACCGCGCCGAAGCCCGCGCACGCGACCGCGCCGACCGATGCCGAAGAATATCCGGACCGGCGCTTTCCGATCGTGACCGCAGGGGGCGACGGTCAGGCCGACGCGGGGGTACCGCTGCCGCATCGCTCGGCGATCGAGATCGGCTCCAGCGGCACGCTCCAAAGCTCGCCGCTGACCTCGCCCGACGCGGGCGTGCTCGTCGGCGGCGACGTGTTCGCGCTCCTCGAGATCGTGCGCGCGTTTTTTCTGCGGCCGTCGATCGCGGGCGCAGTTTCGGTCGGCTCTTCGGCGCCGGCGGCGTATCTTTCGACGCGGATGGACGCGTGTCTCCGTGTGCCGGGCAATTACACCGAGCATCGCGGGCTTTTGCTCGAGACGTGCGCGGGCGTCGAGCTCGGCGCGCTCGATCACGACGAAGGTTTGCCGACGCATGCGACCGACATGCTCTTTTCAGTCGGGCCGACGATTGGGCTGCGTGGCGATTTGGCGAGCGATTTGTCCGTCGAGGTTCGCGGGCTCGCCGACTTCGACATCGCGCACACGGGCGACAGCGTGGGATTGCTCTCGATGCGGGCCGAGCTAGGCTTGACGTGGAGGCTTCGGTGACCGGCGCGGCGCTCGACTTTCGTTCGCTCTACGACGACCACGTCGCGTTCGTGTGGCGCAACTTGCGGCGTCTCGGCGTCATGCCCGCGGACGTCGAAGACCGCGTTCAAGAAGTGTTCGTCGTCGCTCACCGCCGGCTCGCCGATTACGAGGAGCGCGGGCATGGGCCGCGCGCTTGGCTGTTTCAAATCGTGCTGCGCGTCGCGAGCGAGTGGCGGCGGCATCGGCGGCGTCACCCGGAGGACGTCGACGGTGGGCTCGCGCAAGAGCTCGAGCGAACCGAAGCGGAGCAAGCCGACGTGCTCGCGCGGCGCGAGGCGCTCGATCAGCTCGACGTGGCGCTCGCGTCGCTCGACGTCGACAAGCGCGCGGTGCTCGTGCTCCACGAGATCGAGGAGATGACCGCGCCCGAGATCGCCGAGTCGCTCGCGCTGCCGGTGAACACGGTTTATTCGCGACTGCGCGTCGCGCGCCAGCAGCTCGAAGAGGCGCTTCGTGCGCAGGACCGAAAGAGCGGCGTCGATTTGTCGCGCGCACGCATGCGCGTGATCGCGGGAGGCGCCCGATGACCGGCGAGCTTTCTCCCCGCGCGCGCGAGCTATTTGAGGCGGCGAAGGTCGACGCGCCGAGCGATTCGGCGCGTGATGCGATGTGGGCCGGCATTCAGATGGCCGCGCTCGCGCCGCCGGCGAGCACGCCCGGCGCGCCGGCGTCGAATCCGGCTGCGCATCTCGCGGTGAAGGCGGCGGCGACGAGCAAGCTCGCGATGGGCATCGCGCTCGGCGCGTCGATCACGGTCGGCGTCGCGGGCGCGGTGATCGCGCTCGCGCGGCCGTGGGCGCCGCCGGTGACGCACGTCGCGCAGCCGCGCGAGCTCGAGCGCTCCGAGGTCGATCGCGCGAGCGTCGATCGCGCACAAGACCTCGAGCTGCCCGCGACTCCCGTCGTCATCACCGGTCATGCGGTGAATCCCACGGACGCCGTCGAGCTCGACCCGGTCGCGGCGCCCGAGAAGACGGCGGCGCGTCCTCTGTCGGAGCACGATCGGCTCGCCCAAGAGGCGCGGATGGTCAGCGAAGCGCGCGGTGCGCTGCATCGCGGCGAGCCCGCGACGGCGCTTCGAATCGTGCGGGCCGCGCGCGGAACGCACGGCGCCCGCTTGGTCCCGGAGGAGCTGACGGTCGAAGCGCAGGCCCTCCGCGCCATGGGTGACGAGGCCGGCGCAAAGCGCGCGGAGGCGGAGCTTTCAGGCAGGTTTCCCGAGCAAGATCTCGGGCAATGAGATGAAGTGATAAGATGCCGTGCATGAGGCGCGGCATCATCCTTGGCTTGGCGACGGCGCTCGTCGCGTGCGGCGGGCGCACCACGCTCGACGACTCCAATACCGGCGACGCGAGCACGCCGAGCGACGGAGGCATCGTCGTCAAAGACGGGAGCCTGCCGTTCGAGGGCGGGCCGCCTCCGCCGCCGCCCGACAGCGGGCCGCCACCGCCGCCGTTCGACGGCGGACCTCCGCCGCCCATCGACGCGGGAGGACCCGGCGGTCCGATCATGTGCGGCAACGCCGTGTGCAACGCGCCGATCGAGACGTGCTGCGTGACGTTCGGCGGCCAGCAGCTGAACGAAAGCTGCGCGCCGAGCGGCCAATGCCAAGGCGCGAGCTTCGATTGCTCGGGCGCCGCGAGCTGTCCGTTCGGCGAGGTGTGCTGCGGGAGCTTCAGCCAGCAGAGCCAAGGCGCGAGCTGCGCGCCGAAGTGCCAAGGCGGCTTTCAGAACCCGCAGATTTGCGAGACCGACGGCGAGTGCCCCCAGGGCACGACGTGCAAGCCGTCGCCGGTCGGCTTCAAAGTCTGCCGGCCCTAGCTCGCGCGGCGCGCGGCGAGGCGCTTCGCGATGAAGAAGCTCATCTCGAGCGCTTGGCGATAGTCTTGAGCTTGCTCGCGATGACCTCGCGCGTGCAGTCGCCGAGCGTCTCGGCGCAGTCGCCGCCTTGAAGCACGAAGCGTTTGCCGAGCTGCGCGTCCGCGATTTGCGCGCGAAGCCGCTCGCCGGAGCCGATCGCTCGCGGCGCCAGCGCCGCGGGATCCTCGTACGGGGTTGCCAGCCCATGCGGCGAGCCCCTACGGCCGTGTCGGGAGGATCTTGAGGGGGTGGTAAGCTGAATTCGTCATGAGGTTGGTCCGCATTGCGCTCGCGAGCACGAACAGCACGGTCGGCGCCGTCACGAGCAACGTGGCGCGCATGGTCGAGCTCGCCCGCGCGGCCGTCGCCGACGGCGCGACGCTCGTCGTTTTGCCGGAGCAGGCGATCGGCGGCTACGCGCCGGAGGACCTCGTGCAGTGGACGGCGTTCGTCGACGCGCAGTGGCGAGGGCTCGAGGCGTTCGCCAATGCGACCGCGAGCCTCGACGCGCTCTCGGCCGTGGGCCTCGCGGTGCGTGACGCCGATCGCGTCTTCAACGTGGCGGCGCTCGTCTCGCGCGGGCGCGTGCACGGGCTCGTGCCCAAAGAGAAGCTTCCCTTCTACAACGTGTTTTACGAGGAGCGCTGCTTCACGCGCGGCACGCCGCATCTCTCGGGCGTGCTCCACGGCGTTCCGTTCGGCGATCTCGTGTTCGACACGCCGTTCGGCACGCTCGCGCTCGAAGTGTGCGAGGACATTTGGTCGCCCGACGGACCGATGCGTCGCCGGTGTTGGGCGGGCGCCGAGCTCGTCGTCAACGTGAGCGCGTCGCCGTATCGCGTCGGCGTCCAAGAGACGCGTCGCGAGATGATCGCGACGCGCGCGGCGGACAATCAAGCGACGGTTGCATACTGCAACCTTTTTGGCGGCAACGACGGGCTCGTCTTCGACGGCGGCGGGCTCGTCTCGCAAAATGGACGCGCCGTGCTCGACGCGCCGCGCTTTCGCGAAGGGTTCGCCGCGGCGACGGTGGATCTCGATCGTACGCGCCGGCTTCGCTCCGAGAACACGACGTTTCGTCACGACCGCGCAGCGGCGCCGGCCCTGCCGATCGCGCGCGTCGCGGTGCCGGACGATCCGCCGTCGCGCGCGAAGCTCGCGTTCCCGGCGCCGGCGCACAAGAGCTTCTTCTTGCCCGCGCCCGAGCCTCCGCGACCGAGCGAGCGCGCGGCGTTTTGCGAGGAGCTCCTCGACGCGCTCGCGACGGGCGTCGGCGACTACTTCGTGAAGACCGGCGCGTTCAAGACGATCGGAGTCGCCCTCTCCGGCGGCCGCGACAGTCTTTTGTGTTTGTGGATCGCGCGCCGCTGGATCGATCGCACGTACGGCGCGGCCGGCCCGGCGAGAGCGAAAGAGATCTTGCGCGCGTTTTTCATGCCGAGCCGCTTTTCGTCTGCCGAGACGCGCGCGGCGGCCGAAGCGACGGCGCGCGAGCTCGGCGCGCCGCTCGCGATCGTTCCGATCGACGACGCCGTCGAGCGCGATCTCGCCGCGGTCGAGTCGATGCTCCAGCCCGGCGAGGAGCTCGGCCAGCTCGCGCGCCAAAACGTTCAAGCGCGCGTTCGCGCCGAGCGCATGTGGACGTGGGCGAACGCGTCCGGCGGCTTGTTTCTCCAAACGAGCAACATGAGCGAAAAGGCCGTGGGCTACACGACGATCGGCGGCGATCTCGAGGGCGCGCTCTCGGTCATCGCGAACGTCCCGAAGACGGTCGTCAACTACCTGCTCGATCATTTGCTCGAGACGACCGGCTCCGAAGCGATTCGCCTCACGCTCTTGAAGGCGCCGTCGGCCGAGCTCGCCGAAAATCAGGAAGACGAAAAAGAGCTGATGCCGTTTCCGGTGCTCGACGCGTGCTTCTTGCTCTACGCGGGCGAAAAAATGTCGATGGGCGAGGTCAAAGTCGCGCTGCGAACGATGTTCCCCGAGCACGCGGGCAAGACCGACGCGTGGGCCGAGCGCTTCGGGCGTCTCTTCACGCAGAGCATCTACAAATGGGTGCAGGCCCCGCTCGCTTTGCACGTCGGAAACTTGGATTTGGATCGCGAGCGCGCGTTGCAATTGCCCGTCGTGCAAAAGACGGAGTGGTAATCATCTCGTGGCGCTCGACGTGAGGGCGCCGACGTTCGCGGTCGGTAGCCCGAGCGACGGAAACGGAAACGCCTGGCCGAACGTCACGAAGAACGTGACCGGCCCGACGCCCGGCGGAAGCGGCGACTGCGAGATCGGAAAACCGACGTCGGCGCGAAACACGATCCGATCGAACGTCGGGAAGAGCGCGCGGAGGCCGAGCCCGACGTCGTGCACCGGATGGAAATTCGACCAACCGTCGAACGCCTCGCCGGCGTCGTAAAAAGCGACGCCGCCGAACTGGACCTTCAATATTTCGAGCGGGCGCGTCCGATATTCGAGGTTCGCTGCGACGAGATCTTTTCCCACGAAATAGCTGGATGGATATCCGCGTAATCGCGTGTCGGCGCCGAGATAAGAAACTTGATTGAGATAATTGGCATACCGATTCAAGACGCGGGCGGAGAAAACGAGCCGCCCGATCGGCGTCCGCGGAGAAGCGAAATAGCTCGTCGCGTCGAAGTTGCCTTGGAGCACGCCGGTCCCGTCGTAAGCGGTTTCGGTCGTGGTCTGAACGTCGAGGCGCAAGACGCCGTCGCGAATGGGCAGCGTGTAGCCCGCCTCGGCCTGAACGCCCATGAAATCGCGGCTCGAGCCGAAGGCGCGCGCGACCGGATAGACCTTCACGTCGAGAAAATATCCGAGGTGCACGTCCTCTTGGAGCCCGAGCGTCTCGAGGTCGAGCACGCGCGAAAAATTATTTTGATAAGAGCGCCACTCGAGCGCGGGATACGCGCGATCGTCGCTCACCGGGACGAATCGCGTGACGAAGTCTTGCGCGGCAGCCGGATCGTAAAGCGATAAGTCATCCGTCCGGAATTGACGATGTGACGCTTCGATCGACAACGTAAAATCGTTTTTGTTCGCCCAGCCGAAGGAGCGCGCGACGGCGACCGACGCTTGCGCGAGCGTGCTGTGATATTGAAACGGAATCGTCGCGTTCGCGGGCCAAGCGCCTTGGTCGGGCCGATAGACGCGGCCGATCGCGTCTCGTTGCGGCACCGCGCCGGAGTGGAATTGCGCGAGCGCCGCGTTCGAATAGATGCGCGTGATCTCGTCGCGCCACGCGGCGTTCGTCGCCCAGCCCCATTTCGTGTGCGTGTTCCAGAGCGGCTGGCCGGCGCCGACCGAGCCGAACGAGCCCTCGGGCGCGCCGCTGACGTTGCTCAAAATCGCGTTCGCGCTCGTCGAGAGCTGGAGGTGCAAGTCGTCGAGCCGCGGCACGATGTAATACGCGCCGAGCGCGGTCGAGAGCGGCTGGTAGAGAAAATTCGCGCCGAGCGTGTCGTGCAAGCCGGCGAGATTGGTCTCGGCGGGCTGCAGCACGAGCTCTTGGAGACCGCCGTTGGTGAGCTGCACGTCCCATTGCAGGCGCAGGCTCCAGACGTCTTTCGTGATGACGACGACGCGCACGCGGTCGGGCGCGCTCCCGCGCATCGGAACGACGAGCACGAGCGAGAGCTCCGGCAGGCCCCGGAGGTTTCGCGCGGTCTCCTCCATCGCGAGCTTGTCGTACCGGTCGCCGATGCGCTGCAGGATCTCGCGACGAATCACGCGGTCGCGCGAGGTCGCGTGTAGCTCGTTGACCCACAAAAGGAACTTCGGCAAAAAATCGCGACGCTCGAACACCTCGAGACGCTCGGTGCGAATCGACTCGATGATTTTTCCTTCGGGTGCCGGATCGATCGTGCCGCCGAGTTTTTTTCGGACGATCTCGATCGTCTCGCGCTCGTACGCCGAGTAGCCGAACGATTTGGACTGCGGCGTGTCGTCGGCGCGCGCTGCCGCGGCGCACGAGAGCAACACGAACGCGGCGGCGCGGAGCCTCACGACCTCGATCGTACTCCGACGAACGGCGAGAGCACGGCCCAGATCGGAAACGCGAGCGGGAGCGCGCGCATCAGCGTCATCACGGCGGCGAAACCGGTGCGCGGCTTTCCGTCGCGATCGGTCACGACGAACGAGCGCTGCTCGAGCGCGTCGGCTTCCCACGGCGCGACGTCGAAGCGCGCGAGCCAATCGAGCACGCGCACCGCGCGCGCGAGAACGCGCGATTTCGCGCGCGACGGATCATAGCGGAGCGAACGCGCGCGAAAGTCGGGCGTCGCGAACAGCAGATATGCGGCGAAGGTCGTGAAGGAGAAGAGCTCGACGCGCGCGGTGAGCTCGATCGCCGCGTGGAAGCAAAGACCCACGAAAATGGCCGGAATTCGCAGCGAGCGCGAGAGCAGCGCGAAGGCGAGGAAGAGCTCGGTCGCGATGGCGCCCTTCGAGAGGAGGCTCGCGACGGTCGGCTGTTGGAAGAATTCGACGAGCCCCGCCGGCACGCCGCGATCGAGCGCGACGTGTCCGTAGCGCACCATGCGATCCAGCAGCACCGCGCCCGAGCGCCAATCGGGATCGAACAGCTTGGACGATCCCGACGAGACGTAGACGATGCACACTTGGAGCTGCGCGAGGCGCACCGCCCAGAGCGGACCGTCGCTCGGCGCGTCTTTTTCGGAAGCGAAAAAATTCCGAAAGTCGCGCGCGCGATCGCACGGCGAGAGCGCGAGGAGCGCCGCGTAACAAGCGAGTGCCCAGCGATTGTGGTGAAAATGCAAACGATCGCAGAGCATCGCGTACGTGATCGTTGCGGCGCTGAAGAAGAGCGCCGGCCGCGCGAAGTGACCGACGATGACGAGCACGGCGCACACCGCTTGCGCCGCGAGGAGCATCGCGAACATTTGCTGCGACGGCACGAACCGCTCCGGAATGAACGGCACATGGAAGTGCGCGCCGAAGAATCCTTCGTCGAGCTGCTCCACGGCCATCCCGTGCGCCTCGAGGAGCAGCAGGACGCCGAACGCGATGCGCGCGCCCGCGAGCGCGTGCACGTCGCCGATCTCGTCCAAAAAAGATCGCGCCTTCATCGATTGTCTCGGTAGCGGCTCGCGAGCTCGACGTGCTGCGGCGGGCCGCCGTTTTTGCGAACGGTGACGTCGGCGATCAAACGAACCGTCTCGTCGTCCTCCGGGATGTGCGCGGCGACGTCGTCGAGCGCGAGCGCGAGCCGCTGGACCTGAGCCGCAGCGCCGTAGCTCGCGTGCACCGGCTGCCCGTACGGAAAGAGATTGCCGTCGACGACGCGCTCGTCCCAGCGGAAGCGGTGCATCGTGCCGCCTTCGTCGCGCGCGAGCCATCGACCGTTTTCGACGGGGACCCGCACTGTGCCTTGGCCGGACTCCGCGACGACCTCGCGCGACAAATCGATTTGAATCGTCGACGACTCGGGAAACATGCGAAACGCGAACGACCCGTCGGCGCGCCGCGGCCCGGTCCCGACGAGCACGACTTGCCCGCCGATCCACGCGGCCGCGACGAGGGTTCTGACGACGCGCATGCGACTCGAAAAGGTACGCAATAAACTCGCGCCGTTGCGTGTAAAATGCTTAGGTTCAGCGTGGTGCCGCAATCCAGGCGACTCCTCGTCGTGGCGCTCCTCTTCGCCTGCGGACAGGCGACCGCCCTCGGCGATCGCGCCGAGGTCGCCGAGAAGGCGAAGGCGCCGACCTTCGTGCGGCCGGTGCCGCAGCCGAGCTCGAGCGTCGCGAGCGCCGCGGCGCCGATCGCGCAAGGCCCGCTCGACAACACGGCCGCGCTGAAACGCTTCTTCGAAGCGCTCTCGAAGCTCGACGACGCCAGCGCGCAAAACGACGTTCGCATCGTTCAATTCGGCGACTCGCACACGGCGGCCGACTTGATGACGGGCGCCGCGCGTCACGTCCTCCAGGCGCGTTTCGGCGACGGCGGTCGCGGCTTCGTCGAAATCGGGCGGCCGTATCGGTACTACTGGCAAGACGGTTTGAAGTCGCCGGGCATGACGCGCGACTTCCACGCCGAGCGCGGCAAGCTCGAGCACGGAAAATTCGTCGGCGACGGTTGCTACGGTCTCGGCGGCGTTTGTCTCGTGACGAGCGCGCAGGGCGCACGCGCGTGGGCCGAGCTCGCGTCGCCCGCCTCGAAGATCGAAGTCGATTATTGGGAGCAGCCGGGAGGTGGGAGCTTCGATCTCGTCATCGACGGCTCACCGGTGCTCACCGTGAAGACGCGCGGCGCCGAGGCGGGGTCGGCGTTTCAGTCGGTGGTCGTTCCCGATGGGCCGCACAAAGTGGAAGTGCGCGCGCGCGGCGACGGCGAGGTTCGCGTCTTCGGCGTCACGCTCGATCGCGATCGCAACGGCGTCGTCTACGACGCGCTGGGTTTGAACGGCGCGCGCGCGTCGACCACGCTGCAGTGGAGCGAGCCGCACATGGCCGAGCAGCTACGGCACACCGCGCCGGATCTCGTGGTGCTCGCGTACGGAACGAACGAGTCGGCCGACGAAGAATCGATCGACGCGGTCTCGCGCGAGATCGTCGCGGCGCTCGGACGCGTGGAGCGCGCGGTGCCGGCGGCGGCGTGTTTGCTCCTGGGTCCTCCCGATCGCGCGGTGCGAACGGCGAGCGACAATCCGTACACGCCCGACGCGGGAACGTTCTGGGCGACGTCGCCGCGCATCGAGCAGATCGTCGCGGCCGAGCGAAAGATCGCCGATGCCGCCGGCTGCGCGTTTTACGATCAGCTCGCTGCGATGGGCGGGCCTGGAACGATCGCCGCGTGGGCCGAGATGGAGCCGCCGCGCGCGCAGCGCGATCGAACGCACCTCACGCGCGAGGGCTACGCGATGCTCGGGAACGCGTTTGCGAACGACTTGCTCGCGGCCTACGTCGCGTTTCGCGCCGAGCGCGGTCTCGCGCCGAAAGCTCCGCCGGCGCCGAGCTCGCCTCCGCTCTTGCCGCAGCCCGCGCCGAACGAGAGCGCGGCGCCCGGCTCGGCGCCATTCGTCGCCATCCCTCTTTAAAGAGAGTCGCGCAAGCACGCGTGGAGCGGTGTCATCGCGGCGTAGCGCTTCGCGGCGAAGTCGACGAGCTTGCCGCTCGCGAGCTCCTTCGGGTGCGCGTCTTCCCAACCCGCGAACAGGCCGGCGTGCTTGAGCAGCGCGGCGCGCGGATGATCCGCGTCGAACTTTTTTGTAACTCTCGCCGCCGACGCGGTAGCCCGACTTCGCGAGCGCCGCGCGAGGACCGGCGGCGCGAACACGTGCATCCCGGCGCCGAGCATCGCGGCGACGAACGCGGCGTCGTACTCCTCGCGATGCGCGTCGAACCAAGTTTTTTCACGGTCGCGGGCGGGAAACCGGCGAATGTCATGCGCCGAGGCTAGCGCGTGACGGCGCGCGTCCCTAGATTGCGCGTCCGATGATCGACCTCTACACATGGACCACGCCGAACGGCGTCAAGCCGCTCATTTTGCTCGAGGAGACGGGCCTCCCGTATCGGGCGGTCCCGGTGAACATCGGCAGCGGCGAACAATTCGCGCCCGACTTCGTGCGCATCAGCCCGAGCTCGAAGATCCCGGCGCTGGTCGACGACGGCGTGCGCATCTTCGAGTCGGGCGCGATCTTGATTCACCTCGCCGAGAAGGCCGGAAAATTTTTGCCCCCGTCGGGTCAAGCCCGCGCCGACGTGCTCGGGTGGCTCTTCTTCCAAGTCGGATCGGTCGGTCCGATGTTCGGGCAGCTCGGACATTTTCGCGGCGCCAAGCGGGAGGACCCGTATGCGCTCGAGCGCTTCCAAAAAGAAGTCGAGCGGCTCGCGACGGTCATGAACGAACGTCTCGGCGAGGTCGAGTACCTCGGCGGCGATTATTCGATCGCCGACATGGCGACGATCGGCTGGGCGCGCGCGCTCGGCTCGTACTTGAAGCTCGACGTCTCGCGCTGGCCGAACCTGCAGCGCTGGATCGACGCGGTCGCCGCGCGGCCCGCGGTGCAGCGCGCGCTCGCATGGAAGCCGTGATCACGGGTGAAAGAGATAATGACCGAGCATCAGACCAGAAAGAGCGCGAGCAACGCCGTCTTCGACGCTTTGCCCTCGGGCGTGGCCGCGTTCGCGGCTTCGAGCTGTTGCCGTAAATCCAAGTTGGTCGCGAGCATCTCCTCGTTGTCGCCTTTGAGGGCGTCGAGCTCGCGCTGAAGCCTCGCAAGCGCGCCGGAGCGCTCCGCCGGTTGGACGTCCTTTCCGACGCGCACGCGAAGCTCCTCGTTTTCGGCCTCGAGCCGCTCGGCGTGCTCGAGCGCGGCGGTCAGCTCGTCGCGGAACGGGTCGGATACGCGCTCATCGTACCGCGCGTTCCACGCGGCCGTCCGCGTGTTTTGCGAAGCGTTCGTCGCGTCCGTGCACCGGGTCGTCGCTCGGCCACGGCCAGCCGCCGAAGTGCGTCCGCCTGTAATCGGCGAACGCCTGCTCGATCTCGACGCGCGAATTCATGACGAACGGCCCGTGCGCGACGACCGGCTCGCCGATCGGCCGCCCTTGCAAGACGAGCATCTCGACCTCGCCGTCGCCCGCTTCGATTTCGATCGCCTGATCGCTCGCGACGACGAGGCCCGCGTGATCCTTCGCGACGTGATCGCCGACGCGAAGCTCCGGCCCGGCGAAAAAATAAATCACGCGTACCGTCTCGTCGCTCGCGGCGCGAGGCATCGTCCACTTCGCGCCGGCCTTCATGCGAACGCACCAAATCGCGACGTCGCTCTCCGGCCGCGCGGCCCACGAATTCGGCGGCGGCGCGGGCGGACGTTTCCCATCGAGCGCGCCGGCGACGACCGTGATTTCGACGCCGGGCTGCTCGACGCGCGGGATGTCGCGATCCCAGAGCATCGTGAAATACGGCTCGACGAGCTTGTCCTTCTTCGGAAGGTTCAGCCAAATCTGAAAGAGCTCGACGTGATTCGGCGCGTCCGCGTCGAGCACAGCGGAAACATTTCGGAGTGGCTGATGCCGCCGCCGGCCGTGAGCCACTGCACGTCGCCTCGTCCGTAGCGCGCGGCCGCGCCGAGCGAGTCGGCGTGATCGACGAGCCCGCGGCGCACGATGGTGACCGTCTCGAACCCGCGATGCGGGTGCTGCGGAAAACCCGGCACGACCTCGCCGTGGTACATGCGCCAGCCGTCTTTGCCCGCGAAGTCCGAGCCGAGCTTGCGACCCGCGAGCGACGCGGCAGGTCCCAGCCGATCGTTGCCCGCGGGATAACGATCATCGTGATGCACGCAAAACAAAAACGGATCGGCCGTGACCCAAGGCATGCCGAGCGGAAGCGTTTCGAGGACGACGGACATGAGGATGACAGTCTAAGCACGTGTTAGATTTCGTCCATGACGACCTCGGCGCCCATCGCGAAGATGACGTACGCCGAGTACCTCGCGTTCGAGCAGAAGAGCGAGACCAAGCACGAGTTCCTGAACGGCGAGGTCTTCGCGATGGCCGGTGGAACGATCGAGCACGGCGCGCTCGCGGCATCGCTCGCACGGGTGATCGGCAACGCCCTCCGAGCTCGGCCTTGTCGGCCGCTATCGTCGGACGTGCGCGTCCGCGTCAAGGCGACCGATCTCGCCACGTATCCTGATCTCACGATCGTGTGCGGCAAGGTCGAGACGGACCGAGACGACCCGGACGGCGTTCTCGACCCGTCGCTCATCATCGAAGTCTTGTCCGACTCGACCGAAGCGTATGACCGCGGCGCGAAAGCCGCTCACTATCGACGCATCCCATCGCTTCGCGAATACGTGCTCGTCTCGCAAGACGCGCCACTGATCGAAGTCCACCGCCGCAACGAGCGCGGCAACTGGGAGCTCGTGTCCGAAGCGCGCAAAGGCGAGCGCGCCGAGCTCGCATCGTGCGGCGACGCGTTCACGATCGAGGTCGACGAGGTCTACCGAAACCCGCTTACGAGCTGATTCCTCGAATCAGTCGAGCCCGGCGTCCATCACGGGCGCGTCCTTGTTGCGCGACGCCCACGCGTCGTAGCCCGTGACGAGCGACTTGAAGAAGAGATCGCCGAGGATGATCGCACCCTCGGGCGACGGGTGCGTCAGGTCCGAGCCGGCGAGGCCCTTGTGGACCCACCGCGCCATCGAGTCTTTGCCGCCCATCGCTTCGAACGTGCTCCAGAACGCGACGTGCTCGTCCTTCGCGATTTTTTCTTCGAGCGCGACGATCTTCAAAAGGGTCTTCATCGAGTGGAGGCGCCCGTCGTCGCCTTTTTCGGCGCGGTCGGGCGGCGCGGCGACGAGGATCGACGCGTTGGGCGCGGCGGCGCGAACCTTGTCGATGAGGTCGTCCATCCACTTCGTGTATTGCGCTTCGTTGACGTAGCCCATCTCGCTCTCGTTCGTGCCGTATTGAAGGACGACGAGCGCGGGGTCGCGCAGCGTCATTTGTTCTTTCCAGTGGTCGGCGTTCATCTGCTCCCAGAGGAGCGCGCGGCCGCCGAGCGACCCGAGCGCGTCGTACACGACGCCGGGCACGTCGCGCTCGAGCACGGTGCCGAACATCCGCACGTCGCCCCAGCCGAGCGCGCGCACGGTCATCGACGCTTCGCCGTCGGGCACCGTCACGCTCGCCTTGCGCGAGACTTTGACCGGCCCCTTCGTCGAGATGCGCACCGGCTGCTGGCCTTTCACTTCCATTTGGAAATCGCCGCCGCCGGGTTGCTCCAAATAATAAACGTCGAAGCGCGAAACTTTTCGTCCGTAGTCGCCGCGCGAGACGGTGCCGAACGTCGCGCTCGCGACGCCGCTCGTGTGAAAGCTCGCGCCGCCGAGCCCGTACATGCCGTCGCGCGTGAGCGGGCCGGTGATGCGGCTCATCTCCCAGCCTTCGCTCGCGTGGTGGCTCACGTCGTTGTGGAAGTACCAGTCCCACGGGTTCGCCGTCGTGATGAAGCCGTGGCCCGCGTCGCCGAAGCGCTCCTGCATGCGGCGGCGCATCGTGCCCGAGACGTAGTCGCTCGCGATGACCGAGTCGCCGTAATGGAGGATGCGCGTCACCGCGCCTTTTTCTCCGCGGATCGTCGCGGCCAGACGCTTGTAGAATGCATCCATTGCGCCGGTCTCGTCGATGACCGCGACCGAGCCGGCGGCCTTCGCGAGCTCCTCGGCGTCGAGCGGGATGCGATCGTTTTCCGGCAGCGCGTTGGTGACGGTCGCGTTGTTCTTCGTCGCTTCGAGGCGCGCTTCGCCGATCGTCGTGACCGGCGCGAGCGTCGGATCGCTCGCGACCGCGTCGTCGTGCGTGTGGTCCCACGGCGCGCGCACGACGCGCCACTTGCGGAGCTTGGGCGACGCGTACGGCACCGCGAGCGCCGCGAGCATCACGGCGAGGACACGCGTCGTCTTTCGCAGGAGTGGGTGCGCGGTGACTTCGGGCACGGCAAAAATCAGTTGATGGGCGTCGTTCCGACGCCGCGCGGCGTCGCGTCTTGCTGCGGCGTGGCGACGGCGATCGCGCGACCGAGATCGGCGAGCCGCTCGGGCGAGAGCTGCACGGTGACGCCGGACGAAACCAACGTGACGTGGAACGTTCCGCACGGGCATCGCGCGATGCGAACCGTCTCGGTGTTGACGACGATCGTATGCGGACCGCACGAAGCTTTGCCGGACATCGCGGGCATCTTAGCCGATCAATAGCAATAGAGCAGGCCTTCGCTCGGTTTGCCCGTATATGGGTCGAGGCCGCGGCAGGCCGTGCGATGGATGCCCGCGAAGGCGTTCGAGTCGCACGTGTAGCTGCAGTTTTCGAGGTGGCCGCTCGTCATCACGCCGCTCTCGTTCAAACCTTTGCATGCTCTGCCGTCTGCGAGCGCGGCGCCGTAGAACGTGAGAGTGCCTGCGTCGTTCGAGGCGAGCACGTCCTCCTTTTCATCGTGGCACTCGCACTGCCGTTCCCTGAGCGTCGCGCCGAGCGGACAGAGCGTGTGCAAGTTCTGGCACGAGCAGCGTCGGCCGTAATCGGCGGGCAGCGCGCGTTGCGGCGCCGAGGGCGCGACGCTCGCGATCGAGTGCGCGATGACGACTTGCGCGACGGTCGGCGGGGGCGCGGCGATCGACGCCGGCGGTGGCGCCGGCGTGGTCGACTGCACGGGCATCGCTTGCGAGCTCGCATCGCGTTGCGTCTCTCGTCCGACGGCGACCCCCACGCCCGTCGCGAGCACGACGGCGAGCACGATCGGCCAACGTCTCGCCGGCGCCGCGGGCCGGGCCGGCACGGCGGCACGCGCAGCCTCGACACGCGTCGCCGGCGCGTGGCCTGCGCTCGTCGACTCGGCGCGCAACGCGGCGACCGCCGCGTCCATCGATTGAAATCGTCGTGCCGGATCGATCGCCGTCGCCGTCAGGATCGTCGCCGCATCCGAGAACGGAACTTCGGGCGCGACCTCGTTGGCCATCTTGGGCGTTTGCCCGAGGTGCGCCGTCGGGCCCGGCATCGGAACCGTGAGCCGCGGATGCAAGCCGGTGAAGAGCTCGTACGCGACGAGCCCCCACGCGAACTGATCCCATTTCGGGTCCGGCGGTCCGCCGGCGAGCTGCTCGGGCGCCATGTACGAAATCGTTCCGACCACGCGCCCGGCGATCGTCTCCGGCGCGCCGTCGGCAGTCGGCGCGTTCGAGTCGTGCGCGACGCGCTTCGCGAGACCGAAGTCGAGCACGCGCGCGGCGCCCTCCGAATCGACGAGCACGTTCTCCGGCTTCACGTCGCGATGAATGAGTCCCGCGCGGTGAGCTGCCGCGAGCGCCGCGCCGATCTGGAGGACCCAGCGTTTGCGCGTCGCGAGCGGCACCATCGCGTCGCCGACGTACTCGCGGAGCGGTTTGCCCTCGATGAATTCCATCGCGACGTACGTGCGGCCCGCGTCGAAGCCGGCGTCGAAAATCTCGACGACGTTCGGGTGCCGGAGCGCTGCGGCCGCGCGCGCTTCGCCGATCAAACGATCGTCGGGCGCGACGCCGGTGTGGTCTTCGCGATCGGCGCGAACGACTTTGAGCGCGACGCGCCGCCCGAGACGCTCGTCGCGCGCGCGATAGACCTCGCCCATCCCGCCCATCCCGATGAGCGCTTCGATGACGTAAGGTCCGACGCGTCTCCCCGGCTCGAGCCCGCTCACGTTCCGTCGACCGCGACGGTGACGAAGATTCCGCCCGGTGGCATCTGCGGATTTTTGCCGGGACCGAACTCGACCGGCAGCAGCGCGTCGCGCACGCAGGCGACGAGCGGCGGCGGCTCGCCCATGCGAACTTCGCGGACCTTTCCGATCTCGTCCCCGAGCGTCCAGAGCTCGAGCGTGATGACCATGGTCGCGGGCAGGGTGTGCGGCGGATGGTTCTCGATGCACTGCCGGATGAGCGGCTTCATCGGCGTCATGATGCGCATGATCGCGGCGGTGTCGTATTGGAACGTCGGCGCCGGGCGGAACGTGATGTCGAGCTTTCGCCTCGGCGGAGGGCGCGCGACGATCGGCGGGCTCGGTGCGACTGGGACGGACGCGGCGATCACCGGAGCGATCGAGACGCTCGGCGCCGGTGCGCTGGGCGGCGGCGCGGCCGACGCGATCGGCGTCGCGGTGGGTGGCGGCGCGCTCCTCGCCGCGGCGGGCGTGGGCGGACGAAGTCGCATGCCGACGACCACGCTCGCGCCGAGGACGCCCGCGAGCCCGACGATCCACACGAGCGTTCGACGCGAGCGCTGCGGCGCTGGCGCGTTCGGATGCACGGGGACCTGCAGCGTGTCGCCGATCTGAACGTTCATCGTCGCCGAACCCACGCTCGCGTTCGGTGGGCTCGACGTCGCGGGGACCGGCGGCACGGGCACCGACACCGGCCCGCCGAGCGCCTCGACGACTGCATCCATCGACGGGAAACGTTGATCGGGCGAAGGCGCCATCGCGCGCGCGACGACTTGCGCGGGCCCCGTCGGCACGTGCGCGAGCGACTCGGCGTTCACCCACCCGCTCACCGAGACGAGCCCCGCGATGCGCGGATGTTTTCCGGTGAGAAGCTCGCACGCGAGCACGCCCCACGCGTACTGATCCCAAGAAGGCGACGGCGGTCCGCCCGCGAGCTGCTCGGGCGCCATGTACGCGGGCGTTCCGCTCACGCGCCCTTCGGCGGTGTGAAATCGCTCGGGACCTGCCGCGTCGCCGGCAGCGGTCGGCGCGGTCACGTCGACGCTGAACGATTTCGCGAGACCGAAGTCGAGCACGCGCACCGCGCGATCGTCTCCGATCATCACGTTGTCCGGCTTGATGTCGCGGTGGACGAGCCCGGCCTTGTGCGCCGCGCGAAGCGCGTTCGCGATTTGCATCAGCCACGCGAGGCGCTCGTCGACCTCGATCGACGTGTCGCCCACGTAGTCGCGGAGCGGCCGGCCCTCGACCAAATCCATGCTGACGAACGCGTAGTCGCCGTCCTCGCCGACGTCGTAGACCGACACGATGCTCGCGTGCCGTAGTGCCGCCGCCGCCCGCGCCTCGCCGAGCAGCCGCTCCGCTTGGCTCGAAGCCTTCGGCACCACTTTGAGCGCCACCCAGCGCCGCAGGAGCGAATCCCACGCGCGATAGACCTCGCCCATTCCGCCGGCGCCGAGCTTTTCCTCGACGCGATATCGGCCGAGGGTGTGACCCGGCTGCAGCACGTCGGGAAGCGTAACACTTGCCAAGCCCAATGCGGTCGGGCATCAAACGCGCGTGCTCGACATCGCATTCATCCGCGCGAATCCGGACGCCGTCCGGGCCGCCATCCAAAATAAGCGCCTCGATTTGAAGCTCGACGATTTGCTCGACGCCGACCGCGCGCGCCGCGAAATCATCGCCAAGCTCGAAGCTCAGCGGCAGCGCAAGAACGAGGTGGCGCAGGCGATCCCGAAAGCGTCGAAAGACGACCGCCCCAAGCTCATCGAGGAAGGCAAGACCGTCAAAGCCGAAATCGAAAGGCTCGAGCCGTCGCTCACCGAGGCGCAAAAACGATTCGACGATCTCATGCTGCGCGTTCCCAGCATTCCGCGGCCCGAGGTGCCGATCGGCAAAGGCGAAGAGGACAACGTAGAGGTCCGCAAAGTCGGCACGCCGCGAAAATTCGAGTTCGAGCCGAAGGACCACGTCGACTTGATGACCGACCTCGGCATGGTCGATTGGGAAGGCCCGCGAAAATTCGCGGGCGGTCGCGCGTACGCGCTCAAAGGGTACGGCGCGCTCCTCGAGCTCGCGGTCACGCGTCTCACGATCGACACGCTCATGGCGCGCGGCTTCGAGCTCGTCGTCCCGCCGGTGATGGTGCTCGAGCGCGCGATGCAGGGCACCGGCTATTTCCCGCTCGGTCGCGAGCAAGCCTACGAGATGCAGGAGGACAAGCTCTTCCTCGTCGGCACGAGCGAGGTCGCGCTCGTCAGCCTGCACTGCGACGAAACGCTCGATGGTACCAAGTTACCAATTCGTTACGCGGGCATCTCGGCGTGCTTTCGTCGCGAGGCCGGCGCGCACGGCAAAGACACGCGCGGGCTCTATCGCGTGCATCAGTTCACCAAAGTCGAGCAAGTCGTCTTCTGCGTGCCCGACGAAGCGGTCGCCGAAAGAGAGCATTACAGCTTGCTCGGCAACGCGGAGGCGGTGCTCGAAAAATTGGAGATCCCGTATCGCGTCGCGCTCGCGTGCACCGGCGAGATCGGCCTTGGCCAAACGCGCAAGCACGAAGTCGAGTCGTGGATGCCGAGCCGCGAGGCGTACAGCGAGACGCACTCGTGCTCGACGCTCGGCGACTTCCAATCGCGTCGCTCGAACATCCGCGTGCGCATGCCCGACGGGTCGCTCTCGTACCCGTTCACGCTGAACAACACCGCGATCGCGTCGCCGCGCATCTTGATCCCGCTGCTCGAGAATCACCAGAACGAGGACGGCTCGGTCACGATCCCGAAGGCGCTTCGCCCGTACATGAATGGGATGGAAGAGCTCACGCGGAAGGCGTGAATGAGCGCTTAACTGGCGCTTGCTCTCCCTCTCGTCATGGAGGCGACGAGGCCGCGACGATCGAGAACGCAAATGCAGCTCGTGGGGATCGTTCGCGGCTGGGTGCTCATCGCCATGCGGACGCGCGAGGCTCGCGTCTCCTGACAGGGAATTTATTTTTTGTCGGCGTCGTAGGACGCGCGCATGAAACGCGGCGCCGTAGCGGCAGTCCTTCTCGCGTGCGGCGGTGCGGTTGCGCATGCCCCGAGCGCGCCGTCGATCGAGCTTTTCAAACCGCCGCCGGACACGCACGTCCTCGACGCGGCGCTCGCGCCCGCGACGGTCGACGTCGCGCTGCTCGATGCGACGGGCGCGCCGGCTCCGAACGAGAGCGTTTTTCTCGCGCAGATTTCGGACCATCCCGCGCCCGACGTCATGGGCGTCAGCGACGCGCGTGGGCACGTGACGCTGGCCGCGCCCTCGTGGGCCGGCGGCCAAGCGCGCGCGGTGTGCCGCAAGGACGGCGCGATTTTCTTCACCGAGCCCTTCGCGATTCCGGCGCATGGCGGCGTGCGCGTCACGCTCCACGCGTACGCTTCGTCGCGAAAGATGGACGACGCGGCGGTCATCTTCGAAATGAACACGCTCGTCGAGCCCCACGCGCCGGGCGTGAGCGTGACCGTCGGTCTGCGCGTTTACGATTACTCCCGCGTCGCGTGGAAGCCCGACCTCGCGCTGCCGTTGCCGGCCGGCGCGACGCACTTCGAGGGCGGGGTGACGAGCCCGGCGACCTCGCTCGACGTCGACGCGAAGGACGGCGTCGCGCACCTCGCCGGCACGATCGCGCCGGGCATGCACACGATCGAGATGCGTTTCGACCTTCCCGCTGGCTCGTTCCGACTGACGCCGCCGCATTTGGTCCGCGCGCGCGTCGTCACGTGGGCCGGACCGGCGACGCGCCTCGAGGTCGCCGGATTCGACGCGCCCGCGGTCGATCGAACGAGGTTCGGCGCGCCGGCGCTCCTCACGATGCGCGAAGCCGCGCCAGGCGCGGTCATCGGGCCGCTCGACATCACCGCGACCGGCCTCGTCGACAAACAACCCTAAGACACGCCCTTCGGGAGCGTCAGAAGGGCGACGACGACCATGCCGGCGATCACGGCAGCGGGTACGGCCCACATGATCGGCCGCGTCGGCTCGCTTGGCGGCGCGCTCGCGAGCCTGCGATCCGGCGGCCGGAGCGCCCACGAGCCGAGGGTCATCGCTGCGAACACGGCCGGACCGATCGCGGCCGAAACTTTGTCGTGCGCGAGAAGATGCGACGCCGCCGCGCCCGTGTAGTTGAAAAAACCGCCGGCGTACGCCCACTCTTTGAGCCGCGGAAAACGCGGCGCGAGCCACGCGAGCGCGCACGGCAGCTTCCACGCGCCGAGGATGAAGAGCAGATAATATGGATAGCCGAGTCGATCGAACACGCTGCGCGTGAACGGGATCTGCAAGAGGTCCCACATCGAGCCCGCGGCCATCTCCCACGCGATGACGATCGTGAGCGCCCAAAACGCGACGCGCCGCGCGCGCCCCGGCTTCTCTGCTTCCATGCGGTCAAGACGTATCGCAGCGCGAGGTTGTGACAGCTACTGACAAGCCGGAAGCGCGACGGCGAGGATCGCCCAGTCCTCGCCCGCTTCGGGCACGAAGCTCACCGGGTACGTTCCGGCCTCGTCGACGAGCTCGTACTCGCCGAGCGTCACCCAGTCGTCGATGAGCGCCTTCGTCCAGCTCGCGCCCGGCGCGATCGCGGCGATGCTGTCGCCCGTGTGCGCGAAGAGGAGCGCCGGGCCGTTCGTCGCGATGCTCGTCGTGGGCGCGCCGCCGGCGCCTTTTTGCGACGCGCTCGGCACGGGCGGCAAGAGCGCCGAGTCGATGCCGCGAAGCTCGACCGCCTTGATGTTGCGCAAGTCGCACGCGCTCGTGAGCTGCGCGGTCATCGTGTCCGAGCCGGCGCCCGTCACGTGCGCGCCCCAAGTTTCGAGCACGAGCGCCGAGCTCGACGAGTCGAAGCTTCCGAGCAGCCGATACGTGTCGCCGAGCGAGTCGGTCACGTTCGCCACGGCGCCGCACGCGCCCTCGTAGTTCAATCCGACGACGACATAATCACCGGCGACCGACGGCGCGGGGAAAGTCGCGGCGACGGTCGTCACCTGCGGCGAAAACTCGCCGTTCGCGATGGCCTGAACGAACGCGACCGAAGAGCACGCGTCGTTCGCGGCGTCGCTCGCTGCATCGACGGCCGCTGCATCCGGCGCGCTGTCGGCGAACGGCGCGTCCACCGTGGCGTCGGCCGCGTCCGCGCCGCCGTCACCCGAGAGCGTCGAGAGATCCGTGACGAGCGCGCATGCACCGCACGACGCGACGAGGGCGAACAAAATACGCCGCACGCCTTCATTATACGTGACGCCTGTGGCCGATGGCTCCCGGTAACTTGGTAACATCGATGACCACCGCGAGCAGAAGCGAGAAGAGCCTGCGGTAGCTCTCGTGGTCGCGCGCGAGCCCGGCCGCGGCGCGCGCGAGCGTGCGTGCGCCCGCGTCGTGCACGACCTTCTTCGCCATGTCGAGCGCGTGCATGCGCGCCGACGCGTCGTTCGTCTCGTCGCCGTGCATCTTCTGAATGATGGCGAGATACTCGTCGACGTGCTTGCGGAGCTCGGCGTTCGGCAGCTCGTACGCGGCGCGTGGCGCGCCCTGCTCGTCGAACGTCGAGAGCACGAGCGCTTGCCGCGTGTGCGCGACATGCAGCAGATGATCGTCCTCGTCGCCGAGCCGCGCGTCGTCGGTCAAGTCGGCGATCGAGAGCTGCCAGTCGTGCCGCCGCAGCTTGCTCGCCGCGTCCCACAAAGCGTCGTCGATGCGGACCGCGCGGATCACCCGCGTTATTTTTTCTTGGCGCGCGCTTTGACCGCGTGTCGCACGAGGACGAGGCCGCCCTTCGGCCCCGGGACCGCGCCCTCGATGAGGAGAAGATTTTTCTCCGGGATGATCTTGGCGACCTTGAGGTTCAAGATCGAGAGCTTCTCGGCGCCGTAGTGGCCGGGCATCTTGAGGTTCGGGAGCGTGCGGCCCGGCGTCATGTTCGTGCCGATCGATCCGCCGTGGCGGCGATACTCGTGCGTGCCGTGCGTCTGCACGAAGCCGGCGAACGCCCAGCGACGAACGACGCCGGTGAACCCGCGACCGCGCGTGGTGCCTTGCGCGTCGACCTTTTGCCCAGCTTGGAAGAGCTCGTCGAGCTTGAGGGTCTGGCCGACCTCGAACTTCGCGACGTAGTCCGCCGGAACGCGCAGCTCTTTGACGACCTTCTTCGGCGTCGCGCCGATTTTCTTGAAGTAGCCCGCGCGCGGCTTGTTCGTGTGCTTCTCCTTGCGCTCGCCGAGGCCGAGCACGAGGGCCGAGTAGCCGTCTTTTTCTTGCGTGCGCTTCGCGAGGACCACGACCGGCCCTGCCTCGACGACGGTCACGCGCTGAACGCTGCCGTCCTCGGCGAAGAGTTGCATGTTGCCGAGCTTGTACCCGTAAACGCCGGGATTCTGATTCATGACGATCTCCTCTGGACCATCTGCGAGATTGCAGAGCGATTCGGGTGAATCGACGTTGGTCCTTTGGTGGGGGTCGGCTTTTTAGCTGCTTTAGCCGAGCCGCGCAAGAAGGTCGCGCACGCCTTCGACGTGCGTCTTCGCCGAGAGCTCCGCCTTGAAAACGCCGGCAATCTTGCCGGTTTTGTCGATGACGTAGGTCACGCGCGCCGCCTTGCCGATGAGCTTGCTCATCATGCTCGACGCTTCGTACTTCTGCGCGAGCGCCTTGCCCGTGTCCGAAACGAGCGGGAAAGGCACATCGTGCTCCTTGCGAAACCGCTCGTGGCTCGCGTCGTCGTCGAACGACACGCCGACGACCTCGGTGTCCTTGGACGCGAGGTCTTCGTACATGTCGCGGAAACCGCAGGTTTCCCGCGTGCAAACGACGGTGAAATCGGCGGGATAAAAATAGAGAACGACGTTTTTCTTGCCGCGAAGCTCCGTGAGGCTGACGGTGCGCCCGTCGCTCGAGGTGGCTTCGAAGTCCGGCGCGGCCGTGCCGACGGAGAGTGTCATCGATTTTCGACTGGGATGCTCAAGATGAGCTGCCGGTTGCGTTGACACCCGGCAAACGCAGTGCTTTAAGCCTGCGCCCTCTAGTCACAGGAGCATTCTCCCATGCACACGCAAAGCAAGATCGCCGAGCTCGAGCGCGAGCAGCTGCGCACGAACCTGCCGGACTTCCGCGTGGGGGACACCGTGCGCGTCCACTACAAGATCGTCGAAGGCGACAAGGACCGCATCCAAGTCTTCCAGGGCGTCGTCGTGAAGCGCCAGCGCGCAGGCGCGCGCAGCACGTTCACCGTGCGCAAAGTGAGCTTCAACGTCGGCGTGGAGCGCGTGTTCCTCACGCACTCGCCGCGCATCGAGAAGGTCGACGTCGTGACGAAGGGCGTCGTCCGCCGCGCGCGTCTCTTCTACTTGCGTGACCTCGCCGGCAAAGCCGCCCGCGTCCGCGATCAGAAAGACGTCTGATTATTCAGTAGGCTTCGGCGGCGGGCCGAGCTGGATTCGCTCGCCGAGGTACGCGCCGATCAGCGTGAAGAGCACGCCGATCGCGGCCATGATGATGTAGAGAAAGCTCGGCATGCGTCGAACCGTTTGGTTTTCGACGAGCTGATACGTCGTCGGAATCGCGACGATGAAGCTCGCGACGACCGGCTCGATGAAGGTGCGGCCCGGCGAAATCATGCCGACCAGCAGACCTCCGACGAACCAAACCGGAATGCAGATGGCCATGCCGTTCGAGCCCTCGAAGTCGAGCGCCGGAATGACCATCGGAAGCCCGAAGACGAGCGCCGCGGTGAGCACGCCTTGGACGATGAGCGCGATGCCCATCCACGTGAGGCTCACGCCCTCCTGCTGGTAGCGGCGTTCGAGCTCCTCTTCGCGGGAGCGTTTGACCGTGCCGAGGTGCTCGATTTTCGAGCCACACGAGACACATCGCGTGCTGCCCGGCGGGTTGGTCTTGTATCCGCAGTTCGGGCAGACGACGTTCTGTGCCATGTGAAGCGTCAGCGTAATCCGGGGAACCTACGCCAAGCAAGCGTGTCTAGCCCGGTGTACGATGGGTTCGGTCATGGAAGCCGAAGTCAGCCTTCCCGCGAAGGAAGAGGTCGACCCGGAGCTGCTCCAGCTGCCGGATCCGCCGCGCGGCGAGCGGCGCTCGACCCTGGTGCTGCTCGCGATTGCGGCGGTTGCTTCGGCGGCCATGGCGCTCTCGCTGACGCGCGACGCGGCTTATGCGCTTCGCGCGACGTCGGCGACCGACCTCGGCGACCTCGGGACGGCGCCGAGCTCCACGTTCGTGAGCAATTCGTACGTCGAGGGCCACGGCCGGCTCGGCGGCGCCGGGCAGATTCGGTACGAGCGGCCGTTCGAGGGCGATTCGTATCGCATCGCGCCGGTCGCGGGTCGGCCGGACGTGTGGGTCGAATTTCGGGTGCCCGCGGGCGCCGAGTCCAATCGCTTCGTGCCGAAGACCGATTTTTCCGGCCGGCTCGTTCGCTTCGCCGACGCGGGGCTTCGGCACCGGGGCCTCCGCAGCGCCATCGCCGATCGGACCGGGCAGCGCGTGCCGCCGGATGCGTACTTGCTCGTCGACGGCCAAGCGCCCGACGGCGCGCGCGCGTTCGCGATGCTCTGGCTGATGTTCGTCGCGTTCGCGCTGTGGAACGTGGCGACGATCGTCCGCCTCGTTCGCAAAGTGAAATAATCTCTACGGCGAGCGTCGCGCGCCGCCGCGCAACTCAGTACGAATAGACGTAATTCTGGCCGTAATTCGAGTCCCACGCGTGGCAGCCGAAGACGTCGTCGTTCTCGAACCAAATCGAGAGCTGGTGGTCGCCTTGCGGGAGCGAGACGTACGCGGGCGTCGCGAAGTTCACCGTGTCGACCAGCGTCGTCATCGTCTGCGCTTGCGGCGCGGCGCCGTCGATCGACGAGTACATCGTCACGGCGTAGGCGTCGTTTCCGTTTTGCGCGCCATGGCAGGTCGCGCGCGCGAGATCGTAATCGACGAGCACGGTGCCCGGGCCGACCGTGCCGCTCAGCGTGTTTTGCCAGCCCGCGCCGAAGTGGATCACGGGCCGCTCGGATTTTTGGATCGCGAAGTGGAAATTCTTTCCGTAATTCGAGTCCCACTCCACGCAACCGCTGTCGTCCGATGCGTAGAACCAGAACGCGACATCGGAGGCGGCGGGCACAGGGATCGTTTCTTCGACGATGCCGCTCGTCACGCCGAGGTGCGGCGCGAGGACGAGGGTCTTCGGCGCGCCTCCGTCGAAGCTCATGTACGCGAGGACCGCCCACGCGGGCCCGCCGTATTCTTGAAAGCGACACTTGCCGAGACGATCGAGATCGTAGCGGACGGTCATCGTGCTCGCCGGGACGAGGCCGCCGGTTTGCGTGACCGACCAGTCCGAGGCGAAGTCGATCGTCGCGCCGGACCCGGTCGTCGTGCTCTCGGCGGAGGTGCCGGTCGCGGCGGGGCCGCAAGCGAGGAGAAGGGCGAAGAGGAGGAGCGCTTTGCGCATGGGCCGGGTCTATGGCCCGGCAACGTCACTCAGTCAAGAGTTACGCTTTTTGCGGCGTCAAATCCGGCGAAATCGTGGGCGCCGAGGCGTCGGCCGGTTTCGGGGCGAGCCACGCGCGGATCTTTTCGCGGAGGGCGCGGAGGCGATCGCGCGAGCTCCACGCGAGCGCGCCGGCGCATGCGAGCCACGCGAGACCGAGGAAGGCGAGCCCCGCGTCGGTGACGTAATAGACGACCGGCTGGAACGTGCGCGACGGCGTGAGAAGCTGTCGCGACGCGTATGCCGTGTGCGCGTAGCCGGGCATCGTGAGCGCGACCGGGCGCACGCCGTCGAGCATGCCCGCGCGGCCGAAGCCGCCGACCGCCGCGTGCCCGGCGATGTCTTGCTTCATCACGTTCGCGACGTCGGCGTCTTTGGATTGTGCCTGCATCGGCGCGTTGTCCGTGCGCTGGTCGGCGACCACCGCGGCGGGGATCTCGGTCTGCGCGACGGCGCCCGCGGTGGCGGTGGGCGAGTCGTAGCTCTTCGCGACCATGAGCGGCACGCCGATGACGGTCGCGAGGAGCAGCCCGACGCCGAGGGTCACGCGGCGTGTGATGGTCCCGAGGCGCATGAACAGCGGCCAAACGAGCACGCCCGCGCCGATCGCGAGCGCGACGATGAAGAGCGGTTTGCCGACGAACCAGAGACCGAGCATCGTCGCCGTTCCGAGCGCGCGCTTCTTCCAGCCCGCGAGCGCGAGGCACGCCGCGAGCGCCGAGAGCGCGAGGGCGATCGCGTCGCTCGTCGAAAACGGAAACGTCGTCCGCTCGCCGCCGGTCACGATGACCGGGTGGAGCGTCGTCGGCAATCCGACCGTGATGTCCTCGCTCGCGGTCGCGAGCGGAACGCGCGGTCCCGGCATCGCGACGCGTCCGAAGAATGTCCCGATCGAAGTGCCGGAGAGCGACTGCACGGTGATGGTGTGCTGGCCGAGGCGCATCGGGATCGCGAGATCCTCCGAGCCGTCTTTGTTCATCACGCGCTCGGCGGCGCCGTCGGTCGCGAGATAGAGCGGTTTGCCGTCGGGTGTAAAATACAAGTAATCGAGACCGTTGTTGTCGTAGGTCATCGTGTCTTGCGCGACGAGATCACCGGCGGCCGTGAGGACGAGCGTGCGCGAGTGCGAGCGGATCGTCGCCGCGAGGACATCGACGCTTTGGAGGGTTTGCACCGTGACGTCGAGGTGCTGCCCGCGCTGCACCAAATAGAGACGCGAGCTCGGCTCGCGGCGCACGATGGGCGACTCGCTCGCGTCGTGCTGTTTGGCATCGCCGGTCGCGACGATGCGATGCTCGGCGTCGGTCTCGAGCAGCCACCACTCGAACGGCGCGCGCGGGTCGGGCGAGAACGACGCGACGTTCGCGAGCGTGCCGGTGATCGTGATTTCGGCGTTTTTCCCGGTCGTCGGAAGCACGAGGTCGTCGCTCTCGGCGCGCCAGCCGGTCGAGCCCGCGACGTCGAGGACACGCTCGCCGTACTTGAGCGGGAAGTGCAGGAGGCCGAGCTCGGTGCCCGACTGCGCCGTCAGCCGGTACTCGAAGTCGATGCTCTTTCCGACGCGGAGGGCGCGCGCGATCGAAAACACAGCGGGCTGCGCGGGCGGCGCCGCGCCTTCGGCGTCGAAGTGGAGCTGACCGCCGGTGACGCCGGTGAGATGATCGCCTTCGGTCACGCGGCCGCCGGTCACGTCGGCGTCGAACGCGTTGAGCGGGCCGACGATCGTGAGCGTGCGATCTTCGGGGAGGACGAGCTTGCCGCGAATGGTGAAGTGCGGCGCGCTCGTGTGGAGATACCAGTGACCGTTTTCGAAGCCGAGCGTCGCGGGGTGGCCGTTTTCGGCGACGTTTTCGAGTCGAATTTTTTCGGCGGGCGCGAAGAGCGGAATTTCGTAGCTGCCTTTTTCGAGGAGCGAGCCGCCGATTTCGAAATCGAGCTTGCCCTGCGGCACGGCGCCGCCGACGTGCATCCGTTCGAGCACCCAGCAGTGCTCGGTGCAGGCGGCTTGATCCGGCTTCACGAGGCTCGCGAGCTCGGTGAGCTGCTCGCTCAGCGACCCTCCGCTCGGCGTGACGGAGATGCCCGCCGCGCCCGCCGACCCGGCGAAGGTCACTCCCACCAGACAAAATGCCGCAAGCAGCGAATTGCGCATACCCCCGTTACGCGCCACACCCAGAAAAGATTTTACAGAAGATCCGAAGAGCGGAAGCCGAGAAGAAGATTTTTTTTTCCAAAAATCCTTCCTCTTACCTTCCACTCTTCCGATCTTCTGTTTCTCTTGGGAGAGCAGCAGATGCGAATCGTGATCATTGGCGCGGGCGTGATGGGGTGCGCGACGGCGCTCGCGCTTTCGGACCGTGACGCGGGCGAGATCGTGGTGCTCGAGCGGGCGGTGCCGGGGGCGGAGGCGTCCAGCGCGGCGGCCGGGATCCTCGGCGCGCAGCTCGAGGCGCGTGGGGCGGCCGAGGCGGCGGTTTTTCGGCGCGCTCGCGACGGGTATCGCGCGTGGTCGGAGCAGCTGCGGGCCGAGACCGGAATAGATGTAGGATACAAGCATTGCGGCGCGCTTCAGGTCGCGTTCGATCCCGGCGGCGCCGCCGAGCTCGGCGAGCGAGTCGCGGGTCAAACGCGCGAAGGGCTCTCCGCCGAGTTGCTCGATGCACGCGGCGCGCGCGCCGTCGAACCGGCGCTCTCGGATCGCGTCGTCGCTGCGGCGCATTTTCCGGACGAGGCGCAGGTCGAGCCGCCGGTCCTTTTGCGTGCGCTCGTCGCCGCGACCGCGCGCCGTCCGCACGTGTCGGTGCGCTCGGGCGTCACCGTGCGCGGCCTCCTCGTCGAGCACGATCGATGCGTGGGCGTGCAGCTCGAACGCGGCGAGCTCCGCGCCGACGCCACCGTGCTCGCGGCGGGATCATGGTCGTCGCTCGTGCCCGGCTTGCCCGCGTCACTGCCCGAGGTGAAGCCGATTCGGGGGCAGCTCGTTCAGCTGGACGAGCGGCCGCCGCGTGTTCGCATGATTGTCTTCGGCGACCACGGTTACGTCGTTCCGCGGGGGGACGGGCGGGTCGTGTGCGGCTCGACCATGGAGGACGTGGGATTTCGCCGCGAGGTCACGGCGGCCGGCCTCGCGTCGATCCTCGCGAAGGCCCTCGCGCTGGTCCCGTCGCTCGGCGAGGCGCAAATCGGGCCGGCTTGGTCCAGCTTTCGGCCGGGCGCCGACGCGCCGCTCGTCGGCGCTTCGCAGCTTTCGGGCCTCTTTCTCGCCACGGGGCACCACCGAAACGGAATTTTGCTCGCGCGCGAGACGGGCGAGCGCGTCGCCGACGCGTTGTTACATTGATGAGCATGGAAGACCCGCGCGCGCCGATCGCGGAAACCATTCGCAGGCTCGAGCAGCTCCTCGAGCTGATGCCGTCCGACTCGGTGAAGAACCTGCGGCATCGCATCGCGACGCTGCGGGCGACGCTCCTCGAGAGCCGGCCGCCGGCGCTCTTGCTCGTCGGGCGGCGCGGGTCGGGCAAGAGCTCGCTCGTGAATGCGCTCTTCGGGAAGAAGCTCGCCGAGGTCGGCCACGTCAAGGCGCAGACCGGGCGAGGCAAGTGGTACGAGTACACGAGCGACCGCGGCGCGCTCTCGATCCTCGACTCGCGCGGTCTTCAAGAAGGCGGCGATCCCGCCGAGGCCGACGAAGCGAAGACGCCGATTCAGTCGATCGGCGCCGAGATCAATCGCAAGCCGCCGGACCTTCTTCTCTTCGTCGTTCGCGCGATGGATGTCGACTCGGCGATCGCGCGCGATCTCGATTTGCTCGAAGAAGTGGCGCGTCTCGTCGAGCGGGCGACGCGCAAGGCGCCGTCGATCGTGGCGGTCGTCACCCATTGTGATGTGCTGGAGCCCAAGGACGCGTCGCTCGACGACGTGGAGAAGCTCGGGCACGTGAGGCTCGCCGAGCGGACGCTCGACGAGCACATTCGCGCGCGCCCGAAGCTCGCGGCGATGCTCGCGCAGACCGTCGCCGTCTCGGGATACATGTCGTTCGCCGAGGACGGCGCGTTGCGCGCCGATCAGCGCTGGCACGTCGACGAGCTCATTCGCGAGATCTTCAACAAGCTGCCCGACCAAGGTCGCAGCACGTTCGCGCGCGTGACCGGCGTCGTCGCGCTGCAAGATCAGCTCGCGCAAGATCTCACGTACGTGACCGCGGCGCTGTGCGCGGGCATCGGCATCGTGCCGATTCCGGTCGCCGACATGGTGCCGATCACGTCGCTTCAGGTCGTGCTCGTCGCCGGCGTCGCGTACATCGCGGGGCGTCCGCTCGATACGAAGAGCGCGGCGGAATTTCTTTCGGCCATGGGTGTCAACGTGGGCGCGGCGTTCGCGCTCCGCGAGGCCGCGCGCGCGCTCGTGAAGTTCGTTTTCCCCGGCGCGGGGTCGGCGATTTCGGGCGCGGTCGCGTTCACAGGGACGCTCGCGATCGGCGCGGCGGCGCGCGCGTACTTCGTTCACGGCGAGCCGATCGAGGTCGCAAAAAAAGTTTTCAAAGAGCGCCGCTCGCGCGACTGAGCGATCACGCGATCGGTTGCCAGCAGGTCGGGCACACCCAGACCCATCGCGGGTCGAGACGCGCGCGCCACTCCGGTGGCAGCGTCACGACGAGGACGCCGCTCGGCGTGCGGCAGTGCGCGCAGAACGGGCGCGGCGCGGCGCCGGGATCGTTCTCGATCGCGTTGCCCACGACTTGCGCGGTGATGGCCATCCCGACGCCGCCGAGGACGGCGAGGCTCTCGAGATCGCTCACGACCGCGCGCTGCTCCGAGCGGTGGATCTCGTCGCGCAGGTTGCACGAGCTGCAGATCGACAAGCCGCGCAAATCGAACACGAGCTCGGCCGGCGGCGTCGGCGTTCCGCATCGCTGACACGGACGCATCGTGCGGAACATCGCGAAGAGCCGCTCGGCTTCCGGCCGCGCGTGCTCTTCGGAGACGCCCGCTTGCGCGAAGTGGGCGACGACGTGATCGACCGACGCGCCGCGCGCGAACATCCAATTCGCTTCGCCGCGGAGGCGCGCCGGGTCGAGCGCGACGGCGCGCCTTTGGAGCTGCACGAGCTCGTCGAGCACCGCGCGCACTTCGTCCGGGCGCGCGCCCTCGGCGACGAAGAGCACACGCAGCTCGTCGGCCGTGCGGCCGTCCTTCAACAAAGTGATCGCGCGCTCGCGGAGGGTCTTGGACATCGCATCACGCGAGGAGCGCGCGCACCTTCGCCAGCACGGAGACGTCGGCGGCCGGAAAACGAGCGGGATCGAGCGCGCTCGCGTCGGCCCACTCGAGGGCCGCGACGTCGATCGCGTGCGGCTCGACCGACGCTGCGCGTCGCGAGGCCGCATAAAAAAGGAGAAGCACGCTCTTCGCCTCGTAACGATGAAACGTCACCTCGATGATCTCGCCGACCTCGGCGTCGATGCCGATCTCTTCGCGAAGCTCGCGTGCGAGCGCGTCTTTCGGATCCTCGCCGTCCTCGACTTTTCCGCCAGGAAATTCCCAAAGCCCTTCGAGGTGCGTCCCGCGTTTGCGCTGAGTGAGGAGCACGCGCCCGTTTTCGATGAGGACGGCGGCTGCAACGAGGAGGGTCACTGCCAATTTGCGGTCACGTTGTCGACGAAGAAGGTCCGGTTTGCGACGGAGTCGTAACCGTCCGAGCTACCGACTTGGATGACGCCCAAGTATCCGGGCGCCCCGCCATCTGGAATCGTTGCGACGGAGAGCGCGGCGAAAGACTTGCCCACCGACGAGTCGACCTCGAGTGTCACCGTGCCGCTGACACTCATGTCGACCGAGACAATGGCGTGTACCCATTCGTTAGTAGCCGGCTTGGGATTCAGCGGCTTGGTGACGAGCGACGTGATGTGCGCGAGCGACCAGAGACCCGACTGTTCAGCGAGCCCGAAGAGGAACTGCTGCGCGGGCAACGATCCGGCGGCAAAGACCATGATCACGTCGGGCGTAGCGGGCGCTGCGTCCGGAAGAAAGAGGTCTGCCTCGGCGACCAGCACGCTCTTTACGCTCGCGTCGGGCGACAGCGGCAGCGTCCGCATCGACGCGACACCGCCAGCATCTCCGATCGTGTCAATTTCGACCGCGACCGGCGTGCTCTTCACCTGAGCGTCCTGAAAGTCGAGCGTCCATCCGCCGTTTTCGGTGGGAGCTTCGAAGCCCGCGCCCGCGTCGCCTGGGATGTCGAAGTCGGCGCAGAACTGCGCGTCGACCGTGTCGCAGAATCGCTTGGGTCCTGCTTCGACGATCGCGCCGTCGGCCGAGCCGCCGTCGCCGCCGCCGATCGCGGGGACGTCGGGGCCGGTGTCGCTTCCGCCGGCGTCGCCGGTGAACGTGTCAGCGTCGCACGCTCCCGCGATGACGAGCGCGACGGCAAGAAAGAGCTTGAGCCTCATCCCCGCGAGGATAAGGGAATTTTGCGCTCGCCCCCATTCTTTGGGTTATCGTCAGGCCCCGTTTTCGGAGGGTTTCCATGCACGAGCATCCGCAGCACGTTCCGGACACGCGACAAGCGGCGAAATGGCCGCCGGACGACGACGGTCCGACGGGCGGCATGCCCGGCGCGCCCGGCGTTCCCCCCGCGCCCGGTGGATTCGGCGGAGGCTCGTTCGATCCCGACGAAGGCAACTTCAAGAAGGGCGCGATCAAAGCGTGGATGGTGATCGTCGGCGTCGCGATCGTGCTCGGCGCGGTCGTGCTCGGCATCTTCGCGATGAAGGGCGAGAACGACAAGATGTCGGTCGACCAGATCGCCGCCGAGCGAAAAGCGATCGCCGTTTTGCCGAAGGCCGATCAACTGCCCAAGTGGCGCAAGTGGGCCGCGCGCGACGACGTGATGCCGCTCCAGGAGGACGCGTTCGCCAACCTCGCGTGGGCGAAAGATCCGGAAGGGCTGAAGCTCATCATCGAGCACGGTCTCAAGCACAGCGAGCACCAAGTGCGGAACCGCGCGGCGCAGGCGCTCTCCGAATACGGAAGCCCGATGGCCGATTCGGCGAAGCCCGCGCTCCTCGCGGCGCTCAAAGACGCCGACAGCACCGACAAGCCGCAAATCGCGTGGGCGCTCGCGGTGCTCAAAGAGCCGAGCGCGTTCGACGCGGTGCTCGCCGAGTATCGCCTCGGGCACCTCGCGACGATCGAGCGGCTCGACGGATTTCCCGCGTTCGACCCCGACACGCTCGCGAGCATGGTCTCGCTCGACAAGCTCGCGACCTACGCGACCGACTCGAGCGACGCCGTCCGCCAGCTCATCGCGACGATCCTCTCGCGCACCGGCGACGCGAAGTGGACGCAGACGCTCATCACGCTCGTGCAAGACAAAGAGCCCGCCGTCGGTCGCGAGGCCGCGGTCGGCCTCGGCAAGATCGCCAACGAGCAAGCCATCACGCCGCTCTTGAACGCGCTCGAGCACGCCGACCGCGACTCGCGCACGAAGTTCCTCGAGGCGCTGCGCGACGGCGTCGGCGCCAA
>DASXHD010000018.1:0-94510 GCA_036488725.1 Polyangiaceae bacterium | reverse complement strand
GCGACGGTCGCTCTGATGACGCTCCGCGCGAAGCCGGCGCACCGCGAGGTAATCGAGGATGCGATCCTTGATTCGCTCGAGGTCGAAGTGATCCTCGTCGAGCACCTTCTTCGCGCGCTCGACGTCGATGACGCCGCTCGTGAGCTTGCCCCACGGCATCTTCACGATCCAATCGACGTACGTGCGGATCATCCCATGCTCGGGCGACGCTTCGGACATGTGCGAGAGACGCTCGAGCTCGTGGAGCGTTTCTTTGCGCACGTCGTCGGGGAGCGGGAGCGCGTCGAGCTTCTCGCGCAGCTCGCGGACGTCGTTCGCGCCGCCGAGATCGCCGAGCTCGCGCTGCACCGACTCCAAGTGCTTTCGCAAGATGGCTTCGCGCTGCGCTCGCGTCATCTCCTCGGCGGTCTCGCTCGTGATGCGGCCGATGAGCTGCCGCACGGCGATCTCGTGCTGCAATGTCGTGACGAGCTGACGGAGGCGCGCCGAGACGCGGTCGTGCTCGAGGATTTCCTGACGCGCCGACGTCGTCAGCGGCAACGTGGTCGCGACGAGCCAACCGAGCTGGCCCGGGTCGGCCTTTTCGGTCGCCGCGGCCATCTCTTTGCCGAGGCCGGGCGCGAGCGCGACGTAGCGCAAGAAGAGCTCTTTCGTCGTTCGGACGAGCGCGTCGAGCTCGACGCCGGCTTCTTCTTCCTCGCGCCCGAGCTCGACGCGCGCGATGAGATACGGCTGCGACTGCGCGAAGTCGACGATCCGGATGCGCCGGATGCCTTGGACCGCGAGACGGATCGCGCTGTCGCTTCGACCGAGCTCGTGCAGCACGCCGAGCGTGCCGATGCGGTAGAGATCGTCGGGGTGCGCGGGGACGACCTCGGCGTTCTTCTGCGTGACGAGCGCGACGAGGCGGTTTGCGCGGAGCACGTCGTCGACGAGCTCGATCGAACGCGGCTGACCCACGACGATGGGCGCGGCCATGTCGGGAAAGACGACGAGATCGCGCAGCGGAAGCACGGGAAGCGCGTCCGGCAGAGTGTAACGCTCGTCGGCCATTGCGCGCGGAGCTGCAACGCCGGTGCCGCGGCGAGCTCAGCTCAATCGACGACGGTGAAGGTCAGCGGATACACGACCGTCGCGAAGCCGTTCGAGCCGGCGGCGTTGACGGTCTCGCCCATCGCGGTGTCGAGCACGCACTTGCTGAACGCGGCGTTCATGAAATCGCTCCGCTGGATGGTGCCGTTGCGCGGAAGCTGATCGAAGACTTTGAACGAAAGCACGACGGTGCCGTGCGGAAGATCGGTCGCGGCCGAAAATTGTCTTTCGTAGCAGCGCAGAAACTCCCAAGGCGCCCAGTCGATCGCGTCGCGGACGACGTCGGCGGGGACGTTGCCGGTCACCGTGACCGCGCCGGGGACGACGCGGATGGTGTGGCCGGCGACTTTCGCGGTGCGGTTTTTGTGGAGGCCGTCGACGTACGCGTCGTTGGTGCCGTGAGAGACGTCGGTGGCGTTGCCGTGCGCGACGGCGTGCGTCGGCGCGGCGGTTGGGGTGGCGGTGACCATGGTCGTTGCGGCGGCGGGGGCCGTGGCGGTGACCGATGCGGCGGCGGTGGCGGTGACGGAGGCAGCGGCGGTGACGGGGGCCGCGGCCGCGACTGCAGTCGCGGGGGAGGGGGGAGCGATTTCGCGCGGGCGCAGGTGGAGCGCGGCAAATGCGATCGCGCCGAACGCGGCGACCACGACGAGAACCGACGCGAAGATCCACGGGCCGATCGAGGGCGAGCGCGTGAGCGTGCTCGCGATGGCCGGTGCGGTCCCCGGCCCACTGTTCGCGGGGGGCGCGTACGACTGCGGCGCGCGCGGTTTCATCCCGCTCGCCTCGTCCGCAGAACGCGGGACGACGCGATCACCCGACGAAGGCGGGAGGGCAGCCACCGTCGCGCCGGTCGCTTCGAGCGTCGCCGAGAGCGCGTTCCAGAACGCGGAGGCGTCGGGAAGACGCGCGCGCGGATCGCGCACGACCGCTTGCGCGAAGAAGCGATCGAATCCCGGTGGGAGTCGATCGAGCAGACCAGCCTCGTTGGCGCGGATCGTCGCCGCGGGGATCGGCTCGAGCACGATCTCGCGGAGCACTTGCGCGACGGTCGTTTGTGGATCGCGCGCGGCGCGCCAAAATACGGCGCCCGTGAGGACGAAATACGAGACGAGCCCGAGCGCCCACACGTCGGCCGCCGCGGTGATGGGACCGCGCTCGGTTTGCTCGGGCGCCATCCAGAGCGGCGAGCCCATCGCGCCCGTGGTGCCGCGCGTGCCCGCCTCGGCCGCGAGCTTCGCGATGCCGAAGTCGAGCACCTTGACGACGAACGGCGCGCTGCCCGCGCGACGATTGATCGCGAGGAACACGTTCTCCGGTTTCAAGTCGCGGTGAACGATGCCGGCCGCGTGCGCCGCCATCATCGCGTGACAGAGCTGCTGGAAGACGAGCATCGTCTCGGCCGGCGGCAAAAACCCGCGGCGTTTGACGTACGCGTGAAGCGTCTCGCCTTCGAGCAGCTCCATCGCCAAATACGGAAGTCCGGTCACCATCGGCGCGCCAGCGCCGGACCAGGTATCGTCGATGCCCGCCGCGGTCACTTCGACGACGTGCTCGCTCGCGATGCGCGCCCCGACCTGCGCCTCGCGCACGAAGCGCTCGCGATGCTCGGCTTCGCTGACGAGCGTCGGGTGCATCAGCTTGAGCGCGCGGCGCTTGCCCGTGCTGATCTGCTCGGCGACGTAGAGCGCGCCCATCCCGCCTTGGCCGAGCGGCGCGATGATGCGAAAGTCGCGCGCGAAGACGGTGCCCGGGGCGAGGATCGCGCTCATCGCGCCCACGAGAGTAGCTGATGTATCGTAGCCCGCCATGGCCACGAGCGATCCGGTGCGCGTCGCGCTGCTCGGTTGCGGAACCGTGGGCGGCGGCGTCGTTCGGCTGCTCCGCGACAACGCCGAGTATCTCGCCGAGCGCGTCGGCGCGCCGCTCGAGATCGCACGCGTCCTCGTGCGCGACGAGACCAAACCGCGCGAGCTCGACCGTAGCCTCGTGACGACCGACCCGGAGATCGTGCTCGGCGACGAGTCGATCGACGTCTACGTCGAGGTCGCCGGCGGCGTCGACCCGGCGCGCGAATGGGTGGAGCGCGCGATCGAAAAGAAGTGCGCCGTCGTCACCGCGAACAAGATGCTCCTCGCGACGAGCGGCGCGGATCTCGTCGAGCGCGCCGCGGCGGCCGGCGTCGATCTCGCGTTCGAAGCGGCGGTCGGCGGGGGCATCCCGATCATTCGCACGCTGCGCGAGGCGCTCGCCAGCGACTGGGTCGAGACGCTCTCGGGCATCGTCAACGGCACGTGCAACTTCGTCCTCTCGCGCATGCGCGAGCACGGCGAGTCGTTCGACGCCGCGGTGAAGCTCGCGCAAGAGCTCGGCTACGCCGAAGCGGATCCCGAGCTCGACGTCGGCGGCCACGACGCCGCGCACAAGCTCGTCGTGCTCGCGATGCTCGCGTTCGGCGCGCGCGTTTCGATCGACGAAGTGCCGGTCGAGGGAATTCGCGCGCTCGAGCCGATCGATCATCGTTTCGCGAAGCGCTTCGGTCACGTCATCAAGCACCTCGCGATCGGCCGCGACGCCGGAGACGCGATCGAGCTCCGCGTCCATCCGGCGCTCGTCCCGGAAGGCGAACCGCTCGCGAGCGTGTCGGGCGTGCTCAACGCGATCGAAATCGAAGGACGCGCGCTCGGTCCGGCGCTGCTCGTCGGCCGCGGCGCGGGCGCGATGCCGACGGCGGTCAGCGTCGTCGCCGATCTCCTCGACGTCGCGCGCGCGCGCCGCGGAAACGCCGGTGGCCTCATGACCCGCGGCATCCAGCTCCGGCGCCGGCCGGTCGCGCCGCTCGAAGGCCTCCGCTCGCGCTACTACGTGCGCTTCCGCGTCGAAAATCGGCCGGGCACGCTCGCACACATCGCCCGCGCGCTCGGCGACGCGAACGTCGTCGTCGAGCAGATGGTCCAAGAAGAAGAGGACGGCGTCGCGAACATCGTGATGACGACGCACGAAGCGGTCGAAGCGGATCTCGGGCGTGCGCTCGATGCGCTCGGCGCGCAATCGTTCTCGCGCGGCCGCGGTCGCGTGCTGCGGATCGCGCGCTAATTTGGACGCCGCGAGAATTCTTTGACCATGAGCACGACCGGCCGCACGTGCCACGCGGTCAACGCGGGGAACGGGTCGCCGGTGACGCGGATGCGCTGATCGACGAGGCGGTTGATCGCCGCGTCTTGCGCGTCGGCGCCGCTGGCAAGCTGCACCTCGCTCACGGTCTTGGAGTCCGACAGCCCGTGAACGCATCGCGGCGCGTCGAGAACGAGCGCGCAGAAATGAAACATCGAGCCGTTCGGGTGGCTGTGCTCGCCGCACGAGACGCGGCCCTCGAGCGTCACGGTCTCGCCGCTTTGTTTTTCTTCGTCGACGACGATGCACCCGTTCGAAAGCGGCGCCGCCGTCGCCACGGGCGGCAGCGCGGACGCGACCGGCGTGACGCTCGCGGTCGCGGTCGGTGCGGCGACGTCGACGTGCGCAGGCCCGGGCGCAGCGCACGCGGAGCACGCGAGGATCCACGCGATGCGCTTCCTCATAGGTCGACCTGTTCGACCTCGCGCGCGTCCTCGCCGAGGAAGCGGTGCGCGACGGTCGCGAACGTCTTGGGCAAGTCGGTCACCGCGAGCGAGAGCCGGCCGGGCGCGCTGCCCGCGTTTGCGAGGCTGCGCGCGTGGAGAAACGCGTGCGCCTCGTGCGCGACCGCGCTCGCGCTGTCGACGACTTTCACGTCTGCGCCGATGAGTGCGCGCGCTTCTTCTTCGATGACCGGCCGAAGCAGCGGATAGTGCGTGCAGCCGAGCACGACGACGTCGACCTTCTCGCGCGCGAGCGGCTCGAGGTAGCGGCGCGCCGCGAGATGCGGCACCTCGCCTTCGGTCCAGCCTTCTTCGGCGAGCGGCACGAGGAGCGGCGCGGCCTGCGCGAACACCTCGCATCGCGTCGACATCGTCGAGACTGCGCGCGCATAGGCGCCGGACGCGGTCGTCGCCGAGGTCGCGAGCACGCCGACGCGTCCGGTCTTGGTCGCCGCGACCGCCGCGCGCGCGCCCGGCTCGATCACGCCGAGCACCGGCAGATCCAGCTCCGCGCGGAGCGTCTCGGGCGCGACGGCGCTCACCGTGTTGCACGCGATCACGATCGCTTTGACGTCGCGCGCGACGAGCCATCGCGCGCAGCCACCCGCATACTTCACGACCGTCGAGGGAGCGCGCGTGCCGTACGGAACGCGCGCCGTGTCGCCGAGGTAAACGATGTCTTCGTTCGGCAAGACGCGCCGAAGCTCGCGCACGACCGTGAGCCCGCCGAGCCCCGAGTCGAACACGCCGAGCGGCGCCGAAGCTCCTCTCACTGAAACCCCGTGATGCCGTTCGTGCAGAAGTCCTCCGGCCCTTGCGCGTAGTGCGCTTTCGCGAACGCCTCGAGCGTCGGCAGATCCACGCAGTCGGCGCGATACGTCCAGCCCCACGCCGCAGCCGCGACCGGATGATCGATCAGCGGATCAGGCGTGAGCACGAACCGCACGCGAACGCTCGGGTCGCACTGCGGATCGTCCGGCATCGCCGCGACGGCTTGCTCGAGCTTCGCGACGATCGCCGCGCAAGCTCCGCCGTCATCGCCCGCGTCGGGACAGCTGTAGAGGTAATCGATCGCGCCGTGCTCGAGGTCGTGCACGTAGTAACCGCGAGGAACTGCCGCGTCGTACTCCTGAAACGCGGCCCAGATGGGATAGTGCTCGCCGCTCGACGGCGGGTTCGAGTTCCACGAAGTGATGTCGGTGCCGATCGGAACGTGCACCGCGGGCTGAAGCGGCGGGCTGTCGATCCGTACGAAGCAAGACGCTTCCGGAAAGTACGGCTCTTCGAGCTGACCCGCGTCGACGCTCCCATCGGGACCGCCGCCTTGTCTCCCGCCGCACGCCGAGAGCTCGACCGCACCGACCGCGATCACACTCGAGGCAAAGATGCCAAGCGCGAGCCTCTTCACTACGGACTGAAACACTAGCACGCGTTCGAGGGGATCTGCTCTCCCACACATTTTCGTCGCGGTGCATTTAGGGACGTGCGTTTGGTCCGTATCTCCGTCAGAGTCCAATTAAGACACGTCGCATCTTTGCAGAGCGTGGCGTGTCGGCAGCACCCCAATGAAAGTGAAGCATCGCCGGGCCGGGGGATACGTAGCCGCTGGAATCTTTTCCGCTCTCTCGGTCACCTGCGCCAAGCCTCTTCCGCCGGTGACGGCGGTCGCCGCGCATCAGGCCGCCCGGGGCGTCGTCGCCATCGCGACGCGTCATCCGGACGACGGTTCGCTGACGCTCTGCAGTGGCGCGCTGGTCGCGCCGAACCTCGTGCTCACCGCACGGCACTGCATCTCGCGCGCGATCACCGCGACCCCGGCGTGCGACACGCGCGGCGAGTCGCACAACGGCGATCACATCGGCATGGACGAAGACCCGTCCGAGATCGCGGTCTACACGGGCGGTCACGTCGACGTCGCGGTCGACACGCCGCGCGCCTACGCGACCAAGACCATTCATCCGCGCACGCGAATCCTCTGCGACTCGGACGTCGCGTTCGTCGTGCTCGATCATCCGCTCGAAGGCGTGCAGACGCTCACGATGCGTCTCGATCAAGCGGTGCAAGAGGGCGACTACATCGTGCCGGTCGGTTTCGGCGGCGGCTTCGTCGGCGACATCGGCACGCGCGTTCCGCGCGACGCGACCGAAGTGCTCTCGGTCGGCCCCGGCCACAACTCTTCGACCGGCGCTGTGCTCGGTCCGCGCGAGTTCGAGGTCGACGAAGCAACGTGCCGCGGCGACTCGGGAGGCCCCGCGCTCGACGCGCGCAGCGGCGAAATCGTCGGCGTCGTCTCGCGCGGCCGCAGCTGCTTCACCGAAGGCAACCACGTCTACACGCGCATCGACTCGTACGCCGTGCTCGCCCACGACGCGCTCCTCGAAGCGCGCCGCGAAGAAGGCCAACGCGAAGCCACCGCCGCCGCCGCCGCGACCACCGCTCGCCGCATGCGCTAAGTCTTCTTCGGAGGCGAGAGCCCGAGCTCTTTCATCACTTTTTGCAGGTCGTCCCAAGCTTCTTGCTTGGCGTTGCGCTGCGCCGGGCCTTCGCGCAAGAGGTACGACGGGTGATACGTCGGCATGACGAGCGTGCCGCGGTAGAGCTTCCATTGGCCGCGCATGCGCGTGATGCCGAGCTTCGTGTCGAGGAGCGCTTGCGCCGCCGTGTTGCCCAGCGCGACGATGACCTTCGGCGACACGTTCGCGAGCTGATCGTGCAGATACGGGATGCACGTCGCCGTCTCATCGGGCGTCGGCTTGCGATTGTCGGGCGGCCGGCATTTGAGAATGTTGCAGACGTAGACGTCACGCTCGGGCGAAAGGCCCATCGCCGCGATCATCTTGTCCAGCAGCTGACCCGCGCGTCCGACGAACGGTAGGCCCTGCGCGTCCTCGTCCGCGCCGGGCGCTTCGCCGACGAAGCAGAGCGCAGCCGCCGGATTGCCGCGCGCGAAGACGGTCTTGGTCCGAGTCTTCGAGAGCCCACACTTGGTGCAGCCGCTGACTTGCTCGGCGAGAACCGGCAGAGACCGAAGCGCCTCCGGCGTTGGAGCCGAACTCGGAACCGGAGCCGGCGGCGGCGGCGGATTCGGACCCGCGGACGGCGACGGATTCGGCGCCGCGGCCGCGTGTTTCGGGGCGCGCGGGATCCCGGTCGTGCCGGCCTCCCACTGAAGCTCGAGGTGAGCCCTCAGCGAGGCCGCGATCGATGCGAGCTCCGCGCGTTCGTCGGGCATGGAGCAACCATAATCAGATTCCTTCGCCTAGAAACTGGAATTCACGGGCTCGGATACAAACACGCTTCGCCGGCTTCCTGTCCCGGCGCGCAGCACACGTTCCAGACGTACTGCGCCCCCTGCCACAGATCGCAGCGCCAGCCCGGCGGACAGTAGCCTGGCTCCAGCCCCGCATCGTCGTCGCAAAAGGGCGCATCACCGTGGTCCACATCGCTCAGCGCCTTGGCGTCGGCGCCCCCATCGCCGCCGGGATCGACGACGAGGCGGGCCGCACACCCGGCGGTTGCAACCGCGACGACAATCAGAAACGTCAGTCGAGCGCGCATGGCGCCCTCTGGACGACCGAGAGAATCAGTTTTGCGGATTGATGCACTGGTCGCTTGTGCCCGTTTGGCCCGGAGGGCAACAGAGGTTCCAGACGGTGTAGACGACCTTACGGAGATCGCAGTGCCATCCGGGCGGACACACGCCATACCCGGTACCTCCAGTGCTCGTATCGCAGACGACGGGAGGCTCCGATGCACCGTCCTGCGGCGTGGCATCGGACTGGAGATCCGCGTCGAACTGCGCGCTCGCGTCGTGGTCGGGGGTCGTGACCTGTCCGCCGCATGCGACGACCACAGCGATCGCTCCAAGGAGGCTGCCGTATCTTCGTAAGCTCACGGCGGCTGAAACCCCCGGACGAAGACTTGCGTGTCGGACACGTTCATCTGACGTCGCTTCATGATAGCGCGACGAGAACGACCGGCTGGCCATGCGCTCACGCGGCACTCGACTCCCGGCGCATCCCGCGCGTAGCATCCGGGGCATGACGACTCCCCACAAGACCTCGCGTGGTCAATCGGAAGCCGACACACTCGCTGACGCCAAGGCGATGTACGCCGCCGCGGAAGCCGACGCCGATGTCAAAGCGCACCTCGGCCCGAAGTACCTCGCCGCCATGAAGAGCGAGATCGATCAGCTCGAATCGCTTGCGCACGGCAAGGCGATGTTGGTTCACGACAAGCTCGCCGACGGCGCGCAGCTTCTCGATCTCTCGAGTCATCTCTTGGACGTGATGAAGGACGTGCGCGACTCCGCGCAAGGCGAGGTCGACGACGTCACTGCGAAGACCCTCGGGCGCGGCGCCGATTGGAACGCCAAGGAGCCCGCGCGGCTGGCGTCGCAGGCCGATGCGATCGCGAAGTTCCTCGGCGCGCACCATCCCGTCGTGACGCAGCTCCACCTCGACAAACAGCACCTGCACGATCTTGCCCACCTCGCCCAGGCGATCGAGGCGCTGGAGGGACACCACGGCAAGCTCGTCGCTGACGTGAAGAGCGACACGCACGCGCGTGCAGTCCTCCACACTTCGCTCGAAGCTCGTTCGCATCACGTCCGCATCAAAGCCCGACTCATGCATCGCCACGACGCGCAAAAACTCGCGGCGTTCGGATCGCCGGTCGCACATCACCGCGTCGTTTCCCGAGCTCCGCCGACCGCTCCAGCGCCTTCTTGATTGGTTCGGCGCACGTCGGCAGCAGTTCGCCCTCGGTCCCGTGTCGTCGGCAGCTCTTGGCGTGTCGTTCGGTGACGCCCGAGTCTCGTTCGTGGACCTTCGGATGTCGTTCGCTCAGCTTCGGCGATGCTTCGTGCCTCGCCGTGTCGACGACGAGGATCGAATTCACTTCCCGAGCAGAAAGCGGAGCGCGAAATCGATCGTCTTCCCATACGGCGGACGCAGCATTCCGGCGCTGTTCAAGCGCGCTTGGTAGAAGATCGGCTTCTTCTTGCTGAACGTCTCGAATCCCTCGCGCGCGTGGTAGTGGCCCATGCCGCTCGGGCCGACGCCGCCGAACGGCAGATCCTCCTGCGCGAAGTGCATGAGCGTCTCGTTGACCGAGACGCCGCCCGCGACGGTGCGGTCGACGACTTTGCTGACCGCGTCGTCGTCGTACGCGAACATGTAGAGCGCGAGCGGCCGCGGCCGATCGTTCACGAACGCGATCGCTTCGTCGAGGCTGTCGTACGGCACGATCGGCAAAATCGGTCCGAAGATTTCTTCCTGCATCACGGCGAGATCTTTCGGCGGGTCGACGACGAGCTGCGGCGCGAGACGATGCTGCTCGGACGGGAGCTCCTCTTTCGCCGGGTTGATCTCGATGACCTTCGCGTCCTTCGCTTTCGCCTCGTCGAGGTAGCCCTTGAGGCGCGCGTAGTGCTTCTCGTTGACGATGCTCGTGTAGTCGGGGTTCGCTTTGAGCGCCGGGTACATCTTCGCGACGGCGGCTTTGCACTCGTCGACGAAGCGGTCGACTTGTTTGCGCGGCACGAGCGCGTAATCCGGGGCGATGCACGTCTGGCCCGCGTTGAAGCATTTGCCGTGCATGACGCGCGTCGCGGCGACGTCGATCGGAAAATCTTCGCTCACGATCGCCGGCGATTTTCCGCCGAGCTCGAGCGTGACCGGGACGAGGTTTTCGGCGGCGGCCTTCATCACGATTTTGCCGACGCGCGTCGAGCCGGTGAAGAGCAGGTGATCGAACGGAAGCTTCGAAAATGCGGCGCCCATTTCGGCGTCGCCGGTGACGACGACCATCTCGTCGTCGGCGAACATTTCTTTGACGACCTTGGCCATCGTCTCCGACGTGCGCGGCGTGAGCTCGCTCGGTTTGATCATCACGCGGTTGCCCGCGGCGAGCGCCATCGCGGCGGGCGCGAGCGCGAGCTGCATCGGGTAGTTCCACGGCGCGATGATGCCGACGACGCCGAGCGGCTGCGGCACGATCTCGGCGCGCGCGGGCGCGAAGAGCCAGCTCACCGGCCGCGGCTCGACCTCCATCCACTCGTGAAGATGCGCGCGCGTGTGCTTGATCGTGTTGATGGTCGTGAAAATTTCGGCGACGAGCGTCTCGTGCTTGGCGCGGTTGCCGAAGTCCTCGTTGATCGCGCGCACGAAATCGTCTTTGTGCGCCATCACGCCCTTCAAGAGCTTGTCGAGTCGCTCGATGCGTTTCTCGTAGCTCGGCGTGCCCGACTTGTTCTGCGCGGCGCGCAAACGCTCGAGGATCTTCGGCAGATCGCTCGCGTCAAGGTCCTCGTGCTTGCCATTTTCGAGCGGGTTCGCGGTGGCCATGCGCGGGAGCATACCCCCGATTTCGACCTCGCCAAGTGTGGCGGGTCGTCACTCGCCGAGGACGGTCACGACGACCCGGCGGTCGTGTCCCGACGTGCGGTGCTCCCAGACGTAAATCGCCTGCCACGTGCCGAGCGCGAGGCGGCCGCCATCGATCGGGACGGTTTCGCTCGTCTTCGTGATCGACGCGCGAATGTGCGACGGCATGTCGTCGGGGCCTTCGGCGTCGTGCTCGTAATCGTCACGCTCGGGCGCCACGCGCTCGATCCATTTTTCGAGATCGCGCAGCACGGCGGGGTCGGCGTTTTCTTGCGTGACGAGCGAGGCGCTCGTGTGCGCGAGAAAGACGCTGCAGATCCCCGCGCGAACGCCGCTCGCCTCGACGGCCTCGCGCACGCGATCGGTCACGTCGTAGAGGCCGCGGCCGCGCGTCCGCACGTGAAAGGTCTTCGTCGAAACGGTCACGCCGGTTTTGCTAGCACGCCGTCCAAGAACGCGCCGAGTCGATCGACGACCGGCCCGGGGATCTCGTGCCCGCCGCGGAACGGGACCCACGTCGTGCGCGCGCCGGCGGTCGCGAGCGCGTGCTGGAGCTCTTCGGCGAGCGCGAAGGGGAGGAGTGGGTCGTTCGATCCGTGGCTCTGAAAAATGGGCTTGTTCGCGAGGCGGCTCATTTTCGGGACCCACGCGTCCTTCGCGAGCAGCGTGCCGGAGAGGACGACGAGGCCGTCGAGCCGTCGCTCCGTTCGGAGCGCGACGTCGCACGAGAGCATCGCGCCCTGCGAGAAGCCGCCGAGGACGAGCGCGCGCGGCGCGAATTTCTCTTCGAGCTCGCCGAGGAGCGCGTCGATTTTCGCGCGCGCTTCGTCCATGCCCTCGGGCTCCTCGGTCGACAAATCGCGGAGGTCGCCGCGCTCCATGGCGGACTGCAGCCGCATCATGTCGATGTTCCACCACGCGCGCGCGCCGGGCATCATGTCGAGCGCGATGGGCCCCGCGGGAAAGACGAAGCGCGTCTCGCGCGGCACGCGCATGACGCGCTGGAGCGACACGAGGTCGTCACCGGGCGCACCGAAGCCGTGAAGCAGCACGACGAGCGGCGCGTCTTTCGAGTCTCCGCCGGCGAGCACGACGTCGAGCCCGGCGATTCGATCGCGCGTGATCACTCGGCGCTCGCGTCGTTCGAGGCGTTCGCGCAGTCGGACTGCGTGCACCCGCACGCGGTGCACGTCGAGACGCATCCGGTCGTGCAGTTGTCGTCGTTGTTTTGGCACTTCATGGTGCAGCCGGGGTTGCCGCATCCGGCGGTGCAGCTCGCGAGCGTGCTCGCGCAGTCACTCAAGCACGAGCCCGCCGTGTCGACGCAGCTCGCGGTGCACGTGGCGCCGCCTTCGCCGGTTTTTTCGTAGCCGTCGGCGCCGTCGATCGCGTTGCACGCGGCGCACAAGGCGAAGAGTATCGCGAGCGCGCGCATCAGAATTCTCCTCGAATGACGAGCGAGCCGAGGCCCGGCAAGACCTGAACGTGCGCCGCGGCGACCGTCTCGCGCCGCCCGCTCGTCGCGAACGTGATGATGGAAGCGACGGCGCCCGCGCCGGCGAGGACGAAGCCGATCGTCGAGGTCCACCCGAGCGCGAGCGACGTGTCCAAGTCCCCGTATGCCGACGGCGGACAATGCTTCGACGGGCACTCGCCCGAGAGGTGGCCCGTGACGGCGAGCGCAGGGACGCCGCTGCCGATGCCGATGACGAGGCCCGCGCCGGTCACGATGACGCTCGTCCAAAACGCCGGGCCCGGGTGGTAGCGCATGCGCGTGACGACGGGCTTCGGCGCCGGCGGCGGCGAATCGTCGTGATCGGCTTCGAGGTGGACTTGCTGCTGCTCGCCCGGCCCGAGGTCGACCTCGGCGCGACCCGATTTCTGGCGCGCGTGGACGACGATCACGTGGTGCCCCGGGTCGAGCACGCGCGGGGCTTGGAGCGCGTCCTTCGGAATCGCGACGCCGTCGACCGTCACCGCCGGATCGACGCTCGCGTCGGTCTCCACCGTGAGCGTCGCGAGCTTCGGGCGCGCGTTCTCGGCCTCGGTCTCCGCGTCGCGCCGCGATTCTTCCGCTTTGTCCGATTCGCCGGGTTTCTTCGGCATGTGCGCGACCTCGAGGAGGATCGCGCGGCCTTCGACGATGCGACCGGTCGCGATGAGCGAGCGACCGACCTCGAGCCCGGTGATGGGCGTGGGCACGAGCGCGTAGGCGGCCCGGAATTTCGCGAGCGCGCCGGTCTCATCGCCTTTCGCCCGCAACGCGAGGCCGTCCTTGAACGCGACCTTCGCGCTCTCGACGTCTTCGGGGCGCGGCTCGGTCTGCGTCGTTTCAGTCTGCGTCGTCTGAGCTTCTGCGAGCGGCGCGACCGCGGTCATGCACGCGAAGACGCAAGCGCACACACGGACGCCGTGCTCATTGAATGACGACTTCGTGCGCGTGCGGTGGCTTCTTGCCATGTCTCGGGAGCGAAGTGACGTGCGGCGGCGGTCGCGTACGTGCGGTCGGCACCTCATCGACGACCGACGACGTCGCCGGCGGTTCGGCGATGGTAGCGGAGGAAGCCTCCGAAGGGCCAACGTTCGCCGCGACCGAGGGCGAAACGATCGGCGCGGCCGAAGTCACCGGACCGGGCGAGGCAGCATCGACGCGTTTTTCGCGTATGGCGAACGCGACGACCATCAACACCACCCCGAGCGAAACCGCCGCGGCGACGATCGGCCAAAGTCTTCGCCGCTTCGGAATCGCCGTCGCACCGCCGGCGTCGTGCACGGAGGCCGAGAAGGCGCGCGGCGAGACGCTCTCCGGCGTCGGCGCGGCCGCAGGCGAGTCGGCCGAGCTCGGCGAGAGATCCGGCGCCGACGCGCGGTGCATGCTGCCGCTCGTTCCGTGCTCGAGGACTTCTTTGATGCGCTGCCGCTCGGCGGCCGCGTCGGTCGCGACCTTCACCACGGCTTTGCGCTCGGCGATGCGCTCGGCGGTGTGCTCGACGACGAACGCCGCGACATCGTCTGCGGACGCGCGCACCTTGAGCGCGACCATCGCGTCCTCGATCGCGGCGCGCATCTCGTTTGCCGTCGCGAAACGCTCGTCCGCCTCGCGCGCGAGCGCCTTCACGATGAGCTTTTCGATCGACGCGTGCGGCGCGTGCGGGACCGACACGATGTCCACGCCCGTGATGAGCGCGTGAAGACGCGCCATGTCGTTCGGCCCGTCGTACGGCGCGGTGCCGGCGAACACCTCGTAGGCCATCGCGCCGACCGCGAACAAATCCGCGCGCCGATCCACCGGCTTCGCGAGCGCCTGCTCCGGCGACATGTAGCGGCTCTTTCCTTTGGCGAAGCCGGCGCTCGTCTCCTCGCCGAGGCGGTGACGCGCCTTCGCGACGCCGAAGTCGATGAGCTTGGCGACGCCGTTGGTCGGGATGAGCACGTTCTGCGGCGAGACGTCGCGGTGCACGACGCCGAGCAACCCGCCGTCGTCGCCGCGGAGCTCGTGCGCGGCGTGCAGCCCTGCGCAGACGTCGGCGAGGATGCGAAGGGCGATCGGCACCGGGAATTTCAGACCCCGTTTCTCGATCGATCGACGCAGCCGAGAGAGCGAGTCGCCGTCGACGTACTCCATCACGAGATAAAGGCACTCGCGCCACTCGCCGAGGTCGAGGATCTTCGCGACGTGCGGATGCTCGATGCCGCTCGCGATGCGCGCTTCGTCGAGGAACATGTTGCGGAAGCGCGCGTCGAGCGCGTGCTCCGGCAAGATCGTCTTCACCGCGACGAGCTTCTCGAACCCGTGCTTGCCTTTGAATCGTCCGAGCCAGACGTGCGCCATTCCGCCACGCGCGATGGTGCAGAGAAGCTCATAGCGATCGAGCACCGTGCCGGGCTCGAGCGAAAGCGTAGGCGGCACGGAATCCGGCACGATTGCAAGCGTACCAGCTCTTTTTGCCGAGCGTCACCCTATCGTTTTGCGCCGATTCAGCGTCACGGCCTCCACATGTGCGCAGCCGAGCGCGGCGAGCGCTTCGGCTCCCACGACGGCTGCCATGTTGGTGCTCGCTTCGTCGATGAGGCGCGAGGCGACGAGCCGGCAACGCGTGCACTTGGCGACCACGACCGTGCTCGACGCGCCCGCCGAGTGCAGCGTGATGTGGAGAGGCTGCTTCTCGTCCATGAGCCGCGCGACTCGACGTGCAAACGCCGTGCGCCATCGCCGGTCGAGGCGCTACGCGCACTTCGGTGGCGTGTCAGCGTGGCTTTTTGGGGATGGCTGTGTCAGTGCGGAACCACGGGCGCCTGCGTGTCGTTCTGCACGCACGAGGCGAGGTCGAAGAAGAGGAACTCGAGCGCGAGCTCGTTGGGCGCGTGATCGCTCATGTTGGGATCGCTCGGACAATACGTCGGGAACGCGTCCGCAGGAGGCGTCTCGGCGAGGTGAACGTCGCTGAAGATCGCGCGCCCACATTGTCCCTGCGTGTTCGTCCCGACGGGCGTGTTGAAGCTGAAGTAATACGCGTCGTAGTTGGTCGGGAACGTTTGCGGGCCGTGCGCGTAGAGCCAGGGCGTCGCCGTGCCCGCGTTGACGAGGTTCGCGTCGAGCTTGCCCATGTCGTTACGGATGTCGGTGAGCCCGACGTAGCCGTACTGCTCACCGCCGTAGGTCGGACCGATCTTCGCGTTGTTCGCGGCGTACCAGTCGGCGAACGCTTTGCCCTTCGGCACGGCCGTGTCGATGTTCAAGCATTCGTCGAGACCGTTGAAGTCTTGGCTGTTGATTTTGCAGGCGGTCGTGGAGTCGGCGAGGCCTTGATTCGCTTCCCACGCGCCGACCGTCGGTAGCGGCGTCTGTCCGTTGCACGTCGCGTCGAAGCCGCACTGCGTTTGCGACGCGAAGAAGTTGTAGAAATAGTGCGTCGCGAACGCGCGCCCGCCGGCGTTGAGGTAGCCGAGGATGTTCTTGTAACCGTTCGTGCCGCGCGTGAACGTGTTGCACTCGCACGCGTCGAAGACGATGTCGTACTTCAGCATCTCGCCCGCGTTGTTCCAGAGCTGGGTCGCGGTGAGCGCGCCGGACTTGATTCCGGAGAACGTTTGCCCGTCGTCGTCGGCGCTCTTGTAGACGCGGACGCGGCCCGTGCCGTTCGAGCCGGTGAACTCGCTCGGGTCGATGCCGATGCGGCTCATGAAGAAGCACTCGGCGGCGTCGCAGCCGGTCGTCATCGCGATGAGCGGGATGTTGTCGTCCGGCGATGACTCGTGCTGCTTGCGCGCGAGACGGAGCGAGCCATCCGGCTGCGGGTTGTCGACGCACTTCGTGACGTTGGCGATGGTCAGGTGACGCCGCCACTTGCCGAGCTGGAGGACGATCGGAATGTTCTGGCCGTCGGGCGCTTGCGGGATCGTGAACTTGCCGTTCGCGTCGGTCGTCGCGCTGACGACCGGGTTACCCGACGCGGGCGCTTGGCACGCCGTGCACGTCGGGCCGTCGGGGATCGGGTCGAGCGCCGTGTTCGGCACGTACACGAACACGTTGTAGAGGCCGACCTTGCCCGCGGGGTCGTAGACCGTTCCGCTGATCGATGTCGACGCGCACGTCTGCTGACACTGCAGGTTCACGCAACCGCCGTCGCCGGCGGCGCCGTCGCCGAGGTTGAACTGGTGGTCGCCGGCGGCGGTCGCGTCGAGATCCGCGTCCGCGCCGCCGTCCTGTCCGAACCCGATGCTGCCGTTGCCGCAGCCGAGCAAAAATAGGGCGCTGCCGAGCGCCGCCACGATCGCCAAGAGAAGTCGTCGCATGGTCGTCGCGCTGGATGGAGTGATGCCGAAATCCAGCCTCCCGCGCGGAATTGTACAGGACGGCGGCTCATGCGCAACGTTTGACGTCGGCCGGCTCGTTCGTTACCCCAACGGCCATGCGCACGCGTGAACTGCGATGGGTCGCGGGGCTCTGCCTGGCCGGCTCGGTGCTCGGCGTCATCTTCGCCGCGTATTCGACCGGCGATTACATGGCGCACTTGGACCGGCAGGTTCACGCCGTTCACTGCTCGTTCATCCCGGGCGCGAACGTGAGCTCGGACGAGGGCAACCCGTGCAAAGCGGCGCTCTTCAGCCCGTTTTCGGCGATTTTTCGGCAGTCCTTTTGGGGCGGCATTCCGATTTCGCTCGGCGCGCTCGGGTGTTTTTGTTTTTTCGTGGGGCTCGGTCTCTATCTCGCGCTCGCGCCCAGCCGGGCGCCGCGGCGGTCCCTCGAGCTCCTCGGGGTGACCGGGTTCGCGCCGCTCGGGGCGTCGCTCGTCATGTTCGTGATTTCGCTCACGCAATTGCATGCATTCTGCAAGGTGTGCGTGGGCATCTATTTTTCGTCGGCGCTCGTCGCGCTTTCGGCGATCGGCGCGTGGCGCGCGCTGGCGCTCGAGAGAAAGGACGGCAGCGCGCGGCCGAGAGGCAAACCGCTCGTGCTCGCAGCCGGCGTGGGCGCGTTCGCGATCGCGTCGCTCTTGCCGGCGCTCGTCTACGCGTCGTCGCTGCCGGATTATCGGCCGTACCTCACGAGCTGCGGGGCGCTCGCGCAAAAGACCGAGCCGCATGACGCGCTCGTGAAAATTCCGACGACGCAGCCCAAACGCAAGGTGCTCCTCTTCGAGGACCCGCTATGCCCGACGTGCAAAGCGTTTCACGAGCGGCTCGTGTCCGAAGGGATCATCGAGCGCCTCGACATCACGCTCTCGCTCTTCCCGCTCGACACCGAGTGCAACTGGATGCTCGACCGGAGCCTTCACCCGGGCGCGTGCGTCTTGAGCAAGGCCGTCATCTGCGGAAAAGACCGCGCGCGCGCGGTGCTCGAGTGGGCTTACGCGAACCAAGAAGATTTGCGGCCGCTCGGAAAGCAAGGCGACGCCGCGCTGAAGGCGGCGATCGTCAAACAGTTCGGCGCGGACGTCGGCGCGTGCATCGACGACAAGGCGACGGGCGTTCGGCTCAATCAAGAGCTCCAGTTCGCGGCGTCGAATCACATCCCGGTCTCGACGCCGCAGATGTACATGCTCGAGCAAGACAAGCTCGGGCGCGTCTGTGACGAGGACACCGACCTCGGTTTGAAATACGCGATGGGTCAGCTCGCGCCGGAGGTGCTGCCGTGACCGACACGAAGAAGATGCCCAAAGTGCCGGAGGCGCTGGGAACGGATCCGACGCTGCCGGCGAGCTCGGATCAATTTTCGGCGCGCGCGCAGCTCGAGTCCAAGCCGAAGCAAGGCCGCGAGCCGCGGAGCGATGGCGGCGGCGGCGGCGGGAAAATGGGGCCGATGATCGTCGGGCTCGCCGCGTTCCTCGTCATGCTTCTCGGATTTTCGCTTTGGGTGCACGCGAGCGTGCACGGCGCGGGCGAGCGGATCGCGCATCCGCAGGCCGAAGCCGAGAAGGTCGCGGTCGCCGACAACAGCGAGGTCGGTTACTGCACGCCGGCGTTCAAGTCGGTTTTGCAGCGCGTGCTCAACTCGTGCGGCCTCGTCGGCAGCGAGAACCGGCGCGGGTGTCAGCCGGCCGACGTGAAGACCTTCGCGTCGATCAGCGACGAAGATTTCAACGCGCTCTTCACGCCGCTCAAAGATCGCGGCGCGGTCATCTTGTTCGACGAGGGCAAAGACGAGCTCGACGACGGCGCGAAGAAGCTCCTCGAAGAAAAGTGGCAAGAGCGCAAAGGCGCGCGCTACTTTTTCGTCGTCGCGCGCGCGAGCAAGACGGGCACGCCCGACGCGAACCGCGCGCTCTCGCACCGGCGCGCCAACAGCGTGATGCTCGACTTGCAGAACACTTTCCGCGATCCCGATTTGGACAAGCAGGTCGGCCTGCTCTGGCTCGGAAACGAGTTCGCGCAGCTCGGCACCGATTACTGCGCTTGGCCGAGCTCGCGCGACGAGCAGCACTCGAAGAAAGAAAAATGCACCGCGGAGTCGATCAACCGGAGCGCGTTCGTGTCATGGGTCGACTGTCGATTGTGATCGCGCTGCTGATCGTTGCAGGATGCAACGATCCGGTGAAGCCCGGCTCCGGCGGGCGGAGCGAGCAAGTCGTGTCCGACAATTCGGCGGCCGCGTCGACGGCCACGGCCACGGTCACCGCTTCGGCGCACGTCGCCGCCGCGCCCAAAGGCCCGGTCTGCGACAAGACGGTGGCGGGTCGCGTCTTTCCGAAATCGGCGCCCGCGTTCGTCGACGCGGCGGGCGCGGTGAGCGATCGCGCGATGCCGGCGTTCGACGGGCACCGCGCGCGTTGGGTGAGCTTCTTCGCGTCGTGGTGCGGGCCGTGCAAAGAGGAGATCCCGCGCGTTCAGAGCTTCGCGTCGCGGCTCGGCGCGGACGTGGCGTTCGTCTCCATCGACGACGACTTGCGGCAGCTCACCGCGTTCTTCGGGCAGCAGCCGGACGGCGGAATCAAGAGCTCGTATTGGTTGAAAGACGGCGCGCCGCGCACGGCGTGGCTCGCGTCGCTCAAGATGAAGGGCGACCCGCCGCTGCCCGAGCACGCGATCTTCGACGGCAAGGGGAAGATTCGCTGCTTCGTGTCCGGTGCGATCGAAGATGCGGATTTCGGCGAGATCGCGGCTTCGTTGAAGTGAAAGGTCGCGCGCTTCTCCTCTTCTCCGTGCTCGTCGCGGGGAGCGCGCGCGCGGAGGACTTCACGCTCGACGTGCGCTTTCCGACGCGCGTCGGGTTCGTCTACTCCGGCGTCACGCGCGGGCCCGCGTTTTCGTTTTCGTCCGCGATCGAAGCCGACGTCGCGCGCGTCGCGCCACGCGTCGCGCTCACCGTGTTCGTCGACGCCGACTCGACCTCGCGGCTCGACTTGCCCGACCAAGATCCGCGCGCGGGCTTCGGCAACGTCGGCGCGGGCGTCGGGATCTTCTACGTGAGCCGAGGCAGCGTCGCCTTCGGGATCGAGAGCGCGCCTTCGCTCGCGTTCGACAGCCAAGACGTCGTCGGCGTCGGGTTCTCGACGCGCGCGACGCTTTTTCCATTTTACGTTTCGTTTTCGGAGGCGCTCGACACGCGCCACGACACGTTCAGCGCGTGGGTGCGGAGCGGGATCTCGCTTTGGGTCCTCGCGCGCGTCGACTTCACCGCCGACGGCAACGGCGGCTCGCTCGGCTTCGGCGTCTCGTTCGATCTCGCGCGCATGCTCTTCATGCCGTACGCGCAGGGCGTCCAGAAGTTATTTCATTAGCGTTTCAGCGCGAGAAAGAAGCCGTACGCGTCGACGTCTTCGTCGGCGAAGAGCTCGGGCACGGCCTTCTTCGCCGCGGACTCTTTTTCGAAGTCGGCGAGGCGTTTCACCTTCGGCTTCTTCGCCTTGCCGAGTAGCTCGAGGCCGCAGTCTTTGAGGACGAGCGTGTCGGCCTCGACGCCGCCGGCGAAGAGCCCGCCGTTCCAAGTCGAATCGGCGACGATCGTTTTTCCCCGGAGCGTGCCCCCGACGACCAGGAACGCGTCGAAGTACGCGTGCCTCACGGTCATGTCTTTCGTGACGATGAAGACGAGGTTGCCGATCACGACGATCGTTCCGCGCGGGTTCACGATCTCTTTCAGCGCGACGTCGCCGATCGCGAGCTGATACGGCTGCGGGAGTGACGTGATGTTGCCATGCGGCGGATCGAACTTCGCCTCGCCGAGCGCGCGCGCGATCTCGTCGCGGGTGACGGTGCCGAGCTTTTTTTCTTTCACGAAGACCTCCTCGCAAGCTGCAATCGCGCCATCGCGTGGCGCTCGATGCGGCCGCCGAATTGTCCATCGATGATTTCGCCGATCGCGTCGAACAGGCGCGCGCGGCGATCGGGCGGCAGCGTCGCGTGATCGGAGAACGTGCCGAGCGTGTCGATGTAACGCTGGCGGTCGAACGTGACGGCCATCGGAAAGTGGCGCTCCTCGTAGTCGCGGAGCTCGGGTGTCGCGCGAATCGCTTCGCCGATTTCGTCGACCTGCCCGCGCATGCGCGCGGAGACGTCGCGCACGAGCTCGGGCGCGTGCGCGCGATACGCCTCGTCGAACGCTCGATCGATGCGCGACTCTTCGTGGTCGCGCCGGGCCGATCCCCAAAGAAGCGCGAGCCCGCCGCCGGGACGAAGCGCCTTCACGGCTTGCGCGAGCGCGCGATCGCGCTCGAGCCAATGAAACGCCGCGCTGCACACGACGAGGTCCGCGCTCGCGGGCTCGAGCGCCGCGTCCTCGAACTTGCCGACTTCGACGGTGAACGGAAATGACGCGAGCCGCTTGCGCGCGAACTCGGCCAGGTTCGCGCCGAGCTCGACTGCGTGAATGCGAAACCCGCGCTCGAGCAGCGGCAGCGACGCGTTGCCCGGGCCGCAGCCGATTTCGAGCGCGTCGGCAGGCGGCGGCACGTACGCGGCGACGGCGTCGAAGACCTCCGGCGGTCCCGGCGGGCGGGCGCGCGCGTACTTCTCGGCCATCTGATCGAAGCTGCGGCGGCGCTCGTCGCTGGTCGCGCTGGGCACGCGCGAGAGCGTAGCCGATGCGTCGCGCCCGTGTATCCTCGGATGCGTGCGGCTTGGCTTCGTATCGTTGGCCCTCCTCGCCGGGTGCTCGCTCGTCACCGACCTCGCGGATTTGGGGGGCGCGAACGACGCGGCGGTGGACGCCGCCGAGGCCGCCGCGGACGTCGCCGAGATCGACGCGAACGACGCGGGCCCGTCGGATTGTCCCCCGGGCGCGTTCTTCTGCGACGACTTCGAGAGCGAGCAGTCGGTCACACCCAAGTGGGACGTCGAGTCGTTCACCGCGCCCAACGCGATCGGCATCTCCACCGATCACGCCCACAGCGGCACGCACTCGCTCCACATCGCGGTGAACGACGACGGAGGCACGAACCCGAGCGCGTTTCTCACGCTGACCAAAGCCCTCGGCACGACGTTCGCGGCCGGCTCGACGTTCGCGATGCGCGCGTTCGTCTACGCTCCGGTGGCGCAGAGCGCAGAGTCGTGGTTCACGCTGTCGCGTCAGTCGAGCGGCGGCAACATTACGTTCACCAACCACGTCGACCCCGCCCACTGCGCGAGCGCGACCGAGCCGTGCCTCCTCGCGTACCGCGCGAACGACGGCAACTGGGAAATCGCGTCGTCGGTGAACTTCAACGACACGCTCTCGCAATGGGTCTGCGTCGAGTGGGTCATGAGCATCGGCGACGCCGGCGCGGTGGCCGCGTACCTCGCGACCAGCCCGTACACGACGTCGGCGCCGCTCTTTTCGACGACCGAGAACGACGTCCTCACCGGCGGCGCGTTCGATTCGCTCAGCGTGGGCTACGAATACGCCGACGGCCCACAAGAAATGTACGTCGACGACGTCGTCGTCGCGCCCAGCCGCGTGGGCTGCCTGTGAGCGCGCGCCAAAGTCACGTCGCGGTCGTGCTCATCGACGTGATCAATACGTTCGATTTTCCCGGCTCGGCGTCACTCATTCGCGCCGCCGCCCGCGCGGCGCCGGTCATCGAGCGTCTCCTCGCGCGCGCGCGAAAACGCGGCGTGCCCGTCGTCTACGTCAACGACAACTTCGGCCGCTGGACCTCCGACTTCGAAGCGACGTTGGAAGAAGCCGTTCGCGCCGAACGCCCCGGACGCCGCGTGTGCGATCGACTTCGCCCAGTGAAAGGCGACTACTTCGTCTTGAAGCCGCAGCACTCGGGGTTTTACGCGACGCCGCTCGATTTGCTCTTGGGACACCTCGGCGTGCACACGCTCGTCCTCGTCGGGTTCGCGACGAACATCTGCGTCCTCTTCACGGCGCACGACGCTCACATGCGCGGTTACCACCTCGTCGTGCCGCGCGACGCGTGCGCCGCGAACAGCACGCGCCTGACGAGGGCCGCGCTCGAGCACGTCCGCGTCGCGCTGGGCGCCGCGACGCCACGCGCCGATCGCGTCGATTTTGGTTCGTACGAACGTCGCCGTCGCAAGCCGCGCGGCCAAACGTTTTGATTCAGCCGAGGCCCGACGGCGACAAATCGATCGCGAGGCGCGTGCGGCCGACGATGATTTGATCGCCGTGGTCGAGCCGCTCTTCGCCCTTCACGCGGACGAAAACGCCGGTGCGCGACTGCAAATCGGTGAGGACGATCGAGCCCGCTTGCTCTTCGATGTAACAGTGCTGCTCGGAGACGAGCGGATCGTTCGGGAAGACGAGATCGCCAACCGCGCTTCCGACTTGGAGCGTCGTGCCGCGCGCGACGACGCACGCGCCGTGCGAGCCGCCCTCGAAGATTTGAACGACGCGAAACGCCGACGGCCACTTCGGCGACGAATAGAAATACGTCGGCTCGGGATCCGGCTCGTCGTCGGCGGTCGGATTTTTTTCGATGCGAAGGAGCTCGTCGCCGACGATGAACTCGTCGCCCGGCTCGACCTCGACAGGCCTCCGAACCCGCAAGAACACGCCGTTTCCGCCCTCGAAGTCTTCGAGCATGAGCGAGCCGTTCTTCCAGCGAACGATGGCTTCGCTCGGATGACAGAACCGCTCGCCCGCGAGCGAGATGCCGCCCTTGATGCCGAGGATGACCTCGTCGCCGACCGGCTCGTAGACGTCCGGCCCGCCCCACAAGCTGCGGAGCACGTGCAAACGAAAGCGAAGCTTCGGCGGACGAACGAGCGGCACCGCCTCGGCCTCGGCGGGACGAACGAGCGGCACCGGCTCGTGCGACGACGGAAGCGGCGGCCGCGCGGATGGTGTTGGCGGTGCCGGAATCGCCGGCTTGGACGGCGTCGGCGCGCGCTGAGCCTGAATTTGCGGCTGCGAAGTCCGCTGCGGAATCGACGGCGGTGCGCCCTGCACCTTCACCGAAAGCTCTTTCGGTGCAGCAGCCTCGGCGCTCTTCTTCTTGATGTGCTTGATGTCGACGTTCGGCGCGTCGGTGAGCACCGCCATGCCGCCGACGGCGCGCCCCTCGATGATGTCGTCGAACTTTCCGTCGCGCAGCGAGATGATCATCTCCATCTGCTGCCCCTTCATGAGGCCGCGAACGTAGAGCGCGATGTCGCTCCGGCTCACCTGGTCGGCGTAAGTCCGCTTGTGACTCTTGATGACGCGCCCACCGTCGGCGAAGAGGTGCGTGATGATGTGCGGCTTGTTGAGGCCCGAGTCCTCCGTCTGGATGTGGAAGACTTGGTCTCGGTATTTGACGTTGTTGTTGAAGCCGACTTGAGCGCGATTGAAGCTCGGCTGGCTCATCTCGCGTTCGAGCTTCGCGAGCGCGTCGGGCGTCCACTGCTGCATCGCGCGCTCGAGATCGCCGAAGTCGCCTTGCAGACCTTCCATGCGCGCGAACGCGGCCTTCGCGAGCGGCGAGGCCGGGTTGATGCGGAGCGCGCCGGCGAGGAGCTTTTGTCCGTCGGCGTCGTTGGGGCCCGAGGCGGCCCACGCGCTGAGCACCGAGACGGCGTCGTCCGCCCGGCCCTTGTCCACGAGCCACTTCGCGACCTTCGAAGCCGAAGCGCGAGGAGCCGCCGCTGCTGCGCCCTGCGTCATTCGGAGGGGATGATCCTGCGCTTCGCGCGAAATGCCAAGGGGAACATGCTCAGTATTTCAGCACCGTCTCCACCCGCACCGGGAGGAGCTTTTCGCGCCCGTTCAGGAAACCGAGCTCGATGACGAAGGCGAACGCGACGACGTAACCGCCTTGCATGCGAACGAGCTCGGCGGCGGCCTTCGCGGTGCCACCGGTGGCAAGTAGATCGTCCACCACGATGCAATGCGACTCCTCGGGGATCGAGTCCTTGTGCATCTGGAGCTCGGCGGTCGAGTATTCGGTGTCGTACGTCACGCGATCGATCGCCGACGGGAGCTTTCCCGGTTTGCGCGCCGGGACGAAGCTCGCGTTGAGACGCGCGGCCAGCGCGCCGCCGAAGACGAACCCGCGCGCCTCGACGCCGACGACGACGTCGATGTGCTCGCCGATGAACCGCTCGGCGAGCGAGTCGAGAACGATGTGAAACGCGCGCGGCGAGGCCAGCAGCGGCGTGATGTCCTTGAAGAGGATGCCGGGCTTCGGAAAATCCGGAACGTCACGAATGACGCCGCGCGCGTAGTCGACCGCGCTTTCGACTTGGCGAACCGCCGGCGCCGGCTCTTCGCGCACCGCACTTTTTTTCTTCGCGTGCCGCATCGGCAATCGCTTCGTGCGGCGTGCGAGGAGCGGCGGGCGGGTCTTCGGTTTCGAGGGCATCGTTTTTCCTGGTCCTTATATCAGCTCGGCGGCGCGCTCGAGCTCGGCCTCGGCCGTCAAATCGAGGCGGAGCGGCGTGACCGAGGCGACGCCTTCGTCGTGCGCTGCGGTGTCGCTGCCGGGGTCGGGGTCGTGGTGGACGCCGGAGCCGCCGATCCAGAGGTAATCGCGCCCGCGCGGGTCTTTGCGCAAGTCGACGAGCTCCTCGTAAGCGCGGAACCCGACGCGCGCGACGCGCATCGCGCCGGCCCAATTCGGCGGAAAATTCACGTTGAGGAGCATCGGCTTTTTTGCCGCGAGCAAACGCTTCGCGAGCTCGGCGATCGCGCCGCACGCGAGCTCGCGATCGACGCCGCGCGCCGCGCTCGCGGCGATCGCCGGAATGCCCCGAAGCGCCGCCTCGCGCGCCGCGGCCACGGTGCCCGAATAAAAAACGTCCTGCCCGAGGTTGAGCCCGTGATTCAAACCCGACACGACCAGGTCCGGCCGGTGCGGCAAGATCTTCGGGTGGTGGAGCGCTACATAAATGCAGTCCGCGGGCGTCCCGTCGATCGCGTAGACGCGCTCCTCGACTTTTCGAACGCGCAGCGGCCGGTGCAGGCTGAGCGAGTGGCTCGTGGCGCTCTGCTCGAGCTCGGGCGCGACGATGATGACCTCGCCCATCGCGGCGAGCGCAGCCTGCATCGCGCGAATCCCGCGGCGGCCGAAGCCGTCGTCGTTCGCGAGGAGGATGAGCATGAAGCTCGTGTAGCTTGGATGCGTGGGCAAAGGAAGCCGCGAGGAAAAATTCGGCGTCGTCGTGGAGGATCCGTGGCGCTGGCTCGAGGAAGAGTCCGCCGAGACACGCGCGTGGCAAGATGCCCAGAACCGCGCGACCGACGATTACCTCGCGCGCCTCCCGGATCTGCCGGCCCTCCGCGCGCGCGTCGCCGCGCTCCTCGAGACGGGTTTTTGCGAGACGCCGTTCATCGCCGGAAAGCGTGCATTCTACATGCGTCGCGAAGGCGCCGCGCAGCAGCCGAAGCTCATGGTGCGAGAGAGCGACGGCCGCGAGCGCGTGCTGCTCGATGCCGAGACGCTCTCGCCCGACGCGACCGACGCGATCGACTGGTGGTACCCGTCGCCCGGAGGCACCCGCGTCGCGTGGGGCAAGAGCAGCGAAGGCAGCGAGCAGAGCGTGCTCTTCGTGCGCGACGTCGAGACCGGCCTCGACCTCGAATGCCGCATCGAAGAGACGCAACACTGCGTCGTCGCGTGGACGAGCGAGTCGAGCTTCTTCTACACGCGGCACCACGGCGGCCCGTACGACGCGCGCCTCTACTTCCACGAAATCGGCCGCGACTCGAAAGACGACCCGCTGATCTTCGGCGAGGGTCGCGACAAAACCGATCTGCCGCAGCCGATCGTCTCGCCGTGCGGACGCTGGCTCGTCGTCGTCGTGCAGCAGGGATGGTCCAAAAACGAGCTCTATTTGCGCGATCTGCGCGATCCCCACCGGCGCGCGCTCGCGCCGATCGCGACCGGCGAGGAAGCGCTCTTCGAGCCCATCGCGCGACGCGACGCGCTCTACGTGATGACCAACAGCGGCGCGCCGCGCTATCGCCTCTTCGCCGTTCCCTGGGAGAGCCCATCGCGCGCGAGCTGGCGCGAGATCTTGCCCGAGACGAGCGACGTCTTGACCGGCGTCGCCGTGACCAAGAATCGCATCGTCGCGTCCTACCTCCGCGACGCCTCGTCGGTTCTCGTCGAGAAAGGCGGCCGCGAGATCGCGCTCCCTTCGATCGGAAGCGCGTCGGTCTCCTCTTCGCCCGACGACGACGACGTCTACGTGGGCTTCACGTCGTTCGTCGTCCCGCTCGGCGCGTGGAAGCTGCGGGGCGACGCGCTCGAGCCGTGGGCTCGCGTCGCGCGGGCGCCGGACGCGTCGCAGATTTCGGTCGAGCGTCGCTTCGCCGAGAGCCGTGACGGAACGCGCGTGCCGCTCTTCGTCGTCCGCAAACGCGAGAGCGAGCTCCCGGCGCCGGCGATTCTCTACGGCTACGGCGGCTTCAACGTGAACCAAACGCCGGCCTTCAGCTCGCGCGCGCTCGCGTTCGTCGAGCGCGGCGGCGTGTTCGCTTCGGCGGTCTTGCGCGGCGGCGGCGAGTACGGCGAAGCGTGGCACCGCGCCGGCATGCTCGAGAACAAACAAAACGTCTTCGACGATTACTTCGCGTGCGCCGAGGAGCTCGTCGCCTCGGGCCTCACGACCACGTCGCGGCTCGCCGCCCTCGGCGGCTCGAACGGCGGCCTCCTCGTGAACGCCGCGGTCGTCCAGCGCCCTGAGCTCTTCGCCGCCGGCGTCTCGCTCGTCCCGCTCGCCGACATGCTCCGTTACCACCTGTTTCGTCTCGGCGCGTTCTGGTTGCCCGAATACGGCTCGCCCGACGAGGAAGCGGCATTCCGTGTACTTTACAACTATTCGCCGCTCCACCGGGCGAAGCCCGCCGTTTACCCCGCGATGCTGCTTTGGACCGCCGAGAGCGACTCGCGGGTCGACCCGATGCACGCGCGAAAAATGGCCGCGACCCTCGCTGCGCTCACGACGTCCGGCAACCCCGTGCTCCTCCGCGTCGAAACGAAAGCCGGGCACGGCATGGGCAAGCCCACCGCGAAGGTCGCCGACCAAGTCGCGGCCGAGCTGGCGTTCATCCTCGCGCACACTGGGAAGAAAGCCGCCGCCGGCGCGTAAACAACCGAGGCTGGGCGGCGGGCATGCTTGACAGTGGGACAGAGTGGCTGTCCCATGCGCCGAGTCTACGTGGCTAGGTCGAAAGAAAGGGATCTCACATGAAGGTCGGGTTGGGTCGCAAGCGATGGTTCGAGGTTGCGCAGGTTTTTGGGGCGATGCTCGTTCTGTTGGTGGGGCTGGTCGCTTGCAAGGGCGGATCGCACGGAAGCTCGAGCTCGACGGGCACCGCCAAAATGGGTGAGACCGTCACGTTCGACGACTCCGAGTGGATCGTCATCGAGGCGAAGGACGCCGGCAAATCGATCAAGAGCAACTCCGAGTTCAACGAGGAGGAGAAGAAGACCGAGGGCCGCTTCATTCAGGTCCACTACAAGGTCACCAACAAGGGCAAGAAGGAAGAGATGCTCCTCGACCGCCCGAAGATCGTCGACGACAAGGGCCGCGAGTTCGGACCGATCGACATGGAGAGCTTCTACGTTCCGGCGAAGGCGAAGACCATCGGCCTCGACACGCTCCAGCCGAGCATGCCGAAGGAATACTGGACGGTCATCGAAGTCCCCGCGGACGCGAAGACCCTCAAGTTCCAGGTCCACGGCTTCAGCCTCCTCGGCGACAAGAAGAACGTCGACCTCGGGATGTGATCGTTCGGATCCGAACGATCTTGACGAACGAGCTGCCGGGCGGTGAAAACCTCCCGGCAGTTTCTTTTTTTGTGCCGAAAACTGGGAATGCGTTCAGTACCTGAACTAACGTGCGGTGCATGAGCCAAAAACACATTTCTCTCGCTGTTTTGCGCGCGTCGCTCCGCTGCGCGCGGCACCGTCGTTCTCCCAGCCGCGAGGCGCTGCTCGTGCGCGTCGACTGCACCGACGCCGAGCTCGATGAAGCGCTCGCGGCGCTCGCGCGCGATGGGCTCGTTCGCTCGGCGCGCGATGCGCGTCTCACGTTCGCCGGTCTCGCCGTAGCAGTCGCGAGCCTCGAGCCGGCGCGCGCGAAGCGTGTCGCGGCGCGGACGCGGTCGGCGGCGTGACCGATCCCCCGCGCACGTCTGCGGAGCCTCGCGCGTGGCATCAGCGCGAGCACGCGGCGATGCGCATCGCGTACGCCGCGCTCGAAGCGCGGTCGCGCGCGATCGGGATGACTCGGCTCGTGTGCGTGGCGATCGTCATCGTGCTCGCGATCGCCGTCGGCTTGCACCTCTTGCCGCCGGTCGTGGGGTGGGGCGTGCTCGGCGCGATCGGGCTCTTCGTCGTGCTCATCTTCGTGCACGTGCGCGTCGACCGGGCGCGCGATCGCCGCGACGCGGCCGCGCGCTTCCACGAGCGCGCGCTCGGACGAAGCGTCGACAAGAAGGGGCCGCAGCAGCAAGAGGCGCTCACGATCGACGGCGAGCCGGTCGCGAATCATCCGTACGCGGGCGATCTCGACATGATCGGCGAAGGGAGCGTTTGCGCGCACATCTCGTTCGTGCGCACGCAGCCGGGCCTTCGCACGCTGCGCGAGTGGTTGCTCGCGGCGAGCGATCCGCCGGTGGTCGAGGAGATCCGCGCGCGGCAGGGCGCGGCGCGAGCGCTGGCGAAAAAGCCGGAGCTCGTGCGCGCGCTGTTCGTCGCCGGCAGCGGCGCGTCGAAGGCGCCGGACAAAGCGATCGCGTTCGAGCTTTGGGCGCAGGCGAAAGATCCGCCGGTGGGCGGCGCGCTGTGGGTCGCGATCGCCTGGGTCCTCCCGATCGTGACGATCGGCGCGATCGTCGCGGGCGAAATTCTGCGATGGTCTTCGGTGCTCACGTGGGCGCCGTACGCGGTCGCGGTGGTCGTGGGCGTCGTCGTCCGCGCGCGCGTCGGGCGCATCGCGTCGGCGGTGGTCGCGCACGAGGGCGGAGCGCTCGCGTTCGTCGAGGCGTTCGATGCGGCGCTCGCCGAGCGGTTCGCCGATCCGCGTCTCGCGTCGCTTCAAAAAGAGATCGAGTCGGGTCGCGCGGGGCTGCGCGCGCTGCGGCGGCCGACGAGCGCGCTCGACTCGGCGCAGAACGACGTCGTTCGGCTCTTCATCGCGCCGATCGTCATGCTCGAGCTCCACGCGGTGCTCGCGCTCGAGCGGTGGCGGAAAAAATATGGCGCGTCGGCGGCGCAGTGGTTCCGCGCGTACGGCGCGCTCGAAGCGCTCGCGAGCTTCGGGCTCTTGTCGCATGATTTTCCCGCGTTCGCGTGGCCGGAGATTTCGGACGAATTTCGGTTCGACGCGCGCGCGCTCGGGCATCCGCTCGTGCCGGGCGATAGGCGCGTGTGCAATGACGTCGGTCCGCTCGAGGCGGGGCAGGCGCTCGTCGTGACCGGGTCGAACATGTCGGGGAAGTCGACGCTCTTGCGATCGATCGGCGTCGCGGCGGCGATGGCGACGGCGGGCGCGCCCGTTTGCGCCGAGTCGCTCTCGCTCGGTCGTTTGCGGCTCGCGACGAGCATGCGCGTGGCGGACTCGCTCGCCGAGGGCGCGTCGAAATTTTACGCGGAGCTCCGGCGTCTCAAGCTCGTGACCGAGATGGCTGCGCGCGGGCCTGGCGTTTTGTTTTTGCTCGACGAGATGCTCTACGGAACCAACGCGCGCGAACGGCTCATCGGCGCGCGCGCGACGATCGGGTGGCTGCTCGAGCACGGCGCGCTCGGCGCCGTGTCGACGCACGATTTGGCGCTCGCCGATTTGTCCGGGCCGCTCGCCGCCGGCGCGCGCAACGTGCATTTCGAGGAGCAAGTCGAAGGCGACGCGATGAGCTTCGACTACAAGCTGCGCGAAGGCGTGGTCACGAGCTCGAACGCGCTCCGTTTGATGCGCCAGCTGGGGCTGCCAGTCGAAGGCGGCGACGGCGGCGACGCGTGATACCGTTTGGGGATGGCGCAGGTACGAATTCTTCTCGTCACCGTGAGCGACACGCGAAGCAGCAAGGACGACGCCTCGGGCGACGTGCTTGCGGGGAAGCTCGGCGAGGCGGGTTTCGCCGTGCGGCGTCACATGCCGGTGCGCGACGAGATGCTCGTCATTCGTGAGCTCGTGCGCTCGGCATCGGTCTCGAACGAGGCGGACGCGATCATCTTGTGCGGCGGGACCGGGCTCGCGCCGCGCGACGTGACGCCGGAGGCGATCGAGCCGCTCTACCAAAAACGCATCGACGGGTTCGGCGAGGAGTTTCGCCGGCGCTCGTGGAGCACGGCGTCGCCTTGGCGCAGCAACCCGGATCACGAGAACGCGCTCGGCGGGCGCGCGATGCTCTCGCGGGCGACCGCCGGCGTCGTTCACGAGACGATCGTCGTGGCGATTCCCGGGAGCCCGGAGGCCGCCGAGCTCGGCGCGTCGCTTCTCGTCGACATGCTGCCGCACGCGGTGGAGGTCGCGAGCGGGCGACACGGGCACCATTCGGGCACGAAGAAGTGATGCGGGTGCGCGTGCTCTATTTCGCGGGCGTGCGCGACGTCGTCGCGCGCGACGAGGAGACGTGCGACTTGCCCGACGGGATCGCGACGGTCGGCGATTTCGCGCGGTGGATCGGCGACGCGCGCGGCCTCGCGGATCGCATGGCGAGCATCCGCATCGCGCGCAACGAACGCTTCGCCGATGCGGACGAGCCGCTTGCCGGCGGCGACGTCCTCGCGCTCATCCCACCCGTCTCCGGAGGCTAATCGCCCAAGAGAGAAACAGGAAGTTCAGAAGACCAGAAGATTTATTTGTAGTTTACAAATAAAATGGCTTCTTCTCGGCTTCTGGTCTTTCGATCTTCTGTTTCTCTCACGGGAGCGATGCGGATTCGCGGGTGTGGCCGGAGGTGAAGAGGATGAAGGCGTCGGCGAGGCGGGTGGCTTCGGGGCGGTCGTGGGTGACGAAGAGGATGGTTGCGCCGCGGGCGGCTTGGGTGCGGACGAGATCGCCCATTTCGGCGCGGGCGGCGTCGTCGAGGGCGGAGAAGGGCTCGTCGAGGAGGAGGAGCGAGGGCTCGCGCGCGAGCGCGCGCGCGAAGGAGAGGCGCTGGCGCTCGCCGCCGGATAGGCGCGTGGGTTTGCGCGCTGCGTGAGGAGCGAGCCCGACGAGCGCCAAGAGATCGCGAGCGCGCGCTGCGGTCGCGAAGGGGAGGAGGTGATCGATCGCGGAGCGGTGCGGCCAGAGGGCGGCGTCTTGCGGCGCCCAGCCGAGGGCGCGCTCGTTCGGCGGGAGCGCGTCGAGCGCCCGATCGCCGAAGCGGATCGAGCCGGAATCCGGGCGATCGACGCCGGCGACGAGGCGCAGGGTCATCGTTTTTCCGCTCGCGGTCGGGCCGAAGAGGACGGTCACGCCGGACCGCGCGGTGAATCGCGCATCGAGCTCGAACGAGCCGGCGCGCGCGCGGACGTCGATCACCAAATCGCTCATCGCTTGCGGCTCCACGCGTGGAAGGCGAGCGCCGCCGCGGTCGAGACGACGACGAGCGCGAGCGAGAGCGAGAGGGCGCGTGCGTCTTTGCCTTGCTGCATCGCGAAGTAGACTTCGAGCGGCGCGGTCGCGGTTTGCGACGAGTACCCCGCGAACGTGAGCGTCGCGCCGAACTCGCCGAGCGCGCGGAGCGCTGCGAGCGTGGTCGCTGCGGCGAGCCCGGGGAGCGCGAGTGGGAGCGTCACGATGCGAAACGTCGCCGCGCGCGAGAGGCCGTTCGCGAGCGCTGCGTCCTCGAGGTTTTTGTCGACACGTGCGAACGCGGCCTCCGCGGCCTTGGCCATGAGAGGAAGCGCGACCGCGACCGCCGCGATCGACGCGCCGGCGCTCGTGAAGACGAGGCGGACGTCGAACATCTTCTCGAGGAGCGAGCCGATCGCGCCGTGCCGGCCGAGCACCAGCAAGAGGCCGTACCCGACGACCGATGGCGGCAGGACGAGCGGAACGAGCACGAGCGCGTCGAGCGCGGCGCGCAGCGGTCCTCGTCCGCGCGCCAAAAAATGTCCGGCCGCCGCGCCGAGCGGCACGACGAAGACGAGCGCCGGCAGCACCACGCGCAGCGAAACGGCGAAGGGGCTCACGGATTCTTTTTGGGTGGATGGTCCAAAAAGCCGTGCGAAACGAGCGCGCGCTTCGTTTCGTCGTCGCAAAGAAGCGCGGCGATCGCGCGCGCGTCTTGGCTTGCGGACTTCGCGACCCAGACGGGATATCGCACGTTCGGGCGCGCCGCGTCGGGGACCTCGCCGAGCGACTCGACCTCCGGACGAATCGCGACGTCGGTCGCGTAGACGATGCCCGCGTCGGCTTCGCCGCGCGCGACCAGATCGAGCACGTGGCGGACGTTGGTGCCGCGGACGATCTTCGGCGCGACCGCGTCCCACTCGCCGAGCGCATGCAGCGCTTCTTCGGCGTAGACCCCCGCGGGCACTTGCGGCGTGAGACCGATCGCGAGACGAAACGCCGGCGGCGTCCGATCGAGCGTCGTCCATGTCGTCGTCGGTGTGTCCTTACGATGCACGAGGACGAGCGTGTTCCACGCGAGCGTGCAGCGCTCGTCGGCGATCGCGTGGAGGCGCGGCTCGTCGCCGGCGGTCGCGAGCACGTCGAACGGCGCGCCACGATCCATCTGCGAGGCGAGGTCGCCGCTCGCACCGAAGGCGAATTCGATCGCGTGACCGCGCGACTTCTCGAGCCGCGGGTGAATCGCCTCCATCGACTCTTTCAAGCTGATCGCGGCGCCGACCGTCGTCTTCGGGTGGTTGCAGAATGCAAGCAATGCGAGCGGGAGGACCCAGGCTTTCATCCGTGACCGCAGCGGGCGTCGCGCCAGCCGACCCAGTGGGCGCCGTCCGGGCCGTGCTCGCGTTTCCAGATCGGGACGCGATGTTTGATCTCGTCGATGAGCGCGCGGCACGCGGCGAACGCTTCGGCGCGGTGCGGCGCGCTCGCGGCGCACACGATCGCGAGATCGCCGACGCGGAGCGAGCCGACTCGGTGACACGCGGCGACGCGAACGCCGTCGGTCCGTTCGATGTCTTCGCCGATACGCTGCATCTCGGCGAGCGCCATCGGCCGGTACGCTTCGTACTCGAGGAGCACGACGGATTGCCCGTCGTTTTCGTCGCGCACGACGCCGACGAAGACGTCGATGCCGCCGGCGCCCGGACGCGCGACGCGCGCGACCACTTCGTCGATCACGATCGCGTGGTCTCGAATTTCGGCGTGCATCAGCGGTGCGACGGTTGTACCCCATCTTCCGAGGGGCACGCGACGAGGCTCTCGGCGATGAGGAGCAGCGCGGCGAAGTCGATGTCGCCGTCGAGCTGCGGCGTGGCGACGGCTTCGGCGCCGGGATGACGGAGCGACGCGAGGAGACGGCGGTCGCGCTCGGCGAGGCCGAGCTCTTCGGCGGCGAGCTGTTCGAGCTTGGCGAGCGCGGCGTGGTCGACGGCCGTCGCGTTCGCGGGGAGCTCGAGCTGGGACGGCGAGAGGAGGCCGCGCGTGTAAGCCCAGCTGCGATTCAAGATGTAGCCGGAGAAGGGCAGCTGCATGTCGCCGGTGAGCGTGCGCTCGAGGTGCGCGGCCTCGGCGAGCGCGGCGGGCTCGGGGCTCGCGATGACGACGAAGCTCGACGCGTCGCTCTTGAGGAGCGTGCGCACCGACTCGGCGTGCGAGCGCATCGCGGTGAACATGCCGGAAAACGCGGCGAGGAACTGCTGGAGCTCTTCGAAGAATCCTTCGCCGAAGATGCGCGCGAAGACGCCGTGCGCGACCTGACGCGCGCGAGAACGAAAAATTCCGCCGCCGCCGGCGCCGGGCAAAAACGCGCCGATGATGCGCTCGTCGAGGAAGAGGGAGAGCTTGCGCGGTGCTTCGAGGAAATCGAGCGCGTTGCGCGACGGCGGCGTGTCGAGGACGACGAGATCGTAGTCGCCGCTCTCGACGAAGCCATAGAGCGCCTCGGCGGCGGTGTATTCCTGCATGCCGGCGACGAGGTCGGCGAGCGCGCGGTAAATTCGATTTTGCAGAATCGACGCGGCCTGCGCTGGGTCGGTCGTGAGGCGGTTGACCATGCGCTCGAAGACGACGCGCGGGTCGACCATCCAGGTCGAGAGCGTGCCTTGGATGCCGACGGCAGCGAGGCGCGTGTCCGCGACGGGTACGGGCGCGCGCGCCGTTTGAGGCGAGCCGATGGCCTCGGCGAGGCGGCGCGCGGGATCGATCGTGAGGACGAGCGTGCGCTTGCCGAGGGTCGCGGCGGCGAGACCAAGCGCGGCGGCGGTCGTCGTCTTGCCGACGCCGCCGGCGCCGCAGCAGACGACGACGCGCTTCTCGCCGAGGAGACGCGCGATGTACGGCCGCTCGCCCGAGTCGGATTTTCTCACGCGTCGCCTCCGAGATGCGCGGCGACGCGCGCGACGATTTCGTCGTCCAGCTCGCGCACCGTGCGCACCGGCAGCCCGAGCTCGCGTACGAGCCGCTCGTGCGCGACCGCGGCGCGATCGATCCGCGGCAGCCTGCGCGCGCCGAGCGTGCGCGCGCGGTCGACCACCATGCGCTCGACGGCGGTGCGCTCCTCCGGCGTGAACGGGTTCGACGGCACGCGATTGAGCACGACCATCGCGCAGTCGATCGCGAGCTTGCGCAGGCCCTCGTGGAGCTCGAGCGCTTCGCTCACCGGGAGCGGATCGGGCAGCGAGACGAGGACGCTCGTCGTCTTTTTCGGATCGCGCAGCGTGGCGAGCCCCTCTTGCGCGGCGGCGTGAATCGGCCCGGCGCGAAGCACGGTCGCGAGCGCCTGCGGGACCTGCGCGAGCGCGAGCGCGTGACCCGTCGCCGGCAAGTCGCAGACGACGACGTCCCACGGTTGCTTCAACAAATCGAGCAGCCGATAAAGAATCCCGAGCTCGGCGAGCGTCGGCGCGGCGTGGAAGAAGCGGCGGACCGCGGCCGAGCGCATCGCGGCATCGGCGAGGAGACGCATCGGAAGCGTGTCGCGTAGAAACTGAAGGTGCCCGGCGAGCGGCGAGAGGCGCGCCGCGAAGAGACGATCCGAAACGCGCCGCGGCTCGTCGACGAGCGGCGGAACACCGAGCGCGGCCGCGAGCGGCGAGGTGAGCGTGCCGCTTCCGCCTTCGTCGTCGCGCGGCGACTCGTAGCTGATCTCGGCGGCGAGGACGCGCGCGTGCTTCGCGGCCGCCACGCGCGCGAGCGCCGCGGAGATCGTCGTCTTTCCGACGCCGCCCTTGCCCGTCACGAGCAGGAGGCGTCGCGCGAGGAGCGCGTCGATCATCGTCGCCAATCCGCCTTGCCGCCGCGCTTCTCGAGCAGACGAACCGAGAGCGTCATCCCCCGCTCGACCGATTTGAGCATGTCGTAAACCGTGAGCGCCGCGGCGCTCGCGGCGACGAGCGCTTCCATCTCGACGCCGGTGCGGTCGACTGCGCGCGCGGTCGCTTCGATGCGGAGGCCCCGCGCCGCAGCGGTGATGTCGATCGCGATCGACGAGAGCGCGACGTGATGGCAGAGCGGGATCCACTCGGGCGTGCGTTTTCCGGCTTGAATCCCCGCGATCCGCGCGGCGGCGAGGACGTCGCCTTTCTTTCCGCGGCCGCTCGTGGCAAGCGCCCGCGTCTTTTTGCTCATCGTGACGATCGCTTCTGCGCGGGCCACGCGATCGGTCGTGGGCTTGTCGCCGACGTCGACCATCCGTACGCGGCCCTTGTCGTCGATGTGCGAGAGCTTCATAGGCCGAGCTCCTCGCGATCGTACACGTCGATCGCGGCGCCCGCTTCGAGACGCTCGCAATCCGCGGGGATGCACGCAAGCACGTCGGCGCGGCAGAGTCCGACGATCGCGGCGCTCGCTTGATTCGGAAGCAATTGGACGCGGCCGCTCTCGTCGAGACGCGCGCGAGCGAGCTCGAGCCGGCCTGCTTTGCGCGCGACCGGCGACGCGAGCGTCGCGCGACGCGCGCGCGGACGCGGCAAGCGATCGCCTTGCATCACGCGGAGTAGCGGCACGCCGAAGAGCGCGAAGGTGACGAGCGCCGACACCGGATTTCCGGGCAATCCAATCACGACCGTGTCGCCGCGCGTGCCGACGGCGAGCGGCTTGCCTGGTTTGATCGCGACGCGCCAAAAATCCAAACGCACGCCGCACGCCTCGAGCGCGTCTTTCACGACGTCGTGCTCGCCGACGCTGACGCCGCCGATCGTGACCAAGACGTCGCTCGCCGCGAGCGCCGACTCGAACGCTTCGCGCGCGCGCGCGGCGTCGTCGCCGACGGGCGGGCGTCGATCGACTTTCGCGCCGGCGCGCGAGGCCATCGCCGCGAGCGCGGGCGAATTGGACTCGGGAATGGACGCCGCCGTGCCGGACGCGCCGGGAGCGCGCAGCTCGTCCCCGGTCGGAACGATCGCGACGCGCGGCGCACGCGCGACGAGCGCGCTCGCGCAGTCGAGGCTCGCGAGCATTGCAACTTCCGCGGCGCCGACGCGCGTGCCGCGCGCGAGCGCGACTTCGCCGGCGCGCAAATCGTCGCCGCGGTGTCGCACGAACGCGCCCGGCGCAGGCCGCGTCCGAAAACGAACGCGATCGCCGTCGCGGTCGGCCTCTTCTTGCATCACGACTGCGTCCGCGCCCGCCGGCATCGGCGCACCCGTGAAAATTCGGCACGCGCTCCTCGGCGGAAGGTCGGGCGCGCTCCCGCCCGCGCGCGACTCACCGACGACCGGCATCGCGTCGCCGACCTCGCCGGCGCGCACCGCGTAACCGTCCATCGTGCTCGCGTCGAACGCCGGCGCATCCACCGAGGCTCGCACGTCGTCGGCGAGCACGCGCCCGAGCGCGGCGGCGAGATCCGCACGCTCGGACGCGAGCGTCTTCGCGAGCGCGAGCACGCGTGTCTGGGCTTCTTCGAACGAGAGCAAAGCGCGCCGAGAGTAGCCTCAAACGTCGTCGGCCGAAAAGGCGATCACGCGGCGGATGTCGGTCGTCCCGCAGACGAGCGCGACGAGGCGGTCGACGCCGAGCGCGTTTCCGCCGGACGGCGGCATCCCGCGTTCGAGCGCCGCCATGAATTTCTCGTCGATCGGATAGACCGGGAGGCCCCGCGCTTTTCGCGCGGCTTGGTCGTGCTCGAACCGCGCGCGCTGCTCGCGCGGGTCGGTGAGCTCGCCGAAACCGTTGCATAGCTCGATCCCCGCGACGTAGAGCTCGAACCGTTCACAAAACCGAGCGTCGCTCGGTTTCTGCCGGGCGAGCGAAGCCATCGGCGCCGGATAATCGACGACGAAGACCGCGCGATCCATCTCGGCGATGCGCGGCTCGACGCGCTCGACCCACGTCCGAAAATATCGGTCCTCGTCCGACGCGGCCCAGGCGAGCACGTCGGCTTCGCTCACGCCGGCGAAGCGCTGAAATGCGTCGCACACCGTGATGCGCGAAAACGGTGGCCGCCCGTCGATGACCCTTCCGTCGACGCGAAACGCGCCGCCCGATACGGCCGCCGCGAGCTGCTCGGTGTCGCGCATCACGTCCTCGGCGCCGCCGTTACCACGGTACCATTCCACCATGGTAAATTCCGGGTTGTGCTGCGCGCCTCGCTCGCCGCGCCGAAAACAGCGCGCGATCTGGAAGATGCGCTCCCAACCGTCGGCGAGGAGCCGCTTCATTTGATATTCGGGCGACGTGATCAGATATCCGCGCTCGACGGCGAACGCGTCGAGGTGCAAGTCCATCCCGGGCGACGGGACGATCGCAGGCGTCTCGACCTCGACGAAGCCGCGCGACTCGAAGAACGCGCGAACGGCGCGCACGACCCGCGCGCGCTCCGCGAGCAACTTCACTGGATCATCGCAATCGCCCGCTCGGTGAAGCCGGCGATCTGGTGACCCATCCACGGTCCGAGCACCACGAGCGCCGCGATCACCGCCAAAACGCGCGGCAAGTGCGAGATCGTCGGGTCCTGAATTTGCGCGGCCGCTTGCACCGCCGCGACGAGCAAACCCACGATCGCCGCGATGCCGACGACCGGCAGCGACACGAGCGCCGCGAGAATGAGCGCCTGCTGCGCGAAGTCGACGAGGTGCGGCAGACCCACGCGGTCACTCTCCGCTGGCGTCGGTCGCCGAGTCGTCGGCGGCGTCGGTCACGGGCGAGTCGACCGGCGCGTCGCTCGTGACGACGTCGTTCGATTGATCCGTCGTCGCGTCGTTCACCGTCGAATCGGGCGCGCTGTCACCGATGGACGCGTCGCTGCCGGGCGAGGTCGGGCTGAGCAAACAGATGTCGCCGAGCGGCAGCCCAGTGCGATCGACGGGGCAGCAGAAGTTTCCGCTCGGATGGCCGCCGCCGTCGGGCAGCTCGAGCTCCGAGCCCGACACGCACGTGAGGCCCGTGTCGCAATCGAGGAACGTGCCGTCGGTCGTCGACTTGTTTCCCGGATCGCAGCGGCCGCCTTCGCCGTGCGTCGTGCACCCGCCGGAACCGAGCACGCCGGCGAGCGCGAGCGCCACCGCGGCCGAAATCGGCCAGGAAGAAAGCCTCTTCATCGGTCCGCGAACTTTCCACATCGCGGCCCCGAACGAAAGGCTTTTTTGATAGGTTTGCGCGCCATGAAGCTCTCCGATCTCAAGATCATCGTCACCGGCGGCGCCAGCGGCATGGGCCGTCACTTCGCGGTTCGCCTCGTCGAAGCCGGCGCGCAGGTCGCCATCGGCGACGTCAACGAAGCCGGCCTCACCGAAACGACCGGCCTCGCAAAAGGCCCCGGCAAGTGCCACGCGAAGAAGCTCAACGTCGCCGACGAAGCCGACGTGCACGCGTTCGTCGAGTGGGCGCACGGCGCGATGGGCGGCCTCAACGGACTCGTCAACAACGCCGGCATCTTGCGCGACGGCCTGCTCGTCAAAAAAGACAAAGAGACGGGCGCGGTCAAAGTCCTCTCGAAAGAGCAGTGGGACGCGGTCATCGGCGTGAACCTCACCGGCGCGACGCTCATGACGCGCGACGTGGTCGCCAAGATGGTCGCCACCAATCAGCGGCCCGGCGTCGTCGTCAACATGTCGAGCGTCGCCCGACACGGTAACCGCGGGCAGTCGAACTACACCGCCGCGAAGGCCGCGCTCGCCGCCAACACGGTCACGTGGTCGAAAGAGTTCGCGCCGTTCGGCGTCCGCGTCGGCGCCGTCGCGCCGGGGATGGTCGAGACGCCGATGACCCAAGGCATGAACCAAAAAGCGCGCGACGCGCTCGTCGCCGCGATCCCCGTGGGCCGCATCGGCGTCGTCGAGGACCTCTGGCTCGCCGTGAAATTCGTCCTCGAGTGCGACTACTTCGACGGCCGCACCATCGACGTCGACGGCGGCCTCTCGATGTGAGCTTACGAGGCTAGGGCTTCGCCATCTTCCAGATTTTGCCGTCGCCCTTGCCGGTCTCGAAGGTGGCGAAATAAATCGTGGTGTCGTCGACGGCGATGCCGCGCGCGTCGTTCAGGTTGCTCGCGAGCTGATCAGGGTTGCCGCCGCAGCCGCTCTTGGCGCAGCGAAACACGCCGCCGTTGCCCAGCGGGTTGCCGCTCGCGTCGGCGTCGCCCTCGGCGGTCCAATAGATGTAGTTTGCATCTACCGCGAGCTCGTAAGGGAAATGCTGCGACGCCGCGATCGTCTGCACGCCGCTGCCGTCGAGGGCGCTCGACGAGACGGTGCCTTGCCCGTTGTCTTGTCCGAGCACCGCGAAGTAGAGCGTCGTGCCGTCGACGAGGACCGCGCTCGGCGACGCGCCGCTCGACGCGGTGAAGATCGTCGTCGGCGAGCCGCCGCTGATGGGCTTGCGCAGGATCGTGTCGTTGAGCGGCTCGGTCCAGTACATGTTCGTGCCGTCGGTCGCGATGCGCGCGAGAAAACGTTCGAAGTTGTTGGTGTCGGTCGTCGCGATCGACTGGCGGCCGCTGCCGTCCGCGTTCATGCGATCGATCTCGTCGTTGTCGGCTTGGAGAAAATACGTGAGCGCGCCGTTGCGGACGAGATCGGTGTTGGTGAAACCGGCGTCGAAGACGACGTCGCTCGCCGCGCACGTCGCGCCGCCGCAGTGGAGCACCGTGCCGGAGGTGCCGGTGTTGGCGAAGTAGACGCCACTGTCGTCGACCGCGAGCCCGATGGGCTGATCGGCGAGCGGGTCGGCGGCCATGAGCGTCATGCCGCCGTCGAACTTGTCGATGCTCGAGACCGTGCTGCCGATGAAGTTGGTCCAGACGACGCGCGAGCCCGACTGCGCGACCATGAACGGGCCGCCCTGGTTTTGCGCGATGACGACCGGCGCGCTCGGGCCGCCGTCTCCGCCGCCGCCGTCGCTCCCGCCGCTGTCGCCGCCGGCCTCGATCGTGTCGTCGACGGTGGGCTCCTGGAGGCCGAGGATGGAGCCGCAAGCCGGCGCGGCCGCGGCGAGAAAAACGAGCAGCGTGACGCGCGTCCTCATTGCGGCTTGTCCATCTTCCACACGCCGGTGTTCGCCGTGTCGCCGTTTCCGTTGGCCGCCCAGTAGATCGAGGTCGTGTCCACCGCGAGATCCGTCGGCACGTCGATCTTGGTGGCGAGGGTCTGCGTCGACGTCGAGCACGAAGTGAGCGCGCAGCGATTCACCGTGCCGCCGCCGTTGTCGAGCGTGACGCCGACGTTCGCCCAGTAAAGGTAGTTCGAGTCGACGCCCATGCCGTTGACGTACGCCTGCGTCAGCGCGATCGGGCTGGGCGTGGAACCGGTCGCGACGGGCATCTGGTAGATCGTCGCTTGCTCGAGGAACTGCCCGAAATAAAGCGAGGTCGCCGTCTTCACGAAGGTGTCCGGGTTGGGCGGCGGGGTCGCGGCGGTCAGCACCTCGACCGCGCCCGACGAGGTCGACGCGCGGGCGACCGGGCCTTCGTCACATGTAAAATACACGTAAGCGCCATCGAGGATCATGTGGTTGATCGTCGCGCACGGAAGGCTCGCCGTCGGAACGAGCGCCGTCACGGTGCCGTTCGCGGCGCCCTTCGGAACTTTTTGGATCGAGTACGTTTGCGCGTTCTCGTCGTAGTTGACGAAGTAGATGGTCGTCGCGTCGACGCCGATCGCGCCGGGCCCCCACGTGCTCGTGTTGTCGTCGATCACGTTGATCGGCGCGTTGCCACAGCCAGCCTTCGCGCACTGGTGGATGCCGTTGATTGACGTCCAGAAGACGTCGGTCGCGTCGATCGCGATCGTGTTCGGAAAATACCCGGTGACCGCCGACCCGTTGCCGAGCGCGACTTGGCCCGTGCCGTCTTTGCCGATCTTGCCGACGACGTAGTCGAACATCTCGGTGTAGTAGACGCTCGTGTCGTCGACCGCGATGCGGCGAACGCGCGCGTTGAAGAGTTGAACCGGCGCGCCGCCGCCGTCGCCGGGCGAGCCTTCTTGCGCCGAATCGGACGCGGGCGAGTCGGCGCCGTTGCCGTCGGCGACGCCGTCGTCGATGGTCGGTTCTTGCAAGCCGAGGATCGAGCTGCACGCGAGGGCCGACGCGGCGCACCCGAGCGCGAAGACGATGCCGAGGCTCCTCAAAACGTCCCTCGAAGGATGACGCCGGTCGGAGCGATCGACACGGCGACGCGCTCCTTGGACGAAGGCGCGACGAGGAAGACGACGAGCCCGACGGCCGCGAGCACGCCGCCGGCGATGAACGCGACGGTCGAAACGTTCGCGAAGGTGAGCCCGTCGTCGACGACGGCTTTGCCCGCGCTCGTGCATTTCGAAAAGTCGGGCAAGCACATGCCCGCCGCGTCGTTCTTTTTTCCGATCGCGAGGCCGCCGAAGACGCCGCCGACGATGACGCCGGCCACGCCGACGCCGAGCACCGTGAGACCTGCGATGCGCATCCCGTTGCCGCGCCCGGTGTCACGCAGGGCGGGCTCGGTCGTCGTCGCGCCGGTCGTCGGATGCTCCTCGGGATGCTGCACGGTCGCGACGGGCGCGGGGTCGAGCTTCACGGTGACGTTCGATTGCGCGCCGCGCGCGCCGACGTCGACCTCTTGATGAAACGGCAATTTCCCCGGCGCGGTCGCGTCGATCATGTGATGCCCGGGGTCGACCGGCATCGCCGTCCCGTAGCTTCCCGACTCGAGCACTTTGCCGTCGCGCTTCACCTCGAGGCCGTCGGGCGCGTTCGGCACGTCGACGGTCAAATGCGAGAGCCCCGGAAAAAGCGCCTTCGCGCGAGCGGTCGCGCGCGCCGCCCAATCGGGGTGACGGTCTTGCGAAGCGGTTGCCGCGTCGGTGTACGTGACCCACGCGCTCGCGGTCTGCCCGTTCTTGTCGTAGCAAGCCGCGAGGTTCAAGAGCGTGCCCGCGCCCGGATCGAGCCGTTCGCTCGACTCGAGCTTCGGACAAGCCTCGGCGTACTTGCCTTGCTCCATCAGCTTGCGCCCGTCGTCGAAGAGCGCCTGCGCGGCCGCTTTGTCGTCGGCGCCCGCGGCCCGCGCGATCGACGGGCACAACATCGCCGCGCCCAATCCCAACCCCAACCAAGTTCGCGTTTTCATTTTTTGAAATTTTAATTTCGTGTGCTCGGAAGATCGCCCTCACTGCTGCTCTGCGGATGGGCGTGCGGGCCGGCGTCGTGTCTGACCGGACCGGCGACGTGATGCGTCGCGATCGGCGCGGCGGTTTGCGTCGGCGTAGGCACCACCGAAATCGGCGGCGGACGCTCGACGCCCGAAACGACCGGCGGCGAAATCGGATCGCGCACCGTCGGCAGCGGCGGCGCGGAGGTCGCGCTCGGCGTCGACGGCGACTGGGGACCTGCCGAGTTTTTGTGAAGCACGCCGAGGACGACCGCAGCGCCGAGAATGGCCGACGCGAGCGACACGGCGATCGCGATCGGGATCACCTTGCTGCGCTTCGGGTCGGTCGGCGCGAGCTGCGTCTGGTCCCACGCGACGTCGGTGCTTCCGCCCGGCGCGCGAAACGACGGACGATCCGGCGGCGCGTTGAGCCGCGAATTCGACGACGAGCCGAGCGCGCCCGCCATCCGTTGCGTCGCGAGCGCGACCGAAATCTCCGACGCGAAGGGCGCGAGCGCCGCGGCGAGATCGGCGACGCTCTGGTATCGATCGTCGGCGCGCTTCTCGAGACACTTCAAGACGACCATGCGGAGCGCGGTCGGCACGTCTTGCCTGAGCGACTCGATCGGCCGCGGCGGGTCCGAGATGACCATCGCAGTCAGCTGCGTCAGCGTCGTCGCAGGGAAGGGGACGCTCCCGGTGAGGAGCTCGTAGAGGATCGCGCCGAGCGCCCAAATGTCGGTGCGCTGGTCGACGTCGCGCGACGCGCGCAGCTGCTCGGGCGACATGTAGCTCGGCGAGCCGAGGACCTGCGTCGTCGCGGTCAGCGAAAAATCTCCCTCGCCGCCGATCACCTTCGAGACGCCGAAATCGAGCACTTTGACGAGCGGCTCGCCGTTGAGGCGGTGCGTGAGGAAAAGATTCTTCGGCTTGAGATCGCGATGAACGATGCCGAGCGAGTGCGCCTCGGCGATCGCTTCGGCGGCTTGCAACAAAAGATCGACCGCCGTCTGCACGAGGAGCGGCGCGTTTTTTCGTGCGAAGCGATCGAGGTCCTCGCCTTCGAGGAATTCCATGACCATGTACGGGGCGCCGTCGTCGAGACGGCCGACGTCGGTCACTTTGGCGACGTGATCGCTGCGCAAACGAACCGCGGCGCGCGCCTCGCGCTCGAAGCGCGCGACGTTGTCCGGATATTGCAGCGCCTGCCGCAGCATGAACTTGAGCGCGACGAGCTGCCCGAGCTGGAGGTGCGTCGCCGCGACGACCACGCCCATGCCGCCGACGCCGAGCACGCGCTCGACGCGAAACTTCCCGCTGAGGACGTCGCCCGGGTGAACGGGATCGTCCGCGTTGCCGGTGGGCGGCGGCGAATCGGGCTGGCTCGTGGGCGGTCCGTTCATTTCTGCCGCATCAGGATATCACTTCGCGCGCGTCGAGAGCGCGAGCGCGTGGATCGGGCCTTTCATCGCGTCGCCGAGGGCGCGATAAACCATTTGGTGCTGCTCGATCAGGCTTTTTCCCGCGAACTGCGGAGCTGCGATCTTGGCCGAAAAATGGTCTTTCGTGCCGGTGAGGTCTTGCACGTCGACGTCGGCGCCCGGGAGGGCGGCGGCGAGGATTTCGCGGATGCGATCGGGTTCCATCATGAGGGAGACCATCCTAACAAAAATGCCATCAGCGCTTTTTGTACGTGCAGCCGGTTCTCCGCCTGGGTCCAAACGCTCGAGCGCGGGCTTTCGATCACGCTCGCGCTGATTTCTTCGCCACGATGCGCCGGCAGGCAGTGGAGCACGATCGCGCTCGGCTTGGCGTGGGCGAGCTTGTCGTCGTCGAGCGTCCAGCCGGCGAAGTCGCGGAGGCGTTTTTCGTTCTCGGCTTCTTGGCCCATGCTCGTCCAGACGTCCGTGCAGACGACGTCGGCGCCGAGGAGCGCCTCGCGCGCATCGGTCGTGAAGTGCGCCCCGCCGAGATCGGCCTTGAGATAATCGGCAGGTCCCGCCACGCGCAGCTCGAACGCGAAGAGCTTGGACGCTTCGACGAACGAGCGCGCCATGTTGCTCGACCCGTCGCCGATCCACGCGACGCGCATGCCGGAGATCGATTTTTTGAAGTGCTCTTCGATCGTGAAGACGTCGGACAGCACTTGCACGGGGTGCCCGTCGTCGCTGAGCGCGTTGATGACCGGGACCGACGCGTGCTTCGCCATTTGTTCGAGGCGCTCGCGCGTGGACGTGCGGAACACGAGCAAATCGACGTAGCCCGAGAGGACGCGCGCGGTGTCGGCAACGGGCTCGCCGCGCGCCAGCTGGCTGCCTTGCGTCGTCAGGACGACCGGGATCATCCCGAGCTGCGCCGCGCCGACCTCGAAGGAGACGCGCGTTCGCGTCGATGCCTTCTCCATCAAGATGCCGCACGCGCGTCCCGGAAACATTCGCAGGCGCGCGGCTCGGTCGTACGCGAGCTCGCTCTTCATCGTTCGCGCGAGCTCGAGGACCGCGCGCGCCTCGGCGAGCGACAGATCGGCGAGCGAGAGAAAATCGCGTTTTTTCACGGCAGCACCTCGCGCGCGATGGCGTCGGCGATCGCGTCGAGCGAAGGCACGCGCGCGGCGATCGCGCCGAGCTCGGCTGCGCGCGCAGCGAGCTCCTTTCGCTGCGCGGCGACCGAACGCGGCCCGGTGCCGCCGGCGCTCTCTTTGGCGGCTGCGGCGCGCGCCGGGTCGAGCACGGCCAGCGCTTCGGCGTCGATTGCAGAATGCACCGATTGTGCGACCTCGAGCGACGTCTCGCGCAAACCGTGACCTGCGTCGAGCGCGCGCCGGACGAGCGCGCCGACCGCGCCGTACGCCTCGCGAAACGGCACGCCCTTTCGAACGAGCGCTTCGGCCAGATCGGTCGCTTGCGTGAAGCCGTCGTCGAGCATCGACTTGCCGCGCTCGCCGTCGAAGTGCACGTGGGGGAGCGCGAGCGCGAGCAAGTCGATCGCGTCCTTCGCGCGCGCGGGGGCGGCGAGGAGCGGCCCGCGATCTTCTTGTTGATCGCGGTTGTAGCCGCTCGGCAGGCCCCGCACGAGCGCGAGCATCGCGGTCATGTCGCCAGCCGCGCCCGCCGCTTTTCCGCGCACGAGCTCGAAGACGTCGGGATTTTTCTTCTGCGGCATCATGCTGGACCCCGCCGCGATTTCGCCGTCGAGGCGCACGAGCGAAAATTCGCTCGTCGAAAAATCGACGACGTCGGCCGCGATCTGCGCACACGCGAAATTCGTCCGCGCGCAGCCGTAAACGAAGTCGAGCGCGAAGTCGCGATCGTGCACCGTGTCGAGCGCGTTCGTCGTGGGCCGCGCGAAACCGAGGAGCCGCGCGACGAGGCCGCGATCGATTGGAAGCGACGACCCGGAGCAAGCGCCCGAACCGAGCGGCGACGCGTTCGCCGACTCGAGCGCGAAGGCGAGCACCGATCCCGCGCGGAGAAGCGCGGTCGTCCAAGCGCACGAGAGAAACGCGCCGGTGATCGGCTGCGCGCGCTGACGATGCGTGTACGCCGGCATGAGCACGTTTTCTTCGCGCTCGCTCCGCGCGACCAGAGACGCGCCGAGCTCGGCGAGCGCCGCGAGGAGGACGCGCCCGCGCTCGCGCACGAAGAGTCGCAAGTCGAGCGCGACCTGATCGTTTCGCGAGCGCGCGGTGTGAAGATGCGGCGCCGACTCGGGCACGCGCGCGGCGAGCACCGCTTCGACCGCCATGTGCACGTCTTCTTCGAGCGGAAGCTCCGGGACCTGCCGCGCCATCGCGAGGAGCTCGGCGCGCAAAACGTTTGCATGATGCACGGAAATGATCGCGGTCTTCCCGAGCATCACGGCGTGCGCCGCGCTCCCCAGCAAATCCTCGCGGACGAACGCGCGATCGGCTTCGAGCGAGCTCGTGAGGCGCACGAGCTCGGGCAGCATCGCAGCCCCCGTCGCCTTGGTCCGCGCAATGCCCGCCACGCGGGGCTACATATCACGCGTCAATACGGGCTGTCGGCCTTCTTCGCGTCGACTGCGGGCGGCGTCGCGCCGCGCAAATCGAGGATGGTCTGCGGCGAATTCGCGCCGCCGACGTAGATGAGCTTCGAGCTCGGCGAGCTCGCGAGATCTTTCGACGCTTCGATTTGATAAAACCGAAGAACCTCGGGCGTCAGATTCTGTCGCAGCGACTTTTGGTAATCGGCGACGGCCTGCCCATCGAGCTTCTTCGCGTCGGCCTTCGACTGCGCCTCGACGCGCAGCGACTGGGCCGCGCTCTCGGACGCGATCTTTTCTCGATCGGCCTCGGCCTTCTGCTCGAGGAGCTTCTTGTCCGCCTCGGACTGCGCCTGCGCGATCACGAATTTCATTTTCAGCGCGGCCTGCTCGGCTTGGAGCTTGTCGGTGATCGCCGCTTGAATCGCGTCCGGCAGCTGCACGTTGCGAATCAAGACAGCTTCGATCTCGACGTGTCGTCCGGCGAGCGCCTTGGTGACGCCGTCGAAGATTTGCTTTTCGATCTGGTCGCGCTGCGTCGAATAAATTTCTTCGGGCTGGTACCGGCCGACGACGCGCCGCGCCTGCGAGCTCAGCGTCGGGCGGATCAAGACGCCGTAATAATCGGCGCCGACCTCTTTATCGAGCGCGACCACGTCGCCAGGGACGACGTGAAATCGAATCGACGTATCGAGCACGATCTTGAGGCCGTTCGACGCGAGCACCTCGAGGCGCTCGTCGCCTTGCTGCGAGCGCGCGTTGTAATGCGTCACGGTGTCGCCCTGTCCGATGTGCCAGTCGCCGGTTTGGAGCGCTTGCGCGGAGACGCCCTCGGGCGTGCGAACGACGCCGAGCTCGCCGTCGCCGATGCTCGCGTAAGTGCAGCCGCTCGCGAGCGCGACGACGGCGCACATCGAAAGTAGAATTGTCGTTTTCATGATCCAAACGTAGAAACGCGCGGCGGCTCAGCAAGGCTGGTTTACCGGGCTTTACGTGCTGGTCGTGAAGCGTTATGGCGTGCGCCATGTCGCGCATTCACCGCACGCTCCCCGCCAAGGGAACTCGCATCGGCCTCGCGTACTCCGGCGGCCTCGATACGCGAACGGCCGTCGCCTACATGGCGCGCGAAGGTCTCGACGTCTACGCGTACACCGCCGACCTCGGCCAACCGGACGAAAAAGATCCGTCGCGCATTCCGCCGACCGCGATCGAGCACGGCGCGAAGAAGGCCAGGCTCGTCGACGTTCGCGAAGGGCTCGCGCGCGAAGGCGTCGTCGCGATCCAGTGCGGCGCGTTTCATCTCGTGACCGCGGGCAAGCGCTACTTCAACACGACGCCGCTCGGCCGCGCCGTGACCGCGACCGCGATCGCGCGCGCGATGAAAGACGACGACGTCCACGTTTTCTCCGACGGCTCGACGCACAAGGGAAACGACATCCAGCGGTTCTTCCGTTACGGCGTCCTCGTCGACCCGGAGCTCGCGATCTATAAACCGTGGCTCGACGCGGCGTTCGTGAAGAAGCTCGGCGGCCGAAAAGAAATGAGCGAGTACCTCGCGTCGCTCGGCCTTCCGTACGGGATGTCGACCGAAAAAGCGTACTCGACCGACTGCAACATGCTCGGCGCGACGCACGAAGCGAAGGACCTCGAGCGGCTCGACGTCTCGATGAACGCGGTCGACCCGATCATGGGCGTCGCACACTGGCGGCCGGACGTGAAAGTCGACGCCGAAAAAATCGAGCTCGTCTTCGAGCGCGGCGCGCCGAAGTCGATCGCCGGGAAATCTTTCGGGACGACCTGGGAATTATTGCAGTTTGCAAATGCCGCAGGCGGCCGGCACGGGCTCGGGATGAGCGACCAGATCGAAAATCGCGTGATCGACGCGAAATCCCGCGGGATTTACGAGGCGCCGGGGATGGCGCTCCTCTCCATCGGCTACGAGCGATTGCTCTCGGCGGTGCACAACGAGAACACGACCGATCTCTACGCGAGCCTCGGCCGGCGCCTCGGGCGCTTGCTCTACGAAGGCCGCTGGTACGATCCCGAGTCGCAGCTTCTCAAGGAAGCGCTCGTTCGCTGGGTGTCGACCGCGATCAGCGGACGCGTCACGCTCGAGCTACGCCGCGGCGACGACTACACGATCCTCGCGACCGACGCGGAGCATGCGGCTTACGAGCCGGACAAGCTCTCGATGGAACGCTCCGCCACGGCCTTCACGCCGGAAGACCGCATCGGCGCGCTCGAAGTGCAGACGCTGAGCGTGCTCGACAACCGCATGCTCCTCGCCGCGCTCGAGCGCGCCGGAGTGAGGTTCTGAACTAGCGACGGCGATAGTAGCCGCGCGCCGGAGCGCGATAGCCGCCGCGGTAGTAGCCGCCGCCACGGTAGCCGCGTCCGCCGCCGCGATAGTAACCGCGGTACCGATACCCGTAGCCCGAGTACCAACGGCGGTACGCCGGCCCGTAGGATCGATAATAGTTCACATACCCGGCGTAATACGGCGATGACTCCGGGATCCAAATTTGGACCCCGTTGTTGTAGACGAAGGGCCGCCCGTAATCGTCGTAATAGACGACGGCTCCCTCGTAGTACTGAGGCGTGTAACCCTCTGCAACCACTGGCTCAGGGCCGTACGCGGCGTCCGCGTAGCAACCCGTCGAGCCGAACGCGCCTGCCAATACAGCCAACAGCGCCAAAGATCGAATGTTGATCATGCCCATATTTGACCGTCCTGCACCTGTCGTACCGGACGTCAGACGGAGCTGCACCGAAAAACTTCAAGGGGCGAGCACGGCGGCAAACGCTTCGGGGTCCTCGACGCCCTGGGATTGCATCCAATCGCGGGATTGACCGAGTGTGGCGCGGCCTTCGTCGCCGCCGACGATTTTGGCGAGACGCATGCGGGCGACTGCGGCATGGAGGGCCATGTCGCATGTGGCGTAGTCTCGGGCCGCTTGGTCGAAAGACACAGCGGCGCGTGTCGCGTCGCCGAGCGCACGGCCGACGCAGCCACGGAGCATCGCGGCGTCGGCGAGCGCCCAGGGCGCGCCGGTGCGAGCGAGCTCGTTCGCGAAAGCGGCGGCCTCGTCGATCATCGATCGCGCCTTGCGTTTACGTGCGCTCGCGAGCGCGACGCGCGCACGGACGCCGAGGACCGTGATGCGCTGGCTCTGGATGCGAAGCAGCCGCGAGCGCTCGATCGCGGGCCACGCTTCGATGAAGCGGCGCTCGGCTTGCGCGGGCTCGCCGGCGTAGAGGTCGATGCGCGCGCGCGCGATGAGCGTTTGGAGATGCGGGACGCCGAGGCCGTCGTCGGCGTTTTCTTCGGCGGACGCGACTTCGCGGCGCGCGCCTTCGACGTCGCCATACGCGAGCCAGACGAGGTTCAGCTCGCCGGAGCGGAGACTATTTTGAACGAAGCGGTCGCCGCGCGCTTCGGCGAACGCGAGGCGCTCGGGGAGCTCGGCTCGGAGCGCGCCGAGCTGGCCGAGCTGGAGGAGCGAGCGCATCGAGTAGAGCGTCGCTGCGTCGATTTCCCAAGTCGACGAGGGCGCGTGCTCGCGCAGGAGGCGGAGGGCGTCCTCGCAGCGTGCGCGCGCGGCGACCCAGTAACCCGCGAGGTGGAGCGCGACGCCCTCGCCCGCGAAAATGTGCGCGAGGAGACGCGGGTCGCGGGTTTGGGTCGCGACCTCGCGCGCGCGATCGAGGAGCGCGGTCCAGCGTGCACGCGCGTCGTCGCCCGCGGTCGCGACGTAGGCCGCTTCATTAGCGAGCGCGCGTGCGACGCGCGAAGGCTCGCCGGCCGCGAGCGCCAGCAAGAGACCACGCGACTGGAGCTCCGCGCCGCGGATCGGGTCGGCGTGGGCGAGACCCGCGGACGCGGTGAAGCACGCGTCGACGCGCGCGAGCTCTCGGCGCTTGGCGTCGTGCCGCGCGAGGCCGAGCCCGCGAATGCGAAGCCGCGCGCGATGCGCGCCGAGCCAGAAGAGCGCGCTTCGGGGCGACGCGGCGAGCTCGAGGTCGAGCGCGTGCATCACGTCGGTCATCACCGCGAGGCCTTCGCGCGTGTGGCCGGTCGTCAGCAAATGGTGGGCGGCGAGGCGGCGGAGATCGAGCGCTGCGTCGGCGTCGGTCTCCAATTTTGCGGCGCGCAAATACGCCTCGGCTGCGGCAGGTCCCCGTCCGGCGCTGGCGAGGGCGCTCGCGAGCGAAACGAGCGTCGGCTTCGTCGCGGCGTCCGGGCGCATCGCGAACGTCCACTCGTAGAGACGCGCGGCGCGATCGAACGCGAGCTGCGCGAGCGCCGCGTCGGCCGCGCGCATCGCGTAGCCGGCGGCTTTGTCGAGATCGCCTGCGCCTCGATGGTGCTCGGCGAGCGCTTCGAGGTCGGCGTCGCCGGAGCCTTCGAGCGCATTGGCGATGAGCGCGTGCACTTCGGCCTCGGGTGTCTCGAGGTGCGCGAGGACCGCGCGCCGCACGCGGTCGTGGTACGTCTCGACGGCGGTTTCGCTCTCGCGCTCCCCGCGCGCGGCGATCGACATGCGCGTCGTTCGGACGAGGCGCTCGAAGCGCAGCTTGGCGACGACCTCGTCGAGCGCGCTCGCGCGATCGAGCCCGCACGCGTGTGCCGCGACTTCGTACGCGAGCGGTCCGCGCGCGACCGCGAGCACTTCGAGGAGACGCCGCTCGAGATCGTCTGCGGCACGAATGCGGCTCCAGAGCGCGTCCTCGAGACGAATCGTCGGCATGCGTCGCTTCGGGAGGCCCTCTTCGATCCACGCGTGACGAACGAGCTCGTCGATGAAGAGCGGATGGCCGGCAGCTTCGCGCGCAATCGAGCTCGCCGCGCTCTCGGTCGCGCTGGACGGTCCGCCGCCGTGAGCACGCTCGATGAGCGTCTCGGCGAGCGCGCGGCTCTCGGCCTCGCCGAGCGGATCGAGGTGCACGATGCGTACGTCGCCCGGCATCGTGCTCGACCCGACGTTGAGCCGACTCGCGGGGAGCGACGCCGGCGGTCCGCTCTGCACGCGCGCGTCCTCGCGTTCGGTGCGAACGGTCGCGACGAGCAAGATCGACGCGGGCGGCGAGCGCATCACCTCGCGCAAGAGGAGCAGGCTGTCGGCGTCGGCCCATTGCAAATCGTCGATGAGCATGACGACGAGGTGGCCCGCGGCGAGCGCGTGGAGCAGCTCGCGCATCGCGTGGAACACGCGCGCGCGTCGCTCGAGCGGATCGAGCGCCGACGAAGGCGCCGTGTCGCCGCGCGGCGCGAGACGCTCGAGCACCGGAAACGCGCGGCCGAGGCGCGCGGCCGTCGCGGCGGGCAGAATGCCGGCGAGCTCCGAGCGCGGCACGCGCAAGAGCCAACGTCCGAGCGCGTCGATCACGCCGTCGACCGCTTTGTACGGCACCGATTCGCGCTCGTAACAGCGACCCGTCAAGACGACGACGCTCGGATCGCCGTGCACCATGCGCGCGACGAAGTGACGCGCGAGCGCGGTCTTGCCGAGCCCCGATTCGCCGTGGACGTAGACCGTGACGCACGTCCCGCGGCGCGCTTGCTCGTATGCGCGCTGGAGCTGCTCGAGCTCGCGGCGCCGTCCGACGAAAGGCGCGCCGCTCTCGCCCGACGGCGGCATGAGCGACGCCCGCGCGGGCGAGACACCGAGCCGCGCGAGGATCTCTTCTTCTTTCGGACGCGCATCCGGACTCGCCTTCAGTAGGTCCGTGCATAATGCATCTAAATCTTCCGGCGCGTCCGGGGCGATCGCGCGCGGGCGCGGCGGCTCGGCGGTGCGCTTGGTGGTGAGCACCTCGTAGGCGCTTCCGAAGAAGGGGACCTGCCCAGTGAGCGCTTCGTAGAGCATCGCGCCGACCGCGTACCAGTCGGCCGCAGGTCCCACCGCTCCTTCGGCTTGCTCGGGCGCCATGTACGCGATCGTTCCGGCGATGGCTTCGCCGGCGAGCTGCGACGCGTCGCCGTCGGTGACGAGGCCGAAGTCGACGATGACGACCCGCGGCGCGTCGGGCTCGCCTTCGACGAGCACGTTGGTCGGTTTCACGTCGCGATGAACTTTGCCCGCGGCGTGGAGCGCCGCGAGGCCGCGCGCGAGCTGAGCGAGCGCCGCGCGAAGTCGCGCTTCGTCGAGCTTGCCGGGCCTCGCCGAGGGCGCGACCGAGCCGCGCGGATTCGAGAGCGCAGCTTGCGTCTCGCCGGCGAGGTCGGCCTCGGTCGACGCGAGCGACTCGGTCTCGATGCCCGGCCGCACGAACGACAAGAAATCGCCGCCGCGCACGAGCTCCATCGTGAAGAAGTAGCGCCCCTCGTGCTCGAGCAGCTCGCCGAAGCGCACGAGGTTCTCGTGATGAATGTCCGCGAGCGCGCGAAACTCCGCCTTGAAGCGGAGCAGCGACGCGCCGCCTTTGTCACGCAGCGTCTTGAGCGCGACCGCCGCGCCGCGCTCGGTGTCGAACGCCTCGTAGACGACGCCCATGCCGCCGCTTCCGATCTGACGCTCGATGCGAAACCGCGACGTGCCGCGGAAGTCCATTCACTCGCACGAGCTCGCGCAGTACTGCCACAAGCAAGAATAGAGGCTCTGGAGCGCGGAGTCGGTCGTCGTCGGCGACGAGATGCCCGAACAGTCCGGGGTTTGACATTGGCCGGGCGCGATCGCGCACTTCGAGATGGCGTCGGCGCCTTCTGTGCACGCCGCGCTGCCGAACTCCGTGTCCGCGAGCGCCTGGGACTGGCAGACGCCGCCGGTCTGGTTGATCGCTTGATCGATGCACTGCCCGCACGCGCCCGCGTCGGCGAGCAAGACCGTGTCGCTCCCGCACGTGGGGACCTGCACGTTGCATTGACTGCACGAGGTCGCGCAGTGATCGGTGATGCAGTGCTGGACGTTGTTCACCGCCGCGCTCAGCATATCGATGGTCGACGCGTATCCCGTGCTGGCGTCGGCGTACATGTACCCGCACTCGTAGTTGTCGAGGCCGGGGGCCGCCGTGCACTCCTGGACGCTGAGCATGATCGGGTCGGCGCTCGCGAGGCTGCACACCTTCGCGAGCGAGACCGGCGGCTTCGCGTTCGGGTCCTCGCAGTTGCTCGCGATGCATTCACCGCACTGGTTGTCGGTGATGTGGAAGCATCCGGCGCCGATTTGCGTCGTGCCGCCGTCGCTCGAGTCGCCCGAGAGCTGCGACGCGACGAACGCGGTGCAGCCCGCGCCGAGCAAGGAGAGCGCCGAGAGCGCCAAGAAGATGCGCGCGCCGATCATCAGAACCTCACCGTCGCGCCGATCGTGCCGCCGCCGCTCGTCGGCGAGACGGCGAACGTCACGTTCTGGAGGCCGGCGACTTGTCCGGGCTCGAGCGCGCTCGTGCTCGGGTAGACGATGGCCGCGATGAGCAAGATGAGCGCCGTCCCCCACAAGACGTCGGTCGCGATCGCGAAGCCGTAGGCGAGGTTCTTGTTGTTCTCGAAGCTCGAGTCGCAGCCGTTCGTGCACGCGTCTTGCGCGGCCTTCATGAACGTGAGCGCCGTGACGCCCGGGCCGATTCCAACGCCGGCGATCGTCGACGCAGCGTAAAAGAGCGCCGCCTTCGTGCCCGCGTTGCTGTGAACGCGGTTGGTCACGGGCGTCGCGAACGGATCGTACGGCGCCGTCGGCTGCGGCTGCACGATCACCTGCGGCATCACCGGGTTTGCGGTGACGGTCACGCGCGCCTCGACGCCGGGCGACATCGTCACGTCCTTGTGCTCGCCCTCGCTGAGCGAGATCGTCTTCTCGCCTTTCACGTCGCCGTCGACTTGAATTTGAATCGTGTGCGAGCCGGGGTTCAGCTTGTGTGGCGAAGAGAGCGCTTCGTGCCTGACGGGCTCGCCGTCGACGTAGATTTGGCCGGTGCCGACGATGTGGAGCTGGATCTGCGGGATGCGTTGGTCGAGATCGTCGGCTTGCGCTTGGGCGTCGGTGCGGGCTTTTTTCGCTTCGGGCGACTCGTTCGGCCGCGGCGGGAGCTCGGTCGCGGCGACGAACGCGGCGCGCGCGGCGACGAGATCGCCCGTCTCGCGCAGCGTCGAGCCGAGCTCGTAGCCGATGCGCGGCGTCGGGACGAGCGCGTACGCGGCGCGGAAACGCTCGGCGGCCGCGGGGAGGTCGTGGTGCTTGCGGAGGTCGAGCCCCTTCAAGAACGCGGCGCGCGCGGTGTCGACGTCGGCGCTGCTCTGCGCGCGAACGGCAGGCGCGATCGCGACGAGCGCGAGCGGCAAAGCGAGCGTGACGAGGCGACGCACGCTCCTGGGATAGCGCAAAGGTAGGAGAGTCAAAAGATGTCCGGCTTGGGTTCGGCCGTCGGGCGAGGCGGCGGGTCGTGGACGATGGGAGCGTGATGCGTGGCGGTCGGCTGGGGATGGACGCCCGCGTGAACGGTCGGCGCTTGGAGCGGCGTGAGCGGGACGATCGACGCTTCGGGCGCGGCGGTCGTCGCGGCCGGTGTGGTGTCGGTGGGCGCCGTCGCGGTGCGCGCGGGCTCGGGCTCGGCGATCGTGGGAAGCGACGGCGCGCGCGCGCGCATCGCGAGGAAGAGAACGACGACGGCCACGCCTCCGACGATCGCGGCGAGCCCGAACGCGAGCGCAATCCAAATCCCCGACGAGCCGCTCGATCGACCGCGCGTCGCCGACCACGATGGGTTCGTCGCGGCGTACGGCATCGTTCCGCCGGGCGCGATCGCCGTCGCCGCCATCCCGATCGGCGCGCCCGGAATCGTCGGCGGCACGCCCATCGCGCGCTCGGTCCGCGGAATCAATCGGCGTGCGCGCTCGGCCGAGAGCGCCGCGGCTTGGCCGCCGAACGGCGCGATCGCTTCGGCGAGGTCGGCGACCGACGCGAAGCGGCGCGTGCGATCTTTCTCGAGGCACCGCGCGACCACCGCTTCGATTTCGCCGGGCACGTCCGGTCGCGTCGCGCGGATCGGCGCGTGCGGCTCTTGAAGTATGCGCGCGCAGAGCTCGGTCATCGTCGTGCCGTTGAACGGACCACGTCCGGTGAGAAGCTGATAGAGGACGACGCCGAGCGCCCAGACGTCGGTGCGTCCGTCGACCTCGCGCGAGGCGATCATCTGCTCGGGCGCCATGTACATCGGCGAGCCGAGGACCGCGCTCGTCGTCGTCATCGCTGCGTCCATCGCGCCGGGCACGGCCGCTTTCGAGATGCCGAAATCGAGCACTTTCACGAGCGGCGTGCCGTCGGGGCGGCGCGTGAGGAAGAGGTTCGACGGCTTGAGATCGCGGTGGATGATGCCGAGCGAGTGCGCTTCGGCGATCGCCTCGATGGCTTGCGCGACGTACATCACCGAATCGGTGAGCGCGATCGGGCCGGCCGCGCGGAGCACTGCGGCGAGGTCTTGACCCTCGAGGTACTCCATCACCATGAACGGCGCGCCCGGCTGGAGCGGGATGCCGAGCGCGGCTTGGAGCGGCAGCGCGGCGGGGTCGACCGAGCCGACGTCGATCACGCGCGCGACGTGCTCGCTCTTGATGCGCACCGCGGCGCGCGCCTCGCGCTGGAACCGCGCGACCGTCTCGGCGCTCGCGAGCGCCTCGGGCAGGAGAAGCTTGATCGCGACGCGCTCGTCGAGCGCCGTGTGCATCGCCGCGACGACGACGCCCATGCCGCCTTGGCCGAGCACGCGCTCCATGCGGTATTTGCCGGCGAGCAGGGCGGTCATCGCTTTTCAGGGTTCGACGTCGGGATGAATCGCGACGGTCGATCCTTCCGGCACGTCGACGGTCACGATTTTCTGCGCGTGCGACGTGTCTACGCGGAGGGTCAGCACATGCTTCCCCGCGGACATTTCTTGCCGGAAAAGCGGCGTCCCGCCGAGGTCGTGTCCGGCGTCGATGACGTGGTCGCACGCGTCCGGCTTGCACATGACCGTGAGGTAACCGGTCTTGCCGACGCCGGTCGCGGTTTGCTCGTGCGTCGGCGCGGGCGCGCTCGTGTGGCTCGGCGGCGGCGCGACGGCGCCGTGATGGTGATGGTGCGGCGAAGGCTGCGAGAGGTCCATCGTCGGGATCGGCGCGAGCACGTGATGAATCGTGATGGTCGGCGCCGCTGCGGTCGCTGCGGTCGCGGTCGTGTCGAGCTCGGTCGTCGGAGGGGCGCTCCCGACTGCGGAGGGCGCCGGTGAAACGCTCGGCGCGGCGGACGTCGCAGGAGTGGCCGCGCCCGAGACGCTGATGCGCCAAACGATGAAGAAGGCGAGAAACAGAACCGCGCCGCCGATGAAGCCGACGATCGAAACGGTCGCCACGCGACGCGTTCGATCTTGCGGGAAGAGGACCGCGCGCAGCGACTCGGTGGACATCGCGCGGTGCGGGCCGCGCGACGGCGGCTGCGCGTTCGGAAACGCGGGCGGCGGCTGGAACGGCGCCCCGGAATAAGTCTGCGGCGGCGAAAACGCGGACGGCGGCGCGAAAGCGGGCGGCGGCGAGAACGCTTGCGCGAAAGCGGGCGGCGGCGTGCTCGGTGCGACGTGCGTGGTGCGCGGCGCCGAGCGCGGCATCGCGTCGACGCCCGCCGGCGGCGTCGCGGGCAAGAGCGGCCGATCCGGAAAGCTCGGTGACATCGGTCGCGGCGGCGGAATGGGCGGCGGGCTTCGATCCATTTCCGCGGAGGTCGCCGGGATGCGGGGCGCGACGAAGATCGCGCTCTCGGTCACGTCCGGATCGCTGTCGAGCGACGACGGCATGATGAGCCGCGACGTGCTCACGCCGCCGCTCTTCATCGCGGTCTTGACCGGAGGCTCGACGCGCGCGGCCGTGAGCGTGAGCTCGTCGTTGCTCGTCGATCGCTCGGGCGGCACGTTCATCACGAGCGGCGACTGCGGCGCGGTGACGGTCGGCACCTCGTCGGTGTCGCCGAGGATCGGCGCGATCGGCGCGACCGGCTTCGCGTTGCGAGGGATGGTCGGCCCGCTGTCGGCGGGGACCTCGTCGGTGTAGCCGGAGAGGCGCCGCGCGGCCGGACGCTCGGCCGTCGTGTGGTCGTCGTCGCTGGACGCCGGCGTCATCATCATTTCGGTCTCTTCGACCTCGGCATCTTTCGGCGCGAGGTTCGGGAGCGCGGCGAGGCGCGCGCCGAGCGATTGCTGCGAACGGCGGAAGACCTCGGTCACCTCGGCGGCGGCCTGGAGCGCGGCTTCTTGCTCGACGAAGCGATCGGCGAAGAGCGTTCGCAAATAGCGGCCCACGTCGTCGTCGCGCGCGACCACTCCTTTGGAGACGAGCAGGCTCTCGAGCTCGCGCGAGAGCTCTCGCGCGCTCGGAAAACGCGCCGCCGGATCGCGCGCGAGCGCGCGTCGCACGAGGACGTCGAGCTCGCGCGGCACTTCGTCGACGAGCTGCGCGAGCGGCGGCACGACGCCGGCCTCGATCATCGCGCGCGTCTCGTCGTCGGTGTCGCGCGCGAAGAGCCGCTTGCCGGCGAGGAGCTCCCACAGAAGCACGCCGAGCGCGAACACGTCGGCCCGCGCGTCGACGACGCCGTCGAAGATTTGCTCCGGCGCGGCGTAGGGCACTTTGCGCGGGTCGAGCACGCCGTGCACGCGCGGCTCGAACGCGCCTTTGATTTTCGTCTTGCCCTCGAAAGTGACCGTCAGGCTGTGCGGCGCGAGGTCGCCATGGAGGAGCCCGAGAGGCGAGCCCTCCTTGTCGCGCAGGCTGTGGACCGCGTGGAGACCCTCGGCCGCGTCGGAGATGATGCGCGACGCGATCTCCCATGACGCGGGCGTGTCGGCGAGCTCGAGGCGCGCGATCGCCTCCTCCAGGCGCTCGCCGTGCAGGTACTCCATCGCGACCCACGGCGAGCCGTCTTCTTCGTCGACGTCGAAGAGCGCGGTCACGTTCGGGTGGAGGAGCTTCGCGCCCGCGCGCACGCGCTCGTAGAAACGCTGCACGTAACCGTCTTCTCCGAGGTGCCGCTTGTCGACGCGGCGAATCGCGGCCCAGCGCTGGAATCCGCGCGGCCCCTCGAGGCGCGCGAGGTAGAGCGGCCCGACGACGTTGCGCCCGATTTCGTCGAGCACGTGGTAGCGGCCGAGAAGACGCGGGGCTCCGCCGCCCGCCCGCGTCCACGTCGCGCCGGCGCCGAGCCCCTGTCCCATCGAGATGGGGGGCTTTTTCGTCGGCGATGCCACGCGCGAAGTTTAGCAGGCTCGGCCGCTTCGCGAAAATCCCGCTCGAATCGCCTCATCCTTGGCCGGTTGCCGGCCTGGCCATCGAATGGCCATAATGAGGCCATGCCGATCCAGCGCAGCAACAGCTTTCACCTACTTCTCTCGGACGACGAGCTCCAGCTCCTCCACATGCTGGCCGAGCGCGAGGGGCTCACGGCGTCCGATTATTTGCGCACGATGCTCCGTCGCCTGGCGGGCGCGACGACGCAGCAGGCGACCGCCCTACGCATCGCCGACATGATGAAGACGCTCGGCTACGAAATCGTGCCCATCGCCAAACCGCGTAAGGCCAAAAAATGACTCAGGGGTAATCGACCGAGGTCGCGCCTTGGCGAATCGTGATCGGGTAGTTGGGCTCGACGCCGGTGAAGGTCGACGTGCTCGACGTCGCGTCGGGCCAGCGCACGCTGATCGAATCGATCGAGCATGCCGAACCGAGACCGAACGTGAGCGACAAATCGGCTTCGACGTTGCCATGGCCGAACCCGCCGCTCACGTATTGCGTTTGCGTGCGGCCGCCCGCCGTCACGCGGACGATCGCGCCGATGCCGGACGTGTTCGCGGCGCCTGGACCTCCGCCGACGAGACGAATGCGCGTCCAGTTTTGTTCTTGGGCCGAGTCGTTGCGATAGACGTGGAGCTTCTGCGTCGTCGGGTCGCCGGCGACGAGATCGAGATCGCCGTCGCCGTCGAGGTCGACGAACGTCGGGCTCTGGAGGTGAGGCAAGAGGTTCGCGCCGACGATTCCGCTCGCGGTCGTGACGTCCTCGAAGGTGCCGTCCGATTTTTGGTGGAAGACGTACGTGTGGCTCGCGACGACGACGCCGTTGCGGTCGTAGACCGCGGTGTCGGTGAGGAGGATGTCTTTGCGGCCGTCGAGGTCGAGGTCGGCGAAGACCGCCATGTTGTCGCCGTGGTCCCAGTTGATGCCGAGCTTGCTCGTGTCGCGGAGAAGGCCGTTGGTCGCGTTGCCGGGTCGCACCATCTTGGTGCCGTCGCCGGGGTTCAAGAGGAGCTCGCTCGGGTCGGACGATTGGCCGACGTCGCCGTGGACGATCGTCGCGGTCATGAGGTCCATGTCGCCGTCGTCGTCGATGTCGCCGCACGCGATCGAAAAATTATTTCCGCCGAGGTTCCAAGCTTGGTCGCTCGTGCCGGGGATCCAACCGCGCCCGTTCGGGCCGCACTGGGCGGTGCAGATGTCGTTGGTGCAAAACCCACAGCAGAAACCGGGCGCCGGCGCGGGCGTGCTCGCGTCGCACGCGCCCGCGTTGTTTTGGCAGTAGCAAAGGTACGTTTGATCGTCGGTGTAGGTTTGGTCGTCGTCGTAATCGACGCCGAGCGTGTGCGCGACGTTGGTGAAGACGCCGTTGTCGTTTCGCCAGACTTGGTTTTCTTGGCGGCCGTAGTCGGCGAAGATCATGTCGTCGTCGCCGTCGCCGTCGAGGTCGCACGCGGTGACGCCGAAGACGTGGCGGAACGACGTGCCGTTGAAATCTTTTCCGTCGGCGAGCGGTAAGCCGACTTGCTTCGTGACGTTGCCGAACGTGCCGTCGCCGTTTCCGCGGAAGAGCTGCGGGCCCGTGTTGGGCACCACCGGACTGACGGGGTAGGGCCAGTGCGCGACCGTCGCGGGCCAGAAATCGAGGTAGCCGTCGCGGTCGTAGTCGAGCAGCGCGGCGCTCGGCACCCAAAAGACTTTGGCGCCGAGATCGCTCGCGGGCGCGAGCGTGAAGTGACCGGTGCCGTCGTTGAGGAGCGCCGTGCACCCGTCTTCGACGTCGTCGCCCATGCTGCTCCCGTCGGGCGCGGGGTAGCTCTTGGGGTCCGGCGGACACGTGATGAGGTCGACGTCGCCGTCGTCGTCGAGATCGCCCGCGTTGGCGAGGCCGAATCCGCGCTCGCCCGTGCCGCTCGCGGTCGCGAGGATGCCGGACGCGTCGGTCGCGTCGACGAACACGCGCTGCGTCGGGTCGGTCGGGCTCGTGCGATTCATGAGGAGGTGGCGCACGCGCATGCCGTCGTGTGGATCCTTCGCCGTGCCGACGTAGTTGCCGCGTTGCGACCAGCCCGTCGTGATGACGAGATCGGGAAAGCCGTCGCCGTCGAAGTCTGCGGCGATGACCGACACCGCGAGCGGGTCGAACGTCGCGCCCGCGCCGACTCCCCAGTCGTCGGTCACTTCGGTGAAGTGAATCGGCGAGACGCTCGCCGGCGTTCGGCAGATTTCAGCGGGAGGACCCGCGTCCGGCGTGGTGCCGCTGCTGCTGTCGCACGACGCGAGCGTCACGAGCGCGAGGGCGACCGCCGCGCCCGAAGCAAGAACCAATCGCATGATCGCATCGTAGCGCGCGCCGGGCACGGGCGCGCGTTACGTCGCGTTACACGCGCGATGCGCGCGCGAGGAACCGGTCGATTTCGCGCTGAGACTTCAGGCGGTGAATGGACTTCTCCAAGTACGGCTCGGTGCGAAAGAGCGGCGGGAGCTCGCGCCGAAAGCGCGCGTGGCGGCGGAGCGTCCACCGAAAAAGGGAGTCGCGTTGCCAGAGGAGCCCGGCGAGCGTCTCGCGATTTCCGTTCCAGAGCTCGGTCCGGAGCACGAATCGTCGAAGCGAGCGCCGCGCGAACGTGCGGCGCATCGAGCCTAGTCGCGAGGCGCGCGGCGAGCGTCGTCTTGCCGGAGCCGCTCGCTCCGAGAACACAGACGCGTCGCACGGCGAGCCTCAGTCTCTCTTGAGCAGCGTGCCGACGCCGGTGTCGGTGAAGAGCTCGGCGATGACCGAGTGCGGCACGCGGCCGTCGATGACGTGGACCGAGCGCACGCCGCCATCGAGCGCGCGGAGCCCCGCGCCGAGCTTGCCGCGCACCGCGTCGGGCACGGCGCCGGCTTCGAGGCGCGCGCGCAGATCGGCGGCGGTGATCTCCGGTACGAGCTCGCCTTGCTCGAGGAGCCCGGCGACGTCGGCGAGATAAATGAGCTTGTCGGCGTGGAGCGCGACCGCGACCTCGGCGGCGACTTGATCGGCGTCGAGGAGCACGCTCTCGCCGTCGTCGCCGAGCGCGACCGGCGAGAGCACCGGCACGTATTTCGGAAGCATCATCTCGAGGACGTCGGTGTTGATCGAGCTCGGCGCGCTCCCGCCGCGTTTGGCGCGAAAGAGGCCCGCGTCCTTTCCGCTGAGGCCGATGGCCGCGGCCGCCGCGTCGCGCCCGCGCGTCTCGGTGTTTTCCGCGCCAGCCTCCGGCGGACGCGGTGCCGTCGCGTGGTTGAGGAGCGACACGAGCTCGGTGTTCACGCGGCCGGTGAGGATCATCTCGATCGTGCGCGAGCTCGGCCTGTCCGCCGGACCCTCCCCGGCGTTCTCGCGCGCGGCCATTTCTTTGTCGCCCCCGTGCACGACGATCGGCGAGAGGCCCGCCGAGCGGAGCAAGTTGATGTCGCGCGCGAAGCTCGCGAGGAGCGAATCTTTCGCCATCGGTCCGCCGCCGTACGCGAGGACCGCGCGCCGCCCCGAGAAGCGCGAGATGTACGAAAGCGCTTCGACGAGGAGCGCGCGCTTGAACCCGGGCGTGTAGTTCGTGAGGCGGTCGTCCTTTTTGACGGTGCCGTCGGGCGTCGCCGTGATGAGCGACGTGTAGTCTGCATTGATTTTGACGTAGTCGTACGAGAGGTCGCAGCCCCACGCGATCGCGTCGCACGACCCTTCGGCGAGGCGAACGTCGACGCTGACACGCGGCTCGCGCATGCGCTTGCGGAGCGCGGCGGCGTCGTGCTTCGCGGGCGCGCCGTCTTCGAAGACGAGCGTTCCTTGAATCGCGACGCGCGCGCTCGTCGGGTCGATGGGCCACTCGCGCGCGCCGGCCCGCGCGCCGACCGTCGCGAGCACGCGGCCCCAATTCGGGTCGGCGCCGAAAATGGCGGCTTTGACGAGGCTCGAGCCCGCGATGGACGTCGCGAGATCGCGCGCGATCGCGACGCTCGGCGCGCCCGCGACGCGCACCTCGACGAGCTTGGTCGCGCCTTCGCCGTCCTCGGCGATGCTCCGCGCGAGCTCGATGCAGAGGTCGGCGAGCGCGTCGCGAAAGGTTGCATAATGCACCGAATTTTCGTCGATGCGCGCGTTGCCCGCGAGCCCGTTCGCGAGGAGGAACACCGAGTCGTTGGTGCTCATGTCGCCGTCGACGACGAGCCGGTTGAAGCTCGACTCGACGGCATGCGCCAGCGCGCTCTGCAGTGCGCCGGGCGTCGCGGCCGCGTCGGTCGTGACGAAGGCGAGCATCGTCGCCATCTGCGGCGCGATCATGCCCGAGCCTTTCGCGAACGCCGCGATGCGCACCTCGACGTCGCCGAGCCGGAGCGTGCGCCGCGCGATCTTCGGGCGCGTGTCGGTCGTCATCACCGCTTCGGCAGCGCTCTCGAGCGCGCCCGCGAGATCCGAAACGAGCCGCGGCACCGCGTCGACCACTTTGCGCGTCGGCATCGGCACGCCGATGACCCCGGTCGACGCCGAGAGCACCGCGTCGTCGGGCACGCCGATCGCGCGCGCGACCGCGCCCTGCAGCTCGAGCACGTCGCGCTCGCCATCGGGGCCGGTGAGCGCGTTCGCGTTCCCGCTGTTCGCGACGACCGCCGAAATCCCGTCGCACGGAAGCCGCGCCGCCGCGATGCGCACCGGAGCCGCGCGCGCTTTGTTCACCGTGAAGCACCCGGCTGCCGCGCACGGAGCGTCGCTGACGACGAGCGCGAGATCGCGACGCGCGGCCTTGATGCCGGAGTTGATGCCGGCGAAGCGGAAGCCCTTGGGGATGGTCGGCATCAGCGGAGGCGGAATGTGGAACGTGGAGTGTGGGAAGGCGAGAGCGACGGGGGGTGATGCGTGGCCAGGACATTTCCGAGCGGTTGATGACGTTGGCGGTCGGGGTCGTGCGTGCGGTGCGGTGGTTTCGATCCGACAGCGTGTCGCGGCAGGTGGCGTTGCAACTGGTTCGTGCGGTGACTTCTGCCGGCGCCAACTACGAGGAGGCTCGTCGTGCGGAGAGCCGGCGTGATTTCATCCACAAGATTGCGCTCGCGTCGAAAGAGCTCGATTCGCGGCGCCTTGCACGCGAGGCCAACGAGCTCGTCAGCATCCTCGTAGCCTCCGGCCGCACCGCCGCCCGCGCCTAATTCAACGTTCCACATTCTCTTCATTCTCAAGGCGCAAACCGCGCGCTCGAAAGCCCCATCGCTTCAGGCCAGCCAAACGCCAAATTCAAATTCTGCATCGCCTGTGAAGCCGCGCCCTTCATCAAATTGTCGATCGCACAAACGCTGACGATCGTCCCCTCGCTGACTGACGCCCCGACGTACGCGAGCGGCGTGCCCGCGACGGCGTGCACGGTCGCGCGCTCGGGCGCGACGACGCGGACGAGCGGCGCGTCGGCGTAGGCGCGTGAGAGCGCGGCTTGGACCGTCTCTGTCGTCGCGTCGCGAGCGTCGAGGTACGCGGTGACCAAGAGCCCGCGGCGCAGCGGGACGAGGTGCGGCGTGAAGGTGACGCGCGCGCCGATGCGGGCGTAGCGACCGAGGTGACGTGCGATCTCGGGCGTGTGTTGGTGCGCGCCGATTTTGTAGGCGCGCAGCTCTTCGGCGAGCTCGACGAACGAATAGGCTTCGTCGCTCTTGCGACCGGCGCCGGTCACGCCCGATTTTCCGTCGAGGACGATGCGGTCGCCGGCGGCGAGCCCCTCGCGGACGAGCGGCGCGATCGCGAGGAGCGCGGCCGTCGCGTAGCAGCCGGGGCTCGAGACGATGCGCGCGCCATCGGGCGGCGGGCCGAAGAGCTCGGGCAAGCCGTACCACGCGCGCTCGAGCGCGTCCGGCGCTTCGTGCTCGAAGCCGTACCACTTCGGGTAGCTCGCCGCGTCGAGACGGAACGCGCCGGACAAATCGATGACGCGCGCTTTCTCGGCGAGCTTGGGCGCGAGCTTCATCGCGTGCTCGGCGGACGTCGCGAGAAAGACCGCGTCGACGCCGGCGGCGAGCTTCTCGGCTTCGTCGTGGGACGAAAAGTGTATTTTACAACCATCGACCGGATCGCCGGCGCGCTTGTCCGAGGTCGCGAAGGCGAGCTCGAGCTTCGGGTGGGACGCGACGAGCGACGCGCACACCGCGCCCGTGTATCCCGACGCGCCGACGACTCCCACCTGGACCACGTGACGCATATAAGAAACGCGCTCGCGCGCCGCCATCGAAAACGCTCACGGATGAAAAAATCGGCGGACCCCCGGCGGCAAGACGTGACGCGGAGATTCGGGCGGCGCGTGGTCATCCTCGGTCGAGTCGTCCGCTCCGGCCGCGGCGCTGTCCTCATCGGTCGCCGCGTCGTCGTCGGCGTCGTCGCCGGCGTCGAGCACCGGAGGCGGCGGGGCGTTCGGATCCGGTTTGCACTCGCCGCCGCGGCACATCTCGCGGTCCGCGCAGTCGATGCTCGTGCGGCAGTGGACGCAGCGCGCGGCGACGCAGTAGTCGTGCTTCGAGCCGGCCGTGCATTGGTCGTCGCGGGCGCAAGCGGGATAACGCGGCGCGGCCGACGAGCACGCCGCGGCGACTGCGACGACCAGCATTGCGGCGCCCGCGAGCGAAGCCAGCGCGCGCATCAGCTCGTACCGGACGCGACGACACGGTCGCGCCCGCCGCGCTTGGCCGCGTAGAGACGCTCGTCTGCGATGCGCACGAGCGAGCGCACGTCTTTGTGCTCCCCGCAGCACGCGAGCGACGCGACGCCGAAGCTCGCGCTCAGTGCGATCGATTGACCGGCCTCGACGCCATCGCCGGCGCCGGACCAGGCGATCGCCTCGTTCGAAATCGTTCGGCGGAGGCGCTCGGCGAGCTGCGCTGCGCGGTCGAGCGCGATGTCGCGGGCGACGACGAGAAATTCTTCACCGCCCCAGCGACCGACGACGTCCTCCGTTCGGACGGCACGCGCGAGGCGCGCGGCGACTTCGCGCACCGCTGCGTCGCCCGCGAGGTGGCCGTAGCGGTCGTTGATCGCCTTGAAGTGATCGATGTCGATGAGCACGACCGAGAGCGGCGCCCCGTGGCGCACGGCGAACGCGACCTCCGCGGCGAGCCGCTCGTCGAGCGCTTTGCGATTGAAGACGCCGGTCAGCCCGTCGCGCATCGCGGCGTCGTAGACGCGGGCGAGCGCGTTTTCTTCTTCCTCGGTGACGAACGAAAATCGCAGGCTGACGCTGCCGCCCAGCAGAATCCGCGCGCCGTCGTCGAGCGCGGAATACTTTTCCACGCGCTCGCCGTTCACGAAGGTGCCGTTCGTCGACCCTTCGTCGGTCAGCATCCAGCTGCCGCCCTTCATCAGGGTGATTTTCGCGTGCACGCGCGAGAGGCGCGCGTCGGCCAGTGCCACCGTACATTCGTCGGAACGGCCGAGCGTCGTGGGCCCTTCCGGCGCGAGCGTGAAGACGCGCCCGGCCTCGGGCCCCGACTGGACCGTGAGCACCGCGCGCGTGGCTTTGACGGGCGGCGGATGGCTCGAGCCGCTGAACGTCTTCATGGTGCGCAAAGCGCGCCTTCTGTCGTCGTCTTCCGGCACGGTTCCTTCCGGAGCGCCTAAGGCTAACACGGGTTCCGTGTCCATCATCTGGAGACGGCGCGCTAGTATGGGCGGCCGGATGTCCCGATGTTGAGCCGCGGTGAAAAGCTCGCGCACTACACGATCGAGTCGATGCTCGGCTCGGGCGGCATGGGCGCGGTGTATCTCGCGGTCGATTCGCGTCTTCAGCGCCGCGTCGCGCTGAAGGTGATTTTGGAGTCGGACAAACCGGCGGATTTGAAAGAGTCGGCGGCGCGTTTGCTCCGCGAAGCGCGCGCGGCGGCGTCGCTCACGCACCCGAACGTCGTCGCTGTGTTCGACGTCGGCGAGATCGACGGGCGCGTTTATCTCGCGATGGAGTACGTCGTCGGCAAGACGCTCCGCGAATTGATGCGCGACGATGCGCTCCCGTGGCCCAAGCGACTTCGGTGGCTCGTCGACGTCGCGCGCGCGCTCGCCCACGCGCACCGCGAAGGGCTCGTTCATCGCGACATCAAGCCCGAGAACGTCATGGTGCGCGACGACGGGCTCGTGAAGGTGCTCGACTTCGGCATCGCGCGGCGCGCGCAGTCCCCGGTCGATCCGACGGGCAAGACCGAGCAAGTGCGCCTCGCGACGCTCACCGGCAAAGGGCTCGTCGTCGGAACGCCGATGTACATGGCGCCCGAGCAGCTCAAAGGCGGCGAGCCGGACGTTCGCACCGATCAGTTTTCGTGGGGCGTCATGAGCTACGAGGTCCTCTCGGGCGAGCGGCCTTGGCCGGAGAAGAGCGATCTCCTCGCGGCGGTCGCGACCATCCTCACCGAGGATCCGGTTTCGCTGCGAAAGCACGCGCCGGATCTTCCGCCGGCGATCGAGCAGGCCATCGCGCGGTCGCTCTCGCGAAATCCCGACGACCGCTTCGAGTCGATGGAAGATCTCGCCGACCTGCTCGACCCGCTCGCGGTGCGGAGCGGCGGCACGTCGGAGTCGCGCGTCGGCTCGCGCGCGAGCCGGCCGGGGTCGGTGAAGGTGACCGCGCGCGCCGGAAAATTCGAAGACAGCACGCCGAAAGACGACGAGCGCAAGTCGACCAAACAGGCGATGGTCACGTTCAAGTCGCCCGAGCATCCGCTCGCGCCCAAGCCGCAGCAGCCGCGCAAACGACAGCGCTGGCCGTTCGTCGCGGGCATGGCGGTGGCCGCGTTCGGACTGGGTGTATATTACAAGTATCGCTACAAGCCGGTCGTGATCGTGGCGCCGACGGCGACGACCCTGCCGACCGAGGCGCCGACCGGAAGCGCGCCGGAGCCGACGCAAAACGCCGAGGCGCTCGCGGCGTATCGCGAAGGCGTGCAGCAGTGGCGCGACGGCGCCGCGCGACGCAGCCGGACGAGCCTCGAGCGCGCGACGTCGCTCGACCCGGGCTTCGGCTCGGCGAACCTCGAGCTCGCGGTGCAGATGCTCCTTGTCGACGAGGGCACGTCGCGCGCGCGACCGTATTACCAAAAGGCGTATTCGAATCGCGAGCGTCTCTCGCCGAGCGAGCGCGACGTCCTCGCGGCGCTCGATCCGATGGTCCGCGTCTCTGCCGACTTCGCCGCCGCGCAGAAGCAGCTCGAAAAATCGTCGGCGAAATTTCCGAGCGATCCGATTTTTCCGATGCTCATCGGGTGGGTCCACGAGCAGACGCTCGACTTCGACACGGCGCGCGACGATTACCAGCGCGCGATCTCGCGCGACGGCGCGTACATGCCGGCGCTTTACGCGAAGGCCCACGCGCTTCGCATGTACGGCAGCCCGGACGCGGCGCTCGACGAGCTCGGGAAATGCATCGACGCGTCGTCGACGGCGGCGATTTGTCTGGAGGAGCGGCTCCACTTGCGTCGCGATCGCGGCGACTGCAAAGGGATGGAGGACGACGCGCGCGCGTGGCAGTCGGTCGAGCCCGACACGTATCAACCGAGCTATCAGATCGCCGCCGCGCTCATGGCGCGCAAGGAACCGATTCAGAGCGTCGAAGCCGCGCTGCGTCGCGCGTGGAGCGCGCTGCCGAAAGACGAGCGCGCCGCGAACGAAGCCGAGGACACCGCGAACCTCGCGCTCGCGGAGGGAGATTTCGTGGCCGCCGAAAAGGCGACGAGCGATCTCGATGCGGCGCGCGTGTCGAACGCCGACGCTGCGCTTCACTCCGGTCCGCAGCAGCAGCTCGCGCTCATCGCGTTCGAGACCGGCGACGTTCAGAAGGCGGCGCGTATCGCCGACGATTTTTTGAAAGTGTTGCCGGCGATGACGCCGAGCCCGGTCGGGCACGACCCGACGATTTGGGCTGCCGAGTATTTGTTTCGCGGGGGGCGAATCGACAAAGCGACGCTCGACGCGAAACGAACGGCGTGGCTGCGCGATCAAGAGACGAACAACACGCAGACCGAAATCTCGCGGCTCGCGCCGTTCCGCTGGGCGCAGCTCTACGCCGGGTTCGCCGAAAACGCCGACGAGGCCAAGGAAGCGCTCGCCAAGGAAAACGATTTTTCCGCGCTCCCGCCCGAGTCGCGGCGGACGTCGCGATTCGAGTTCGAGCTCGGAAAAGTTTATGCGCTCGCCAATCAAGGCAAAGACGCGGTCGGTCCGCTCGGGCGCGTGACGAACGCGTGCATCGCGCTCGGGTCGCCGATCGAGCAGACGCGCGCGTTTTATTTTCTCGGCATGGCGCTCGAGACCAACGGCGATCTCGCCGGCGCGCGCGCCGCGTATCAAACCGTCGTCGACCGCTGGGGAAGCGCGAAGCCCCACAGCCACACCGCCGACGAAGCGAAGAAGCGTCTCAAGGTCCTCGAGTAACGGCCTCTTGGATCTCGAGCGCGCGTTTCCGGATTTCGACGAGTCGCGGATCGTCCATCGCGCCGACGGGCTGCTCGTCGTCGACAAGCCGGCCGGGATGCCCTCGCAAGCGGCCGATCCCGAGGTGCGCGATGATCTGCCTTCGCGGCTCGCGCGCGTTGCGCCGTACGTCGGCACGCATCAGAGGCTCGACGCCGAGACCTCGGGGATCGTGCTCTTCACGAGCGAGCGCGCGGCGAATGCGGCGATCGCCGAACAATTCGAGAAGCGTCGCGTGAAGAAATCGTACCTCGCGTGTGTCGAGAATTTTCGCGCGCGAGGCGAGGTCACGCTGCGCGACGTCATCGACGGAAAGAACGCCGTGATGCGCGCGCGCGCGATCGAGCGGCGAGGGGAGCGCGCGTTCGTCGCGATCGATCTCGAGACCGGGCGCACGCATCAAGCGCGAATTCAGCTCGCGCGGGCAGGGTCGCCGATCGCGGGCGATACGATTTACGGGGGACCTGCCGCGCCGCGGCTGATGCTCCACGCGGCGGCGCTCGAGGTTTCGTCGCCGAGCGGCAAGCGATTGCACCTCCGCGCGCCCGAGCCGCCCGAGATGCGCGAGTGGCTCGAGCGCGGCGATCGCGGCGCCCGGGTCTACGAAGATCCGAACGCGCTTCGGCGCGCGCTCGCGCTCGCGTTCGAACGCCGCTGGGGGCTCTTGCGCGCGATGCCGCCGGCGCGCGCGACGACGGTGTTTCGTCTCGCGAACGAAGAAGGCGACGCGCTGCCCGGGCTCGCGGTCGATTACTACGCGGGCTTCGCGGTCGCGACTTTTTACGGCGAGATGGCGCGCCCGGCGGTCGTGCTCGATGCGCTCGCGTCGTTCGGGTTCGACGGCGTCTACGAAAAGTCGCGCCCGAAGAACGCGCGCGCTTCACCCGCCGAACGGGAGGCCCTCGCGCCGCGCGCGCCTTCGCGGGGAGCCGCCGCGCCGTCGCCGCTCGTCGTTCACGAGGAGGGCCTTCCGTATCTCGTGCGACTCGACGACGGGCTCGCGACCGGTTTTTACGCCGACCAACGCCGGAATCGCGTCCGCGTGCGCGCGGCGGCAGCGGGCAAGCGCGTGCTCAATTTGTTTTCGTACACGTGCGCGTTCAGCGTCGCAGCGGCTGCGGGCGGCGCGTCGCGCGTCGTGAGCGTCGATGCGTCGGCGTCGTTCCTCGAGCGCGGGCGTGAGAACGTGCGTCACGCGGGCCTCGATCTCGCCGCTCACGAATTCGTCGCCGCCGACGCGCGCGCGTACCTCGAGCGCGTGCTCCGAAAGAGCGAGCGCTTCGACCTCGTCGTCCTCGACCCGCCGAGCTTCGGCACGGCGGGCGGCAGACACTTTTCGATCGCGTCCGATTTCGTGCCGCTCTGCGCGCTCGCGATGCGCGCGCTCGCGCCGGGCGGGCAGCTGCTCGCGAGCATCAATCACCGAAAGACGCCGCAGGATCGCTTCCGCCACGCCGTCGTTCGCGCGGCGCGCGAGGCCGGACTCGAAGCGACCGTGCGCGACTTGCCGCCGCCGCTCGACTATCCGGCGCCCGCGCTGAAAGCCGTCTGGGCTCGAGTGTAAGGTCGGCTTCGCTCGCGCGTTTCTCTCCCACACGGAGGCACGAGAGATGGCGATTCGCGAGCTTTTGGGCGGTCTTTTGACGATGGGACTTCTCGCCGGGTGCGGCGGGAGCGCCGCGTACACCGGCGGCGCGTCGAGCGTCGGGCCGAGCGCCGCGCCCGAATCGGTCGGCGCGCGCGAAGCGTCGCCGCCCCCGAGCAACGCGACCAGCCCGATGGGCGGCGGCGACGTCCAAGCGCGCAACGAAGCGCCCGAGCGTCCAGGCCTCGGCACCGGTTGGGGCGAGACGCGGGCCTCGCGCGTGCACGAAGTGAGCTTCGATCGAGACGGCGCGACGCCGTTCGCGACCGGCATGCTTCATTACAACGACTGGCAGGGCGTGCAGGCGCTCGCCGCGTATCACCAGTCGACCGCGAACGTCTTTCACGACGTGCCCGAGGCCGGCGGCGCGATCACCGTGTCGATCGTCGGCGAAAACGGTCGCCCGCTCGACGCGCTCAAGCTCGTCGATCGCACCTTCGTGATCGGTCGCGAGGGCGAGCGCTACTCGATCGTGATGACCAACCACACCAACCATCGCTTCGAAGCGCTCGCGACCGTCGACGGGCTCGACGTGATCAACGGCCGCCCGGCCGCGCTCGACAATCGCGGCTACATTTTGGGGCCGTTCGATCGCCTCGAGGTCGACGGCTTTCGCCGCTCGAGCGACGCGGTCGCCGCCTTTCGCTTCTCGCGCACGAGCGAGTCGTACGCCGCGCAGACGAGCGGCGATCGCAACGTCGGCGTGATCGGCGTCGCGTTCTTCGCCGAGCGCGGCGACGCGTTCACGCCGTGGACGGAGGGCGAGCTCCAGAAGCGCGACACGGCCAATCCGTTCCCCGCCGATCTGCGCTTCGCTCAGCCGCCGCGCTGAACTACACTCTCGGGCGTGCGACGCGCCGTCCTCTTCGTTTTGCCGCTGTGCCTCGCGTGCAGCGGCGACGACTCGAGCGGCGACGCGTCGACCGACGCGACGCTCGATTCGCCCGAGGAGCCGGACGTGGCCGACGTCGCCGTCGACGTGCCGCCCGAGCCGGCGATTTGGGTCGCGAGCGCGACGACGCTCTACAAGCTCGACCCCGAGACGCGCGTCCTCGCGCGCGTCGCCGACTTCGACTGCAGCGGCGAAGAAATGCTCGACCTCGCGATGAACGCGAAAGAAGAGCTCTTCGGCATCACGACCGAGTCGGTCGTGCGCATCGACAAAACCACGGGGGCCTGCACGGCGATCGCGCGCGGCTCGCAGGATCTTCCGTACGCGACCGCCTTCGTGCCGAACGACGCGGGGGCCGAGCGCTGGCTCGGTTATCAGCTCGCGACCTACGACGCGATCGACCCGGATTCTGGGACGCTCACGTTCGTCGGGGCGGGGCTCGACGACGGCGGCAACGCGTATAGCGCGTCGGGCGACATGGTCTCGCTGGGCGGCGGCAAGACGTATTTCACCGCGCTCGATTACGATCCGAACGCCGGCGATACGCTGGTCCAGATCGACCCGAGCACCGGCGCAGTCGTGCGCATCGTCGGAAGCACCGGCGTCGCGCCGCTCCTCGGCCTCGCGCAATGGGCCGGCACGCTCTACGCGTTTTCGGATCGCGGCCGCATCTTCACCGTCGGCATCGGCGACGCGGGCGTGACGCTGAAAATCCTCCCGGTGAAATACGACTTCGGCGACGCGGGCGCGCCCGACGCGGAGGTCGACGCCGACGCGGACACCGACGCGAGCGGCTCGTCGTTCATCTCCTTCCGCGGGGCCGCGGTGACGTCACGCGCGCCGACGCAGTAGCGTCACTCCAAGAAGACGTCCGCGCCCCAGGTGTGCTCGTGGCCGTTTCCGTCTTTGCTGTCGATCACGTACGGCACCCACGAAATGCCAGGCTCCTTCGTGAGCGTGATCGTGAGGTGCGCGGTCTGCCCGTCGTTGATCGTCGTCTTGTCGAGCTGCAGATCGAGCGACGTTCCGGCGCCGAAGCGCGGGCCGAGATCGCTCGCCGAGATCGTCCAGTCGCTCATCGCGCCGTCGGCGAATGCTTCGAGCTCGATCGTGACGCTCTGGCCGACGCCGAGGTGAACGAACTGTTTTCCAGCCGCGGGCGCGACGTTGAAATACGGATGATCGCTCGGCGGAACCGCGCACGGATCGTGACCGGCGAGCGCGCTCGCGTTGGACCATCCGCGCTGCACGGTGAACGGCGCGCCGCCGTCGATCGTCGAGATGCTCATGACGTCGTACGTGCCGCCCCACGGGTGATCGCAGATGTCGCCGACCTCGTCGCCGTAATATTCCCACGCGAGATCTTGCATCACCCAGCCGAGCACTTTTCGCGGGTGCGCGTCGGTCGCCGCCTCGATGAGCTCGTGGCTCGTCGCCTGCGTGATGAACGGCTCGCCCGAGCAGCGCGGCTCGATCGCGTACGCGCCTTCTTGCGTGCCGCCGTCGGGGAGCGCGAAGGGCGCCGAGTCGTGATACGCGCCGAACGAGCTGCAGCTCTTCTCGGCGTCGAACGTGATGGTCGTGCCCGACGGAAAATAAATGACATAGATCGTTTGATCGTCGGGGACGGGCAGCGCGCCGCTCGTGATGCGGTCTTGGATGAACTGAACGACGCTCGAATTTTTTCCGTCGTCGGTGTCGTTGAGGACCGAGGGTGCGGTCTCGTTCAAGACGACGTGACCCGCCCCAGTGCCGGGACCGATGCACGGGCCAGTCGGGAGCTCGCAATACTCCGCGGTCGACGCGGCCCACCAGGGCGACTGCGTGATCGTGTCGTCGAGGTCTTGCATGCGCCCGATGAGGCTCGCGTCGTCGCCGGCGAAGCTTACCGTGATGATCTTCATCGACGTCAAGAGATGCCCGCCCATGTAATCGACGAGCGGCATGCGCTCCCACGGCGTGAGCGGGGCGACCCATCGATCGATCGCGACGTCGGCGGCTGCGTCGACCACGTCGCTTCCGGCGTCGAACGATTTCACGTCCGCGGCTGCGTCAGTCGACGCGTCCGGCACGTCGCCGCCGCCTCCGCACGCGAGCGCGCACGAAGCGAGAGCGCACGCGATCGCCCGCCACCGCGTTTCGTGCATTCGGCATTCTGCGCTCTCGGCCGCGTGGCGCGCAAGCGCGCTCAGGGAGCGCTCGGCGCCGCGCCGGGAATCGCGACCGCGGTCGGCGTCGCGACGGTCGTGCCCGCGGTCTGGCCCGCTTCTCCGTTCGTGTTCTCGCCCCAGCAGATGAGCGCGCCGGGGTCGGACACCGCGGCGCTCGGGAGGTGGCCGATGACGCACGTGTGCCCGGCGCCCATCGCGATTTTGCCGACGTCTTTCACGCCAGCGATCACGTCGATGCCCGTCCCGTGTCCTTGACCAAAACAAAACAGCGCGCCCGTGACGTCTGCGACGCAGGTCTCGTCGGCGCGCGCCGCGACGACGAGCGGCAGCGCGCTGCCCGGTAGCGCGACGAGCGTCGCGCCGGCCGGATCGATCGGCGAGGTCGCGCTCGCGGGGCTCGCTTGGCCGACGTCGTTCTTTCCGAAGCAATGGAGCTCGTGCGGCGAGTCGGTGATGAAGCAGGTGTGCGCGTCGCCCGCGGCGATCGAAATCACTTTGCGCGGCGACGCGATCATCGCAGCCGGCGTCGTGATCGATTTGCCCGACGGCCCCGACTCGAGCGACGCGTTGTCGCCGAAACAAAAGAGCGTCGACGCGCCGCCGCCGGCCGGATCGGCCGCGACGCACCCGTGCGCCGCGCCGAGGCCCGCGAGCATCGGCGTCTTGAAGACCCCGTCTTGATCGGTCGCGACGACGGCCGCCGAGGGACCTGCCGAGCAGCCGCTGCCGTCCCAGAGATCGTCTTGGCATTTCGTGTTGTCGCCCCAGCACGTGAGCTTGCCGTCTTGATTGCGCACCATGCAGCTCGAGCTCGTGCCGACCGCGATCGCCGTCGCCTTCGCGACCGAGAGCGTGAAGTCGAGCGCGGGCGAGGGCGCGGCGACGGTCGGGCCTGGGTTTCCTTGTCCGCATTGACCGAGCGTGTCGTCGCCCCAGCACCAGACTTTCTTGTCGCTCGCGATCCCGCAGGTGTGCCCCGCGCCGTGGCTGCTCGCGATGGTGACGAACGCGGGCGCGGCGCCGAGGCCGGTCGACGCGACGGCGAGCACGCCTTGTTTGGTTCCCCCGACGGCGGCGTCGGCGCCGAAGCAGTAGGTCACGTACTGCCCGCCGTACACGACGATCGCGCACGTGTGCTGCGCGCCCGCGGCGACGTCGAGCACTTGGGGCGTCGGCGGCGCAGTTTCGGCTACGTGAACGTCGGCCGGCGCGACGTCTTGCGGCGCGTCGTTTCCGGCGTCGGCGGCGGAGCTGTCGTCACCGCCGCACGCGATCATCGCCGCGCAAAGAAGCACCACCACCCTCATGCGCGGACTATACGATCATTCGATCGCCGCGAGGTCGAGCTTCGGCCCGCGAAAACGGCGGCGCGCGAACACGACGTACACGACGACGATCGCGAGCTCGATGCCCACGATGAGCTCGCCGTAGACTTGGTTCGGCGGGATCGCGAAGCAGACGAGCACGAACGCCGAGTAGACGACCGCGGCGCACGCGACTGCCAAGCCCGCGCGGCCGAGGGCGAACGGGCCGCGGCGTGTCCACTTTCCGCGAAGGCGCGCGACGACGCCGAGCGCGATCGGCGCGGCGTACGAGACGTAGAGCGCGGTCGTCGCGAGTGAGCCGACTGCGTCGAAGACCGCGCCCGAGAGACGGCTCGTCGCGACGACGAGAAGGCACGGCAAGACGACCGCGAGCGCGATCGCTTGCGGCGGCGTCTTGAAGCGCGGGCTCACGCGACGAATGAGCGCCGAAAACGGGAGGCCGTCGTCGCGCGCGAACGCGTAGAACGTCCGCGACGCGCTCGTGACCGACGAGAGACCGCAAAACCACATCGCGACGATCGCCGCGCCCATCGCGGCGCGTCCGGCGCGCTCGCCGAGCGCCGTGCGCAAAATCGCGAGCGCGGGCTCGTCGTCGCCCGCGATCTTCGGCAGGTCCCCGATCGCGAGCGTGAGCGCGACGATCAGCGCGTAACCCGCGATCGCGCTCACGACGACCGACGAAAGAATTCCGCGCGGCGCGCTCCGCGCCGGGTCGCGCGTCTCTTCGCTCGCGTGCGCCGACGCGTCGAAGCCGGTCATCGTCCACATACCGAGCGTGAGCGCGTTGAAAAATCCGAGCGCGTAAGCGTGGTCGTCGCGCAGCGTGAAGCCCGTCTTGCCGAGAAATGAAATCGGCTGCGCCCGCCCGAACGCCGCGAGCAGCGCGACGAGCACGACGACGCCGATGACGTGCACCGTCGCCGAAAAATCGTTCAAGCGCGCGACGAGCCGGATCGAACGCAGGTTGATGATCGCGTGCGAGCCGATCACGGCGAAGAAGAGCGGCAGCGTCGCGCCGTCGTGGAGCGCGAGCGTCGAGCCGAGCGTCTTGGCGCACGCGAAATCGATCGCCGCGACGATCGCGATTTGTCCGACGAGGTTCGTCGCCGCGACCATCCACCCGGCGCCCGCGCCGCCGAGCAGCGCCGACCAGTGATAGAGCGCGCCCGCGGTGGGAAACGCGCTCGCGAGCTCCGCCATGGCGAGCGCGACGAGCAGCGTGCCGGCGCAGACGAGCGGCCAGCCGATCCCCAATCCCGCGGGGCCTCCCGCTTGGATCGCGATTTTGTAGCTCGAGACGACGCCCGTGAGGACGCTGATGATGGAAAAACTGATCGCGAAATTGGAGAAGCCGCCCATCGAACGCAACAGCTCCTGCGCGTAGCCGAGGCGCGCGAGCTGGGCGGCGTCGTCCTTTTCGCTCAAATCACTTTTTCTTGGGAGCCGCGCTGCCCGAGGTCGCCGGAGCAGCCGCGCCCGCGCCCGGCATCGCCATCGCGGCCGTCGCGTACGTCTTCAGCGCCGCCGCGAAGGTCTTGTCCTTCTTGTCGACGCAGGTCTTCGTGGTGCCGGTGTCGAACGCGGCGGTGATGTCGTCCGCGGTCGGCGCCTTGGTCGTGACGATGCCCTTTTGCGCGTCGTCGAGCTTCGCGTACTCGCTGTTCCAGGTCTGGTAAGCCGACGCGTTGTCCTTGCCGAGCTTGGTCACGTCCTTCGCGAGCGCCGAGCACGTGCCCTTCTTCGCGGTGATCGTCGCGATCTTGCCTTCGGCCGTCTTGCGCGCGTCGTCCGCGGTCTTGAACGAATCCGGAAGCGTCGGCGCCGGGGGCGTCGTCGCCGTCGGGGCCGCCGTGGCCGAAGCCGTCTCGGAGCCCGGCGCAGTTGCCGTCTCGGTCGCCGAGGCCGACGGGGTTTGCGTGCCTTTGCCCTCTTCGCTGCCGCCGCCGCAAGCGAAGGCGACGAAACCGGACGAGGCGAGGACCGCAGCGATGATCAACTTCCCACTGTTCTTGCTCATTGCAGAAATCTCCTATTGGACCGAGTGAATCACTTCTTCGCCGGGGCCGCGCTCGCGGACCCTGCCGGAGCCGCCGCGCCCGGAAGACCTTTGCTCGCTGCCGAGAGGAATCCAGCGAGCGCAGTGCCCACCTTCTTGTCCTTCTTCGCGATGCAGGGCTTGAAGCTGCCCGAGTCGAACATCATCATCTCGTCGTTCAGCGTCGCCATCGGCTTCGTCTGAACGAGGCCCTTCTGCGCGTCGTCGAGCTTCGAGTACTCGCCGTTCCACGTCTGGTAGGCCGCCGCGTTGTCCTTGGTGAACTTCGTGAGGTCGGTCGCCGCCGCCGTGCACGTGTTCTTCTTCGCGATGAGCTCGGAGAGCTTGCCGTCGGCGGTCTTGCGCGCGTCGTCGGCTGCTTTGAACGAATCCGGGAGCGTCGGCGCGGGCGGCGTCGTGGCCGTCGCGGTCGCAGTCGCCGCGGCCGTCTCCGAAGCCGGCGCGGTCGCCGTCTCGGTGCCCGAAGCCGACGGGGTCTGCGTGCCTTTGCCCTCTTCGCTGCCACCGCCGCACGCGAATGCGACAAAACCAGACGATGCGAGGACGGCGGCGATGACCAACTTCCCGGTGTTCTTGCTCATGCAGAAATCTCCTGGGGCCCCCCAGTACTGCAGTTGCTAAATTGAATCAATGAAGCGATGGATCCTCGGGCTCGGGGTGGGGCTCTTTCCGGGGCAGGCCCTCGCCGCTGCGCTGACCGTCGGGGTCGCGCCTTCCACGCTGAAAGTGCGGCCTTCGGACGCTCCGGCGCTTGCGCCTTCGGCCTCGATCAAGGCCGCCCGGAACGAGTTCGAGGCCTTTCAAATCGTTCTCCGGGCGGCGTCCGCCGACGTCACCCAAGTGTCGGCCAAGCTCGCCGCGCCGCTCGGCGGGACGGGCGGCGCGATCCCCGCCGCCAATGTCGTTCTCTACGCCGAGCAATATTACGACGTCGGAACCCCATCGAACGACGAGGGCGCGGCCGGGCGCTGGCCCGACCCGCTCGTGCCCGACGTGGACACGTTCTTCGGCGAAAAGCGAAACGCGTTTCCGTTCACCGTGCCCGCGACCGAGACGCGCGTGATTTGGGTCGACGTCCTCGTGCCAGCGGACGCCGCGCCGGGAGACTACGCGGGCTCGATCGAGATCGACGTGGCCGGCGCGCCGGACGCGACGGTGCCCGTCGCGCTTCATGTCGGAAATTTTTCGCTGCCCTCGACCGCGACGCTCGCGTCGGCGTTCGGCATGGGTTGGAACACGCCGCCGCTCGTCCACTGCGGAGGGGCGTTTCCGTATTGCAACGGCGACGTGGACGCGTCGAACGCGATCCGCGCGCTCTACGTGCGCGCCGCGCTCGACGATCGCATCTCGATCTCGTCGACCGATTTTCAGCCGCCGTTCGGCAGCGACCAAGCGCCTTGGGAAAAGTACATTTTGCCGCTGATTTCAGGCACCGGCCCGACGCGGCTCGCCGGCGCGCGCATCACGTCGGTCGATCTCGACGGGGCGCCCGCGGATTATCCGACGTGGATCGCGTATGCGAAGTCGAAGAATTTTTTCGGTCGTCTCTTCGCGTACCCGGTCGACGAGCCGAACCAAAACGCGAGCGCGTGGCAGACGTTCGCGCAAGACGCCGACCAGCTCCACGGCGACGACGCGAACGCGCGCATCATTTTGACGACCGCGATCCAAAACGCGCAGTCGTTCGATGACGACTCGAAGATCGACATCATGTGCCCCGTGCTCGACGAGATGTACGGCCGGCCCGACGGCACGTACCCGGGCGACCAGCGCGCGAAGTACGACGCGTGGCTCGGCGCGCAGCCGTCGCGAAAATTGTGGATGTACCAGTCGTGCGACGAGCACGGATGCGGCGCGTGCGGCGAGACCTCGCCCGGCCCGGACTACGTCGGTTGGCCCGAGCGCGTGATCGACTCGACCGGCGTGCAAGATCGCGCGTTCGAGTGGTGGAGCTTTCTCGAAGGGACGAGCGGCGAGCTTTATTTCGAGACGACTTATCAGCTCGCGACAGCCTGGGACGACAACGGGCAGTGCGCCTTTTCGGGCTCGGGCGACGGGACGCTCTTTTATCCCGGCAAGACGAGCATCATCGGCGGCAACGACGACATCCCGATCGATTCGATCCGCATGAAGCTCATTCGCGAAGGCATGGAGGACTACGAATACCTCGTGCAAGCGGCGGCCAAAGATGCGAACGCGACGCGCGCGATCGCGCTCGCGCTCTTTCCGACGCCGTGGCAGTGCGATCAACCGCCGAGCGCGCTCGAGAGCGCGCGCGATCAGCTCTTCGCGATGCTCGACGAGCCCCTCCCGGCGGAGAGCGTCGAGCCGACCGACGACGCGGGCGTGCTTCCCGACGGCGGCACGACCGGCGAAGGCTCGAGCGGATGCAGCTGCACGACTGCGGGCGATCGCGGATCGAGCGGGTTTTGGCTGGCGATCGGCGCGTGCGCGCTCGTCGTCAGAATCGGCCGGAGAGGGACGCGCCGCCGCCCTCTGCGCCGACCATCGGCGCGAAGGTGAGCGCGGCGTCGTGCTTGGCTTTCGGCGCGACGAAGAAGAGGACGATGCCGGCGACCGCGAGCACGCACCCGCCGATGAAGACGCCGGTGCCGATGTCGGCCATCGTCTTGGCCGAGTCGGCGGTGCTCTTGTCTTGCGGCGTGCCGCACTGCGCGTTCACGATGCCGGCGATCTCGATGCACGTGCCGCTGCCATTTTTGGAGAGCACCGATTGATATTGATCGTGCGCGACGACGCCGAGGATCGACGAGACGCCGATCGACGCGAGCCCGACGCCCGCGACCACGATGCCGCCGATTTTGACGCCGCTCATGCCGCCGCCTTCGTGCTGGGGCGGCGGCGCGATCGTCGCGACCGGCGGCGCGGTCGTCGCGGGGACGACCGTCATCACGGGCGGCGGCGTCGTCGCGCTCGCGACCGGCGCGCCTTCGACCTCGAGCTTCGGAATGGTGACCGTGATGGTGCCGCGCTGCTCGGGCACGTCACCGTGCCACTCGAACGAGCGTCGCCCGGGCGCGGTCGCGACGATCGCGTGCGAGCCGCCGTCGATCGGCGTCGCGAGACCGAGCAGCGCCGCGCCGACCACCTCGCCGTCGCGCTTCACCTCGAGGCCGGTCACGTCTTTCGCGCCGGGGCCGAGCACGATGGTGATGCGCGACGGGGTGAGCCGATCGGCGCGCGCCTTCGCGAGCGCGCCGCGATTGTCGTGGCGCTGGTTGGCCATGTCCTCGGCTTGGTGGAATTGCGCCCACGCGCTCGCGATCTTGCCGCTTCGCTCGTAACACTCGGCGAGGTAGAGCGCGGTGCCGATCGCGGGGTCTTTGCTCTGGCTCGCCGCGAGCTTCTGACACGCGTCGGTGAGGTTGCCCGCGGCGAGCGCCGCTTTGCCGGCGTTGAAGAGCACTTCGGCGTCGGCTTTGTCTTGCGCCGATTGCGCGAGAACGACGGCGGGCGTGAGCGTCGCGATCGCGAAGAGGACGAGCGGCGCGCGTCTCAATTGCGGCCTCCGAATCCGCTCGTGTCGAGCGGGGCGGCGGTCGGGTGCTTCGCGCCGCTCGCGGGAGGTTTGGCCGTCGGGTGCGCAGCGGTCGGGTGATGCGCGGGAGCCGTGGTGGCGGTGGTGGCCGTGACCGTCGCCGTGGCCGTCGCCGTGACTGCGACTGCGGGCGTCGTGATTTCGACCGGGGCTGGTTTGGGCTCAGCGACGACTGGATCGCTCGCGTGCGTGGGCGCGGGCGGATGGCTGCCGCTCAGCGCGAACGCGATGCCGCCGAGCACGGCGACGGCAGCGAGCGCGCCGCCGGCGATCACGAATGGCAGCTTGGATTTTTTCGCGGGCGCGTTCGACGAGCCCCACGCGGCCGACGTGCCGCTTCCGACGACCGTCGCCGCAGGCGCCGGATTCGCGGGCGGCGCGCGGGTCGCGCCGGAATCGCTGAGCTCCGTGCGGTCGAGCGTCGACACTTGCCGCGACGCCGGACCTGCGGGAAGCACGACCGACTGCGCCGCCGGCTCGGGCGCGGAGGTCAAACTGCTGCGCGAGCCGCCGCCGAGACGCGCGATGCGCTCGACCGACGTCTTCACCGACGCTGGCCCGAACCGCTCGAGCGCGTGCGCGAGCTCGGCGACGTTCGTGTAGCGCTTCTCGGGCGTCTTCTCGAGGCAGCGCGCGATGACGGCGTCGAGCCCCGGCGCGTTCGGGAGCGCGAGCGGCGACGGCGCCGCGGTGAGCACGAGCGCGCAGAGCTCGGCGGTCGTGTTCGCGACGAACGAAGGCGCGCCCGACACGAGCTCCTGCAAGATGACGCCGAGCGACCAAATGTCGGTCCGTCGATCGACGTTCTTCGACGCGCGCATCTGCTCGGGCGACATGTAGAGCGGCGACCCGACGATCGCGGTCGTGTTGGTCATCGTCTGCTCGCGCGCGCCGCCATCGGTGAGCGGCGTGAGCTTCGAGATGCCGAAGTCGAGGATCTTCACGCACGACGACCCGTCGGTGCGGTGGGTGACGAAGAGATTCGCCGGCTTGAGATCGCGGTGCACGACGCCCGCGGAGTGCGCCTCGGCGATCGCCTCGCACGCTTGGAGCAAATACTCGACCGCGTCGGAGACGGGCAGCGAGCCTTTCTCGTTGAGGATGGTCTGGAGATCCTGACCCTCGAGGTACTCCATCACCATGTACGGAGCGCCGGTCTCGAGCTTGCCGACGTCGTAGACTTTCACCGCGTGCTCGCTCTTGATGCGCGCGGCGGCTTTGGCTTCGCGCGAGAAGCGAGCGACCCACTCGGCGTCGCTGAGCGCGTCGGGCAAGAGGAACTTGATCGCGACGCGCTGGTCGAGCTCGTCGTGCATCGCGACGACGACGACGCCCATGCCGCCTTGGCCGAGCACCCGTTCGACGCGGTATTTGCCTGCGATCGTCGATCCGATCGCGACGGGGCTCGCGCCGCTCATGGGTACTTCACGCCGGCCGCACCGACGGCTCCGTTGGGCCCGCCGGCCGCGCCGCCCGTGCCGAGCACGCTCGCGTCGAGCGTCGACTGCGTCACGACGGCGGTCCCGCCGTTCGCTTCGACGTACTCGTACGCGGGACCGCCCGCGCCGCCGCCGCCTTGTCCGCCCGTGCCGCCCGGTCCGCCGCTGCCGCCGGCGCCGCCCTCGACGAACGAAGCGACGCCGCACATCGGACACGCGTTGAAGCACATGCCCGCGTTGCCGGGAGTCCCTTGTTGTCCGGCTGCGCCCGCGCCGCCGCCGCCGCCGGTGCCGCCCACGCCGCCGGTGCCGACGACGAACGCGCCGTTGGTCACGTTCACGACGCTCGCCGTGCCGACGTAGAGCGCGATGGCCGCGCCGCCGCCTTGCGCTCCGGCGCCGCCTTCGCCGCCGAAGCCGGCGCACCCGTTTCCGCCGGTGCCGCCCTCGACGAACCCCGTCGGCGAATTGCAGATGCTCCCGTCGATCGAAGATCCGTCGCTCGACGAGCCGTCGAGCGTGCTCGCCTCGTCGTCCGAAGCATCGCTCACGGAGCTATTGCCGCCGTCGGCGAGCGGCGCCGCCGCCGCCCAGACGGTGAAGCCGAGCACTGCGATCTCGGCGAGGAAGATGGCGACTGCGCGCTTCATGGTCCGCAGCTCGTGATGCAGTTGGTTCCGCCGCCCTGCGAGCCGGGCATCGAACTGCCCAGCGCGCCGGGGCCTCCCTGGCTCGCGGTGTCGGGCGTGAAGCCGTTCGGCCCGAAAGTGCCGGGTCCGCTCGGCGCGCCGGGCGAGCCCGGGCCGCCGCCCCCGGAGCTGCCGGTCGTGCAGCCGAGACCCTGCGCGCCGCCGGTGCCCCATTTTCCGTCGCCGCCGTGCTGCGCGACGAGCGTCACGTTCTCGAGCGCGACCGGATTGCTGTTCTCGACGCGCACCGCGTAGACCGACTCGCCCGAGCCGGGCGCGCCGTTCGTCTTCGAGCGAACGGTGAGCAGACGAAGCGTCACGCCGGGCGCGCCTTGGATGTCGACCGCGACCGCGCCGCCGTCGTCGAGCGGCCAAATCGTCGAGAGCGAGTTGTCGCAAGTGGCCGTCCAGCCCGCGTCGCGCTGGAACCCGCCCTGAATCGTGACGCCCGCCTGGCCCGCGCCGATCGCGACGTTCTCGCGGAACGTCGCTTGATCGAGGTAAACGTATTTCGTCGTCGTGCCCGCGACGCCGAGCGCGTAGCCGACGCTCTGACACGGCGAGTCGGTCGTCCCGCAGCCGCTCGTGTCGCTGCCGGTCGCCGAGACCCACACGGCCGCGTCCGCGCCGACGACGGTGATTCCGCCGTCGCACACCGCCGTGTTCACGTCAAAGTCGACCACGTCGCCGAGCACGTAGTCCGGCTGCACGTCCTCGGGCGCGTCGATGCCCGCGTCGAACGCCGCGTCGAAGCTCGCGTCGAGGTCGGCGTTGTGCACGCCGAACACGTCCGCGCACGCCAGGACGGCGCACGCGGCCAGCGCCGCCGCGCCTACCGCCTGAAGCATTCGAAGCCGAGTCACTCGGGTCCCATTATGACTGGCGTGCGCCCATCGTGTCGAGCGCTCAGCTTGACAGGCGCGACCCTAGCGCATGACATGCCGCGCCGATGCTGGAGCTGGTCGTTTCCTTCGCGCTTCTGGCCTATGCGGTCGTGGCGACTTTCGCCTCGGTCGAGGCAGGGAAGCACCCCCGCGCCCTCTACTTTCTCTTCGGCGCCGAGATGTGGGAGCGCTTCAGCTATTACGGCATGCGCGCCCTGCTCGTCCTTTACTTGGTCGAGCACCACGGCTGGCAGCCGCACGACAGCTCGGTCGTCTACAAGTGGTACACGAGCCTGGTCTACCTGACGCCGCTCATCGGCGGGTTTCTGGCAGACCAGTTTCTCGGGCTTCGCGCGTCGATCGTGATCGGCGGGACGCTGATGGCGCTTGGGCACTTCTTGATGGCATTCGAGCCGATTCCGATTTTCTACGTCGCGCTCGCGTGTCTCGTCGCCGGCAACGGGTTCTTCAAGCCGAACATGTCGACGCTCGTCGGCAAGATGTACAAAAAAGAAGACCCGCGGCGCGACGGCGCGTTCACGATTTTCTACATGGGCATCAACGTCGGCGCGGGCATCGCGCCGATTTGGTGCGCCGCCGTTCGCACGCGGATGCACAGCTTTCACTGGGGCTTCGCGCTCGCGGGCATCGGGATGCTGCTCGGTCTCGTGAACTTCCTCATCGGGCACAAGACGGTGAGCCGCGCTGTCCACGCGGCCGGAAATGATTTTCGGACGATGCGCGAGCTTCGCCGCGAAGAAAAATCCGGGAGCCCCGCGACGCGCGCGGAGGCCGAGGCGGCGGTCGAAGAAGACGACGACAAACCGCGCACCGGCGGCGTCGCCGCGCTTCTCTCGACGGGATATCCGTACGCGCTCGTCGCGGTGTCGGTCGTATTACCGGCGTATTACGTTTGGCTCGTCGTGCGCCACGCCGCCGAGCCGCTCGACCTCGTGATGCCGACGGCGTTCGCGATCGTGTTTCTCGTGATGGGCATCCTCTTGCGGAAGCTCCGCGGCGCGGCGCGCGACAAGAGCATCGTCATCTTCATCGTGTTCATTTTCGTCGTGCTCTTTTGGATGGCCTTCGAGCAGGCGGGAAACGCGCTCAATTTGTGGGCCGAGTTCTTCACCGATCGTCACATCGGCGCGTCGTCGTACACCGCCGAGTCGTTCCAATCGGCGAACCCGATTTTCATTTTGCTCTTCGCGCCGGTTTTTTCGGCCGGGTGGCTCTGGCTCGCCAAGCGCGGTCACGAGCCGCGCACGCCGACGAAGATTTTCATCGCGATGCTGTTCATGGCCGCGTCGTTCGGCGTGATGGTCGTCGGCGCGGCGCGCGAGAACCGCGACGAGTCGACGGTGACCAAAGCGTACGTTCTGCCGCCGGGTTTCCACGTGGACGCGTTCGACGCGGGGCGGGTGCGCGTCGAAGTGAAGGACGGAAAGGTCGTGTCGACGACCGTGCGCGGCGTCCTCGCGCACTACGTGGTTCGAAAAATGTTCGAGAGCACGGCGCCCGCCGGGTGGGTCGAGTGGACGAAGTCGCTCGACGAGAAGACCAAAAACGCGAGCCTCTATGCCCGCGTCAGCGAGTACGTGTCGGCCGACACTTTCGCGATGCCGCTCGACGCCCATGCGGCCGAGGAGGCCGGCGTCTCGTGGAGCCCCGAGACGCGCACGCTGCTCTTCAGCAAGCACGCCGACGCCGAGACGCGCGCGCAGCTCGCCGCCGCGGCGCCGCCCACGGATTTTCGCGAAGCCATCACGTCGCTCGAAGACGAGAGCAAGAGCGCACGCGTCACCGGGATTTGGCTGCTTTTGAGTTATCTCTTCGCGACGCTCGGCGAGCTGTGTCTCTCGCCGGTCGGTCTCTCGATGGTGACCAAGCTCGCGCCGCGTCGCTTCGCGTCGCTCTTCATGGGCGTCTGGCTCCTCACGAGCTCGGTCGCGCAATACGTCGGCGGCAGCATCGGCGAGTCGTGGGGACGCATCGCGCCGATTCCGTACTTCTGGCTGTTCGTGTGGACGTCACTCGCCGGGGCCGCGGTTTTGTTGGTGCTCGTGTGGCCGCTGAAGAAGTTGATGCACGAAGTGCATTGAGAGAGCTTCACTTCACGCGCTGAAGACGCGTCGCGACGCCGAAGCACGCCATGTGGCCGCTCTCTTCGGCGACGTAGACGTCGCATCGTTCGTCGACGCGGAGCAAGTCCGGGATCGTGTCGCACGGGCCGACGGTGCCGAGAGGGCTGCCGTCGCTCGGGCGGAAGACGTGGACGTCGGCGTGCGGAACGTAGACGGCGCCGCCGCGGAGGACGGGCTCGAGACGCCGAGGGACGTCGGCTTCGAGCATGCGGCCGAGCACGTGGCGGTAGCGGAGCGCACCGGTCGCGCCGTCGATCGCGACGAGCTCGCCGGTCGGCGTGTTGCCGAGGAAGGTGTCATCGACCGCGAGCCACGACGTTCCGCTCGGGGCGACGGTCGCGGGCGAGGTCCACGCGAGCGCGCCGGTCGCGCGATCGAAGGCGGCGAGTCGGACGCCCTCGCGATCGCGCACGGCGACCGCCACGGTGTGCGCGCCGACGAGCGGCGAGCCTTCGACCGTCGCGATGTTGCCCGCGCGGACGTGCAGGTCCCCGCTCTGATCGGGGCCGGGCAGGGGGGCGGCGAATTTCGGTTTTCCTTCGAACGCGTCGATCGCGTAGAGCGTGCCGGCGCCCGAGACGCCGCCGGCAATCGCGAAGATGACGTCGTGCGCCGCTTGCGGCGTGCCGCAGAAACGAAGGCGATCGCGCACGCGCCAGACGACCGAGCCGGTCGCGACGTCGACCGCGGTGACTGCCGTGTCGCCACTTGTATAATACAACAATTTGCCGAGCCGGCGCAGGCGGAGCACGCTGCCGTTGCCCCACGCCGTTCGCCAGCGCGCTTCGCCGGTGAGGAGATCGATCGCGACGAGGTGGTGCTCGCCTTCGGTCACGACGAGCAGCTTGGGCAATCCCGGCGCGCCGACGACCGCGCCGGCCGCGGGGCCCGACGTGCGCGGCCGGAGCTTGGCGCGCGCGCGGAGACCGCCCGTGACGAGGTCGAGCACGTGGAGCTCACCGTCGGCGTGCAGGCGCGCGATGCCGTACGGCGTCGGAACGCACGGCGCGCGTCGCGTCGGCACGCGCCACATGACCTCGCCGCTCGTGCGATCGAGACAGAACGTTTCGTGCGCGCCGCCGACGACGAGCCGATCGCCGCACAAGAAGGTCGCGCGGAGATCGATCCCCGGAACGAGCGCGCGCCAACGCGGCACGTAGCGGAGCCGCGCGGCGAGCGCGTGCTTCGGCGCGACGGGCGCGGGCGCGGCGGTCGCGTAGGCGCGGTACGGCTCGGGGCGCGGGTTGGTCTTGCTGTCGCAGCGGCACGCGTCGTGGAGGTGCTCCTGCGTCTCGCGAAGCGCGCGTCGAAACGCGACGAGCCGGAGGTTGTGCGTCTGCGAGCGATCGCGCCTGACGAGCGCACGCGAGAGCGAGCGCCCGAACGCGAGCGCCGCGAAGACCGCGTCCGAAACCGCGAGCGACGGAAACGTGTAGTTTGCAAGTACCAGCGCGACGTCGCCCGACGGCCCGATGCGCGCGCCGAAGCGAACGCCGCCGGCGGTCTCGCGAACGTGGAGCGGACGACCTTGCTCGAAGGCGTCGAGCACGCGCTGCATCACCGACAAGAGACGCTCGGCGAAGAGAAACGGGAAGGCCTCACCGAGCTCGACGGCGCGGCCGCGGACGACCGCGCGGATTCGGCCGCGGAAGATGAGGCCGTGGAGATCGGTGCGTTCGATCGCGGCCTCGGCGGGGACGTCGTCGTTGGTGCGGAGCGAGAACTCGGCGCCGAACGCGAGCGGCACGTCGCTCTCGAGCTCGACCGAGACGGGCACCGGCTCGGCGCCTTCCGACGGCGGCTCGTCGGGCGAGACTTCGCACGCTTCGAGGCGCGTCGCCGCCTCGCGAAGCTCGAACACGTGCTCGCCGCCGGCCTTCGCGGCAGACAGCACCGCGTCGCGCGCGCTCGCGACGACGTCGGCGAACGGAACGCGCGCGTCGTAGACGACGACCTCCGGCTGCGCGCCGGTGCGATAGACGCTGAGCGACGCGACGCCGCCGAGCCTCTCGATGCAGAGCTCCCACGGCTCGTCGTAGAAACGGACCAGCGCCTTGCCGCGCGGCGCGAGGGCGAGCGTCGCGACTGCGCGCGCGAGCTCGCCGAGGACGGCGCCCCCGCCGCCGACTTGCGCGGTCACGTTGGCGCCGTTGACGAACACGTCGAGCACGTCACGCGCGGCGCTCGCCTGGCCCACGAAAATTTCGAAAGCACGCATCGATGATCGGATCGTAGGGAGCGCGCGCGGTCCCCGCGAGTTTTCGGCGTCCTTCGCCGCGCATTGGACAACTCGCGGCGAGGCTGATAGCCGGACGCGAGTGCGCTGGGCCCTTGTTTTTGCCGCGGTCGCGACGCTGTCGGCGCTCGCGATGTGGGGCTTCACCGTCGACGACGCGCTCATCTCGATTCGGTACGCGCGGCACCTCGCGGCCGGCGTCGGCTATCGATTCAACCCGGCCGGGCCGTCGACCGACGGCGTGACGCCGCTGCCGTGGCCGTTTTTGATCGCGCCGCTCGCCCGTGCGCCCGCGATGACCGTCCTCGTGCGCGTCAAAGCGATGGATCTCCTCCTTCACGCCGGCGCGGGCGCGCTCCTCGGTCGGTGCGCGTCGCGAACGAATCGCATCGCGGCGCTCACGGCGCTCGCGGCGGTGGCGGTCTGTCTCCCGCTCGCAGCGTGGGGAGCGAGCGGCATGGAGACGCCGCTCGCGACCTTGCTCGGCACGATGTGTGTATTCTGCATGGAGTCGCCGTGGGCGCCGGTTTTTGCGGGTTTGGCGGCGGCGGTGCGGCCCGAGCTCTTGCCGTGGGCGACGGCGGCGTCATGCGGGCTCGCGCTCGCGCGTCGCGCGCGTCCGGGTGGCGTCATCGGGGCGACGCTCGTCGCGGCGGCACCCTTCGCGGCGTGCGCGCTCGCGCGACGCGTCGCGTTCGGACACTTCGCGCCGCTCGCGGTCCTCGCCAAGCCGAGCGATCCGACGCACGGCGCCGTCTACGCCATCGCCGGGCTCGCGGCGTGCGGCTTACCCGTCTTCTTGCTCGCGCCGCGCGCGCTCGTGAAGATCCCTCCGGCGCATCGCGCGCTCGCGGTCGCGTTCGGCGTGCACGTGCTGGCGATCGTGCTCGCGGGCGGCGACTCGATGCCGTACGCGCGTCTCTTCGTGCCGGTCTTGCCGTCGGTGCTCGCGATTCACATGCAGATCGCACATATCTCTCGCGGCCCGCTATTTTGGCTGCGAACGTGCGCCGCCGTGGGCCTCGCAGCGTGGGTCTTCGCGTCGGCCGGCCCGCGCGGCCGGCACGTCATGAGCGAGCGCGAGGATCTGATCGGGCGCGCGAGGCCGGTGCTCGCCGGCGCGAAGACCATCGCGGCCGTCGACGTCGGCTGGGTCTCGGCGTGCGCCGACGTCGCGATCGTCGACCTCGCGGGCCTGACCGATCCGGACATCGCAGCGCTCCCGGGCGGGCACACGTCCAAACGCGTCTCGGGCGCGATGCTCCTCGATCGTCACGTCGACGCGATCGTGCTCTGGACGACCGCACTGCCCGACGAATGGGGTCACGTCGTCGCGGCGCGTCTCGCGCGCGATCCGCTCGTGCGCGAGCACTACTCGGTCGCCGCGGAGCTGCCGCTCGGATCGACCGGCGCCGGTTACGTCGTCTTCAGACCAGCTGCTCGCGCGTCGCCCGACGCGCCATCACGATGAGCACGATCGACGGCAAAATCACGCTGAAGACGGCGCCGCCGATCCCGCCGAGGAGCCCGCCCATCGCGCCGGCGCGCTGCACCGGAGTCGTCGCGCTGCTCATCATGTCGAAGAGCTCCGGGTAGACCGCGATGGTGAGCACGGCTTGCGTGATGACGATCGTGACGAGCGTTCCGATCGCGTAGACGAGGCTCGCCGTGCGCCCCCAGCGCTTGCCGCGTACGACGCCGATGCCGCCGGCGAGAAGCGCGATCCCGAAGATCAGCGCGAACGCTTGCGCGGCGTACGACCACGCGCCGACCGGCCCTTCCCACATGAGCTCGTGCAAACGCCGCTGAACGGGATCCTTCGACGCCGCGTTGACGAACGCGAGCACGATGCCGACCGGCGCGGCGAGCAGGCCGAACGCGCCGAAAATGATTTGGATGATGGCGAGCACCTTGAGCCCGGTGCTCGGCCCCGGCGGGCGCGGCGGCTCGACTTGGTACGGGAACATGGCGCGCGAGCTTACTGGTCGAGCTCGCTTTTCGCACGCCTCGAAAGAAGCGCGACGAGCGTGACGACCGGGACGATGGCCGCGACGAGCACGCCGAACACCGCGGTCCCGATGAGAATCGCCTCGAATTCGTGGACGCCGGACGAGCCGCCCAGGCGCGTCGCCGACGACACCACGACGAAGTTGAGCGCGGTGCCGCCGATGCTCTCGGCGAGCGAGATCGACGCGTACGCGACGCCGACCCAGCGCGACCAACGTTTGGCTTTGAGCACGCCGAAGCCGGTGACGCCGAGGAGCGCGCCCGTCAGCACGTTGACCGCGCTGCGGCCCACGGCGAGCGCCATCCCGGGGGTTCCCCCGAGCGCCGACCTCGTTGCCCCGAGCACGATCGCGAGCGACAGGACGATCGAGAGGATCGCGTAAAGAACGCCCGCGATGCCGAGCACGAGCTGCACGATGCCGAGCGCCTTGTAGAGGCCCGACGGCGTGGCGGGCGGCGGCGGCGGCGCGAAATACGCCGGCGGAGGTGCCTGCGCCGGCGGGGGAAGCGGTGCCCAACCTTGCTGCGTCATCGTTTTTTCCAGTCCGCGGCGAGGGGGCAGCTCGCGACGCCGATCGCCTGCGCGGCTGCGGCGAGCTCGGCGCCGCGCGCGTGAAAGAGTGGCTTGGGATCGCTTTTGTTCGCGAACGACTCGCCGCGCTCGCGCGCGAAGCTGCGCCGCCACGCGTCCCACTTGGTCGTCGTCGTCGTGTCCTCGACGTACGCCATGACGGCGTGATCGCGCGCGTCGGCGTTGGCTCCGGCGTCAGCGTGCGCGAGCGCGTTGCACATATTTTCGACGTCGGCCTTTTCGTCCGGCGTCATCTCCCAGACGTCCATCAGGACGGCCCCCTTCGTCGGATCTTTGTTGCCCTCGGGCGCGAGCGCGTAGACGCGCGGCGCGGTGCACACGTGGCGCCGCAGCGTTTCGAAGAGCGCGTCGCGCGGGCCGTTGAAGGTCCCCGACCACGCCGTCTCCGTCGGATGCCCCGCCGCCCCGCCGCGCGTGACCTCGACTTTCGCGAGCGTCCTCGTGTAGTCGCCTTCGATTTTCACCGCGCCCACTTTCGTCGCGTGCTCGCCCGTGAACGCGGCGCTCACGAGATGAATCGTGCAGTCAGGGACGGCCGCGTCGGTCGCCTCGGAGACGATGACCTTCGTGCCGCCCGCTTCGGTCTCGTCGGGCGCAGGCGCGCCGTTCGTGATCGCGCTCGAGTGACACGCGCCGAGAAGGAGCGCGCCGAGGACGGACAGAAATTTCATCGCCATGCGATCGCTGCGCGCCAAGATAGCACCCCCGCGCGGAGGCCTAGGGCTCAGGCGCCTTGTGTGGCCGCGGTCGGTGTCGGCGTCGTCGTTTTCTTCTTCGGGCGCGCGGCGGGGGCCGGGAAGAACGCGCTCGGGTAATCGCGCGGCAGGCCGTGCTTGTTCGCGTAGTCGGCGAGCGCCGTCTCGATGCTGCGGCGCGCGCCGTTGGCGTCGTCTTTCCAATGCTCCATGCGCAGCGCGATCTTCGTCGACGACGTCGCCGCGGCCTCGCGCGCGTCGAGCGCTTTCTTGCCGCTCGCGCAGGTCTTGTCGATGTCGCCGAGCTGGGCGCGCACGTTCTTCGAGAGCGAGAGCGACTCGGTCGCGGCTTTCCATTTCTTGATGCGATCGATTTCGCTCGCGAGCCCGAGCCGCACGACCTCGTGCGGCGCCTCCGGGAAGAGCGCGCCGAACTCTTTGCTGTCGCCGCCGTGATCGCCCTTCGTCTTCTCCGCGAGGCGCGTCACGCCGTCGTCGAGCTCCCAGTCGCGAAAGCGCACGAGGGCGTTCGCGTCGACGGTCTCGTCCTCGGCCGCGAGCCGTTCGTCGTCGATCGATTTCCAATCGCGAAGGAGCTTGGTCATCGTCGCGGCGAGCTTCTCGTGCGCCGCGACTGCCGCGAGCGCCGCGCGCGTGAAGCGAATGGAACGGCGAGCCTCGGCCCACCCGGTGTCGTCGTTGAAGAGCTTCATGCCGCCGAGTGTCGCAAAAGGTCCCGGACCGCGCAACGGGGCCCTTGGCAGGGGTTTCACGGGCGATCCGCGCGCGAGACGGAGGCCCATGCGGGGGCTGCAAGGGCGATCCGCGCACGCGCGGGCCGCGCGCCAGGCGACCGCAAGACGCGACCCTTCTCCCGCGGAACGCCCGCGACCGGGGCGCCATGTACGCCGACGCGAGTATCCTCGAACGATGAGACGAGGGGGCTGGATCTTGGCGCTTCTATGGCTCGCGCCGTCGTCGGCGTTTGCGCAAACCCACGCGTACGAGCCGAGCGCCGCGAGAATCGAAGCGGGCGGCATCGCCTTCGTCGGCGGCGACCTCGCGGGCGTCGGCGGGACTGTGAGCTTCCATTACGCGTTCGGCGCGCAGCGGTTGGTTTTCGTCGGCGCGCGCCTGGCGATCCTCGGAGGCGGTGAGCAAGCGCTCGGCGTCGGCGGCTTCGGCGGGATCGCCGACGCCGACTTCGGGCTCCGACCGCGCCTCGCCACGTGGCGCTCCGGCGCGTTCGCGCTCGCGATCAGCGGAGGCGTCGGCGGCGCCTTCATCTCCGACGGGCGGACGACGCTCGGGCTCTTTCACTTGGCGGCGCGTCTCGGCCCGAGCTTCGACCTCGGCGCGTTCGCGCTCGACGCGCTCGTCGGCCCGTCGATGCTCGCATCGGGCACCGGCGCCGCCGCCGCGCTCGAGTGCACGCTCGATCTGGGCGCGCGATTCTGACGTCACTGAAGCACCGCGCGAATCTGCGCGAGCGCTGCGGCCAAGTCGCGTTCGACGAGCGCCGCCGGGAGCCGCAAGAAGCGAACGCCAAACGTTGCTTCGAGCCAAGCGTGCCGAGCGACGTCGTGCGCCGCGACCTCCGGCTCGTCGTGTACGCTCCCGTCGACCTCGACGACGAGTCGGTACGAAGGGCAGTAGAAGTCGACGACGAACGGATGCATCGGATGCTGCCGTCGAAACCGCGGGTCCACCGCGCGCCGCCGCAGCGCCTCCCAGAGCATCGCCTCGCTGCGCGTAGGCTCCCGCCGCATCGCGCGAGCAAAGTGAACGAGCGAAAAGCGCGAAGGGCTGTCGTCGTGATGGTGGTTCATGCCCTCCGAAGCGGAAAAAGCATGACGGCCGCCCGCGCCACTCGCGCTCAGCGGCTCGGCCGGCG
>DASXHD010000009.1:0-6070 GCA_036488725.1 Polyangiaceae bacterium | reverse complement strand
AGATCGGTCTCGGCATCGCGATGGCGCTCGACGGCGTCGTCTCGCTCTTCGTGAAGTCGCCGATGGAGCGCATGTTCGATGCGTACGCGCCGATCGCGGTCGACAAGAGAATGTCGGCGGCCGAGCGACTGCGCCGCGGCGAGGGTTTGCTCGAAGCGATGGCGAATCGCGAGCGCAGCGCGCGCATCACCGGCATCGCGAGCAGCGTCATCGCGGCCGCGATCGAAACCGGCGTCGGAATCTGGCTCGTCGCCGACAACGATTTTTGGGGAAGCGATCCGACGTCGAATTTCTATCGACCGTTTCTCGGCGCGATGCTCGGCCTCAGCGTCGTGTCGGTCGCGGGCGAAGCCGTCGCGCGCGCGCTCTGGGAGCGCGGCCCCGCGGAGCTCGCGTGGGAGCACTGGCGCATCTCGCACGAGCCCGCGTCGGTGCAGACGTCGCACCTGCAGATCCGTCCGATGTTCGCGCCTACCGTCGGCGGCGCGGTCGGCGGCCTACGATTCGTGTACTGACTCGAAGAACTCGCGGACGATCGCCTCGACGCGCTCCCGCGCGGCAGGTCCCCGGAAGATCGCGCGCGCGAGTGGCCACATGGCCTTCGCGATCGCGGCCGCGTCGGGCTTCGCCGTGAAGCCGTAGCGCTCGAGCACTTTGCCGAGCGGCTCCTTGCCGTGATCGCGCAGCAGCGCTTCGATCGCCGCGCGCCGTTTCACTTTGCTCGCGGCTTGGAGGAGCGCGTGCTCGGCGACGTCGACCCCGATCGCGTTCCACGTCTCGGCGCTCTCGTCGTCGACGTTCGAGACGAGCTCGCGAAGCTCCTGCTCGTAGAGAAACGCGACCATGCTCTTCCGTAGCGCGAGGAACTTCGTGTCGCCGGAGTTTTGCACGACGAGGTCGGCCATGCGCCGCACCGCGCGCCGCGAAAACCCTTGGAGGAATTTTCGCATCTCGGGCTCGAGCCGTTTGTCGAACTCGTGTCGCACGTTGTCGATCGATTTGGTGAGCGGCCCGAGCCCGAAGCGGCCGAGCCCTTTCAAGAGTCCCGGCACGCCCCAGTCGGCGGCGAACGGGTTGAACTTCTCGTTGAACTCCTTGAGCGCGTCATGGATGACGTCGCGGAGCGTCTCTTCCATCGCTTCTTGCTCGATGAGCTGACGCAAGAGTCGTTCGTTCGGCGGCGTTTTTTTCTCGATGAGCTTGTCGATGCGCGCGCGCGCTTTGGCGGGCACGAACGCGCCGAGCTTGGTCGCGTCGCCGCGGAGCGCGCGAACGATCCCGAGGTGCACGCTCCGCGAAAACGGTCGAATCCCGTGCTCGACTTGCTCCTTCGCGAGCGCCGCCTCGACCGCGCCCTCGAGGCGGTCGACGTCGACGATCTCGGCGAGCGGCGTCGCGAGGAGCCCTTCGACGGCTCGCGCCACGTCTTTGGCGAAGGCCGCCTCGTCGCCCGAGAGCCGTTCGATCACGAAGCGCGCCAGCCGCGCGCGAGTCTCTTCGTCGGTCATGTCGGATGCGATGCATACTACGATGCCTCCGATGCGGGAGCTTCTCCACGACACGTGGTCGACGTTCTCGCGGCGGCGCGGCACGCTCCTCGGCGGCGCCCTGGCGTTCTACGCGATGCTCTCGGTCGCGCCGCTGCTCGTCATCGCGATCTACGTCGCGGGCTTCGTCACGAGCGAGAGCCTCGCACGCACCGCGCTGCTCGAAAATATCTCGCAATATGTCGGCCCGAGCGGGGCGGCGACGATCGGCGGCCTCATGGAGCGCGTCATGCGTCCCGGCGCAGGCTGGCGCGGCGTCGTCGCGGGGCTCGTCCTCGTCTACGCCTCGACGCGTCTCTTCAACGAGCTCGAGTCGGCGCTCGATCATTTGTGGAGCCTCCCCGAGCCCGAGACGACGAGCTTCCTCAAACGGCTCGGCGAGTTCGTCCTGCGCCGCATGCTCAAGTTCGGGCTAGTGCTCGCGACCGGCCTCGTGCTCGTGGTGCTCGTCGTGCTCAAGCTCGGTTACGACGCCGTGGGCGCGAAGCTCGGCTTCGTCACGCCGATGGGCTGGCGGCTCGTCCAAGCGAGCATCTCGACGCTCGTCTGCACCGTGCTCTTCGCGCTCCTCTTCCGTCACCTCACGCCCGCGCGTTTCCCGATGCGCCAGGCGCTCCTCGGCGGCGGCATCACCGCTGCGCTCTTTTCGGCCGGAGCATGGGCGATCAGCGCGTACCTCTCGCGTGCGCCTTCGCTCGCGGCGACCTACGGCGACGCCGCGTCGATCGTCCTTTTACTTTTGTGGGTTCACTATTCGGCTCAGATCTTCCTCCTCGGCGCGGCCTTCACCGGAGAGTGGGTGAAGCGTCATGGCGGTTTTCAAATCGATTCGAAACGGTCGACTTGATCGTGCGCAATCGAGACACAAATTGTTTTCGAGGAAGTCATGGCAGGTAATATCAGCGTACGTCGCGAGAACGGCGACGTCCCGCAGAGGCAACAGCAGCAAAGTCGTGAATCCGATTGGGAGCCGATGCGCGTCATGCGCGCGCTCCTGTCGTGGGACCCGTTTCGTGAGATGGGCGCGCCGCACATGCCCCACCGAGGCTCGGGCGGCGAAGACCAGCTCCTGACGGCGTTCGACGTCAAGGACACGCCACAAGCGTTCGTCTTCCACGCGGACGTACCCGGCTTGAAAGAGAAGGACCTCGAAGTCCAAATCAACGGGAATCGGTTGACGATTCGTGGCAAACGAGAAGCCGAGCGCGAAGAGCCCGGCCATACGTATTACGCCTACGAGAGAAGCTACGGCAGCTTCGCGCGTACCTTCACGCTACCGGAGAGCGCCGACGTTCAGAAATGCGGTGCAGATCTGAAAGATGGCGTCTTGACGGTGACAGTCCCGAAGAAAGCGAGCGAACAGCCGCGGACCGTTGCGGTCAATCAAAAGCCGCAATCGGAAAAGTCCTGATGTTTTGAAAAATAACCACCAGGCAACGGGAACGGGAAAACGCACCAGCGCTTTCCCGTTCCTTTTTTGTCAATGGATTAGTCCCCGCCGGAGGCCGTCGATGATGCCTGCAATGGCGGGCCGATATCCGTATAGCGGGTCGTTTGGTTGCGATTCGGTCACGTGAATCGGGCAGAGCGACGAGACGGTCGCGCGCGTGCCGAGCTGCCGCGCGAGCGCCAGCTCTCGGATCGTCGGGTACGCTTTCGCTTTGAGCTGGAGGGTCGGCGTGTTGACGTCGCAGACGGGCGGCGGCGTCGTCAGGTCCGGCGAGCAATCGCAAAACGACGCGTATTGCGGGTCGTTGCAGTCGTGCGGGCTCGCGAGCTGGAAAGTGCATGCATACTGCAAGAAGTTCCCGCCGGTCAGCCATTCGCGGCCGTGGATCGGATCGGCGTCGTTCGGCGCGGTCGGCCCGGGCAAGCCGGGGCGAGGATCGACCGACTCGAGCATGTGCGGGTCCTCTCCCGTGAAGTCGTACGAGAGCGGGTCTTTGCCGAGTATCGCCATCCAGTCGGCGTCGCTCAAAACGTTCTTTTGCGGCGAATCGGGATTCGACGGATCGACTTGCAAGAGCTGATGTGGCACGCCGCCGATGAGCGCGAAGAAGACGAGGTCCGGGCTTCGGGAACCGCGCTCGAGATGACAGATGTCGCCGCCCGAGCTCGACGGAAGATTCTTTGCAAAGATTGGATTCGTACAATTCTTGGTGCCGACGTAATTGGCGCTTCCGTTCGGGTGCTCGCCGTCGCGGTTCGGCACGTTGGCGGTGCTGAGCCCATCGATGTAACGCTGAATCGGATATTGCGGGTCGACGCCGAATCGCTGCCGCAAATGAAACATGCGGACGTTGAGGCTGCTCTCGTCGAGCGAGTAGAACCCGCCGTTCGGCGCGCATGCGGGGTCGCCGGGCGGCGCGTTCGTGCACGGCATGCACGCGGGGTCGAGCGGCGTCGTCGCGCACGCGCTCGTGGGACGCGGCGGGCCATTCACCGGCGAGCCCGGAAAAACCGAATTGAGATATCCCCACGCGTGCCCGCCGAGCGCGAGCGGATCGATTTGCGAGTCGTTTTCGTCGGTGACGTCGATGACCGCGAGCAGCGAATCGGGCCGCAGGAAATCATGACGCTGCTTCAAAATCGTGTCGTCGACGCCGACCTCGGTCGCGACGTCGCCGTTGCGCTCGATGCTCGCGTACGGATCCGGCTGAACGAGGAAGCGATACCAGCTCTCGAGCTGCGCCTCGATTCCGCACCCGAACTCGCCGACGCCGCCGACGAGATCTTGAAAGTCGGTGATGAGCTTTTGCGGGTCGGTGATCGACGCGACCGGCGGCTTCGGGTTGCCCTTGTTTTGCTCGACGTCCGGAAACCACGCGAGAAAGTTCGAAGGCTTCGCGTCGTCGAGCGCTTTGTCGTGGTCGCTCGTGCGGTTGATGAGATGGCCTTGATCGTCGTTGTGTCGATTGAGCGACGTATCGAGCGGGTTCGGCGCGTTCGCGTCGCACACGTCGGAGCCCATGCCGCCGAGTGACGAGGTCACGATCGCGATGTGGATGTCCGGCACGGGCTTGAACTCGAGATGCCCCGCGCTGCACCCGCCGTTCTGCGAGTCGGAGAGAATGTTGCCCGAGTCGTCGATGCACTTGGGGCTCAGCAAGCGATTGATCAAATCGGGAATCGCCTGGCGCAGGAGCTCCTGCTTGTCGCCCATCGATCCGGAGTTGTCGATCATGAAGAGGAGATCGACTTTGCCGCTCTCGTTCAACGCGGCGGCGTCCGGCGGCGGAACGAGCAGCGGCGTGCGCGAGCCGCACGCGGCGAGGGCAGCGCCGACGAGCCCAGTCAAAGCCAAGCGAGCCATCATGGGCAAAGCGTTGCCCACGCACGCCGTTCAGTCAACGCGCCCTCAGTCGAGGTCTTCGTCGCCGTCGCGTTCGAGGCCTTCCGAGTCCTTGCTCGAGTCCGACTTCCAGCGGTCGACGAGACCCTGATGTTGCTGGGCCATGTCGCTGCCGGAGCGGTCGAGCGCGTCGGCCGCGGCGTGCTTGACCCCGTCGGGCGCGCCGGACGTGAGCACGTCGAGGAGCGCTTGCTGCGCCTTCGCGCCGCCGAGATCCGCGAGGCCGGTGACCGCGCTCGTCGCGACATCCTGGTCGCTGTCGCTCAGCGCCGACGCGAGAATTCGCTGCGCGTCGGCCGGCGCGAGCGACGCCGCGCTCGAGATCACGGCTTGCCGCATTTCCGCCGAGCCCGAGCTCATCGTTCGGTCGGCGAGCGCCGTCGCGCGATCGGGAGCGCTCGTCGCGAGCGCACGAAACGCGCTCGGCGCGCTGTCGCCTCCGCCGCCGGCGAGCCGTTCGAGCTCGGCGTTCGCGCTCGCCGTATGCATCATGCCGAGGCCGCGAATCGCGGTCGCGCGCGTGCCGCTGTCGGCGTTGCCCGCTGCCGCGACGAGCGCGCGTTCGGCGCCGTCGCCGCCGGTTCGAACCAGCCCGAGCACCGCCGCGCGCCGCACGCCCGCGTCTTTGTCGGTCGTCGCCGAGATCAAAAAGGGTGTCGTCTTCGGATCCGCGCTCGCCGCGAGCGCCGTGATCGCCTGGCTGCGGAGTGCCGGCGTCTTCGCCGTCCGCGCCAGGTCCGAGAGCGCGCGCATCGACTCGGCGTCGCCGCGCTGCCCGAGCACGCTCATCGCTTCTTGCGCGTTCTCGCTCGTGCCGCGCGCGATCGAGACGATGGCGTCGCGCGCCTCGGGGCTCGCGTCTTGTCCGAGGACGGCCAGCGCGCTCGATGCGTTTCCGCCGCCGCCCTTCGCGATCCCGACCGCGATGCGCCGCGCTTCGTCGCGTCCACCCGGCATGCCTGCGAGCGTGTCGAGCGCGTGCACGGCGTCGGTCCCGCCCGCGCGAGCTGTGGCGGCGATCGCGTCGCGCGCTCGATCCCCGCCGATCCCGGCGAGCACGCTCACGATCTGCGCGTGCGCTTGGAGCGGCGCCGATTGCAGGAGCGAGGCGAGCTCGGGCACGGCGCTCGCGTCCGAATGCGCGCCGTACCAAGACGCCGCCGCCGTGACG
>DASXHD010000137.1:0-15026 GCA_036488725.1 Polyangiaceae bacterium | reverse complement strand
AGGATCGTGTGCTCGCCGTTGAGGAGCGGTTGCCCGGAGCCGTTGTAGAAATCGAGCGACGTCGACGAAATCGCGACGACGTCGGGCAGACTGTTCGCGTTGAAGTCGCCGATGCGGGCGTCGATCCATGGCGCGGGCGCGTCGGCGACCGGCACGGGAGCGCAGGCCGGCGTGGCGCCGTTCGAGAGCGTCATCACGTGAATCCCATCGTCACCCACCCAGTCGACGCAGCTGTCGAGCTTGTCGATGTAGCCGACCGCCAGGACTTTTTGCGGAGCGATGGGCATGACCTCGCCGACGATCTTGCCCGTCCTCGCGATGTCGCAGGGAGTGCTCGCGAATTGCCAAACGTTCTTCGCGCCCACGACGAACACCGACGGCGCCGGGGCCGGGTTCATGGAGGTGGCCGGTGGCGTGGCGATGAACGCGGGCCCGGCGACGACGTCCGACGAGCTACCGTCGTTCAATTTGAGATCGATCTCCGCGGTGCGATTCGCGCCGCCGACCAGATTCACGCCGGGCGGGATGGCCCCGTCGCACGTCGGGTACACGCGCGCAACGGCGTCGCCCATCTTGGCGACGACGACGTTGTCGCAGAGCATGATCGCCGGCAGCGGCGACGTCGCGCACGTGCCCCCGAGCTTTCCGACCGGGATCGCACCGGCGATGTCGCTCGGCGACGGAACGTCCTGAAAAATGGGCTGTGGCGCCGATGCCGGCGGCGAGCCCGGGCCGATGACGTAATCGAGGTCGAACGTTCCGGTCGGGTTGATGATCGCGAAGATGTCGGCTTCGCCCGCGCGGACGGCCTGGAGCATGCGACCGTCGCTGAGCTGGTTGCCGAGGCTCTGCGTCAGCGTCGTGAGGTCGAGCCCGGGGAAAACTGTCGGCAGCAGCGTGCGATCCGTCGCGCCGCGCCACACGCGCAAGTTGCCTCCGCTCACGCCTCCGAACCCGGTGAACGTCGAGACCATGACCGCGCTCGTGCGCGTGTCGGTCGCGGGATCGCCGAGCGGTCCGAGCGCGGGGGTCGTCGGTTTCGTCGAGAGCGAAGAGAGCGGGACGCGCAGCGCTTCGGTGCGCCCGTCGAAAAAATGGACGTAGCTCGTCGTGCCGACGCTGACCACGTCGGCCGCGTGATCGCCGTCGAAATCTCCGGCGAGGACGCGCGTCGTGTTCGCGGTGTTCGAGTCGGCGATCGTCGTGGGCGTCGGGTCGAACGCGCCGCTCGGTCTGCGACAGACGCCGGTCGCGCTGCACGTGTAGCCGCTCGGGCATGCATCCGCCGAAGTCGTGTCGGTGACCGACGGATCGCATCCGAAGTGGCACGCGTCGGATCCGGTCGTGATGCAGGTCCCGCCGGGGCCGCTCGCGTTGCCGAAGGTGTCGCAGTCCTCCGGCGGGTCGACGACTTCGTTGCCGCACCGATTCGGCGCGAGCTCGGGAAGGTTCGTGCACGCGCTCGCGACGGCGAAAACGAACAGCGCGGTCGAGACGAGCTTCGCCCGCATCAATAGGCTTGCTCCAGCTCGGTCGGCAGGCCGGGCTTCTTCGTCGTCTTCGCGGCCGTGGGCGTCGGCGCCGCCGTGGGTGCGCTCGCGAGCGTGACCGACACGACGGCGTTCGCGGACGTGTCGACGTCGACGTCGCGCGACGCGTGGCCGGGCGCGCGCAGCGTGAGCTTCTTCAAGCCGGTCGACTTGTGCAGACGAAACGGGCCGGGCGCCGAGCCGAGCTCAGTGGCGCCGTCCCAGACCTCGGCGTTCGCGGGCGTCGCTTCGACGCGAATCTCGACCCACTCTTCGCGCGGCGGCGCGCTCGCCGACGGGATCGGCATCGCGCTCGGCGCCTCGACGACGTGCTGCTCGGCGAGGATCGGTTTCGCCGGCCGGTGCATTTCGAGCCACGCGACGCCGCCCGCCGCGGCGAGCACGACGGCAGTCGCCGCGACGAAAATCCATCCGCGTCCCTTGCGCGGGCTCGGCGCGATCTCGGTGGTCGCCCCGACGAACGTGCGCTGCGAGACTGCGCGCGCGGCCGACGCCGGTCGAACGTCGATGGACGTCGCGCTCACCTCGGGCGCGCCGCCCGCGCTCGTCCACGCCGCGGCGAGCTCGTCGACCGCGGCGCCGAGCGTCTTCGGCCGCTTTTCTGCGTCCTTTTCGAGCATGTGGAGGATCGGCGCGTCGAGCGCGACGGGCAGCTCGGGTCGCATCTCCGACGGCGCGCGCGGCGGCTCGGTCACCTGCTTGAGCAAGATGTCCATCACCGCTTCGCCGTCGAACGGCAACACGCCGGTCAGCATTTGATAAGCCATCACGCCGAACGAATAGACGTCGGTCTTCGTCCCGACGTTGACGCCGCGCGCCTGCTCCGGAGACATGTAATGCGGCGTTCCGATCGGCGTACCGGTCTGCGTCTTCTGTCCGCTGCGGTTGCCCATCAGCTTCGCGACGCCGAAGTCGAGGAGCTTGGTCGCGACGCCGTCCTCGCTCCGCACGAGAAAGACGTTGTCCGGCTTGAGATCGCGATGCGCGATGCCCGCCGCGTGGGCCGCGTCCACCGCGCGCGCGACGCCGCGCAAAATCGGAAGCGCTTCTTCCGGACGCAGCGGCCCACTCGCGCGCAAATGATCTTCGAGCGACGCGCCCTCGAGCAGCTCCATCACGAAATAGTGCCGCCCGTCCGGCAGCGCGCCGAACGCGAAGATGTCGATGATGCCTTTGTGCCGAATCTGATTCGCCGAGCGCGCCTCGTCGATGAATCGCGCCGCGACCTCGGGCTTCGACGAAAACTCGCGCGCGAGGACTTTGATCGCGACCTTCTTGCCGATGACCGGATGCTCGGCGCGATAGACGGTGCCGAAACCGCCGACGCCGAGCTTCGCCTCGACGCGATACTCGCCGACCACGTCGCCCTCGCGAAGCTCCGTGTCGGCGTTCGAGAACGCCGCGTCGGGAAGCAGCGTCGCGCCGTCGACCGTGCACGACGTGACGTCGTCGCCGTAGTGTCTATGGCAAGAGGGGCACGTCGCCAATTTCCACGTGAAGCATAGGCCCGGCGTTGGGCACTGTCACGACGCGGCGACGATCGTGTCGAACAGCTTTCGCGTCGCGGCGACCAAAATTCCTTCGAGCGCGAGCGGGCCTACGGCGTAATCGATCGCGTCGCCCGAGGGCTTCCCGAACGAGCCGCCGGCGCCGAGGACGACCGCCTCCGGACCGCAAGAATCCCAGAGCTTTCCGCCTTGCGTCGGCTGCAGCCACAGGTCCGCTTCGCCGCACGCGACCGCCGCCGCTTTGAGCCCCGCGCTCCCGAGCTTGTCGATGCGCGTCGCGCCGAGTCCTTTAAGAATTGCAAAGGTCTCGTCGGTCGAGCGCGATCGCGAGATGACCAAGTGCGCGTCGGCGACCTTGTCGACCGAGGTCGTGTGGATCGCGCGACGCGCGCCGTCGCTCGCGAGCTCGAACGACGGAACGCCGGGTCCTCCCGCGAAAATGCGACCGCTCACCGGAACGGCGACGACGCCGAGCGACGCGCGGCCCGCGCGCGCGAGCCCGATCATCACCGCGAACTCGCCGTTGCGCTTCACGAACTCGCGCGTCCCGTCGAGCGGGTCGACGAAGAAGCACTCGGCTGCGTCGCGCCGAACGTCGAACGTCGACTCGTCGCTCTCTTCGGCGACGATCGGCACGCCGGGAAACGCGCGCTCGAGCTCGCGGCAAACGAGCTCGTTGGTCTCGCGGTCCGCCGCGGTGACTGGGTCGTCGCCTTCTTTGTATTCTACATGTATCGCGCCCGCGTAGTGACGGTTCACGACCGCGCAGCCCGCGACCGCGATGCGGACCATCTCGTCGAGCTCTTTCACGAGAGGATGCCTTGCTTCGAGAGCACGTGAGGCAGCCTCGCGAGCGCGTCGTCCGGCAAGTAGCGGAGCGCGCCGCCGGCTTCGCGCACGAGCTCCTCGGCTTGCGCGACCGTGCGCGGCCCGAGGATCGCCGACGACACGACGGTGCTCGCGAGCGCGAACCGCACCGCCGCCGCGCGCATCGTCTTCACGTCGCCGTTCACGAGAAACCGCATCGCCTCGACTTGCTCGACGCGCCGCTCGATCTCGAGCTTCGTCCAGCGACCGCTCCGGTGATCGCCGTCGGGGAACTCGCGCTCTTTCGTCCACGTGCCGGCCAAGAGTCCGTAGTCGAGCACCGAGTGAACGAGCACGCCGGTGCCGCTCACCATCACGTCGCCGGCGACGCGATGAAGGTCCACGCACTGCATCAAGTTGTAAGCGAGCGCGATCACCTCGGCGTTCGCGTCGATCGCCATGCGCGCGATCTCGTCGCTGCCGGCCGAGACTCCCCAGTGCGCGATGTCGCCTTTTTTCTTCAGCTCCTCCATCACCGCGAGACACTCGCCTGCGCCGAGCGCGTCGAGGCTAGGGTTGTGGAGCAAGTAGACGTCGATGCGATCGCGCGCGAGCCGCTTGAGCGAACGGCCGACCGACGCGATCAAATAATCGCGGTCGAAGTGTTTGCGCGGAGGGTCGGTCGTGCGATCCGTTCCGCCTTTGGTCACGACGACGACGTCGCGGCGGCCTTTCAAGATTCGCCCGAGCATCGCTTCCATGCGGCCCGCGCCGTACGCGTCGGCGGTGTCGACGAGGTTCATTCCCATTTCGAGCGAGCGGCGAACGACGGCTTCGGCGTCTTTCGCGTCGACCGGTCCGTAGCTCTCGCCGCCGAGACCCCACGTGCCGATGCCCATCTCGCTCACATGGAGGCCGGTTTTGCCGAGGGGCCGTTTCCGCACGCGCTCACACTAGAACTTTTCAGTCGGGCTTTCCCGCTGTTTTTTGCGATTTTCGGAAACTGCGGCGCTCTGCCCGCTGTCAGTCCGGATGAGCGTCGAGACGAGGGGAAACCGGCCGGCGCGACACGAAACGGAGACCAGACCGCCATGAATACGTCCATTCATCGATCGACCATGACCGCGACCGTCGAGCCCGCCGAGAAGCTCGAGGTGCAGGTGACTCAGCTCTGGGGCGACAACGTCATCGCCCAAAAACATGCGAGCGAGGGCGCGCTCGCGTTCACCGTCGCCGAGGACGAAATCGAAATCGTGCGGTGGATGTCGGGCGAGCTCCTCGTGACGCCGCCCGGCGGACAAGCGTTCGCGCTTCGCGCGGGTCACTCGGTCGACGTCGTTCATCGCGACATGATTTTCCGCGTGTCGGTCTCGGTGCGCGAGGAGCGCCCGCGCCGCAACGTCGCGGCGGCGATGCTCGAAGACTCGACGCTCCGCACGGTCATCGGCTCGGGCGTTCTTCACGCCGCGCTCCTCGCCGCGTTCGCGTTCTTCATGCCGGCGATGAGCCAAGCCGACGACGACGTGCTCGATCGTCAGCGCATCATCGACCTCAAGGCGTACATCCAGAGCGCCGCCGAGCGCGAGCAAGACCGCAAACCCGAAGAGTCGCAAGGCGCCGACTCGCCGTCGGGCGGCGAGAGCGGCATGCGCGCGAAGAACGAAGAAGGCAAATCCGGCGGCCTCAAACAAACGCACGAAGGTCATTGGACCGCGAAAGGCACCGAGCGCCCCGAGAACGCCCAGCTCGCGCGCGACCGCGCGCTCCGAGAGGCGGCCGAGTTCGGCATGGCCGGTCTCCTCGCGACGCAGGCGTCGGATCCGGACGCGCCGGTCGTTCCGTGGGGCCACGTGCTCGCGGGCGCCGACGCCGAGAGCCACAGCGGAAGCCTCTACGGCGCGGACCCCGGTGACGTCTTCGGCGGCGGTCTCGGGCTCACGGGCGCGGGCGAAGGCGGCGGCGGCCCGGGCGAAGGCATCGGCTTGAACAACATCGGCGGTCTCGGCGGAACGTGCGACGAGCATTGCATGGGAAATCACGGCGGCTTCGGCCACGGCCACGGACAGCCCCGCGGCAGCCACACCGCGGGCGCGATGCCGATTCACTTCACGAGCGGCGAGGTGACGACGAACGGCCGGCTCGATCCGGCCGTCATCCAGCGCATCGTTCGTCTCAATCAAGGCCGCTTCGTCGGCTGCTACCAGCAAGGTCTTCAGGGCAACCCGTCGCTCGAAGGTCGCGTCGCCGTCCGCTTCGTGATCGGGCGCGAGGGCAACGTCGACGTCGCGCAAGACACCGGCGGCAGCGACATGCCGGACATGAACGTGCGCTCGTGCGTCGTCAAAGCGTTCTACGGGCTCTCGTTTCCGCAGCCGGCCGGCGGCATCGTGAGCGTGAATTACCCGCTGACGTTCACTCCGGCGCAGTGACGAACCAGTAGTGATACGAGCTGAACGACCCCTCTCGCGCGACGAGCTCGAGAGGGGTTTCGCCTTTTGTGACGCTCGCGGGGATGTCGAACGTTTGCTCGCTCCACGAGCTGTCGTCCTCGCCCAGCGTGAAGGTCGCAATCGCATGGCCCGCCGCTCGCGCGTCGATCACGCACTTGCCGCGCGTCGGCGCGAGCCGCGCGATGACGTGCGCGCGCGCGCCGGCCTTCAGGTGCGCGACGAAGCGATCCGCCGTGCGATAGCCGCGTCCACCGTCGATCACACGCGCACCGTCGGGCGTTTCGGCGTCGCCGACCACCTCTTCGTTCTCGCGCGCCAGAAGCTCGTAGCGATGCGCCGCTTCGCTCTCGATGTCGGCGACGTCGAGCTCGTCGATCGTCTCGCCGCTCGTTTGCGTCCACGGCTTGGCGCCCGAGCCGAGCAGCGTCCAATCGGCTTCGTACGCGCGCATGGACTGCCCGCCGAGAATCGTCGAGTCGGTCACGGTCGCCGCGAACAGCTCTTTGCCGAAGAACGCGTCGGTCCCCATCCATTCGGGGTAAACGATGAAATGCGTCGGCAGGTCCCGCCGCGGCATGCGCTCGTAGTGCTCGATGCGCGACGCCGTTCCGGCCACCCAGTAGCGCGCTTCGCCGCGCGTCGTGAGGCCGACGATGTCGAACGTGCGACGGTCGCTGAAATACGCGATCGCGCCGGTGTCGTTCACCGCGATGAGCGCGTCCTTCGGCAAGTTGTCGTGCGCCCAGCGGCCGATTTTCACGTGCTGTTGATCGATGCCGCGCGCCGAGTTCGCGACGTCGTCGATCACCCAATCGAGCCGAACGAGAAACGCGCCGGCGAACAAACCGACGACGAGCGGAACGCCTGTGCGCGCGCGCGGATGCAGCATCGTCGCGACTTCGCCGAGCACGCTCGCGAGGCACGCGAGACCGACGAGCCACCCGGTCGCGAACGGCCAGAGGTAGCGCAGCCGATTCCACAAAAAGGTGACGTAGAAACACGGAATGCAGATGCCGAGCGCGATGAGCAGCACGAACCCCGCGCGCACGAGCTTCTTGTGCGTGAAGCCGGAGATCGGAATCGCGAGGATGGCCATGATCGCGATCGGCAGCGCGTTGGTCGGAAGAAACTCCGCCGACCAAACTTTTCCGTTGAGGAGCGTCTTGCCGAGCGTCTTGAAATTTTCTCCGACCGCGCCGATGAGCGCCGAGCCGACGTAGTACGGGTTGCCGACGAGGAGCTTCGCGACCGCGGTGTTCGACTTCGACGATCCCGTGAAGAGGCGCAAGATCGCCGGGAGCGCGCCCGCGCCGGCGAGCGCGGCGAGTGACCAAGCGCGTTCGGCAAGGACCGGACGTCGCGGAAAAATTCCGAGGACGAGCGCGATCGCGATCGAGAACACCGCGCCTTCGGGACGCATGAGCGCGACGACGAACGAGAGCGCGACGAGCTCGCCGAGCCGGCGCGGCGTGCGAACGGCTGGGTCCTCCCGCCATTCGGACGCGCGACGCGCGACGCGCGCCATCGCCCACGCGAACGGGACGACCTCCATCCCGCTCGCCGCGCACCACGTGAACGCCGAAAACGAAAGAACCAGCGCCGCGCTCCCGACCGCGCCCCACTTTCCCGCGAGCGGCTTGGCGAGGTGATAGCTCTCCCACGCGAGCATCCCGAGCGCGCCGAACCCGAAGAGCCACGCCGGCCACAGGATCGCTTGCCCGCGAAATCCGATCGCCCAAAACGGCGCGAGCACGAGCGGCCAAAGCACGCTCGTCGCGCCGCTCGTCGGCGGCATGCCCGCTTGGTACCGAAACGGATGAAGCTCGGCGATCGCGCGCGCGTACTGGAAATGGATGTACGAGTCGTCGAGCGTCGCGCACGGCTCGCCCACGTCGCCGAAGACCGCGCGCAGCGTGCGCCACGCGAGCACGACCGTGACGATCGCGATCGGCGCGGCCGGAAAGTGCTTCCTCACCCACTTCACGAGGCGACGAACCTAGTCCACGAGCGGTGCGGCGGTCGACCGTGGACGTTCGTCAGCAGGACGCGAGGAGGGATTTCTCCGCGTGGCCTGCTTCGTGCTATCGCCGCTGCCCGTGAATCCGTACGCCGACGCGCCTCGATTGCCCGACTCGAAGGAAGTCGACCTCCGCGACGTCGTGCGGGGAACGTTTTACGAGATCGAGCTTGGGCCAGGGCGTGGCGGATTCATGGTCGAGCGGGCCGCGGCGGAGCCGGCCGCGGCGCTCGTGGGTTTGGAAATTCGGCGCAAGTGGGCGGCGATCGTCGACGCGAAGCTCGGGAAGCTCGGTCACGCTGCGCGCGCGCGCGTCTTCGCCGAGGACGCTCGCGCCGCGCTCCCGCGGCTCGTGCCCGACGCGAGCGTGCGCCGCGTCTTTTCTCATTTCCCAGACCCATGGTGGAAGAAGCGGCACGAAAAACGTTTGATGCTCGCGCCTGCGGTGCTCGATCAAATCGCGCGGCTGCTCGAGCCGGGCGGCGAGCTCTTCGTCCAGACCGACGTCGAGGAGCGCGCGATGCAGCTCCAAACCCAGCTCGCGACCGACGCGCGCTTTCTCCTCGCCGGCGACGCGCCCGATTCGCCGCGGATTTTGGACCATCCTTACGTCGCGCGCAGCCCGCGCGAGCGACGAGCGATGACCGACGGGCTCCCGATTTTTCGCATGCGCTGGCGCCGCGCCTGATCATCCGAGCCGCGCGAGCGCCGCTCGGAGGCGCCGCGAGTCCGGCGCGTCGGCATCCCACACGCTGCGCGCGGCGTCGCTCCGAAGATGCGCGCGCCGCACGTCGTCGAGCGCTTTCGCGCGGAGGATCGTTTCGCGCGCGCCGGCCGCGTCGCCACCGGCTTCGCGCGCTTCGCTCGCGACGACGAGAGCGAAGAGATCGCCGACCGCGAGCGATGCGATCGCTCCGAGCTCGACGAGCGCCTCGTCGGACGCGGCGCGCGCCTCCGCCAGGCGCCCTGCGCCCAAGAGCGCGTCAGCGAGCACCGCGCCCGTGTACATCTTGACGACCGGCGTGGGCGCGACTTGCCGCGCCTCGCGCGCGTGGCTCTCGGCCTGGGCAAAATCGCCGAGCGCGCGGAGGGCCCGCGAAATCGTCGCATGCGCGAGCGCCATCGATCGCGGCGCTTCGATTCGCGCGCGCCCGAGCACTTCGCGCGAGCCGCGCACCGCCTCGTCGAGCTCGCCTTTGCACAGTCGAATGAACGCGGCGTTCTGCATCGCGTTGAGCTCGAGCGTCGCGAGCTTGAGCACGACCGCTTGCTCGCGCGCGTGCGCGAACGCGGCGAGTGACTCGTCGAGCAGCCCGACCCACATCTTGGCGAAGCCGACGTTCGACGTTTGAATGATCGCCTCGCGCACGTCGCCGAGGCGCGCGTGGATCTCGGCGCTCCGCGCGAGGATCTCGGCGAACGTCGTGAAATCGCCGAGCCCGTACGCGCCCATGCCGACGGCGCGATGGAACAAATCCATCAGCTCGACCTCGTTCGCGAAGCGCGGCCACTCGCGCTCGAGGCGCTCGATGATTCGCTGGTTGTCTGCGAGCTGCCCGATGGTCACGAACGAGTGCCCGAGGTGCGACATCGCCGAGACCCACTCGCGGAGCGCGGCGTCGTCGGGCTCGCAATCGACGAGCGCGCGGCTCGCGCGCGCGAGACCTTCGATGTCGCCGGCGAAGCTCGACGCATACGCGAAGAGCCGGAGCGCGTGGAAGCGCGTCGGGCTGTTCGGCCGAGCGAGCTCCATCGCGCGGCTCGCGCTCGCGCAGCACTCGCGCGTCTCGCCTCGCCACCGCTGCGCCTCCGCGGCGACGACCAAGAGCTCGGCGAGATCGTCGCCGCTCGCGCCGCATCGCTCCGCGCGCGCGACACGATCGAGCACGGTCGCGTAGTCGCATGCGTCGTACGCGCGCCGCGCGGAACGCGTGTATTCTGCAAGTGCGCGATCGAGCTCCGCGCCGCGCTCCCAGTGCTCCGCGAGCACGAACGGGTCGGCCTCGCCGGCGCGCTCGAGCCAACCCGCGGCGAGCGCGTGCCCGAGCCGCTTGTCCTCGTCGGTGAGCATCGCGTAGGTCACGTCGCGGACGAGCGCGTTGCGAAAGTCGAGCTCGCGCTGCCCCGCGAGCCGCGAGCCGGCGCGCACACCGACGATCTCGCGGCGACCGAGCGAGTCGAGGAGCGCGTTCGTCTCCGCGCGCACGCGCTCGTTGGGCTCCTTTTCGCCGCCGAGCAAGACGCACACGCCGTCGGTCCAGAACGTCGCACCGAAGACGCTCCCCGCGCGCAGCACGCGTCGCTCGGCGTCCGGCAGCGACTCGACTTGCGCCGACAAGATCGCGAGGAGCGATTCGGGCGCATCCGTCTTACCCTCCGCGGCCGAGCGAACGAGCTCTTCGAGATAAAGCGCGTTGCCGGACGCGAGCTCGACGATCCGATCGACGCTCTCGAGCGAAGCGCCCCCGAGCATCGCGCGCGCGAACGTCGCCGCCGCTTTTTTCGGCAAGCCGACCAGCGGCAGCCGCACCGACGCGCGCGACCACAAATTCGGAAACGCCGATTCGATCTCCGGCCGCGCGAGCGCCAGCATGAAAATCGGCTCCTCGGCGAGATCGCGCAGCATGTCCTCGACGAGCTTCACCGTCGGCAGGTCCCCCCACTGGAAGTCCTCGAGCACGAGCAGCACCGGCCCGCGCGCCGCCTCGCCGCGAATCCACGTCTGCCACGCGCGCCGGATCCGATCGCCCATGAGCCGCGGATCGCGCCGCGCGGCCGCGACCTGCTCGCCCGCTTCGGGCTGGCGAACGCCGGCGACCTCGGCGACGAACTCGGCGACGTGCGTCTCGCCTTCGGGCACGACGCTCGCGACGCGCGCGGCGAGCTTGTTCCAGCGGTCAGCCGAATCCTCGTCGTCGTCGATGCCGACCTCGCGCCTCACCGCGACCCCGAGCGCCGCGAACGGCGAGCCCGCCGCTTCGGCCTCCGCCTTCGCGCGGAGCGTGAGCGCGGGCTGCTCGTGCGCTTTGAGGCCCGCCATCATCTCGTACAAGAGGCGCGACTTGCCGACGCCCGCTTCGCCGACGACGAGGATCGCGCGCGCGACGCCTTGCTCGCACACGTCGGCCCAAGTCGCGAGGAGCGACGAGAGCTCGCGCGCGCGTCCGACGAACGGCGTGGGCTTTCCCAAAAGTGTGTATTGTGCACGTGACGCGCGACCGCGCAGCGCGTGCGGGCTCGGCCCTTTCCCGCGCGCGATGTCGAAGTCGGCGCCGAGCAAGCCCGCCGTCGTGTCGTCGATGACGATCGGCAGCGGCCCGTGACCTGGCGCGTGCTCGTGCCGGAGCAATCCGGCGGCGCGCTCGAACACGCCCGAGTAACGCGACGTCCCGGTGCTCTCCCCCGTCGGGGACTTTCCAGAATCGTCGCTCGCCATGGTCTCGGTGCACTCGTCGTCGACGTCGTCGCCTCGTCCGGTCGCGAGCACGATGGGCGCGTCGGGCAGCGCGTGACGAAGCTCGAGCGCACATCGCGCCGAGACGCGCGCGAGCTCGGTCGCGTTCTCGCGCCCGCTGACGACGACGACGACCGACCCGTTCGCGAGCCGCTCGGCGCGCCCGCCGAAATCGTTGGCGACCGCGCGCGCGACGTCGGCGTCCACTTTTCCGGTGAGCACCATCAGCGAAAGGAGCCGCCGCTCGCGAAGCGTGAGCCCGCTCGGCGCGGGCGCCGCGACGATGACCGGAATCTCGCTCGCGTCGAGCGCGTCGATCGCGCGCATCACCGCGCCGCCGTCGGCGAATCGCAACGTCGGCTCCTTCGCGAGCATCCGCGAGAGCAAATCGCCGACCGATCGCGGCACGCCGGGAACGAGCTCGCACACGTCCGGCGCGTCGTCGAACAAGAGATGCGCGAGCACAGCGATCGCGTCCTCGCCGTCGAACGGCGCGCGCCCGGTGATGCACTTGAACACGAGCGCGCCGAGCGCGAACACGTCGGCCCGCGCGTCGATGCCTTGCGCGCCGCGCGCTTGTTCGGGCGCCATGTACCGCGGCGTTCCGATCACCGTGCCGAGCTGCGTGAGCCCGACGGCGAGCCCGGTCCGCGCGACGCCGAAATCGAGCAAGATCGGATCTTCCACGTCGCCGCCGCGAAGCACTACGTTCCCCGGCTTCACGTCGCGATGAACGACGCCGTGCTCGTGCGCATGTCCGAGCGCCGCGGCGAGCGCGCGCCCGAGCTTGATCGCCGCCGTGAGCGGAAGCGGCCCCGCGTGAAGCCGCCGCGAGAGCGTCTCGCCCTCGACCCACTCCATCGCGACGAACGGCTCGCTCGCGTCGGACGTCCCATGCGCGACGTACCGCACGATCCCCGGATGCGTGAGCCTCGCGAGGGCCTGCGCTTCACGCGCGAGCCGCGCGAGATCCTCGGGCCCTGTCGCGCGAAGAATCTTCACCGCGACGCGCGTCTCGGTCGTTCGATCGAGCGCGCGATACACGTCGGCCATCCCGCCCGAACCCGCAAGCGCTTCGACCTCGAAGCGCCCGCCGATGACCTGCCCCGCGTGCACTACGAGTCAGTATCTCACAAACTGAACTTGTATCGCGCCGTCCCGTCGATCGGCACGACCACCGTCGCCGAGTGCGATTTGCCCTCGGCGGTCGTACACGTCACGCGATGCGGGCCGGACGAAAGCTCCACGCCGGCGAGCGGCGTCGGGCCCTTGGAGCTGCCGTCGATCGACACGTTGCACCAGCCGCCGGACGCGCCGACGTTGATCTTGCCCGTGCCGCGCGGCGCGCTCTCGACGTGCGTCGTGCCGCCCGAGAGGACGACCTTTTGCAAGGTCACGTCGAAGTGTTTCTTCTCCTGCGGCTGCCCGATGAACTTCGTCGAGTAGTCGACGTAACCTGGCGCGGTCACGACGAGCTTGTGCTCGTCCCCCGACGCGATGCCGTCGATCGTGCTCGTCGCGTACTTCTTTCCGTCTAGCGCGAACGTCGCCTTCGCCGCTTCCGGCGCGACGTTCACGTCGATCACGACCGAGCCACGCGAGAGCTTCGCGTCGAGCGTGCTCGAAGGCGCCGTGTCGCTCAGCGTCACCGACTGCTTGAACGACTCGTAGCCGTCCTTCGACAGCTTGATCTCGAGCGGATGCCCGCCCGTCGGGAGCTGATTGATCGTCGCCGGCGTGACCTCTTCGCGCATGAGCCCGTCGATCCAAATCGACGCGCCCGGCGGATCGCTCGTGACGCTGACCGAGCCTTTCGCGACCGACGCCTGCGTCGCGGCAGCTTGCTGCGTTTGCATCTTCTGCTGCCGCTGCTTCATCACGTACACCGTGCCGCCAATGCCGCCGGCGACCAGCACCGCCGCGATGACCGCGCCGAGCACCATGCTCCCGCGTCGCACCGGCAAGTCGGTGAGCGTGTGCGCTGCGGCGGGCGCCGAGAGAAGCGCCTGGGACATGTCGAGGTCGGACGGCTGCGGGTCCTGCTGCGCGATGATGTCCGCGAGCGCCTTGCCCTGAATCAGCGCTTCTTTCTGCGTCTGGAGCTTGTCCTCGAACAGGCCCTGCATGAACTGACTGAGCGCGATGTTCGAAACGGCGATGCGGTTGTTGCGGATGAACGCCTCGAGATCCGACTGCATGTCGCGCGCGCTCTGGTAGCGCTCGGCCGTGTCCTTCGCGAGCGCCTTCATCACGATGCGCTCGAGCTCCGCGGGGTAGCCCGGTCGCACTTGCGACGGCCTCGGATACTCGCGCTCGCAAATCAACTTCAGCGTCTCGAACTCGCTCGAGCCCTTGAACAAACGCTTTCCGGTCGTGAGCTCGAACAGCATGACGCCGGTCGCGAAGATGTCGCTGCGCGCATCGATCACTTCGCCGCGCGCCTGCTCCGGCGACATGTACGGCACTTTGCCTTTCAGCTTGCCGCTCTTGGTCTCGGTGTTCGCCTTGCTGTCGCTCTTGGCGATGCCGAAGTCGACGATCTTCACGTCGCCCGAGAACGTGACGACGACGTTCTGCGGAGAGATGTCGCGGTGCACGATGCCGAGCTGCGTGCCGTCGAGATCGCGTTTGTCGTGCGCGTACGCGAGCCCCGCGCACATGCCGATCGCGATCGCGAGCGCGTGCTCGAGCGGGAACTCGGGCACGTTCTTCACCTTCATGCCGCGGACGATGGAGCGAATGTCCTCGCCGTGGACGTGCTCCATCGCGATGAAGTAGAGCCCCTCGGCTTGTCCGACGTCGAAGATCTGGACGATGTTCGGGTGCGACAAAGTCGCGGCGATGCGCGCTTCGTGGAGCAGCATCTCGATGAACGCTTTGTCTTGGTTCATCGAGGGCAAGATGCGCTTGATGACGATCAGCTTCTCGAAGCCGGCGACGCTCTTCTGGATGGCGAGAAACAACTCCGCCATGCCGCCCTTCGCGAGCACGCGGAGCAGCGTGTATTTTCCGAAGCGTCGCGGAAGACCGTCTTCGTTCGTCGGCACTTGTCCGCTCGCGCCCGCGTGCGGGATGCCCGGCTTCGAGTGGCCAGGATTCGTACCAGGCCTCGCGACACCAGGATTCGTCCCAGGCTTCGAGAGCCCAGGATTCGACGCTCCCGGTTTCGAGCCCGCACCAGTTTGTGTTTGTGCTGGCACACCGGGATTCGATCCGCTCTGACCGAGGCCAGGCGGAGGA